>JAGHSK010000015.1 GCA_018065895.1 Candidatus Cacconaster equi
CCCAAAAAACTGGGTTTTGGGTGGAAAAATTGGGTTTCCCGGGGGTTTTTGCCCCCTTTTTGGCTTTTTTTTGGGCAAAACCAGGGTTTCCCCCCCCCCCCGATCTGCCACAAAAAGCTTGCATTCTGTGGCAATTCGCGCGGGCAGGCTGCGTTTGAGGCTCAAGGTTTTGTTGAACTGACGCCTTCAATGACGGAGGCACCTCTGCGAAGCTATAAGGAAAGGAGGGAACTCCAGTGCAGTGGCCTCTGCGGCTTAACTGTGGAACATGGCATCTTTCAAGGAAATTATACTATATTTGTAAGTTAAAGCCGCTGAAACATGAAGTTGTTCAGGAGAATATTGTCTTATGCCCGGCCGCTGAGCCGATATTGGCCGCCATATCTGGTGCTGTCGATATTCTCCCTTATATTCGGTGTCATCAACTATGCGCTTCTCGGTCCGCTACTGACAGTGCTTTTTGACAGCAATGCTGCCGGAGCCAGCATCTCCAGACCGGAATTCCAGATGACCCTGGACTATTTCACCAGCGCCTTCAAGTGGTACCTCTCTGATATAATCGGCCGGGGAGGAATCGTCAAGGGCCTCCTTTTCGTGTGCCTGGCAATCGTGCTCACCTGTTTCGTCACAGACCTTTGCAGATACCTTTCACAAAGAATTCTTGTCAGTGTAAAGACCACACTGATGAAGAACCTGCGCAAAGAACTGTACGACAAAATACTCTCCCTGGATATCGGTTATTTCAACGAAAGGAGAAAAGGCGATATCCTGTCGAGTGTCTCCAATGATGTGAATGAGGTGCAAAACAGTGTTACAGGCAGTTTTCACGTATTTTTCAGAGAACCCATACTGGTCGCCGGATTCCTCGGAATGCTCTTCTACATGTCTCCGCGTCTGACCGCGGTTTCCCTCGTCGCACTTCCTGTGTCGGCAGTATTCGTCACCAGGCTGACGAGAAAGATGAGAGCCGGATCCAAGGAGACACAGACATTGATGGGACAGATAATAAGTCACTTCGATGAGGCCGTTTCAGGCTCCCGCATCATACGCGCGTTCAATGCACGAAAATATATGGAGAAGTCGTTCGAAAAGACGAATGACCTTCATCGCAGAGCTTCAAGAGCTGTTTTCAACAGACAGGAACTCGCATCTCCGACATCGGAATTCCTCGGTATCACCATTGCCGCGACAGTCCTCTTCTATGGCGGATGGCTCAACATACACGGCAATCTCGGAATGACCTGGCAACAGTTTGTGGTGTACATAATGTTCTACTGGAAGGTGCTGGAGCCGGCAAAGGCGATAGCCAATTCATACGCCACAATGCAGAAGGGGCTTGTATCTGCGGAAAGGGTTTTCGCGATAATCGACGCGCCACGGAAAATCGTATCCGGCAGCGAACCTGTACCACCGTTCGCAGGTGAGATAGAATTTGATCACGTAACCTTCTCATATTCCGGAGAACCGGTCCTCAAGGATGTGTCATTCAGACTTCCAAAAGGAAAGACAGTCGCCATCGTGGGCCCATCAGGGGCGGGGAAGTCAACAATCGCAGACCTTATCCCTCGCTTCTGGGACGTTGACGGGGGCTCCATCAGAATTGACGGGAGGGACCTCCGCAGTGTGAATCTTCAGGACCTGGCGGCACAACTCGGTATCGTTACACAGGAGACAATACTCTTCAACGACACGGTTTACAACAATATAGCATTCGGCGTGGAAAATGCGACGCTTCAACAGGTGATTGCGGCGGCAAAGAGTGCAAACGCCCACGAATTCATCTCCCGTATGCCGGACGGGTACGACACGAACATAGGCGATCGGGGTACAAAACTCTCCGGGGGTGAGAGACAGCGTATCGCCATAGCGCGCGCCGTGCTCAAGAATCCGCCGATACTCATCCTCGATGAGGCAACGTCCGCACTGGATACGGAGAACGAAAGGCTGGTGCAGGAGGCGATAGGAAGGCTCATGGAAAACCGCACATCCCTGGTGATAGCACACAGACTCTCCACAATACGTTACGCTGATGAGATTATCGTTCTCAAATCAGGTACGATTGTTGAGAGGGGAACACACGAACAATTGTTGTCAAGGAACGGACTATATTCGTATCTTTGCGCCCTACAGGATAAGAGCTGCGTATGAAAAGTTTCTTCAAGAAGCCGAAATCTTTCAACGAGATGGTTGAAGCAAGTGTCAGGCATAACTGGGACAGGCCTGCGCTGCGCAACTATGGCCAGACCCCGATGACATATGGGGAATTGGCGGTGAAAATCGCGGAACTTCATATTTTCTTTGAGTCCTGTGGAGTAAAGAAGGGAGAAAAAATCGCGATATGTTCGAAAAACCAGGCGAACTGGGCGGTTGTCATGCTGGCGGTGATGACATACGGAGCGGTGGCGGTACCCATTCTCCACGAATTCAAGCCGGCAAATATCCGTCATCTTCTGGCCCATTCCGAAGTGAAACTGTTTTTTGTCGGGGATGTGATATGGGACAGAATGACAGAAGTCGATCTGGACGTTGAGGTGGTTGTGAATCTCACGAATTTCGAGGTTTTACAGTCAAAATTTCCTGAACCTGCCGGAATTCTCCGCCGGATGGATGAACTTATGAGAAACAAGTATCCTGCAGGATTCGGTCAGAACGACGTGTCATACTACAGGGACGAACCTGAGGAACTCGCCCTGATCAACTATACTTCGGGAACCTCCGGATTCTCCAAGGGAGTCATGCTGCCATACAGGTCGCTGCTGTCCAACGTTCTTTTTGCCGCCGAGGCTGAACCGCAGATGAACAACCTTTCAAAGACGGTGTCGATGCTACCTTCCGCCCATATGTACGGAATGCTTTTCGAACTTCTTTTCGAGATCACGATCGGTGCGGAGGTGGTATTCCTGACGCGTCTGCCAAGCCCTAAGGTGATACTTGCCGCATTGGCGGAAATCAAGCCGTCGGTAATAATAGCGGTGCCGATGATAATTGAGAAGATCTACAAGCAGATGCTCCTGCCGTTCATAAGCAGGGGAAGCATCAAGATGCTTCTCAACCTGCCGGTGATAGACCAGATGGTGGAGAAGAATATCCAGCAGAGGCTCATACAGGCATTCGGTGGCGCTTTCAATGAGGTGATAATAGGAGGGGCCGCATTCAACAGGGAGGCGGAGGCCTTTCTGCGCAGAATCAAATTCCCCTTCACGATAGGCTACGGAATGACGGAGTGCGGACCGATCATTACTTATGCGCCGCACGAAAAGACGAAGCTCTATTCCTGTGGAAAGGTCGTTCCGCGGATGGAACTCAAGATAGATTCCGAAGACCAGTACAATGTTCCCGGGGAGATTCTTGTCAGGGGAGACAACGTTTTTACCGGATATTACAGGAATGAGGATGCAACTGCCGCTGCTTTTGATGACAAAGGGTGGTTCCATACCGGTGATATGGGGGTCGTGGATGAAGACGGGTACCTGTATATCAAGGGCAGGTGCAAGAGCATGATTCTCGGGGCATCGGGCCAGAATATCTATCCTGAGGAGATTGAAAGCATCCTCAACAATATGCCTTTTGTCAAGGAGTCTCTGGTAGTGGACGAAAATGACAAGCTGGTGGCGCTGATCTTCCCTGATCTGGAGCAGATAGAGGAGGCCGGAATCTCGCAGGCGCAGTTGTTGGGCAAGATCAATGAGAGCATAGCCCTTGCAAATCTGGAGCTCCCGCAGTACTGCAAGATATCATCGGTGGAGATTTTTCCGGAAGAGTTTGAGAAGACACCGAAGAAGAGTATCAAGAGATACCTGTACCAAAGAAACAAGCGATAATTATGGATAAGGACAGCAAATTTGACGAAAGTTACCTCGAGATGGCTGCAGTATGGGCGAAGAATTCATACTGCCAGCGCCGTAAGGTGGGAGCCATCATCGTAAAGGACAGAATGATAATCTCCGACGGCTACAACGGAACCCCTGCCGGGTTTGAGAATGTGTGTGAGGATGAAAACGGCGCTACGAAGCCGTATGTCCTCCACGCCGAGGCCAACGCCATCACCAAAGTGGCGAAGAGCGGGAACAGCTCGCTTGGGGCTACCTTGTATGTAACCGCTTCGCCTTGTATGGAGTGTGCAAAACTCATCATCCAGGCAGGTATCAAACGTGTGGTTTACAGTGAGGAATATCGTATCGCGGATGGGCTGGACCTGCTCAGACGCGCAGGAGTTGAGGTCGTGAAATTTGAGAAGAAGTGAGATGGACCAGCAGAAACTGAGCAAATATCTGATTTACTTCCTTTGGATTCTGGCGATCGTGATGGGAATATTCGCCATTGAATCATTAAGGGGACAAAAAGCCGGAAAGATAGACATTCCCGATTCGGATTGGGCCAAGTTGATGCTTGTTCTAGGCGAGGTGGACAAGGATTATGTGGAGACGGTGGACCATGCCGCACTGACCGAGAAGGTTCTTCCCCTGATAATGTCCGAACTTGACCCTCATTCGGTATATCTTCCTCCGGAGGATTTGAAAGCTGCTGACGAGGATCTTCAGGGCGGCTTTGACGGAATAGGGGTGATGTTCAATATGCCGGAGGATACGGCTGTCGTGACCAACGTGATTTCCGGCGGTCCTTCAGAGCGGGCGGGCCTCATCTCAGGTGACCGCATAGTGTCTGTGGAGGGCAGGAACATAGCGGGAGTCAAGTTCCCGCAGGATTCGGTGGTGCGTCTTCTCAAAGGAAAGCGCGGAACGAAAGTGAATGTCGGAATATGCCGTCCAGGAGAAGCGAAGCAGCTGTCGTTCAAGATTGTACGCGATGCTATACCTGTCAGGAGCGTGGATGCGTCATTCATGCTCAACGACACTACAGGCTATGTGAAACTTGAGAAATTCGCAAGAACTTCATACAACGAATTCCTGAAAGCCGTTGCACAGCTGCGCGAAAGCGGGATGAAGCGTATGATCTTCGACCTCCGCGGCAACAGTGGGGGATATCTTGACCAGGCGCTGATGCTGTGCAATGAGTTTCTTGACAAGGGAGACCTTGTAGTGTATATGGAAGGACGCAACAGAAAACGCCAGGACATGTATGCGGATGGCCGTGGCACCTGCCGTGACATCGACCTTGCGGTTCTGATTGACGAGGGCTCTGCTTCATCAAGTGAGATCTTCGCGGGCGCCATTCAGGACAACGACCGCGGAACCATCTACGGGCTGCGCTCTTTCGGAAAGGGACTGGTACAGGAACCGCGTTATTTCTCCGACGGATCGGGCATCAGGCTTACCGTTGCAAGATATTACACTCCTTCAGGACGTTGCATACAGAAGCCATACGAGGATTATGGACAGAGTCATTACGACGACATCCTCGCACGATATGCGAGCGGCGAGATGATGAGCGTGGACAGCATAAAAGTCAATGATTCCCTCAAGTTCAAGACTTTGAAAAAGGGAAGAACCGTCTATGGCGGAGGTGGAATCATCCCTGATGTTTTCGTGCCTCTCGATACCACCGGGGTAAGCGAGTATCTTGTAAAGTGCAACAGGCAGAGTATGCAGGTGAAGTATGCGAACGTCTTCTCGGACAACCACAGGAACCAGATGCGCAACATCAGGGACATGGACTCTCTCAACCGTTTTCTTGATGGGTTCGACTTCAAGAGCGGATTCATCCGTTTCACTTCGGATGCCGGCATAGTGCCTTCCGATGAGGAGTGGGAGATCTCGGGAGATATCATCCTCACTCAGGTCAAAGCGCTTATCGCAAGATATACTCCATTGGATGACAACGGGTTCTATCCTATTTATCTTACCATCGACAAGACGGTTGACGCAGCTCTGAAACAAAATTGAGAATCTGCTGAAACTTTTTGACTTTTCTTGCGTATAATAATTGTTTTTGTCGCAATCGAAAAAATATGAAATTATCACAATTCGGCTTTGAACTGCCGACTGAGCTAATAGCGAAATACCCGAGTGAATACAGGGATGAGTGTCGCCTTATGGTACTTCACAAGGACACGGGTGAAATCGAACATAAAATCTTCAAGGATATCATAAACTATGTCAAGCCCCACGACCTTTTCGTGTTCAACGATGCGAAGGTCTTTCCTGCACGCCTCAAGGGCAATAAGGAGAAGACAGGGGCGGAGATCGAAGTGTTCCTTCTGAGAGAGCTCAACAGCGAGCAGCGCCTGTGGGATGTCCTCGTGGATCCCGCACGCAAAATCCGCATAGGCAACAAGCTCTATTTCGGTGAGAATGATTCTCTTGTGGCCGAAGTTATAGACAACACCACTTCACGTGGCCGTACCCTCCGTTTCCTGTTTGACGGAAGTTATGAGGAATTCCGGCAGACACTCTATCAGATGGGCTCCCTGCCTGTTCCCAAATGGATCCGCCCGGAGGCTGAAGAAATTGACAAGGAACGCTTCCAGACCATTTTCGCCAAGAACGAAGGGGCTGTGGCAACACCTGCCGCCGGATTGCATTTCAGCAAAATCCTCTTCAAAAAGATGGAGGTTAATGACGTGGGCACTGCTTTCCTGACGGTTTATATGGGAAATGCCCATTTCCACAATGTCGACGTAGAGGATCTCTCGAAACACAAGATGGATTCCGAACAGATGGAGATCTCCGAGGAAACGGCAGCCAAGGTCAACAACGCCAAACGTAATGGGAACAAGGTCATTGCAGTCGGAGTTACAGTAGTCCGCGCATTGGAAACCTACGTCACCACCACCAATGAGATCAGGGCGTTTGACGGATGGACAAATAAATTCATCTTTCCTCCATACAAGTTTTCAATTCCTGACGCAATGGTCACCAATTTCCATCTCCCGCACAGCACGATGCTGATGAACGTGGCTGCGTTCGGCGGTTATGAAAACGTGATGAGAGCCTACAAGGAGGCGCTTGAGCAGGGATATCAGTTTGGGACATACGGAGATGCGATGCTGATTATATAGCGGTTATACACTCGTCTCCGATTCTGAGTGCATACTCCATATTTTTGCGGCAAAAAGGCAAAGATATGGAGTATGACTTTTATGTGCACCTTGCGGCCTTGAGCCGGATCTTCTGCGACAAATGTGCCGATGGACGCAGATTGATCGGAATGTTCGGCAATATCTCTGAAATATTCACGCTCAGTGGCAAGGATCTCAGGTCCATCATGCCGGGAGCGGAGAAAATCATCGGGCAGCTGACAGACCGTTCCATATTGGATTGGGCTGAAAAGGAGGTGAAGTGGGCCGAAAGTCAGGGGGTGCGGTTGCTGTATGTGGATGAACCGGGATATCCCTACAGATTGAGGGAGTGTGAAGATGCTCCGCTTATGCTTTACTGCAAGGGGAAGGCCGACCTTGACAGGGAACACGTCCTTGCAGTGGTGGGGACACGCCGTGCTACCTACTATGGCCGCACGTTTTGCCGTTCCGTCATAGAGGATCTCGCTGCTTGTGGGGTGAACCCTTTGATAGCCAGCGGACTGGCTCTTGGGATAGACGGATGCGCCCATCAGGCGGCACTTGATTCGGGGCTTGAAACGGTTGCTGTCCTTCCTTGCGCCCTCGATACGGTTTATCCAGGCAGGCATCGGGAACTTGCTGAAGCAATCGCTCAAAACGGGGCTCTGTTGAGCGATTTTTCGAGAGGCACTCCGATAATGGCGCACACCTTCATACGCCGCAACAGGATAATAGCAGGTCTGGCGGATGCCGTGCTTCTGGCTGAATCATTCAAGCCAGGAGGCGGTCTGATAACGGCTTCTTTGGCAAATTCATACAGCAGGGAGGTGTTTGCGGTGCCAGGTCGCAACACGGATGAATCGTTTGTGGGATGCAACAGCCTGATTGCAAAGAACGAGGCTGCACTGGTTGATTCCGCCGACACGCTGGCGAGGGCCATGGGCTGGATGCCACAGAAGAAAAAGGTGCGTCAGAATACACTCTTTGATGATCTGGATTCCGAACCGAAGAAAAGAATAGCACAGGCTTTGAGACAACGCTCGCCACAATCCGTGGAGGAACTTTTTCTCATCTCCGGTGTCCGGAAAGAGGATTTTGCCTCAATCCTGCTTGAGATGGAGCTCGCCGGAGTTGTCACCGGGGTGGGAGGGGGCAGATACGGACTACGCTGAATCAATGGGGTGAAACAGGGTGTTCAATCGTTTATTTTCTTATATTTGTATATTTATACAGAGGCAATCCGATGATTGAGCTGATTGATACCCACTGTCACATTTATGACGAGGCTTTCGCGCAGGATTTCGAACAGGTGGTCGGAAGAGCGAAAGAGTCCGGGATATGCGCCTGTGTGATGCCCGGAATCGACAGCGCGACACAGGGCTCGGTCAACAGTACGGCTGACCTTCTGGATGGTTTCGCCTTCCCTTGCATCGGGTTGCATCCCACTTCTGTGGCTGAAAACTGGAGGGATGAATTGGATTTCGTCAAGAAGCATCTGTCGGACAGGAGGTATTATGCCATAGGGGAGATTGGCCTTGACGAATATTGGTCGAAGGACTTTGTACGCGAGCAGATTTTTGTCTGCGAAGAGCAGATTGCATTGGCCGCAGAAGCCGGACTCCCGGTAATAATCCATTTGCGGGAGGCTACTGACGATTTCTTCAGGGTTCTGGATGACCTCAGGGGAGTTGAGTTCAGTGGAGTCATGCATGCTTTCTCGGGAAGTTACGAAACCTACCGGAGGCTGCTTTCCAAGGCTGATTTCAAGTTCGGAATAGGCGGTGTTTCAACCTATAAGAATGCCGGTGTGGCCACTGCTCTCGAAAAGATGTCTCTGGATGATCTCGTTCTGGAAACGGACTGCCCCTGGCTGACTCCGGTTCCCTTCAGAGGACATCGCAATGAGCCCGCTTATGTGAGGTACGTGGCTGATAAAATTGCTTTGATAAAAAACGTCACAGCGGAGGATGTGGCATCTGCAACGTCTGCAAATGCGCGCTCCCTGTTCAAATTACCATATTGATGGAAAGCAGAATTCTTCTGATTTATACCGGTGGCACCATCGGAATGAAGCAAGATCCGGAGACCTTGCTTCTCAAACCATTCAACTTCAGGCAAATAACTCAAGAGGTTCCGGAATTGAGAAAATTCGGTTTCCTGATTGACAGTTATTCATTCAATCCCGTGATCGACTCTTCGGACGTAAAACCGGCTTTCTGGGTGCGGCTTGCGGAGCTGATAGAGTTCAGCTATGATTCGTATGACGGATTTGTGGTTCTCCATGGTACGGATACTATGGCTTATTCTGCCTCCGCGCTGAGCTTCATGCTGGAAAATCTTGAAAAGCCTGTCATTTTCACAGGAAGTCAGCTTCCTATCGGGATGCTCCGCACCGACGGGAAGGAGAATCTGATTTCCGCCATAGAACTTGCCGCCTCGGTGGATGCCGACGGCCATCCCTATGTTCCTGAGGTATGCGTCTATTTTGAGAGTCAGCTGTACAGGGGAAACCGTACCGTGAAATACAATGCGGAGAATTTCCGGGCATTCCGCTCGGCGAATTTCCCTGTTCTGGCGGATGTCGGGATCCACGTCAAATATGATATGGAATATGTGCGCCACCCGAAGATATGGGGCAGGAAGCTGAAGGTGCACAAGAAACTTGATACAAATGTGGCCGTGCTGAAGATATTCCCCGGAATTACGCCCCAGCATGTCCAGGCGGTGTTGTCCATACCTGGGCTGAAGGCTGTGATCCTTGAGACTTACGGGTCGGGCAATTCGATGGCGGACAAGTGGTTTCTTGATGCGTTGCACGATTTCACCGTGAACGGTGGGATCGTTGTGAACGTAACCCAATGTCAGGCTGGCAGTGTGGATATGGCCGCCTATGCCAACGGTGCCGTGCTGAAGGACGCCGGCGTAATCAGCGGTTATGACATCACGACCGAATCGGCACTGGCCAAGATGTTCTATCTGCTCGGAAGGTATCGGTCCCCGGATAAAGTCAAAGAAGTGTTCGGCAGAAATCTTAGAGGAGAAATTTCAAAAAATTGATAGGTATTTCCGAAATTATTACTAAATTGCACGATATTTCGTGTATACATATGTTTGTGCGCATCGGAATCGGTTGAAAAAACTATAACTATTTTAATACATTGTTTAATAATTAATCAAAAAACTTATGAAAAAAATTTTCATGTTTTTGGCAGTTGCTGGTCTTCTGACAGTTTCTGCTAATTTCCAACCAGCTTCAGCTCAGGACGAAGAAGCTGCTGCAACTGAAGAAGTTGCTGCCGCTGCTGAGGAAGTTGCCGAAGAGGCAGCCGCTCCAGTTGATCCATTCGCTGCAGGTGAAAGCGATCAGCCACTGCATCAGCAGTTGAAGAAGCTCTTCATCGAAGGTGGTGCAGGCTTCATGGCAACCATTCTGTTGTGCCTTATCTTCGGTCTTGCTATTGCAATTGAACGAATCATCACTCTCGGTATGGCCAAGACTAACGTTGCAGCTTTCGGAGAGAAAGTTGAGGCCAAACTCAAAGAAAAAGATATCGACGGCGCTCTCGAGCTTTGCCGCGACACCAAGGGCCCGGTTGCAAGCATCTACTATCAGGGACTTCTCCGCGTTAAGGAAGGACAGTCAATCGAAAACATCGAGAAATCAGTCATTTCTTACGGTTCAGTTCAGATGGGTCAGCTTGAGAACGGTATGTCTTGGATTTCACTCTTCATCGGTATCGCTCCTATGTTGGGATTCATGGGTACTGTAATCGGTTTGATCCAGGCATTCGACGCAATCGAGGTAGCAGGTGATATCAGCCCGGCATTGGTAGCAGGTGGTATGAAAGTCGCTTTGATCACAACTGTAGGTGGTCTGGTCGTTGCTATTATCCTTCAGATTTTCTTCAACTACATCGTTTCAAGAATTGACGCTATCGTTTCTGAAATGGAAACTGCTTCAATCGACTTGGTTGACACACTTGTAAAGTACACGAAATAATTACAGGCAATAGATCATGAAAGTTTTAAAATATATCGAATATGTGCTCCTGGTAATATCACTGGTGCTGTTCGCTATTGGTCTGATGACAATCAAGACTGTCGATTCAGGCATGCTGAACATTTACCTGGTATGGACATATATTTTGGTAGCTGCCGCTTTGATCTTTGCTATAGGATTTCCGTTGGTTAGTTCCTTCAAAGACAAAAAGAGCCTCAAGAGACTGCTTCTCGTCGTTGCAGCCGTTGTGGTTATTTTCGGCGGTATCTATATGATTGCCCCTGGTGAGGCAATCGCTGTTAACACAGTTGTATCAGAAGGTACTTTCAAATTTGCTGACGCTGCCCTCTATGTCTGCTACCTTTTCGTAGCCGGATCAATCATTTCATTGATATGGGGTGCCGCACACAAGGCAATCAAATAAGTAATTTAGTATGGCATCAAAAAAGACTCCTGAAATTAACGGTGGATCAATGGCGGACATCTCCTTCATTGCATTGATCTTTTTCTTGATGGTGACTACTATGGACAAGGAGCAGGGTATCGCAAGACGTCTTCCTCCATTGCCTAGCGAAGATCAGAAGGTCGAAGACCAGAAGGTCAATCGTCGTAACATCATCCAGGTCAAGATTAACGCAAGCGACAGACTTTTCGCCGGAAATCAGCCTATGGATGTCAGCCAGCTGAAAGATAAAATCAAAGAATTCCTGACTAACCCTAGCAACGATCCTAATCTCCCTGAAATAGAGATGAAGAACGTTGAAGGCCTTGGTATGGTTCCAGTTTCAAAAGGTGTCATTTCATTGCAGAACGACCGCGGTACCACTTACAGCAAGTATATCGCCGTTCAAAACGAGCTCATCAGAGCCATCAATGAATTGCGTGATGATTTTTCAATGAGAACATACGGCAAGAAATATGACCTTCTTGACGAAGACCGTCAGAAGATCGTTCGTGATGCTGTTCCTCAGCCAATCTCAGAAGCGGAGCCTAAGGACGTCAAGAAAAAATAGGAGGATTCAGTATGGCTAAATTCATAAAAAAAGAGAAAAGTGATATCCCTGCCATCGGCACGGCTTCACTTCCTGATATTGTGTTTATGATTTTGATGTTCTTCATGGTGTCAACCTCAATGCGTCAGACTGACCGCAAAGTCAAGGTTGTTATGCCTCAGGCTTCGGAAGTCACTAAACTTGAAAGAAAAGACCTTTCGTCTTACATTTATATCGGAACTCCTACTGAACAGTATCAGGCACAGTACGGTACTGAGTCACGTATCCAGTTGAACGATTCTTTCAGAACCATTGACGACATCAGAGACTTTATCGCTGCTGAACGTGAGAACCTCAGCGAGGCTGACCGTCCATTCATGACTGTCAACATCAAAGCTGACGCTGACACCCGTATGGGTATCATAACTGACGTAAAGCAGGAACTTCGTCGTTGCTCTGCGCTGAAGATCATGTACGGCGCACGTAGTGATGTCAGAAAGTAAACACTTATGATTTGAAGAAAGGGGTGGCCTTAAATGAGTCACCCTTTCTTTTATATGGTACTTCAAAAAACTTGATAGTTTATGAAAGGATTCATAAAGGGTTTTGTCACTGTTGCACTTCTTCTCACCATTGTTTCCTGCGGACAGAAGAGGGCGAAATATGTTTTTCTTTTTATCGGTGATGGAATGAGTTTCGCCAACGTTTCCCTTACGGAAGCGTATCAGGCACACGTCAGGGGCGAAGTGGGGATGGATCCATTGTGCTTCACAAGTTTTCCTGTCCTTGGAGAAGCCACTACATTTTCTGCAGACAGGCCTATTACGTGCTCTTCCGCTGCAGGGACTGCACTTTCGACCGGGTTCAAGACCAGGAACGGTATGCTTGGCGTGACTCCGGACACAACTGATCTGACAAGTATTTCATACAAGATACACGATGCCGGCTATGCGGTGGGCATTATGTCCAACGTGCAGATAAACCACGCGACCCCGGCATCATTCTATGGCCATTCCGCCAAACGTTCGGACTATTATTCAATAGGTCAGGAACTGCCGAAAACCGGCTTTGAATTCTTCGGTGGCGGCGGATTCATCCAGCCTAACGGCAAAGGGGACTCTGCTGCCGTTTCACTCTATAATTTTGCCGAGCAGGGAGGTTATACCATAGCCTGCGGAATCGATGATTTCAATGCCAAGAAGGACTCTTCCAGGATTCTTCTTGTCCAGGAGGAAGGTTCCAGCAAAATTTGCCCATATGCTTTGGGCCGTCCTGAAGGAGCGCTGACCCTTCCTCAGATAGTCGAGGCCGCCATATCTGTCCTTGAAAGGAACAGGCGGGGTTTCTTCATGATGGCGGAGGGAGGTTTGATTGATTGGACCGCTCACAGCCAGGATGCCGCCGGAACTATAATGGAGGTTCTCGACCTTGACCAGGCCGTGAAGGTTGCGTATGCCTTCTATGAGAAACATCCGGATGAAACGTTGATTGTAATAACTGCTGACCATGCCACCGGAGGTCTGGCGCTTGGCAAAAGGGGATATTCTTTCGATCTGTCTCCTGTGGCTGCCATCAAGTCCGCTACGACCACTGACAATGTGGAGGCATATATGAACAACGAAACGACTGTTTCGTATGTGAATGAAGCCGCAAAAATAGGATGGACCACTTTCGGTCATACCGGAGATCCCGTACCTGTATGGGCAGTGGGCGTCGGATGCGAAAAATTCGCAGGACGTCAGGACAATACGGACATTCCACGCAAGATTTGCGATATAATGCATGTTGAATTTTAATCTTTGTTATCTGAAAATATGAAAAGAGTTTTTTCCCTTGTTGCAGTCTTGCTTCTGATGGCAAGTTCGTCTTTCGCTCAGGAGTCACCGAAACGCGAATTCCGTGGGGCGTGGCTTCATATTGTAGGCAATCAGCAGATCAAGACAATGTCACGTGAGCAGATCCAGGAGTGGTTCACAACCACCCTTGATTCACTCAAGGCCTGCGGCTGCAATGCCATAATTTTCCAGGTCCGTCCCCAGGCCGACGCTTTCTATGAATCAAAGCTCGAGCCTTGGACTCGTTTCCTTACCGGAGAGCAGGGGAAAGCTCCTGACCCATATTGGGATCCACTCCAGTTCATGATAGACGAGTGCCACGCCAGAGGTATGGAACTTCACGCCTGGCTGAATCCTTACCGTGTGACTTCAAATGGCAAGGAGCAACTCTACCCGGGCCATCTCTATTTCAAGAAGCCTCATATCTTCAAACGTTACGGCCAGCAGCTCTATTTCGATCCGGGCGAGCCTGAATCAAGGGAGCACACCGTAAAGGTGATTGCCGACATCGTAAATCGCTATGACGTCGATGCAATCCATTTCGATGACTATTTCTATCCGTATCCTATCAAGAACGAAGAGTTCCACGATGATGCCTCATTCTCAAAATATGCGGCAGAGCAGGGTTTTGAATATTGGCAGAAGGGCGATTGGCGCCGTCATAATGTTGAGATGCTCATGCAGCAGATCAACGATACGATAAAGGCCATAAAGCCTTGGATCCGTTTCGGTATCTCTCCTTTCGGAATCCACCGCAACAAGGCTGAAGATCCGGAGGGAGGCAGCGACACCAATGGCTTGTCGAATTACGACGAACTTTTCGCAGATGTACCTGCATGGGCTGAAAAGGGATACATTGATTATATCGTTCCGCAGCTGTATTGGAAGATAGGCACAAAAGCTGCTGACTATGAGGTTCTGATCAAATGGTGGAATGACAAGAATTACAAGGGTCAGCTTTATATCGGCCAGAGCATAGGCACTTTCAGCGCACCGGATCTGGATAATCCGGCCATCTCCCAAACCGGGAGAAAGATGCAGCTTGTGCGCGAGCTTCCTAATGTGGACGGTAACGTATGGTGGCCGGGATGGTCGCTTGTGTCTGCTCCAAGAGCACGCAGGAATGCAGTAGAACCTGTATTTTCTCTCAAGGACTCGCTCAGGACCATCTATCAGAAGAATATTGCCCTTATTCCCGCTTATTCCGACCTTGACAGCATTGCGCCGGCTCCGGTGAAGAGCGTGAAGGCTTCCGGCAAGAGTATCGTGTGGAGCGTCAATCCAACTGAGGACGTGATGCAGCAACCTCACTTCTACGTAGTTTACAGAATGCCTGTCAATGCAAAGGCTGACATTGACAACAGCGCATATATAGTTGAAATCACCCGTAAGAACAGTTATGTTCCTTCAGAGAAACGTTCGGGCAAATACAAATACATCATCACGGTAGTTGACAAATGCTGGAACGAAAGTCCGGCATCAAAAGAAACAGTTTGGTAAAATGAAGAGAAGAATCAAGGATTATCTGGCTGGACAGCCTGAGAATGATATAGTTGTAAAAGGATGGGTCCGCACGAAAAGAGGCAACAAGAATGTCGCCTTCATCGCGCTCAACGACGGCTCAACCATCAATAATATACAGATTGTCTGTGACCTGGCCAATTTCAGCGATGAATTGATGAAGCAGATAACTACAGGCGCCTGCCTTAGCGTGACCGGAGATCTTGTGCCTTCACAGGGAAGCGGTCAGGCTGTGGAGGTTCAGGCGAAGGCAATCGAGGTGCTCGGTGTAGCCGATCCTGAGTCATACCCTCTTCAAAAGAAGGGGCACAGTATGGAATTCCTTAGGGAGATCGCACACCTTCGTCCGCGCACCAATACTTTCGGAGCTGTGCTGAGAATCCGTCACGCAATGGCGTTCGCAATTCATAAATTCTTCAATGAGAGAGGCTTCATCTATCTGCATACCCCGCTCATCACAGCATCCGACTGCGAGGGAGCCGGCGAGATGTTCCAGGTAACCACCCTTGATCTTGACAACCTTCCTCGTGACGAAAAAGGTGCAATCAAGTATTCGGAGGATTTCTTCGGCCGTCATACGTCGCTTACCGTCAGCGGTCAGCTTGAGGGCGAACTCGGTGCAACCGCGATGGGCAACATCTATACCTTCGGCCCTACGTTCCGCGCTGAAAATTCAAACACTCCGCGCCACCTGGCAGAATTCTGGATGGTGGAGCCTGAAATGGCATTCTACGACGTGAACGATCTGATGGACCTTGAGGAAGAGTTTATAAAATATCTCGTGCAGTATGCTCTTGACAACTGTCAGGATGACCTCGCATTCCTCAATAAGATGATCGATCCGGAACTGATTGAGCGACTGAAGAGTGTGGTCTCAACTGATTTTGTCCGTCTTACATATACCGAGGGCGTTGACATCTTGATCAGGAGCGGTCAGAAGTTTGAGTTCCCGGTAAGCTGGGGAGTTGATTTGCAGAGTGAACACGAAAGATATCTGGTGGAGAAGCACTTTGGCAAGCCTGTTATTCTGACGGATTATCCTAAGGATATCAAGGCATTCTATATGAAACAGAACGACGACGGCAGGACGGTACGCGGTACGGACGTCCTCTTCCCGAAGATCGGTGAAATCATCGGTGGATCGGAGAGGGAGTCAAGCCTTGAAAAGCTCAACAACCGCATTTCCGAGCTCAATATGGATACCAGAAACCTCTGGTGGTATATTGATACCAGAAAGTTCGGTACCTGCCCTCACAGCGGTTTCGGCCTCGGGTTCGAGCGACTTCTGCTCTTTGTAACGGGAATGTCGAATATACGCGACGTCATTCCGTTCCCTCGTACTCCAAAAACAGCTGAATTTTAACAATAATATCAAGACCTGCTTATGTTAGTCATTGGCATTGCCGGAGGCTCGGGTTCCGGGAAAACGACTGTCGTAAACGAGATTAAGAAAAGAATGTGGGACCAGGCCCACGAGAAGGTGGTTGTCATTCCACAGGATTCCTATTACAAGGACCAGGGCCATCTTCCTATGGAGAAGCGTCAGGCTCTGAATTTCGACCATCCTGATGCCATAGACTGGCAGTTGCTTGTATCGCAATTGAAGGATCTCAAGGAGGGGAAGGCGATAGAACAGCCTACGTATTCTTATCTTACCTGCACCAGACAACCTGAGACAGTTCACGTCGAGCCTGCTGACATAATCATAATCGAAGGTATTCTTATCTTCACCTGCGAGGAGCTGCGCGACCAGATGGATATAAAGGTTTTTGTTGACGCTGACGATGATGACAGACTGATGAGAGTGATCACCAGGGATATCGTTGAGCGTGGCAAGAACGTGCAGTGGGTTATCGACCGATATACCAAGACGGTAAAGCCGATGTACCTTCAGTTTATCGCTCCAAGCAAGAGATATGCCGATATCATCGTACCTGAAGGAGGCCACAATAAGATAGCAATCAGCGTGCTGCTGTCCGGAATCAGAAGGATGGCCGCCAGAGACAAATAATCCGCAGATGAACGGGGAAAGTCAGAAGAAGGAGAGAAGAGTGGGACTGTATGCAACGGTCTCCTTTCACCTGGCTGTCCTTATTGTGCTGCTCTGCATTTCCATAGGCGCCGTATGGCATAGCGAGTCCTCTTTCGTCCTCGATTTCACCAAGCAGGAGGAGTTGGAAAAAGAACAGAGGGAAATAGAGCTTAAGGAGCAGGTTACGCAGGATCTGGACAAGATGTTCGGAGAGCGTTCCAATATCCGTAATGTGGCAGTGGATGCCGGTTCAAAACTCAAGGACGACCGCTTCAAGAATCCGGAAGAGGTGTACAAGGAGGCGAAAGAACTCCAGAAAAAATTGGACGCCTCGAAGAAAGCCGCCCTCGCGGAGCAGGCTGCGGAGGAGGCAGTGGATATGAACAGCACGAAAGATGCGGCTGATGACAAGCCTGCACAGCAGTATTCCGGCCCGTCTGTCATCTCCTGGACGTTGGAAGGCCGCAAGGCTCGCGTTCTGCCTGTACCAGCCTACAAGGGGTATGGCTCAGGTGATGTATATGTGAAGATTATCGTCAACAAGAACGGCAAGGTGACTTCGGCCTCAATCATACAGGGTCCGTCTTCAACTGACTCCTCTCTTCAGGAGTATGCCTTGGAAGCTGCCCGCAGGTCGCGGTTCAGCGCTTCGTCCACTGCGCCTGCATCACAGCAGGGCGAGATAGTATATCGTTTTATCGCTCAGTAGGGATACGGAAATTTCCGGAGGCGGTGCGTCTGAGTGCTGTCAGATAGGCGCCTGAATCCAGTGAAAGCCCCAAATCGCGCGCCAGGGAGCGGATGTATGTACCTTTGGAACATCTGACCTTGATTGTGGCGGCAGGCCTTTTTCCGTCGGAAATATGGGATGTATGGTAGTTTTTGACGGTACGCACTTCGTCGCCGACAACAAAGCCGTCATCTTCCATAATGTTATTCTCGGTGAATCCGAGCAGTTCGATGTCGTAGATGGTGATTCTGTTCTTTTTCAACTCTACAGGCTCCCCGCAGCGTGCGTACTCATAGGCGCGGAGGCCGTTTATCACTTTAGCGGAGAATATCGGAGGAACCTGGTCCTGCTCTCCCTGGAATTCTTTCAAGGCATCCCTGACTTTCCTCTCCGTTATATGCTCATACGGAAAAAAACTGTCAATAGGCTGCTCGAGGTCGAACGAAGGTGTGGTGGCGCCGAATTCTACGGTGGCTACATATTCCTTTTCGTGAGCCTGCAGTTCTTCTGCAATCTTGGTGGCTTTCCCTACGCAGACAATCAGCAGTCCCGTGGCAAGAGGGTCGAGAGTACCTGCGTGTCCCACCTTCATCTTTCTCAGGCCGAAGTGCTTCTGAAGCTGGAATTTGCATTTCCTTACAACGTCTGCGGATGTCCAGCGGTAAGGCTTGTCAATCGGCATCACGATGCCTTCGGGATAATCCTCGACATTATGCGACAGGTGGGATTCCAGAAACTCTGAAATCCCATCCGTAGGGCAGCCTTCAAGAAGATAATAGCCCATATTTACCTGCAGGCTATTTTCTGTACGCGCCTTTCGTGACGCCCGCCTTCGAACGATGCGGCAAAGTAAGCTTTGACGATTGCCTGTGCATCCTCAAGTGATATGAATCTGGCAGGGAGCGAAAGCACGTTCGCGTTGTTATGCTGTTTGGCAAGTGATGCCAGTTCAGGTGTCCAGCACAATGCCGCACGGATGCCCTGATGTTTGTTCAACGTCATTGAAATGCCGTTACCGGAGCCGCACAGGGCGATGCCGCAGCATACTTCACCCTTTTCTATGGCATTTGCAAGCGGGTGGGCGAAATCCGGGTAGTCAACGCTCTCGGTCGAGTGTGTGCCGTAGTCAAGAATGTCGTATCCAAGTGACTGTACAAGTGGCTTGAGAGCCTCTTTCATTTCGTATCCGGCGTGATCCGACGCCATTCCTATGAATTTCATCTATCCAAGTTTTGAGATTGCTTTTTCTATTCGTCTGTCAGTCTCCTCTTTTCCGAGTATCTCAAGCATGTCGGCTATTCCAGGACCCTTTGAGATGCCTACAAGGAAGAGGCGGAGTGTGTTCATCACCTTGCCCATCGGCCATTCATTGGCTGTTATCAGTTCGTGCAGCGATGATTCGATGTTCTCTTTGGTGAATGGCGCTATGCCCGGGATGAATTGCCGTATCTGCGGAATGATGGCCTTTACCTCGTCTTTCCAGAATTTGTTGACCGAGGCCTCGTCGTAATTTTCGGGAGCCGCGAAGAAATATGAGGTCTGATCCCACATCTCGTTCATGAAGTGGACTCTGTCCTTCATCAAATCAATGACCTTGCCTATGTATTCATCGCTGAAACCTGCCAGCTTTTCTCCCTCCAGCGTTTTGAACTGTGCCACGAGTTTGTCCAAAGGCTGCTTCCGGAGATATTCCTGATTGAACCATTTTGCCTTTTCCGGATTGAATTTTGCTCCGGACTTGACGATCCTTTCCAGTGAGAATACCTTCACAAGTTCGTCAAGCGAGAATATTTCCTGTTCCGTACCCGGATTCCATCCGAGAAGTGCCAGCATATTGACGAATGCTTCAGGATAGTATCCGTCCTCCCTGTATCCTCTCGACACTTCTCCCTCAGGATTGACCCACTTGAGCGGGAAAACAGGGAAACCGAGACGGTCTCCGTCACGTTTTGACAACTTGCCTTTTCCGTCAGGCTTGAGAAGGAGCGACAGATGCGCGAAGCCCGGCTGGGTATCTTTCCATCCGAACGCTTCATAAAGCAGGTAGTGCAACGGCAGTGAAGGAAGCCACTCCTCTCCTCGGATGACTTCGGTTATCTCCATAAGATGGTCATCCACGATGTTGGCAAGGTGGTATGTAGGAAGTTCGTCAACCCTTTTCCAAAGAACCTTGTCGTCAAGTGTGTTGCTGTTCACTTCTATATGACCGCGGATGAGGTCGTCCATCTCCACGATCCTGTTCTCCGGTATCTTGAAACGTATTGTCCAGTTGTCGTCTGTTTCGATTCTGCGTCTGACCTCTTCCTGCGGAAGGGTGAGGGAGTTCTTCAAGGAACCTCTTGTCTGCCAGTTGTAGGTAAAGGTCTTTTTCTCAACTTCTGCCTGGGCTCTCAGCGCGGCGAGCTCCTCTGCGGAGTCAAAGGCATAGTATGCAAAGCCGCTTTCAACAAGCTGCTCGGCATATTTGCGGTAAAGACCTTTTCTCTGGCTCTGGCGGTATGGAGCATGAGGATGTTTTGCCGAGGGTGTCTCCACCATATTTCCGTTCTCGTCCACACCTTCGTCAGGCGATATGCCGCACCAGCGGAGAGAGTCGATTATATATTTTTCGGCTCCCGGTACGAAGCGTTGTGAGTCAGTGTCTTCGATTCTCAGCACGAAATCGCCGCCGGATTGTTTTGCATACAGATAGTTATACAATGCTGTACGTACGCCGCCCATATGCAACGGACCCGTCGGACTCGGTGCAAAGCGCACCCTTCTTCTTTTTTTCATTTATTCTGTCTCCTTAGGTGTGTTCAACATTTTGACTCTTCTGTTGTATGCCGGCTCCCTTTCGAGTTTCTCGAGAAGAGCCGCATCCTCTGTTATCAGAGCCGGGCAACCGGCAACGCGGGCTTTGTTGACCATTTTGTCTTCAATGTTCAGCAAAGGTACTCCATGTTTGCGGATTTTTGAAATATCTCCGGCCTTTACTTCAATCCTGCTTCCGCGGGATACGCTGTCCTGATCGATAACCGGCAGCTCCGTGAGGTCGAATCCGGTGGCAACGATGGTCACGCTGATCCTGTCGCCGATTTCGTCGTTTTTGACAATACCTCTCTTGAAGTTGGCCATCTGTCCGGTATAGTTCTTCACATAATCCATAATGGTTGAGAGCTCATCCATCGTGATGGCTTTGCCGGCTTCACTGCTTGAAGTTATGTTGACAAGCGCGTTTTTGACATTTTCCAGGTTCAAGTCATTCAGGAGAGGGGAGCTGAAGGCTTCCTCCACGGCTTTGATAGCCCTGTCCTCACCTTCTGCGGAGCCTATTCCCATAATGGCCATTCCGCTGTTCTGCATTATCTTCTTCACGTCGGCGAAATCGACGTTGATGTATCCGCGGCTTGTTATGATTTCCGCTATGCTCTTGACTGCTGTCGCAAGAACGTCATCCGCTTTAGGGAAAGCGGAGAATGCGTCGAGATTGGCGAAGAGACTGTAGAGTTTCTGATTGTCGATGATAAGGAGGCTGTCAACATGCTTGCTCAGTTCCTTTATGCCTTCGACGGCACGGTACAGACCCTCTATGCCCTCATCCCTGAACGGGATGGTGACTACTCCTACTGTCAGGAGCCCTTTTTCTTTCGCAACCTGCGCTACGACAGGGGCGGCTCCGGTTCCTGTTCCTCCACCCATTCCGCAGGTGATGAATGCCATCTGCGTATCTTCGTTGAACAACTTTCCTATCTCTTCGATGGACTCCTGCGCGGCCTTTCTGCCCACCATATAGTCAGTACCGGCTCCCAAGCCCTTTGTGGTGAGCGGGCCGAGTTGGAGCTTGCGTGGAACGGGACTGATTTCGAGTGCCTGAAGGTCTGTGTTGCAGATGACGAAATCAACGTCTTTAATATCCTGAGAGAACATATATGATACGGCATTGCTTCCACCGCCGCCTACACCTATCACGGTTATGATGTTGCCTCTCTTTGACCAGGTTTTAGGGATAAGATCTTCTTCCATATCATTATGCATTATCATTTGTTGAACCAAAAAATATATCGAACAGTCCGGATTCCTTCTGTTTTTTCTCCCGTTTCTCTTTTTCGAGCTCTTTCCGGCGGATCTTCTCAGCCTCTTTTCTCTCTTTCTCCTCTCTCTGTCTCTCTTTCTCCCGTTCCTTCTCCAGCCGCAGCCTCTCCCGCTCAAGTTCTCTTTCCTGCTCCTTTTCGATGCGCTCCTGCTCTTTCCTGTTCTCTTCCTCCTCTTTCTTCTGTTTGCGGGACTCGTTGGTTTCATCGAAGAAGCTTCCGAAACCGAAAGACAATTTCGGTGAACTTGAATTCTTTTCAGGAGCAGGCGCCACTTTCTTCATTGTTCTGCAGCTTGCGTGTGAAAGCCTTGGCGAAATGGATTCAAGAACCAATCCCACTGCGGTTGAAGAATATGCGTCAAAGGCGGTGCTCAAGCTGTCTGAGGTGATTGCTCCGCGTGGAGCGGCAAGTCTTACTTTCTGGTCGAGCAAAGCCTTGGCAAGTTGCTGGATGAATTCCATATATGCGGTACCGCCTGTAATGACGACGCCTCCTGCGAGCTTGTCGGCATAGCCTGACTGGTCAATGATATAGCGGACTGCTTCAAGAATTTCGCTCAAGCGTGCTTCTATGATTTCAGACAGCGTCTGGAGTTCGATTTCTCCATCCACGTTTCCTTCCGGACTGCGGAGGATGAGTTTCTTGTTTTCCGGTGTGTAGTCTGCACAACTGCATCCGTGTACGGTCTTTACGTTTTCTGCCCAGCTGGAAGTGATATTGGCCACGCTCTTGATGTCTCTGGTGATGGAATCACCTGCAAATGGGATGGTGGCAACGGCTCTTACTGTATTGTCTTTGATTATTGCGATGTCGGTTGTTCCGAATCCTATGTCCACGAGAACTGCACCGTTCTCCATCTCTTGTTCGGTGAGCACCGCTCTCGCTGAAGCGACTGGAGCAAGTATGGCTTTGCTCATCCTGAGATTGCAGGCATCAAGTATTTCGATCCGTCGTGACAGGATGCTCTCCTTGCCGTATATCAGACAGAATGTGGCAGCAATTGACTTGCCTTTCATTCCGTTGAGGTCTTCGTGGCTTCTTCCGAGATATTCGTCTATGTCGTAACTTTGAGGAATTGCTTCGAATATCGCCTCCCCTTCCGCAACGGCCGTGTTGTAGCGCCCCTTGGTGATTTCTGCCAGCTCCTGTTCATCGATATATTTTTCGGGGTTGCTGCGCAGACAGTTGCAGGTGGATATCTTGCTGTGAAGCACCTTTCCGGAAAGACCTATCGTCACTTCCGTGATTTTTTCCTGAATGTCTTCCTCCGCCTTTTGGACAAGCGACGTGATCGCCTCTATCGCCTGACGGTCCTTGATGATCTCTCCATTGTTGATTCCCGCGACATGGGCATCGCGATAACTCACGATCCTGATGCCGCTTTCGGTCCTTTCACCGACGGCGAGAGCGATCTTGGAGGATCCAAAGTCGAGTGATGCTGCGTACTTACTCATAATTATCTGCAAATTATCTGGTTTTTATATTTCAAATTTACGGTTGAATATGCATCGTTCCCCTTTGTCGGGGCTATGTTTCTGTAATATGCCTCCAATTTCCTGAATTTGCCGGCAAACGAATCGCACTGCCCGAACAGGACGGTCTGCCGACCGATGGCAGGATAAAGTGTTATCTCTCCGTTTTCAGCTACCTCAATCTGCTGAATCTGCTTCTTCAGGAAGTTGTCTGATTCAATGAATGAGGCCAGACGCGACAAATTCTTTATTACAGCGGCCTGCTCCTGACCCATAAATCCCTTGAAATGTTCATCTTCAGGCATCGGAACACACCCGGTGATGATAGGCGTCTCCAGATAGTGTTTTGCCGGGAAGAGATATCCTGTGGAGTCGCAATAAAAACTCTTCGCTCCGCACTTGAATCTTGCCACAGGCCTGCGTTGGGTGAGACGGACTGCAACCTTGTTGTAATCCGTGGCGTAAACCTCTGCGCTTACCACCTCTCCGTTTTCCATCACCTTTTCTTCGATCGCCTTTACATTCAGATTTGCAAGATTCCTGCCGAGAGAATTCTGTTCAAGAATATCGAGTATCTCCCGTTTGTTCACCGCCGAACTTGCAAGCGAGTCGAGTATGGTGACCTCCGCTTTCCTGCACTTGCATTCCCGCTTGCGAATGTCGGCATAATTGCCCGCAAAGAAGAAGTAGCACGCGAAGGAGCCGAATGCCAGCGTACAGATCAATGAGGTGAGTATTATTCTTTTAACCATCTTTCTATGGGTTCAATGAAACGGTCTATGTCTCCGGCGCCGAACGTGATGAGGCAGTCAACAGGCCGGGAGGCGAGGATCTCCATCAAATGTTCTTTGTCAGTGAGTATCTTGTCCTTTACGGTTGTCTTGTCGAGTATCATTTCGGACCGCACACCCGGTATCGGCTCCTCACGTGCCGGATAGATCGGCAGCATTATGAGCGAATCCAGGCCGCTGAGCGCCTGAGCGAAATCATCCGCGAAATCTCTGGTCCTCGTGTAGAGGTGCGGCTGAAAGATTCCACACAGTTTCCTTCCCGGGAAAATATTGCGCATTGAACTGATGGCGGCTTTGATCTCGTTCGGATGGTGGGCATAGTCGTCTATATATGCCCTCTGAGGTGTATTGATGTGGATGTCAAAACGGCGTTTGACCCCGCTGAAGCTTTTGAGCGCTTCCCGTATCTTCTCAGGGTCGGTACCGTGCAGTATGGCTATTGAGGAGGCCGCCACTGCGTTTTCCACGTTCACCCAGCCCGGAACACCCACCCTGCAGTGCGCTATCCTGCATTCAGGACAGTTGATGGTAAAGTCGAAATATCCTCCTTCAAGAGGTACGATATCGGAAGCGTAGAAGTCACAAGGTTCGTTGTAGGAATATTGATAAATCTTCGCCGAAACGCCTTTCTGAGGCACTTCCACACCTTTCTTGATTATCACGGCGCCACCGGCCTCCACCTGTGATGCGAATATGCCGAAAGCCTCCAGCATAGTTGCCCGATCGTTATAAATGTCGAGATGGTCGGCGTCAGTTGACGTGATCAGGGCAATGTGCGGGAAAAGTTGCAGGAAGGAACGGTCGAATTCATCAGCTTCAGCCACCAGGACCTTGTTCGTGCTCAAAAGCAGGTTGGTTCCGTAGTTCTTGGAGATGCCCCCCAGAAATGCATTGCAGCCTTCACCGGAATCCGTCAGAATATGAGAGAGCATGGTGCTTGTGGTGGTCTTTCCGTGAGTTCCCGCCACAGCAAGGCACTCCTGCCCGCGTGCTATCTCTCCCAGTGCGCGTGATCTCTTCACAAGCGCATAGCCGTGGCTCCGGACATAGGCCAGTTCGTTCAGACTCTCCGGAATTGCAGGAGTATATATTACGAACGTATGTTCCACGTCCTTCGGAATGAAGTCGATATTGTCCTGATAGTGTACCTTTATCCCTTCACTCTCGAGATTGGCGGTCAGTGGCGACGGGGTCCGGTCATATCCTGATACCTCAAAGCCCTGATGCTTGAAGTATCTGGCGATGGCGCTCATTCCGATGCCGCCGATTCCTATGAAATAGTAGTGCGTATAATCCATCTCTTTATTTTACAAGTGCCAGCACTTCACGGGCAATGACCTGCGAGGCATCCTTTTTTCCAAGTTTCAGAATGTTTCTTTCCAATGCGGAGATTCTCTCCCTGTCTGCGAGCAGGCTCTCCATTGCAGGGATGAGCTCATCCTGCGCCAGAATGTCCTTCACTATGCCTGCGGCATCTTTTTCCACGAGAGCCATTGCATTATGTGTCTGGTGGTCCTCCGATACGTTTGGCGACGGGACGAAGATGGTAGCCTTTCCTGCAACGCACAACTCTGAAATGGTGCCTGCTCCGGCACGCGAGATGATTACGTCGGAAACGGCATAGGCAAGATCCATCCTCTTGATGAAATCGGTGCAGAAGAGATTAGGTACTGATTTTCCTTTGAGAAATTCATCAACCCCTTCTTTATAGAATTTGCCGCACTGCCAGATTACCTGATAATCCTTTGAGGCACCTCCTTCTTCAACCCATTTGCGCATCACCCGGTTGAGTGTGCCGCATCCGAGACTTCCGCCCACTACGAAAACGGTGCGTTTCTCCGGATTGAGGCCATAGAATTCGTATCCTTCAGCACGTTCCTCTTCGGACGGCTGGTGGATCTCCTTCCGGATGGGATTTCCCGTAAGCATTATCTTCTGTGCCGGGAAGAATCTTTCCATCCCTTCGTAGGCAGTGCATATTCTGGACGCTCTCTTCGAGAGTATGCGGTTTGTCAAGCCGGCATATGAGTTCTGCTCCTGAATAAGGCATGGTATGCCCTTGTGGGATGCGCTCCAAAGCAGAGGCGCACTGGCATATCCTCCAACGCCCACAGCTACGTCAGGTTTGAAATCCTTTATTATTCTGCCGGCCATACTCAGACTCTCCATAATTTTGAAAGGCAGAGCGAGATTCTTCGCAGACAGACTTCTTTGGAGCCCGGCTACAGGAAGTCCTATTATTTCGTAACCTGCGGCCGGAACTTTTTCCATTTCCATTTTTCCGAGTGCACCCACGAAGAGTATTTCGCTTTCAGGCTCAATTTCCCTGATGGCGTTTGCTATTGAAAGGGCGGGGAAGATGTGTCCTCCTGTTCCGCCGCCGCTGATTATGATTCTTGGTTTATACATTTTCTTCCAATTGAGATTCTTCAAGTTCTTTTTGCTGCTGCCGTTCGTAGGCAAGCTGCTTGTCGAGCTGCTTGTTTACCGACAGTATTATTCCGAATGCTCCGCTGAGTACAAGGTATGCAGTTCCTCCGTGACTGATAAGCGGCAGCGTGTGTCCGGTGATAGGTATGAGCCTTACGTTCACCAATATATGTAGGAACGCCTGACAAGCGATCAGAAACGAGAGCCCGACCACTACAACGCTGGCGAAGGTCTCCTTGCATCTTCCGCACAGGCGTATGCACCTGAAAAGAAATATGATGTACAGAGTAATCAGCACGATGCCGCCCAGCAACCCGTACTCCTCGACGATGAAGGCGTAAATGAAGTCGGAGAATGCCATTGAAAGGGAGTATCGCTGCGTGCTCTTGCCAGGACCTTTTCCGAAGATTCCTCCTTGGGAAATTGCTACCTTCGCGTTATTGCTTTGACGCTGTTCATCTTCCAATTTCTCTTTTTCTAACGGAGTAAGGTTGTTCACGTCAATCTGATCGTCACCCATGAAGTTTTCAAACCGCTGTTCGACCGTTCCGAAGCGGTTGAATATTTTCTCCACACCGTTCAATTCGGCAGTCGGCTTTCCTTTTACAAAAGCGTGGTATGTACCGAATGCGAGAAGCAGGGCAACTGCGACTATGCCGACTGTAATGAGGATATTCTTCCAACTCATATCCATAAAGAACATGATAAGGAAGGAGATCAGGGCTATGAGCAGTGCCGATGAGAAGCTGTTCGGCAATATCAGCAGGCAGACGGCCGCAATCGGAAGCAGAATCCTCAATGCGTATGTCTTGAAGTCGTACAGGCTGTCATCCCACAATTCCAAAGCGCGTGCCAGATAGAGCACCACGGCTATTTTGGCGAATTCAAAAACCTGAAACGTGACTCCGAAGATTTTTATGCCGCGCACAGCCCCGTTGCGCACGTCCTGCATCCCCGGGATGTAAAGCATTATGAGCATTACCACGGAGAAGAAAAAGATTATGAAGGATAATGCTCTGTAGGCGCGCAGAGGAATGAGGTAACAGATAAACAGGGCCACGAATCCCAACAGGACGGACCGGGTCTGCTCGAGGAATATCGCCGTTTTGGCAACATCCCTTTTTGCAGCCAGATAACTGCTGGAGGAGAATACGGCGACAATGGATATCATTGCAAAAAGTACAATGAGTATCCATATCACTTTGTCACCTTTCAGTTTGAAAACATCCCTCATAGTCGGTCCGTTACAGTTTTCTTACAGCATCCTTGAATTGCTTTCCACGATCTTCGTAGCTCTTGAAAAGGTCGAAGCTGGCACAGCACGGACTCAGGAGAACCGTGTCTCCCGGTTTGGCGATTTGAGCGCACTTCTTCACGCAATCTTCGGCGCTGAGCGTGTCAGCAACCACTTTGTCTCCGAATGCGGCGTGTATCTTTGTGTTGTCAACGCCCAGACACACGATCGCCTTCACTTTTTTCTCCACGAGGTGTGCGATTTCCGAATAGTCGTTGCCTTTGTCCTTTCCTCCGAGGATGAGTATCGTAGGTGCGGTCATGCTTTCAAGTGCATACCAGGTCGAATTCACGTTGGTGGCCTTCGAATCGTTTATATAGAGTACGCCTCCGACAGAAAGAACTTTTTCAAGACGATGTTCGACACCCTGGAAAGTCATCAGCGACTTGCGGATGGTGTCGTTGTGTATGTTCATGATCTTTCCGGCGATTGCCGCGGCCATCGAGTTGTACACGTTGTGCCGTCCTTCGAGGGAGAGGTCATTGACCGATATTTCGAACGAGCTTTCGCCATAACGGACGTTCATTCTGCCCTCTTCCACATATGCTCCCTGAAGAACCTTGCCGTTCTGTGTGAAAGGAAGTTTCTTCGCCTGGATGATTATTCTGTTGAGCTCTCCCATCGTGATTTCGTCGTCGGAGCAGAAGATGAAGCAATCCTCCGCCTTCATATTGCGGGTGATGCGGAATTTGGCGTTTATGTAGTTCTGCATCTTGTGGTCGTAACGGTCGAGATGGTCCGGAGTAATGTTGAGCAGCACGGCGATGTCGGCCTTGAAATCGTACATTCCGTCAAGCTGGAAACTGCTGAGTTCCAAAACATATATGTCGTGCTTCTCGGTAGCCACCTGATATGCGTAGCTTTTGCCGATGTTGCCGCCGAGACCCACGTTGAGACCGGCATTCTGGAGAAGGTAGAATATCAGTGAAGTCGTGGTTGTTTTGCCGTTGCTCCCAGTAATGCATATCTTCTTGGCGGTGTCGTAATAGCCGGCGAATTCTATCTCGGAGATCACAGGCTTGTCCATGGAGTGGAGCTCAACAATCAGCGGAGCAGTTTCAGGGATGCCCGGACTCTTGATGACGATGTCCGCATTGACTATTTTTTCCTTTGTGTGTCCGCCCTCTTCGTAAGGAATTCCCCATTTTTCAAGCTCTGCCTTGAAATTATCCTTAAGACAGCCGCTGTCCGAGAGGAATACCTCGAATTCTTTGACTTTTGCAAGAACTGCGGCGCCTACACCGCTTTCTCCTCCACCAAGTACAACTACGCGTTTCATTGTTATCTGATTTTCAAAGTTACGATTGTGAGTACCGCGAGAATGATTGATACAATCCAGAACCTCACGGTTATCTTGTTTTCGGGATGAATCTGAGCAGGATGCTGCATCAGGGCATCCGGATTTTCCTTCTGGAAATGGTGATGCAGAGGTGACATCCTGAAGATTCTCACACCGGTACCGCTCTTTTTCTTTGTATATTTGAAATAGTACCGTTGCAGTATCACTGACAGGCTCTCAACGAGGAAAATTCCGCAGAGGATAGGGAGCAGAAGTTCCTTTCTGATGAGAATTGCGAATACCCCGATTATGCCGCCAAGGGCCAGACTGCCCGTATCGCCCATAAATACCTGGGCGGGGAAGGCATTGTACCACAAGAATCCGAGCAGCGCTCCAACGAATGCCGTTGAGTAGACGGTGAGCTCTCCTGCATTTGGAATGAACATTATTCCCAGATAATCCGAGAAAATTGCATGTCCTGAAAGATATGCCAGCAGTCCGAGCGTGGCGCCCACAATGGCTGAAACACCTGTTGCCAGGCCATCCATTCCATCGGTCAGGTTAGTGCCGTTCGAGCAGGCCGTGATGATGAACGTAATGACAACCACATACAGGCCGCCCTGAATCGCTCTGGCCACCGGACCTTCGAATGGAAAGAGCCATTTGTAATCGAATTCATTGTTCTTTACAAAAGGAATCGTCGTCTGACTGTAACTCAAGCCCGAGTTGCGGTACGTAAAGTAGAGTGTGAGACCCACCAGGACTCCGAGACCCACTTGGGCGACAATCTTATATTTGCCTGGAAGCCCTTCCTTGTTGTGCTTGAAGACCTTGATATAATCGTCGAGAAAACCGAGTCCGCCGAGCCATACGGTTGTCAGAATGAGCAACTGGATGTTGACGTTGGTCAGGTTTCCGAACAGGAGGATAGGAATCAGAATGGAGATGAGTATGATGACTCCTCCCATTGTAGGGGTTCCTTTTTTCTGCATCTGTCCCTCCAACCCAAGGTCGCGGATTGTCTCACCGATCTGCTTCTTTTGCAGCCATGCGATGATTTTCTTGCCTATCAGAAGAGATGTCAGAATTGCCACGACGCTGCAGCATATGGCGCGGAACGAGATGTATTGCATCAGACCGAGCCCGGGAAAGTCGTATCCCGCTGTTCTGAGGTATTCAAAGAGATGGTATAACATAACTCAGTTTCAATTCAATTCGTTCATTGCTTCGGCGATAACTTCCTTGTCGTCGAAGTGATATTTTGTGGTTCCTATTATCTGGTAGTCCTCATGGCCCTTTCCGGCGACGAGGATTATCGCTCCTTCGGGGGCGGTCATCACCGCGCTTCGTATCGCTTCCTTCCTGTCGGTGATGAAAAGGGATTTGGCGCGTGCCCTGGCATCCATTCCGGAGCGTATTTCATTTATGATTTCCTGCGGGTCCTCCCTACGCGGATTGTCGGATGTCACAATCACCCTGTCCGCATATTTTGTGGCAATCACACCCATTTCGGGACGTTTGCTGCGGTCCCTGTCACCGCCACATCCGAAGACGCAGATCAACATCCTGTCGGGTCCTGCCTCGCGGAGTGTTGTGAGGGCATTTTCAAGGGCATCGGGGGTATGGGAATAGTCCACTACTGCCGTGATATCCTTCCCGCCTTTTATGTATTCGAGTCTTCCTGCAACCGGTCCGAGGGCGCTCATCTTTACAAGGACCTCTTCTTTCTTCGCTCCAAGCAGAATCGCGGTTGAGTAGACTGCCAGAAGGTTGTATGCATTGTGTCTGCCGATGAAACGGCTCCATATCCGTGTTCCATCGATATTTATCAGCATTCCTTCGATGCTCTCTTCGATTATCCTGCACTGGAAATCGGCCATTGAGTGGCAGGCGTATCGTTTTACGGCAGCACTTGTGTTCTGCACCATCACTTCGCCGTTACGGTCATCGATGTTTGTCAGAGCGTATGCGTCAGATGGCAGTTCATCGAAAAACCGCTTCTTGCAGTCGCGGTATGCGGCGAAGGTCTTGTGATAATCAAGATGATCGTGGGTAAGGTTTGAAAAGATTGCTATTTTGAATTTCAATCCCGTAATCCTGTCCTGATCGATGGAATGGGAACTTACCTCCATGAAGCAGTATTCGCATCCCTCCTCAACCATTTGAGCCATAAGAGAGTTGAGGGTGACCGGGTCGGGAGTAGTGTTGTCGGTATGCAGCTTCCTGCCGTTGACGTAGTTCGCTATCGTTGAGATAAGGCCGCAGCAATATCCCAGTGAGTTGAACAGATTGTAAAGCAGAGTGACTGTGGTTGTTTTGCCGTTTGTCCCCGTTATTCCCACCAGATTCAGTTTCTCTGAAGGATGTCCGTAGAAATTCGCGGCTGCCAGAGCAAGTGCGATGCGGCTGTTCTTCACCTTTATGAAGGTTGCGCCGTCGCAAGACCCGTCATAGCCCTCCTGACAGATGACGGCGGACACCCCGGCGGAAATTGCATCGGGGATGAATTTATGACCGTCAGCCTCGGCACCGCATACTGCAATGAACATTGACCCCTTCCTGCATTTGCGCGAATCGAAGGTGATAAGGTCAATCTCCTTGTCGGTGCATCCTGAAACGGATGTGGTTTCTATGCCATTGAGTATTTCTTTCAGTTTCATTGCTTCTGGTTCAGTATCAGTTTGATGGTTTTCTTTACGATGGTGTCGCCTGGCGCCGGGATCTGCCCGATGACGTGGCCGCTGCCCTCGAAGTCAACCGTATATCCAAGATTTTCAAGTTGCCTTACAGCATCACGGAGGCCCATTCCGGTCATATCCGGAGTGATGCCTTTGTCAATGTCACCTTTTATGTCAAGTTCCGAATAGGATTTTGCTTCAGGCAGAGTACCCGATGCCGGGATGGAGTCTTCCCAGTCGATGGAGGATGCATAAATTCCCTCTGTAATCTCCCTGAATACCGGTCCCGCCCAGGTGGCTCCGTAAAAGTTGCCGCTTGTCAGTTCGGAATATACCACAACTATCATCGAGTAGCGCGGCGCCTCGTAAGGGAAGAAACCCACGAAGGTTGCCTGATGCATCTTCTGCCCGGATGCCGTTTTGTAAACGCCAAGGTTAGGAATGACGATTTGCGCCGTGCCTGTCTTGCCTGCAACGTTGACCGGACATTCCTCGAAGATCCTGTATCCTGTGCCGCCCACCGATTCCACCACTCCGCGCATCGCTCTTTGAACTTCGGCTGCTGTTTCTTTCTTACATATCCTGGCAATCATTTCGGTCGGGAAGTTCTTTTTTATGACACCGTCTTTCTGGTAGTTCCTGATGAGATGGGGACGGACCATCAATCCTCCGTTGGCTATCGCATTGTAGAAATTTAGAGTATGCAGCGGAGTGATTTCCACGGTATATCCCATTGCTATCTGCGGAAGGTCTTTCATGTTCCAGCTTCTGTCGCTGGCATTCTTGAGGTGAGCATGGCTGAATCCGTTCAGCTCGAACGGGAAGTCGCGGGTGATTCGTATCTCGTTGTTGAGGTTATCGATGAATTCCTGTGGTTTGTCGCCATAGAACTTCACCGCCTGCATCCTGAAAACGTTGTTCGAGGAGATTTCGTATCCGCGTTTGACGGATATTGTGGAATAATTCCTCAGATAGGTGTCGACAAACGGCTTACCCTTGCCGTACTGCCAGTTGACCACTGCCGGCATCTCCGTTTCGAGGGTTATGAACCCTTTGTCGAGAAGCATCGTCAGTGTGGCTCCCTTGAAAACGGATCCCGGCTCACCCCGCCGGCCTATCGCATAATTGTATGTCTCGTCAAATCCTCCGTGTCCGGTTTTTTCAAGATTAACCATAGCCTTGATCTCGCCTGTGGCAACCTCCATGAGAATTACGGTGCCTGCGTGGAGTTCTGTTGTCTTTTCGAGAATTCTTTGAAGCGCGTTCTGTGCAAGATCCTGGATATCTATGTCAATGGTGGTCTGGATGTCGAGGCCGTCCACCGGCAGGATAGTCTCCTTGTCGTGGTCCGCTATCCATTTTCCTCCTTCGGTCAGACGAAGCGGCTGCATTCCGTGAGTGCCCCGCAGGATGGAGTCACAACTTCCCTCAAGTCCTATGACAGGAATGCTGTCCTGGTGTTTTATGTATCCCAATGTGCGGTATCCCAGCCTTCCGTACGGATAGTTGCGGTGGTCCACCTTCTCGAACATGCAGCCTCCTCCGAATCTGCCGTTTCTCAAGAGAGGGAAGGATGCCACTTTCTGCATTTCCTGATATGTCAGCAGCTTGCGGTTGATTCTCAGATACTGTCTTCCGCTCTTCCTTCCGGAATCGATAAGTTCTTTATAATAAGACGGCTTATAGTCGCCATAGTATTCCGACAGGTAGATTGCGAGAGAATCGATCTCCTTTGCATAAACGGAGTCGGCGGCCTGGCAAGGGTCTATTGTGAGGCGGTACTCCGGAATGGAGAATGCCAGATATCGTCCGTCTGATGCAAGTATGCTTCCGCGGGTGCATTCGAGTCTGTCGTTGCGTGTGCTCTTGCGGGTGGGCTCAGGAATGTGGACGAACTGTAGGTCAACAATGCGGATTATCGCTACAACAGCGATAATGATGAACAGCAGGTAAACTGCTCCGACCTTGTTGATGTTCACTCTCATTTCTTTTCCGTGTCAATTCTTCTTGGCGGCACTACAGGTGGATGAAGCGTCGATTTCTGTTCATTGAGCATCCTGTCAATCTTCGTGCGGTTGTTCATTCCGACCAGTTCAAGAGTTCTCTGCTGATAGCTTATGCGCAGTTCCTGAATCACCTTTTCATTCTCTTGCACCTTTGCGAGTTTTGACTCTACGGTCAGATTCCAGGTGATGAAGAGCGCTACGAGGGCGAAGATGTATGCAACAAAACCGATATGGCGGTCAACGTTCTTTTCAATGAGAATGTCACCGCTCAGGAATTTGATTGCCTTTCCTGTCGCTTTCCTTATCTTTTCCTTGAGTTTTCCCTTCATCTCTTTTCCGCTGTTCTGAGTTTGGCGCTGCGCGCCCTGGTATTTGATGCTATCTCTTCCTCCTCCGGGAGAACGGGCTTCTTGTTCACGAGGATGTATGGTGATTTCTCGATGCCCGTCAGGCTTCTCTGCGGCTCTCCTTCGGCATTTCCGGCCTTGAAGAAATTTTTCACTATCCTGTCCTCGAGGGAGTGATACGTGATGACCGCGAATCTTCCGCCGCTTTTGAGCGATCTGGTGGCGCCCTTCATGAATCCTTCCAACGCGTCCATTTCGCCGTTCACTTCAATTCTCAGGGCCTGGTATACTTTTGCGAGGTATTTGTGTTCTGAAAATTTAGGCAGAATACTCTCGAGAGCTCTGCCTAAATCGTCAGTTGACCTGATCGGAGAGTTTTCCCTGTTTGAAACTATCAAACGCGCCACCTTCCTGCTGCTGTCCAGCTCTCCGTAAAGTCTGAAAATTTTCTCTAAATCCTCTTCACTATAACTATTTACAATCTCTTCCGCCGTTTGATGGGCCTGCTGGTTCATTCTCATGTCCAGCGGTGCGCTGAAGCGGAAGGAGAAACCTCTATCCTGTGTGTCGAACTGATGTGATGACACTCCCAGATCCGCCAGAATCCCGTCCACTTCGTCATATCCGTGATATCGCACGAAATTGTGAACAAACCGGAAGTTGCCGTGCACCAATATGAGCCTGTCGTCTTCAGGAGCGTTCGCCAGTGCTTCTTCGTCCTGGTCGAAGGCTATCAGACGTCCGTCCGCTCCGAGTCTGCCGAGAATCTCCCTGCTGTGTCCGCCGCCACCGAAAGTAGCGTCAACATAGATGCCATCCGGCTTGATATCCAATGAGGATATACTCTCTTTCAGCAAAACCGGCACGTGGTAGGCTGACATATCTGCTCCTTATCCTAATATCTTCTCTGCCAGAGAGACGTAGTCTTCGCTGCTCATTCTGCAGGCTTCGAATTTTTCCTTTGCCCAGATCTCGATGATATGATTGCTTCCGACGAATACTACGTCTTTGGCTACACCGATGGAGTTCAGGAGATCTTTCGGTATCGTGAGACGGCCGAGTTTGCCGTCAGGCTCCACTTGGGCCGTACCTCTCATATACTCCCTCCAGAATGCAGCATGCTCCTTGTTGAAGAAGTTCAGGCGGCTTCTCACATTTTCCGAATCTTCCGACCACTGCTCATATGTGTACATCTCAAGGCATTCTGAAAAGAGAGACTTCTTTACCACAAACCGATTGTCGGCGCTTTCTCCCATGGCAGACTTGAAGGCGGAAGGAAAGATGAGCCTTCCCTTGTCGTCAAGTTTTGCCTTGTATTCTCCGATGAACCGTATCATTTTCTTCTGTCTGTAAGTCAATATGCAAAAGTAGGGATTAATTTCCACTTTCTTACAAACTGTTCCACTTTTTTACAAAAAGTTATCAACACCCTTGCCGACAGCCAGAAAATGAATTACGACGGCGGGTCTGATGAATGTTTCATCAAACCCGCCGGTATAAAAAATTCGAATTAGAACAGTAGCTCTACCGCTTCCTGATGATGTTCAGCCCGTCGCGCAGCGGCAGGATGAAGTTCTCCACTCTCGGGTCATTGGCGACAAGGTCGTTGAAGGCCATGATACCACGCGTCTGAGCGTCGCGCGGAGGATTTTCGTCATATACTTTGCCGTCCCACAGGACGTTGTCGGCAACGATATATCCTCCCGGACGAAGCAACTCCAATGCCGATTGATAGTACGCGATGTATTCTCTTTTGTTGGCGTCGATGTAAATCAGGTCATATGGGCCGGACAGGGTGTCGAGAATCTCCTTGGCATCGCCGAACATCAGGTTGATTTTTCCGCTTACCCCGGCACGCCGGTATCCTTCGCGGATGAGATCTTCGAGTTCGTCATTGATTTCCACAGAGTCCAGAACGGAACCCTCCTCCAATGCGGAGGCAATGCAGATTGACGAATAGCCGGTGAATACACCGAGCTCCAGCACACGTTTAGGCTCCAGCATAAGAGTCATATGGCGCAGAAGCGCGCCTACGCTGCGTCCGGAGAGCATCCTGGCGTGGCTTGTGCGTAGATGCGTCTCTCTCTCAAGCCACTCGAGGGCCTGTGGCAGAGGTGATGAGAATTCATCCAGATATTTGTCGAGAGGTGTCATGATTATTTGTAAACAAGCGTTGAGAGACGATTTTCTGCCAGGATTTTCTGTGCCGTGAGCTGAAGCTGTTCTGCCGTTATTGAGTTGATTTTTGACCTTACCTCCTCATCGGGCATCACGCCACCGAACACCAGCATACTTTTTCCTATGGAGAGAGCCTGACTTTCACCATTGTCCGAGGCTATGGCCAGTTGCCCGAGAAGCTGTTTCTTGGCCGCTTTGAGCATGGACGCGCTGAGCGGCTTGTCACGGAGCCGGGCAATTTCAGAATGGACCAGAGAAAGACACTCTTCAAGGTTCCCTTTGTCGCACCCGAAATAAATCATCACGGAGCCGGAGTCGGTAAATTGCCCGTAACTGCTGTCGACGCTGTAAACAAGCGCATTCTTCTCACGCAGCGCCTGATTCAGACGTGAATTCGAGCTGGGGCCTCCCAGAATATTGTTGAGCAGAATCAGGGTCATTCTCTCCTCATCATAGAAGGAACAGGCTGTCGTGCCTACTATGCAGTTGACCTGATGGTTTTTCTTGACTATTTCCTTCGTGAAATGAACTTCGGACGGCTTCCTGCCTGACGTGGCGGGATGTCCGGTTTCGGCCTTTGGAGCATATTCTGCAGGAATATATGAGGCTATGGCATTCTCGGCCAGTTTGAGTGCGCGTTGCGGAGTGATGTCGGCCACGATGGATATGCACATCCTCTCCGGTTTGAAATTTTCGCTCACGTATCTTTTCAGATCCGATGAGTTGATTTTTCTGAGCGATCTGGCATCGCCCAGTATCTGCCTTGAAAGTTCGTGCCCCTCAAAAAGCAGTTCCTCGAAATTGTCAAATATGCACTCGGACGGAGAGTCTTTGTACATATTGATTTCATCGATCACCACGTGGCGCTCCTTGTCGAGTTCTTCCTGCGGGAACGTGGAGGTGAACGCGAGTTCGAAGAGCAGATCCACGGCTTTTGATGCATCTTCCTTCAGGACTGTGGCGTAAAGTACCGTTTCCTCCTTGGTTGTATATGCGTTGAGATCGCCTCCAAGTTTTTCCAGACGGTCTGTAATCTCTTGTGGGGTGCGCATCAAAGTGCCCTTGAAAAGCATATGTTCTGTCAGGTGCGCTATTCCGCTCAGGTCGGACTGTTCGTTTCTTGTCCCGGATTTGATGCTCAGAGCCGAGTATGCCACCTGTGATTTCGTCCGCTTGAATGCGAATCTGACACCGCAGGGAAATATATGTGTGAAGGTATTTTCTTTCATCGTAGTTTTCGGTCGCATGGCAAGCTTCCAAATCGGTGCAAAAATAGCACATTCCAGTGAAGAATTCCCCAAAATATTTGTATTTTTGTAGAATATGGGACAATTCATAGTAACGGCTCGAAAGTACAGGCCAAACAGTTTTGAGACACTGCTGGGACAGGAAAATATCGCCCGCACGCTCAAAAATTCCATTTTGAGGGGGCAGTTGGCTCATGCATATCTCTTCTGCGGTCCACGCGGCGTAGGGAAGACCAGCGCAGCCCGCATCTTCGCAAAGACCATAAACTGCTCGAACCCGGGGGAGGACCTGGAGCCTTGCGGAAAATGTGAATCCTGCCTCTCCTTTGCGGAGGGCCGTTCCTACAGCATACACGAACTCGATGCCGCGTCCAACAATTCGGTTGAGGATATCAGGCAACTGACCGACAGCGTAAGAATTCCGCCACAGGTCGGCAAATACAGCGTGTATATCATCGATGAGGTGCATATGCTCTCGCAGGCGGCTTTCAATGCATTCCTTAAAACCCTTGAGGAACCGCCTGCGCACGCGATATTCATCCTTGCCACGACGGAGAAGCACAAAATCCTTCCAACAATTCTGTCACGTTGCCAGACCTACGATTTCAACCGCATCTCGATTGAGGATATGGTCCGCAACATCAAGCGGATAGCTGCGGCCGAATCGGTGAATATAAGCGATGATGCCATACACGTCATTGCCCAGAAGGCTGATGGGGCGATGCGTGACGCACTTACCCTTTTCGACCAGACCGTGGCGTTCTGTGGTACGGATGTCACCTATGAACAGGTGATCAAAAACCTGAACGTTCTTGATTACGAATATTATTTCAGGCTTACCGAGAATTTCCTTTCTGGCGATTACGCAAGTGCGCTTCTGACTTTCGACGAAATTCTCGCCAAGGGATTCAACTCCCTGAGTTTCATCGGCGGGTTGAGTTCGCATTTCCGTGATCTGATAGTCTGCAAGAACGGTGCATCCAGAACTTTGCTGAATCTCGCACCTTCCGTTGCGCAGCGATATGACGCCTATGCCGCAAAGTGCTCACCTCGTTTTCTTTTTGAGGCGTTGGGAATAACTTCCACCTGTGAGGCTTCATACAAGCAGAGCGGAAATCCGCGGCTTCTGATAGAGTTTGCGCTTATGAAGCTCTGCAACATCGGAGGATTGATAACAGGGCCGGCAGTTGTGGCTCCGGCGGTGCCGCACTCCCCGGCTCCTCAGCAGACACAGATTCCTCAGCAGCCAAAATCCGAACCTGTGCGCAAAGCAGGCCTTTCGATAAAGAACCTGATGGCGGAGGCGGAAAAGAGGCCTGAAGAGAAGATTGACAGGACTGAGGCTATTGAGAATGTGGCGCTTCAGATTGAAGCGGTGAAGCAGGCCTGGCAGGCATTGGCGGAGAACGAATCCAGGATGCCACGGCTCGCATCTGCCATCCGCGAATGCGAACCCGAGATAAAAAATGACACGGAATTGCACTTCAAGGTGGGCAATGTCGCTCAGAAGGACTGGATTGACAGGAATTGCAGGGCACGTCTCGAATCCTTCCTTCAGAAGGCTTTGCACAATACGGCACTACGATTGTTTGTTTCAGTGGCGGAGATATCCGACAAAGGGGCTAATCCTCTGTATATGCCTTCGGACAAGGTTGATTATCTTGAGAAGAATTCCGAGGAGTTCCGGAGTCTGAAGAAAAATTTTGATTTGGAAAACGCATGATATGAAACTCTTTTGCACAAATCTGGTGAAGAAATATGGGAAGCGAACCGTTGTGAAGGACGTTTCCATAGAGGTGGAACAGGGCGAGATTGTGGGGCTTCTGGGTCCTAACGGGGCTGGAAAGACCACCAGTTTCTATATGATTACAGGGCTGATCAAGCCTAATGGCGGCAGGATTTTCCTTGATACGGAAGAGATAACCGGGTTGCCTATGTACGAAAGGGCGCAGAAAGGCATCGGTTATCTTGCTCAGGAGGCTTCCGTATTCCGCAAGATGAGCGTTGAGGACAACATCATGTCAGTTATGGAGATGGCTGGATTCGGTGAAGAGTACCGCAATGAACGGCTTGAGAGCCTGATTGATGAGTTCGGCCTGCACAAGGTGCGCAAAAGCCTTGGAATACAGCTCTCCGGTGGAGAACGGCGTCGGTGCGAGATTGCCCGTGCCCTTGCCATCAATCCCAAGTTTATACTTCTCGATGAGCCTTTTGCCGGAGTTGACCCTATTGCGGTTGAGGATATCCAGCATATCATAGCCAAACTCAAGACCAAGAACATCGGCATAATAATCACAGACCATAATGTCCACGAGACACTTGCAATCACCGACAGGGCATATCTGCTCTATGAAGGCTCGATCCTTGAGAGCGGCACTGCCGAACAGCTGGCAAACAATCCTGAGGTACGAAAGAAATATCTGGGACAGAACTTCGAGTTGAGAAAGGCCGTACTTCATCCAAAACGTGAACAATAATCATCATAAATATGGAAAAATCAGACAAATACCAGTGGAAGTACTGCTCCTTGGGAGGGGCCGTACGTGTTGACATCCAAAGTGGGGAAGACATTGCGCGGCTTGGTGAACTGGATCCGAAGCTATGGACAATTCACAGTTGTCCCGTTGACAACGTAATCTTTGACAAGGAGACTCTCACCATCATAGACAACGACAATGACGGCAGGATTCGTCTTGACGACGTGGTGGCTACTGCACAGTGGGTTACCTCCGCATTGCGCAACAAGGACCTTCTTCTCAGGAAGGAGAGCGAAATAGCCATCTCTGAATTCGATGAGCAATCTGAAGTCGGAAAACTTCTTGCAGATTCGGCTAGAGCATTACTTGAAAAAGAGGGAGTTGAGAAGGAGACCATTTCGATGGAGGATATTGAAAAGTTCAGGGAAGGCGTGGCAGACAGGGCCAATGCTGCAAAGGAAGCCGCTGTCATCAAAGCTGAGCTGGCATCTCCGTTCGGAGAGAACACCGCTGCTGCCGTTGAAGCGTGCAATGCTCTTCGCGATAAGGTGGCTGACTTCTTCCTGCGATGCAAACTCGTCTCCTTCAACGAGGAATGCCGCAGTGCGGTGGATATGTCGATTGACAGTATCACCAGTGTGGGTAATGCGAGTCTTTCAGAGCACGGTGAAGTAATTGCGGCCTGCCCGCTTGCACGACCGGACAAGGGATCGCTACTTCCTCTGAATGAAGGGATCAATCCTGCATGGCAGGCGCCGATGGCAAAGATGAAAGCTTTGGTGCTTGACGCGGAGTTTCCGGGTGCGGAGGCCATCACAGAAGAGCAGTGGAATGCCGTAGTTTCCAAAATAGATGGATATCTGACTGAAAAAGCGGCCATCGAGGCAAGCGGAGCGGAACTTCTCGACGGTTCGGTAGCGGCCGAAACCGCTCTGGTGGAACCACTTCACAAATTTATCCGTCTTTACAGGTATTTTTATGAATTCCTCCACAATTTTGTGTCATTCTCAGAACTTTATGGCAATTTGGACAACTGCGTGGTAAATGCGGGAAAACTTCTGATTGACCAGCGTTGCTGCGAGCTTTGTGTGAATGTCAAGGATATGTCGCAGCACGGAGAAATGGCTGCCTTGAGTGGAATGTTCCTCATCTACTGTGATTGCGTCGAGCGTGTCAGCGGGGAGAAGATGCAGATTGTCGCTGCATTGACTGCCGGATCGATCCGTGACATCCGCGTCGGGAAGAATGCGGTGTTCTATGACCGCCAGAACCGTGATTGGGATGCCACCGTCACGAAAGTGGTTGAGAACCCTATCAATATCAAGCAGGCGTTCTGGTCACCTTACAGGAAATTCGCCAATTGGTGCAGCACTCAGATCAACAAGTTTGCATCCGAGAAGGAAGGCAAGTCGATGGACAAGCTTCAAGGCTCGGTCGACAGTTCGGTAAGCAATATGCAGGCGCAGGCCCAGAATCCGGCACAGCCTGCAGCGGGCGCACCACAGAACAAGGCTTTCGACATTGCCAAGTTTGCCGGAATATTCGCCGCAATAGGTATGGCAATCGGATTCATAGGGGGCTTTCTTGTGGATGCCGGAAAAGCCTTCTTCAGTCTGCCTTGGTGGGGTATGATCGTGGCCATCGCGGGATTGATGCTGATAATATCCGGACCTTCGATGTTCCTTGCCTGGAGCAAACTGCGCCATCGCAACCTGGCCCCGGTACTCAATGCCAACGGTTGGGCCGTCAACACGGCAATCCCAATCAATGTGCCTTTCGGAAAATATCTGACACATATGTCAAGCTATCCTATTGGACACTTCAATGATCCATTTGCCGAGAAGAAGACTCCGGCCTGGAAGAAGTGGCTCTGGATCATTCTGGTACTGCTTGTAGCAGCCGGCGTATTTCTTTATCTTACCGGAAGGCTTGCGGCATTCATAGGCTGAAGCCTATAGAATCAGGTCGTTAATGACTACTTTAGGGACGTAGTGAATGCCGTCCCGACGATAATAAGAGTGGGACTCGTTCTCTCTGATGGGAACGAGTTCTATTTTTTCTGCGCTCTTGCCGATGGCAAGAATGAGTACAGGTTCATATTCAAGGGAGAATTCCTTTTTGACGAATTCCTTGTCAAAGGCTCCGATACAGATTCCTCCAAGGCCCATCTCCGTGGCCTTGAGCAGCATGCTTTGTGCGGAAATGCCTGTGTCCATATAAACCCATTTGTCAGGCTCTATTTTGGAGCAGATGATGATGAAAGCTTCCGGCTCTGTACCCGCGAAAGGCAGATGCAGTTCCGGCAAAGCTCCTCCCAGCTTGATGGTGGATAAAACCTTGTCGCTTCCTGTATCTTTTGTGACGAGTTTGAATCGAAGCGCCTGGCGGTTGCGGCCTGACGGAATGCGTGTGTTGGTCTCCACAATTCTGCGCAATTGCGCCTCTGTGACAATGCACGACTTGTCGAAACCGCGATAACTTCTATTTTTCTTCAGAAGAGTGGAGAGGGATGCCGCGGCCTTGCGACGCGGAGCCGCACTGCGGTATTCCTCGAATTTCTTTTCGAGATAGTTGTCTGCCATTATTCGTTGGTATTGTTATGAAACGCGCATCCTTCGCAGCCACCTTCAGGGCAATCGGGACTGATACGCCCGTCACGGTCCCTGCGACGCATCGTGCCTTTCTTCCCCCATAGGCGAAGCTCTTCTTCCTTGGCGCATATTATGCCCTTCTTGCGCAGTTCTTTGTTATGGGAGATTTCTCCGTCAGGGAACCTGCCATCCTTCTTGACGATAATCGTAATGGCCATCCCGGCTACGCCGATGGCCAGAACGATAACCGCAAGCAGAAATGTCTTCATTCCGGGAACTCTAAATGCACTTGAATGGAGGTACGACCGGCTTGTTGCCGACGGTCAATACTGGAGGAATCTGCATGACCTTGAAGGCTGCGCCTCTCTTCAGCCGTAGAATCCGCTCCAGAAGCTCCCTGTCGACACCCTTTGTCGCTATCACTTCGTCAACTGTCAGCCCTTCCTCGTGAAGAGCGTGAAGTATCGGGTCAAGAACTTCGTATTCCGGAAGGGAGTCTGTGTCTTTCTGCCCTGGACGCAATTCTGCTGAAGGAGCTTTTTCAATGATGGATTTCGGAATGATCTCGCCATTGCGGTTCATATGGTTTGAAAGTTCATAAACCTGCAGTTTGTAAAGGTCCGCTATTACCATCATTGCTCCGCAAAGATCTCCATACAGCGTACCATAGCCCATGAAGAGTTCGCTCTTGTTGGAGGTGTTGAGCACCAGTGCATCGTATCTGTTTGAGTAGGTCATCAGGATAGTGCCTCTTGCACGGGCCTGTATGTTTTCCTGTGCAACGCTCCATTTGCCAATCTCGAAGAAAGTGTGCATTTCAAGCATGAAACGCTTGTAAATCTTGTCGATCGGGATGACATCGTATTTTATTCCCAGATTGTTCGCCAGGTCAACTGAATCGGAAACGGAGTGCAGGGATGAAAATTGCGAAGGCATCAGTATGCCGTGCACGTTTTCCTTCCCGAGTGCCTCCGTGGCAAGTGCTGCCACGAGGGCTGAATCAATTCCTCCGGAAAGCCCGAGAACGGCTTTGGATTTTCCGCACGATGCGAAGAAATCGCGTATTTTCCCGATTATCAAATCGTGAACCGATGCAATGTCTATTTTTTCTTCCAGTACCATTTGAACGTATCGCCTAGAAAGCGAAGGTGTCGCTTACTGATTTGAAATGATATACTTTTTCAATGACGTCTGCAAATATTCCGGCCACCGACAGAACTGTGAATTTGGAAGTATCGACATCCGTTCTCAAAGGGATGGTGTCGGTCACAAGGAACTGCTGAATGGCGGATTCTGCGATTCTTTCGTATGCGTTGCCTGAAAGGACAGGGTGTGTACACATTGCGCGTACGCTGAGGGCGCCCTTTTCTTTCAACATATTGGCGCATTTGGTTATGGTGCCGGCTGTGTCAACCATGTCATCCACGATAACTACATTCTTGCCTTCAACGTCACCGATGGCGGTCATTGAACCGACAACGTTGGCTCTTTCGCGTGACTTGTGGCAGATGATCATCGGAACGCCGAGGACTCTTGAATATGCGTTGGCTCTCTTTGCTCCGCCCATGTCAGGAGATGCGATAGAGAGGTTTTCCACATTCAGACCGCGCAGGTAAGGAAGGAATACCGCGCTTGCGTAGAGGTGGTCCACAGGGAAATCGAAGAATCCCTGAATCTGGTCTGCGTGGAGGTCACAGGTCATTACCCTGTCGCATCCTGCTGCGTGAAGCAGGTTGGCTACGAGTTTGGCTCCGATTGAAACGCGAGGTCTGTCCTTGCGATCCTGGCGGGCCCAGCCGAAGTACGGCATGACGGCGATGACTTTATATGCTGATGCGCGGCGTGCCGCGTCAATCATCAGAAGAAGTTCCATCAGGTTGTCTGATGGCGCGAATGTGCTCTGCACTATGAACACTGTTGCACCACGGATACTTTCATTGAATGCAGGTTGAAACTCTCCGTCGCTGAACGGAAGAACATCGGACTGTCCTAACTCGGTCTTAAGGGCGTCTGCTATTTTCTCTGCAAGATAACGTGAGCCTCTGCAGGCAAAAATCTTGAACTTGTGCTCGAAGAACTGCTGATCCATAGTCTGTTTTTGTTTGGTTTATACGGTTTTGAGTATGTTTTCGATATATCCGAGAATTTCGTCTGAGCCAAGACCCGTCTCAGATGAACTTTTGAACACCGGAGGAAGTTCCTCCCAGTATTCAAGCATTTTTTCATTGTTGCGGCGTATCTGGTCGTTCACCACATTCACCCCGTTCTTGTCGCATTTCGTGTAGATGATGGCGAAAGGAATGCCCTCGTTTCCGAGCTCGATCATGAAGTCGAGGTCAATCCTCTGAAGGTCGTGGCGGGAGTCAAGGAGTACGAAAAGAAGCACCATCTCCTTGGAGTTCAGAATATAGTCGCTTATGATGTCTTCGAGTTTCTTCCTTCCTGCCTTTCCCATCTTTGCATAGCCATAGCCCGGGAGGTCAACGAGATACCATTGCCCGTTGATTAGAAAATGGTTGACAAGCTGTGTTTTTCCCGGAGTGGAGGAGGTGTGTGCAAGGCCTTTCTGGGAGCACAGGGAATTTATCAGCGAACTTTTGCCGACGTTGCTCCTGCCGATGAACGCGAACTCCGGAAGTGCGGTTGAAGGCTTTCCCGATACGTTCTGGCTGCTTCCTGCGAAGATGGCCTGCCTGATAATCATTACGCGGGTGAATTTGGTATTGCAAATGTATGAAATTGTGTGGACATTACCGAACTATTTTGTAAATTTGTAGGTATGGGCAATGAGGAACATATCAGCCTTCTGCAACTGTTGGAAACAGTAAGGGATTCTCTTCAAGAGAGTTTTTACGAGTGTGTGTGGGTTCGGGCTGAAATCAGCGAGCTCAAACAGAACCGTTCAGGCCACTGCTATCTTACCCTGGTTGAAAAAGACCGGGATTCTGACCTGTTGCTGGCCAAAGTTCCGGCGATAGTGTGGGCGGCGACATACCGCACTTTGAAGCCTTATTTCTTTTCGGCAACGGGCAGCGATCTTGCGGTGGGGATGAATGTACTTGTGAAGGTGCAGGTTCAGTATTCCGAGATGTACGGCCTGTCGCTGATTATCTATGACATTGACCCTTCATTCACTGTCGGAGGGCTGGAACTTGCCCGAAAGAAGACCATCGAACGGCTGAAAGCAGACGGAATGTTCGATATGAATTCCACTCTGGAACTGCCGGTGCTTCCGAGGAGACTTGCCGTAATCACGAGTGAAACCGCCGCCGGCTATCGTGATTTCATGCGTCAGCTTCACGAAAATGAGTATGGCTTTTCGTTCTCGACAGAACTTTTCCCTGCCGTAATGCAGGGAACGGATGCCCCCGCAAGCATAATAGGGGCGCTGGATGCCGTTTTGGAAAGGGCTGGTGATTTCGATGCCGTGCTGGTATTGCGTGGGGGTGGAGGCGCTATGGACCTTGTGTGCTTCGATGACTATGACCTCGCTGTCAATGTTGCGCAGTTCCCTCTTCCTGTCCTTACAGGAATAGGCCATGATCACGACTATCACGTCATCGACATGGTGGCGAATATAAGTGTCAAGACCCCTACTGCACTGGCCGATTTCATTGTGGATATGTTCGCACAGGAGGGGTACCGCGTGGATTCAATCGCCCAGAGACTCCATCTCGCATTGAAAGGGAAATTCAGCAGGGAGGAGGCTCTTGTGGACAACCGTGTCACTGCGATGCGTCAGGCCGTGCAGGTCAAATGTTTGAAGGAATCGGGACGTCTGGATCTGTATGAGAGCAGAATATCCGCCGCAAATCCGGAGGCAGTCCTTTCCAAAGGCTATGCCATTGCCATGAAAGATGGCAGGAGGGTTGATTCGATCAGGTCCCTTGAAAATGGCGACGTTGTCAAGGTGATGCTCAAAGACGGAACGTTTGAGGCCCAGATTCGGAAATTGTTTTGAAATCGGATTGCAGTTTGAATGGAAAAGGATATGAAATACGAAGAAGCGATGGCCAGGCTTGATGAGCTGGTGGCTGGAATTGAAAACCCGCAGCGTGATTTTACAGGTATCGCCGATGACGTGAAGAAGGCGATGGAACTTGTGAAGTGGTGCAGGAATTATATCCGAAAAGGTGAACAGGAGATAGAAAAGCTCCTTGACGATGAGCAGTAGAACAGGAAAAAACAGGATTTATTCAGCTGATCCATGGCTGAAGCCCTACGCCGAGATTGTAGAGCGTCGTAACTGTGCCATTTTTGAAAGGAAGGAGAGGATTGCCGGGAAAGGTGGAAGATTGGCGTCGGCCGCCAACGGCCATCTTTATTATTGTCCTCATCGTGAGGATGACTGCTATGTTTTCCGGGAGTGGGCTCCGAATGCCTCACGAATCTATGTGATTGGAGATTTCAACGGGTGGCGGCGCAGTGAGGAGTGGGCCATGCGGCCTTCCGGCGACGGTAACTGGGAACTCGCGGTCAACGGAGACAGCGTGCATCACGGCGATCTCTTCAAGTGGTTCGTGGAGTGGCCGGGCGGAGGTGGGGAGAGAATCCCCGCTTATGCCGTAAGATGCATTCAGGACCCGGAAACGAAGCTTTTTGCGGCACAGATCTGGGAACCTCGCGAAAAATATCTCTGGCGTTCAAGGAAACACGTGGCTGTGAAGAAGCCTCTCATATACGAGGTCCATATCGGTATGAGTTCTGAACAGCAGAAAGTCGCCGGATTCGAGGATTTCAGAAAGAATGTGCTGCCTCACATCGTTGATATGGGGTACAACACAATCCAGATAATGGCGCTTCAGGAGCATCCCTATTACGGGAGCTTCGGATATCAGGTGTCAAGTTTCTTTGCTCTGAGCAGTCGTTTCGGCACGCCGGAAGAGTTCAAGAAGCTTGTGGATGAGGCTCACGCCGCCGGATTGTCGGTGGTTATGGATCTCGTCCATTCTCATGCCGTAAGCAATGAGAATGAAGGCCTGAGTTGTATCGACGGCTCGTATTCCACATATTTTCACGAGGGTGAACGGGGATGGCATCCCGCCTGGGGCTCGCGCTGCTTCAATTATGGAAGCGACAAAGTGGCCCATTTCCTCCTTTCCAACATCAAGTACTGGATGGAGGAGTACCGGCTTGACGGCTTCCGGTTTGACGGAGTTACGAGCATGCTCTACCTCGACCACGGCCTTGAGCGTGATTTCGTGGGATATGACGCATATTTTGATGGCGCTCAGGATGAGGATGCCATAACATATCTTGGTTTGGCCAATATTCTTGTCAAGGAACTGTACCGCAATGGCGTCACAATCGCTGAAGATATGTCCGGAATGGCGGGGCTTGCCGCCCCGTTGAGCCGTGGAGGCATAGGTTTTGACTACAGGATGAGCATGGGCGTGGCGGACCATTGGATAAAGTGGATAAAGGAACGCACGGACTGGGAGTGGAGTATGGGAGAGATCTTCTTCGAGCTCTCCGGAAAACGTGATGATGAGAAAACCATCAGTTATGCCGAATGCCACGATCAGGCGCTTGTTGGTGACAAGACGCTGATATTCAGGCTGCTTGATAAGGAAATGTACACCGGTATGTCGAAAACTGTTCAAAGCCTGACCGTTGACAGGGGCGTCGCCCTGCACAAAATGATACGTCTGGCCACCATATCCACTGCCGGTGACGGGTATCTCACGTTCATGGGTAATGAGTTCGGACATCCGGAGTGGATTGATTTCCCGAGAGAAGGCAACGGATGGTCATATTTCTATGCCCGCAGGCAGTGGCATCTTGCTGAGGACCCATTGCTGAGATATTGCGACCTGATGCAATTCGACAAGGCTATGATAGAACTCTTCGCCGACAATGATCTGTTCCCGGAAAAACCTGTATGTCTCAGAGTTGATGAGGAGAAAAAAGTTTTGGTTATTGGAAGGGGAGTCTTTATTTTTGCGTTCAATTTCAACCCTCAGCACTCTTTTGAACAGTTTGCTGTTCAAACTTGTCCGGGGGACTATTCAGTGGTGCTGGACAGTGACAGCAGCGTGTTCGGAGGATTTGATAGAAACGACTGCAACGCCTTGCATATCACAAAGTTTGAAAAAGGTGCGAATAACCTGTATCTCTATCTGCCTTGCAGGAGCGCGCAGGTTCTAAAAAAAATATGAGATGGCTTATTTGAAGTTCAACAAAGCGGAGCTGGTCAATCTGGAGTACTCCTTGAAAAGGGAGCTTCTTGCGACAAACAGAGCTGGTGGATATTCCAACACTACTATCGTTTGTTGCAACACCAGAAAATACCACGGCCTGTTCGCGGTGCCTGTAGGAAAATTCGGCGGGCATCGCCATATGCTGCTCTCCACTGCCGATGAAACTCTCATCCAGCAGGGAAAGCCTTTCAATCTCGGCATACACTGTTATGGTAATGTCTATGAACCCCGCGGACACAAGTACATCGTCGACTTTGAGATGTCCCCGATTCCGGCAATCACCTACAGGGTCGGTGGAATGCTCTTCCGCAAGGAGATGCTGTTCGTGCCCAAAAGTGAACAGCTTCTTATCCGCTATACACTTCTCGAAAATGCAAGCACCAGCACCATTCTTCAGATAAAGCCGTTCCTTTCCTTCAGGAGCATACATGCCCTTACGAAGGCCAATCCTCAGGCTGACACTCATTTCACTAAGGTAGCCAATGGAGCGGGATACAGGCTCTACAGCGGATTCCCGATGCTTTATCTGCAATTCTCCAAGCCTTGCGAATATGTTCATTCTCCTGACTGGTATCACGACGTGGTCTATACCGAAGAATACCGGAGGGGCTTTGACTGCACGGAGGATCTGCTTGTGCCGGGATTTTTTGAAATGCCTGTACGCAAGGGGGAGAGCATAATCCTCTCAGCATCCACCAGGCAGGAAGACCCTGAAAAGCTCAAATCCGAATTTGTCAGGGAGAGCAGGAACATTGATGTAAGAAGCGACTACGACAGTTGCCTCAAGGCGGCCGCAAGCCAGCTTATTGCATATGAAAAGCCTTATACCAGGATTTGCACGGGCTTCTCCTGGCATGAGATAGGAGGTTTGCGTGAGACGCTTATTGCATTGCCGGGACTGACACTTTATCGCAACGGCGACGTGAAACTGTTTGAAAAGATTTTGGATGACCTTATCAAGGAGAATCCGATGTATCTGTTCAAAGGCTGCGATCAGGCGGAATCACCGCTGCGCATTGCAGAAGTGATTCAGCATCTGATTGATTTCACCGGCAATGAAGAGGCCGTTTGGGAAAAATACGGGAGCACTCTGAAAAAGATTGTAAAAAGTTACGTTGATGGACGGCCAGGTGTGGCCCTGCACGCCAATGGACTGCTATGGTCACAGAAAGAAGGAGTACCTCTCAGTTGGATGAACGCCTATGTGAAGGGTCTTCCGGTAAATGAACGCCGGGGCTATCAGGTGGAAACCAACTGCCTGTGGTACAATGCCCTGTGTTGTGTGTTGGAGATGGAGGGGAAATATGGGAAAAGCAGAAGTATTATGAATGTCTGCAAGCAGATCAAGGAGAACATCGAATGCTGCTTCTTCGATCTGTTCTGGGTTGAAAGAAGACGGCATCTGGCAGACTATGTGGGAGAAGCCGGACAGAACGTCTTCACGCGGCCGAATCAGCTGTATGCCTGCTCCCTCAAGTACAGTCCTGTCACGGAAGAGGTCCAGGCTGAGATTCTGCATGCAGTGACCCGCGAACTTCTTACTACCCGTGGAATCCGCACGCTTTCACCGAAGAATCCTCTATACAAGTCGCGCTATGAAGGCAACCAGATTGAAAGGGATACCGCCACCCACAACGGCTGTACCCGTCCATGGCTGCTCGGCTCGTACGCCCAGGCGCAGTTCAAGCTTTACGGAGGCGCGTTTACACGGGCGGCCCGTGAAATGATAGATGGATTCCAGGAAGATATGAATGTACACGGTATCGGCTCCGTTGCTGAAATATATGACGGGGATCCGCCATATATGCCTCACGGTGCAATCACATCGGCGCTCAGCGTTGCTGAGATACTTCGTGTAAAATATCTGATTGACAAATACGGGGAGGACGAGATATGAGAGTACTGATGTTCGGGTGGGAGTTTCCTCCACATATTGCGGGCGGTCTTGGTACGGCCTGCTACGGCATGACAAAAGGACTTGCGAAGAACGGTGTCGAGGTGCTTTTTGTAATGCCTTCGGCCTCGGGCGATGAGGACCAGAGCGCGGTCAGGATCATCAATGCCAGTGACGTCGCTGTGTATGACACTTGTTGTGATGTCAATGATTTTCTGAGCAAGGTCCGGTTCCTTCGCGTCGGTTCCAATCTTCACCCTTACATCGACCCTCAGGAGTTCACGGAACTTGTCGAAAGGGAACAGAGGTCGCAGAGCAGCGAATTCAAATTCTATTTCAGACAGAAATACAAATTCTCCGGAAAGTACGGCGCCAATCTTATGGAAGAGGTGGCCAGATATGCAATGGTGGCCGGAGCCATCGCCTCGCAGAACGATTTCGACGTAATTCATGCCCACGACTGGCTGACCTATCTTGCTGGAATCGCGGCGAAACGCATTTCAGGAAAGCCTCTTGTCATACATGTGCACGCAACGGAATTTGACAGGGGATCGAATGTCAATCCGGAGGTTTTCAGACTTGAGAAAATGGGAATGGAGGAGGCTGACAAGGTGATCACTGTCAGCAATCTTACCCGCAACATAGTCATAAACAAATACGGCATTGACCCTTCCAAGGTCGTTACGGTGCACAATGCCGTGGATTTCTCCGGCAGGAGCAGCCTGTCGGTATCAAGGGGCGTACCTGAGAAGGTCATCACCTTCCTCGGCAGGATCACCTTTCAGAAAGGACCGGAATATTTCATTGAAGCAGCTGCAAAGGTACTCAAGGTGTGCCCGAACGTCCGATTCGTAATGGCCGGCAGCGGTGATATGATGAACAGATGCATCAGGCAGGTGGCGAAATTGGGTATAGCTGACCGCTTCCACTTCACTGGTTTCCTCAAGGGAGATGACGTGCAGAAGATGTTCTCCTTGTCGGACGTCTATGTGATGCCTTCGGTTTCGGAACCATTCGGAATCTCTCCGCTTGAGGCGATGAAATCCGATGTTCCTACCATAATTTCAAAACAGTCGGGCGTTGCAGAAGTTCTGAAGTATGCCATCAAGGTTGATTTCTGGGACATTGACGCGCTTGCAGACGCAATGTTCGCCCTTCTCAACTATCCTGCGATATCGAAAGTCGCAATCGAGAACGGGCGTGAAGAGGTGGACAATCTGAAATGGGATGCCGCCGCCACAAGAGTCAAGGCTGTCTACGAGTCGGCCATTAACGGTAAATAAAAAAGTATCATATATGAGTAAGTCAGTTTGTTTTTATTTTCAGGTACACCAGCCGGACCGACTGCGTCAGTTCCGTTTCTTTGACATCGGGAACGATTTTCACTATTTCGATGATTTTGCCAACCGTACTATTCTTCACAGAGTGGCTTCGCGTTGCTATCTGCCTGCAAACAATACTCTGCTTGAGATGATACGCCGGCATAAAGGCGCATTCAAGGTGGCCTTTTCCATCTCCGGAGTGGCTATCGAGCAATTTGAAAAATATGCCCCTGAGGTGATTGACAGTTTCAAGGCTTTGGCCGATACGGGCTGCGTTGAATTTCTTTCGGAGACAAGTTCGCACTCTCTTGCTTCTCTTGCCAGCGAGAGAGAGTTCCAGAAGCAGGTTGAAGAGCATGCATCGATGATGGAGCGGCTTTTCGGAAAGAAGCCGGTGGTTTTCAGAAACACCGAGCTGATATATTCTGATGACATCGGAGAAAAGGTGGCTTCAATGGGATATAAAGTAATGCTGTCGGAGGGGGCCAAGCACATACTTGGTTGGAAGAGCCCTAATTTCGTATATACAAATGCCTTGAATCCAAGGCTCAAGGTACTCTTGAGAAATTTCAATCTGAGTGACGATATTGCATTCCGCTTCTCGGACAGAGGTTGGGCCGACTGGCCGCTCGATGCTGACAAATATGCTTTGTGGCTTGCCGAATCCCTTAAGGACAGCGATATCGTGAACCTGTTTATGGATTACGAAACACTCGGAGAACACCAGAAGGCTTCGACGGGAATTTTCGAATTCATTCAAGCACTGCCTGACGCTGTGATGCGTCAGGGAATGGATTTCTGTACCCCTTCCGAGGCTGCCGACAGATATCAGCCAGTAGCTCCGCTTCACGTGCCGTATCCGATTTCATGGGCGGATGAGGAGAGGGATACAAGTGCCTGGCTCGGAAATGAACTGCAGGAAGAGGCTTACAACAAGGTTTATGCTTTGGAGAAGTCGGTGCTTGAAACAAAGGATGATAAACTGATAAAGACATACAGGATGCTTCAGGAGAGCGATCACTTCTACTATATGTGTACGAAGTTCTTTTCCGACGGAAGTGTCCACAGTTATTTCAACCCGTACGATACTCCGTATGAGGCATTCATCAATTTCATGAATGTTTTGAGTGATTTTGAAATAAGAGTTAATGAAAAAATAAAGGAGAACAAGCAATAATGAAAATGCCGGATTTTCTGTTTGAGATTAGTTGGGAAGTGTGCAACAAGGTTGGAGGAATCCATACGGTCATTGCCACCAAATCTCTTTGTTTGGATGAAGGACTGGGAAAAAAACATATCTATATCGGACCTGACGTATGGCGTGATACGGAGCAGAATCCTGAATTTACTGAGGATCAGTCACTTTTCAGATCCTGGAGAATTTCAGCTGCGGAAGAAGGCCTGAGGACAAGGGTGGGCCGTTGGAACATCCCGGGCAAACCTGTCGCCATTTTGGTGGATTTCACCCAGTTTATTCCCCGGAAGGATGAGATTCTGACCGACTTGTGGAAGGGATTCGGAGTGGACTCGCTTAACGGCAACTGGGATTATATTGAGTCTGCACTCTTCGGTTATGCCGCAGGGAAGGTTATCGAGAGCTTTTCAAGAAATAATATCACAACCAACAACAAGATTGTTGCACAGTTCCACGAGTGGATGACCGGAGCCGGGCTCCTTTATCTGAAATCGAAGAATCTGCCGGTAGGCACGATATTCACGACACACGCTACGGTTGTCGGACGCTGCATAGCCGGAAAGAATATGCCTCTATACGACAACCTGCTTTCCTACGACAGCGACCGTCTGGCTGTGGAGTATGGCGTACAGTCGCGTCATTCTCTTGAAAAGGCTTCTGCAAAAGCGGCTGACGTGTTCACTACCGTCAGTGACATTACGGCAAAAGAGTGCCGTCAGCTTCTCGGAAGAGAGGTTGATGTCGTCACGCCGAACGGCTTCGAGAACAGTATCACTCCATTTGAATCGGAATATGATGACTGCTGTGCCAGTGCAAGACAAACTTTGACGAGGGTGATATCCTGCATGACCGGCGCTGAAGTTGAGAAAAATGCTCTTCTTGTCGGAATCAGCGGCAGGTATGAATATTTCAACAAGGGCGTCAACGTATTTCTGGATGCTTTGGGCAAGCTCAAGAACGATGGCTATGACGGACGTCAGGTAATCGCCTTGATTATGATTCCTTCCGGCAACAATGGTCCGGACAGAGAACTTATGGCCAAACTTGCCGGGAACGGAAATGAGAACTATACTACCCAGACAAGCCACTATCTGATGGACGATTACGATGTGGTTATGAACCATCTCAAGAGAGTGGGAATCAACAATGCTCCTTCAGACAAGGTCAAAGCCCTCTTTATTCCTAGTTACCTGAACGGAGATGATGGAATTTTCAACGCCAGATATTACGATCTTCTTGTTGGAATGGATTTGACGGTGTTCCCATCATACTATGAACCTTGGGGCTACACTCCGCTTGAGTCTCTTGCTTTCGGAGTTCCTACGACAACCACCAGCATTGCAGGTTTGGGATTGTGGGTTGAAGACCATTACGGAAAGGCGCATCCGGGCATCGACATCATCGAAAGAAACGATTCCAACTATTCTTCAGTCGTTGACGGAGTCGTTGAAAGAATCAAGGAGATGTCCGCCCTTTCGGCTGAGGAGATGAAGAACTATCGCAAGAATGCACGTTCTGTCTCCGAAATAGCGATGTGGGACAAAAACATCAAGTATTACAAAGAGGCTTATGCCATGGCTATGGGCAAAGTGGCCGAAGCAAAGAGCAGTTATGCCCGGATGGGGGATGAGACCGTTCATAGTTTCGAGGAGATAGAAAGAAGCAAGCCGTCCTGGACCAGTATTTTTATCGGCAGGGAGCTCCCTGACCGTCTGAAACACCTTGAGGAGATTGCCAGCAATCTTTGGTGGTGCTGGAATCAGGAAGCGATAGAATTGTTCAAAGGCATCGACCCTGGACTTTGGAAGAGTGTCAATGGCAATCCTCTGCTGATGCTTGACAAGATTCCTTTGAAACTTTACAGAAGCCTGGAGAAGAATGCGGAGTTTCTTTCAAAACTCGACACCGTATATGAGGTATTCTCTTCGTATATGGCCGAAAAAGAGAATCGTGAGGGCACGAAGATAGCATATTTCTGCATGGAATACGGAATCGACACCTCCCTCAGGATTTATTCGGGAGGTCTTGGAATCCTTGCCGGAGACTACTTGAAGGAGGCATCCGACATGAAGGTCAATATGACTGCCATAGGACTTCTGTACAGGTTCGGATATTTTACGCAGAAACTGTCGGCCGGAGGAAATCAGATAGCTGAGTATGAGCCTCAGGATTTCACCAGAATACCTGCATCTCCTGTCAGAGACGAGAACGGCAACTGGATAAAGATAAGCGTGGCGTTCCCTGGCCGTAACATATCGGCACGTCTGTGGAAAGTGGCTGTAGGCCGCACTGACCTGTACCTGCTTGACACGGATTTTGAAGACAACCTTCCTGAGGACCGCAGAGTGACCCATCAGCTTTACGGCGGTGACTGGGAAAACCGTCTGAAACAGGAATTGCTTCTTGGAGTGGGAGGTATCAGGGCTCTTCGCGCTCTTGGCTTCGATGCTGACGTGTATCATTGCAACGAAGGTCATGCGGCATTCTGCGGTCTTGAGAGGCTGAGGGAGTATATACAGGAGCAGAACATGACATTTGGAGAGGCACTTGAAGTGGTGCGCGCCTCATCGCTCTTTACCACTCATACGCCTGTGCCGGCAGGGCACGATGCGTTTACGGAAGACCTGCTTCGAGTCTATATCTCACATTATCCTGAAAGAATGAAGATTGACTGGAAGACTTTCATGGCTCTTGGAAAGATAGATGCCTCAAATCCGGGGGAGAAATTCTCAATGAGTTTCCTCGCAGCCAACCTGTCGCAGGAGGTCAATGGAGTCAGCTGGCTGCACGGACGTGTGAGCCAGGGTATATTTGCTCCTATGTGGCCGGGCTATCTGCCTGAAGAGCTGCACGTCGATTCTGTTACAAACGGTGTCCACTACCCTACATGGACAGCGCCTGAATGGAAGAAGATTCACGAAAAGGTATTCGGTCCGGAGTTCAAGACCCATCACTACGACAAGAGTTGCTTCAGCGGCATATACAATGTCCCTGACTACGAAATCTGGAATACCAGAAAGCTGCTCAAGACACGTTTGATCGAGGCTGTGAAGGATATTATGGCAGACACCTCGATGACGGCTCATTATTCTCCACGCGAGATTGTCACCATACGCAAGACTTTGCGCGATGATGTGCTTACGATAGGTTTCGCGCGTCGCTTCGCAACATACAAGAGAGCATCCCTGCTCTTCAGCAACCTTGACAGGCTCAATGAAATCGTTAACAATACGGAGCATCCCGTACAGTTTCTCTTCGCCGGCAAGGCCCATCCTGCGGACGGCGCGGGACAGGACCTGATCAAGCGTATTGTGGAAATCTCCAAGATGCCTCAATTCATAGGCAAGGTGGTTTTTGTGCCTAATTACGATATCTCTCTCGCAAAACTGCTCGTTCAGGGCGTGGATGTGTGGATGAACAACCCAACACGCCCGCAGGAAGCTTCCGGAACCAGCGGTGAAAAGGCCGTGATGAATGGCGTAATGCACTTCTCCGTTCTTGACGGATGGTGGGTTGAAGGCTACAAGCCGGGTGCCGGTTGGGCACTGAAGATGGAAAGGACATATGATGACCAGTCGTTCCAGAATGACCTTGATGCGGCAACGATATACAACATCATCGAAAACGAGATCGTTCCTACATACTACAATGTGAACCGTTCTACAGGACTTTCTCCTGAGTGGATAAAGACCATTAAGAACACCGTGGCTCAGGTCGCCTGCAATTTCACCACTAACAGAATGCTCAGCGATTACTGCAACAAGTATTATGACCCTCTGGCTTCGCGTTACCATACCCTGATTGCGGATGATTACTCTCTGGCCAGAGAAATCGCATTCTGGAAGAAACGTATGCGCCGCGACTGGAACAGTGTTGAAATCCTTTCATTCACCAAGCCCGACAATGTGCGTGAGCCACTGACTCTCGGCAAGGAATATACTTCTGAGCTCAGGGTTTTCATCGGTGACATCGATCCGGAAGATCTGGGAGTGGAACTTCTGCTTGCTGAAAGAAATGCGAAGGGCTGTTACCATATCAATGAAATGTTTGATTTTACGCTTGTCGAGTGCAAGGACGGTATTGCGACCTACCAGGCCAAGATACTTCCTGAATTCGCGGGCTCATATGAGATTGCGGGCAGGCTGTATGCAAAGAACAGCGCTCTGCCTCATCGTCAGGATTTCGAACTTGTGAAATGGCTGTAGCGGCAACAGGTTTCTTTGACGGCGTTCATCTTGGTCACAAGAAGGTGATTGACCGGATGTTGTCGATTGCTCGCGAGAGGGGCGAAGAAAGTATGATTGTTTCTTTCTGGCCCCACCCGCGCAGCGTTCTTCAGCAGGATGCCGACAGGCTCCGCCTTCTGACTACCTTGGAAGAAAAAAAGAGATTGTGTGCCGGATACGGTGTTGACAGATTCGAAATCATCCCGTTCAGCAGGGAATTGAGCCGGCTTTCAGCCCGTGATTTCATAAAGGGTTACCTTAAGGAAAAACTTGGAGTGACCACTCTTATCCTTGGCTATGACCATCGCCTTGGCCACGATTCCTTCGCATCTCCACAGGAGATGATGAAAGTCGTATCGGAATGCGGAGTGATGCCGGTAAGGATTGAAGAACTTTCAATCGAGGCAGGAACAATAAGTTCGACTGCCATACGCCGTAAAGTGTCGGAAGGGCAGATTGAAGCCGCCGAAGAGATGCTTGGCTACAGATACTCCCTTTCCGGGGTAGTCGTGGCTGGAAACAAATTGGGACGGACAATAGGTTTCCCTACAGCCAATATGCAGTTGTATGAGCCCCTGAAACTGGTCCCGGGCGGTGGGGTTTATGCAGTCCGCGCCTATGTGCTGGACCAGTCGTATTTCGGTATCTGCAATATAGGTACCCGTCCAACCGTAGGGTTGGGCAACGCCCGCACGATTGAAACGCATATCCTGGATTTCAGCCAGGACATATATGGTCTGGATATAAAAATAGAATTCCTGACGCGAATCAGAGACGAACGGAAGTTCGCTTCTCTTGATCAATTGAAAGGTCAGTTGGATAAGGACAAGATGTTTGCGGAATCCTTCACCAGAGGACTGAGCACCATATAACCGGTTTTTCCGATATTTTTCTTGAGGACTTCAAGTTCTGCGATCTTCTCTTCAAACTGCTTCTCGTCTATGCTGCCAGCCGCGTCATCGAATCCAGCCTGACGCAGCAACATCTGGCTCTGCTTGTTGACTTTCGCCTCAAGATAGAGCTGCACGTAGCAGATCATATCAAAAAATACTTCAGGTGAGAACTGCTCTTTTACGCTGAGCAGATACATCCCGGCCTTGGTCGCGGAGAAATTGCCCTCTTTTATCGCAGAGAGTGTCTGGATATCAGTGCTAATGCTGTGGTCAATCCATTTGTATATCTTTTCCTCGCCAAGTCTGAACACGATGAGGAATACTCCGAGGAATAGCAGAATAACAACGGCAAGCTGTCCTTCAGGTTGAAGGAGGGAGAGGTTGTGTATGGTGTGGATGAGAATCGACGGAATGAAGGAGAGGACAATCGCAGGGGTGAACTTGATGCGATCGAGAATCAGGAGCATCAGCGATCCGCAGAGTGCAGTGCATCCGATATGCAGGATTGCGCATCCGAATCCTCTGAAGAGAGCGGATGTGGCGTTCATATCCGAGTTGTATCCCAGATAAATGAGGTTCTCCAGAAGGGAGAAGCCTCCGCCTATTGCGGCTCCGTATATCAGCGCCTCCGCAAGGAACTTGATTTTGCGACGCGACACCAAATATATCATCAGCAGGCCTTTGAGCACCTCTTCGAAAAGGGGCATTATGGAGAATCCAGCATATTCCGACTCCATTCCAAGAACAGAGGTCAGCAAAAATGCAAGAGCGCAGCATATTATACCATAGCCGAAGCACAGGCCGAGTTTGCTCCATTTTACGAGGGCGAAACTGTCAAGCATCTTGAGTGCGAGAAGATACAGGATGATAGGAAGTATTGATGAAACTACTGCTGTCATTTGGAAAGCCATTGTTTAGGGGTCATCTGCATTATCTCAGAGAAGTTGCGATAGAACGACTGAAGGTTGCCGGCTGACATCTCGCCGCTGGCATCGTAGAATTCCGCCATGAGTTTGTTGTAACGGTGGATGCATATCCAGGCCCAAATGGCTATTGCGGCTGGCAGTATGTATGTGAATGGCGGCATAGGCTGATTATTCTGCACCGCTAAGTTAATCCTTTTAATTCTCATTTTCACAAAATTCTTATCAAATTGTAAAAGATGTTAAAATGTTTACAAATTTTTTTCACGCATATGAAAACCACTTTGTCGGTGGGATATGCGCGTGTCTGGGGCAACGGATTGAAACAGGGTGAATTCATGCTGTCGCTTAAACTGTTGTAGCAATCCGTTCGGAAATAGATTCTAATTTTTTGATATATCGGTAAAAAGATATATCTTTGTAGAGTAAATGATGATTTTTCGGAAGGGTCCTGCTGATGCGGGGCTCCTTTCTTTTTAACTTTTTTGAAATATGCCAGAAGTACACTACATGACTCAGGAAGGACTTGACAAACTGCGCGAGGAACTCAGCGCAATGATTGCCGAACGTCCTGTGATATCAAAAGCCATTGCGGAGGCCCGTGACAAGGGCGACCTTTCAGAAAATGCCGAATACGATGCTGCCCGTGAGGCTCAAGGTCTGCTGGAACTTAAAATCAGCAAACTTCAGGACGTGATAGCCAACGCCAAGGTTGTTGACGAATCAAAAATCAATACCGACCAGATACAGATGCTCAACAAGGTCAAGATGAAGAATCTCAAGACCAATGCAGTTGTGGAATATACGCTTGTCGGTGAGAGCGAAGCCAATTTCAAAGAGGGCAAACTGGCGGCCACCACTCCTATCGGACGCGCACTGATGGGACATCGGAAAGGGGACGTTGTCGAGGTTAATGTCCCTTCCGGCCTCATTAAATTTGAAATTCTCAACATCTCAATATAACAGATATGGCATCCATATTCTCAAGAATAGCAGCTGGCGAAATCCCTTCCTACAAGGTTGCCGAGAGCGCTGAATATTATGCGTTTCTTGATATAAATCCGCTTGTGGGCGGACATACCCTGGTCATCCCGAAAAAGGAGGTTGACTACATCTTCGACCTTGACGAGGCAACCTATGCCGGCCTTTGGGACTTTGCCGCAAAAGTGGCCAAAGCCGTTAAATCCGCCATTCCATGCAAGAGAGTCGGTGTAGCCGTTCTCGGAATGGAGGTACCTCACACTCACATACATCTTGTTCCTCTTCAGACAGAGGGTGACCTTGACTTCAGAAAGCCGAAGAAACAGTTCACGGAACAGGAATTCAGAACAATCGCGGAATCCATCGCCAAAGAATTCAACAAACTTGGATAAAATGAAAAAGACACTTCTTTATGCCTTGCTCGCCATCACTCTGATTGGCTGCAGCCAGAGCCCGACAGCCAGAATATCAGCTACAGTTGAGGGCGTCGCTGACAGTTCAGTAGTGCTGAAAAAATTGAATCTCAACAGGCTAACTGCCGTCGACACCATAAAGACGGATGCGGCTGGGAAATTCGACTATAAGGTGAAGCTGGAGGGTAATGCTCCATATTTCTACTACCTGTATCTTGGAGAGACTCCGGTCGCTTCGGTAGTGCTTCTTGATGGTGACAAAGTCAACGTCAACGTCAAAGCCAATGGCGGATATGCTGTCGAGGGTTCGGAGGAATCAAATATGTTCCAACAGGTCAACGATTCATTCAACAAGGCATTCAATGCTATGGAGAAAGTGCTCGACGCAATGCCGGAGAATCCGTCCGATGTCCAGATGAAGGAGGTGAACAAGCAGCTGAGCGCAATATATGTCGATTATAAGAAATATGCTGTAAAGCATGTGATCACCAATCCATATTCAATCTCTTCAGCAGTCGTGCTGTTCCAGAAATTCAATGACGATCTGAAAGTGTTCGGGGAGACCTCCGATGCTGTCATCTTCAAGCGTACCCTTGATTCATTGTCAACGGTCTATCCGAAGAGTGACTATGTCCTTGCTCTCAGGGATGAAGTTGATGCCCGCGAAAAGCAGATGTCGATGTACAACAGGCTCAGCGAGGCCCAGCAGGTTTCGTTCCCTGAAATTTCTCTTCCTGATGTGGACGGAAACATCCGCAATCTTTCAGACTTTGAAGGAAAGGTGATTATTCTTTCATTCTGGAGTGTGGCCCAGGCCGAGTACAAAATGTTCAACAACGACCTGGTATCACTGTATGACAAATATCATGATCAAGGACTTGAGATATATCAAGTGGGACTTGACATCGACAAACCGACTTGGGCTGCCGTCGTCAAAGGACAAAAACTTCCGTTTGTGAACGTGAATGACGGACTTGGCATACAGTCACCATCAGTTGCGGCATATAACATCACTCGGGTTCCTGCCATGCTGATACTTGATAAGAGCGGGTCCGTAGCAGGTCGCGACATCTATGATTCCTCGAAGTTGGAAACTGTTGTGAAGGGTCTGCTATAGAAGTGATTTCTTGCTGACGCCAATCATAAATTCCTTTAGATAGAAGGGTTCAAAGTACGCAATGTCTTTGAACTCTTTCTTTTTGAATGAACTAAGTGCTGGAACGGCCATATTCTCAGCCAAAGGGAAACAAGTCTGGAAATAAGCGTTTGGACTCTTGCATATATCGTGGAATTTCTCCACTCCCGTACCTATGAAAAGAACAGGACCCTCGGAAAGAATGTCGCTGAAGCTGCTTTCGTCAAGTATCATTGCCTGTGTCTCGGAAAGTTTGGCAGACCTGCCGCTGAATCTTGCGGTATAGACCTCCATTCTTCTGGCATCTATGAATGGAACAATATATTTCGGACGGCACTCGTGCTCCATGCCCTGAATGGCCAGGATCTCAAGTGTGTCCACACTGATAAGCGGTACATTCAACCCGAAGCACAGCCCTTTGGCAGATGACACACCGACTCTCAGCCCCGTGTATGAGCCAGGACCTCCGCTCACTGCGACGGCATCCAGATTCTTCGGCGTCAATGAACTCTCGTCGAGTACCTCTTTTATGAATGGCATAAGCATCGAAGCATGCACTTTGGGGGCGCTGCTGCTGCGTTTTGCCAAAATTCTGTCATCATCACATACTGCTGCCGAACAACATTCTGTACTTGTCTCAATCAAAAGAATCCTTGAACCCATAATCCGTCAAAATCTGTATTTCACTTTCTGCCCTTCAACAAGTGTCTTTTCGATGGCCGATAAAGGGCCGCAGACGACGATTTCATCTTTTTCAAGCCCTTTTTTCACCTCAATTTCGGAAAGATCCTGTATTCCTGTCTCAACTTCCCGCATTGAAACGTGCCCGTTGCCCTCTATTATCCAGACGTATTCTTGTCTGTCCCTGAAGAATACGCTCTGGAGCGGCACTGTCAGACATCCGTCAAGGCTTCCTGTGACAATCGACACGGTTGCTGACATCCCTGGCAGAATAGGGGCTTTGTCGCTTTCTGGAAGGTCACTGTACGACTCAGGCTCCATCTCAATCCGGACTTCAAAGTTAGTAACTTGCTCGAAGGTTGTACCAATATTTTTTGCTGAATTCGCAATTTGTGTCACAATTCCGCTGAATGTCCTGCCGGGATATGCGTCTATTTCGATTTTTGCGGTGTCGCCGGAAGATATTCTGACAATGTCGTTTTCTCCCACGTCGACGATTGCCTCCATACGGCTGAAATCGGCGATGCGGAACATCTCGGTGCCGGCCATCTGGGTGGTACCGACAACCCTTTCCCCCTTTTCGACACTCAACTTTGATACAATGCCCGACATAGGCGCCAACACGGTAGTTTTCTTTAGATTTTCGAGGGTCTCCTTCAACTGGGCTCTGCCGCTCCGCATACTGTATTCGGCCACATTGGTCCTTTCTCTCATAATGGCGAGGTTTGACCGGGCCTCCTCATACTCCGCAAGAGATATGGCCTGCTCGTTGTAGAGATATTCGCTCCTTTTAAAGTTGATCTCCGCCTGCCGGGTTTCTGCCTGCTGGCGTTTATAATCGGCACGCAGTGAACTCAGGGCGGCCTCCGCCTGCTCCACCTGAGAAAGGTATTGATCCTGTCTGATCTTGAGAATCACGTCACCCTCCTCTACATAATCCCCCTCCTTGAAATTCAATTCAACTATTTCTCCGGACACGTCAGGTGAGACCTTGACTTCCACTACGGGTCTGATTCTTCCGCTTGCGGGAATTTCGTCGCAAATATGTCCCGAAGAGACCTTAAAGGCTTTGACCTCCTCCGCATTCCTTCTCCCCGACGCAAGGCAGACAATCAGTATCATCACCAGAGCGGATGCCGGAATGATAATTTTCCTATTCTTTAATGTCGCCGTATTCAGATACATAGTAGTCGATTATTTTCAGTTGGAAAATATGCTGCCACTTGGCATTGAGAAATGAACTGCGAGCCTTGTCATATTCACTTTTGGCGAGAATGTAGTCTGTTGCGGTAATCATTCCTTGTTCGTATTTCAACCTGTTGATACGGAGCGATTCGTCCAATGCCCTTACGTTTTCCCGGGCCGCCACCGTTTTGCTGTAACTGTTGCTGCTCTCGATGAATACTCTCTCGATTGCCGTCTGCAGCTTGCGCAAAGTGGAATACGACTCCACCTCAGCCTGTTTTTTCTGCTGTTTCGCCTCCCGTATATGCGGGCCGAATTGCCAACTGCTCAGTATTGGAATCGAAAGACGAAGTCCCACACTTTTGATGTCAGGCCCTTTTGAGCGGATAAAAGGAGATGAGTAGTCGGCTGTCAGGGAGAATGCCGGGAAAAGTTCAGAAATGCTTTTCAAGTAGTTCGCTTTTCTGTGCTCGACAGTTGCCAGCGCCTCTTTGTATCTTGGATTGTTCCTTGCCATGGCATCAAGCATATGAATGGGGTAGTGGGGCGGAGGCGAGAGAGTGTCGGACATATCCTGCAGGTCGATGTGAAAGTCGGAATCATACGGTATGTCCATAACCTGGCACAGTTCCATTCTACGGCTTTTTACCGCACATTCCGCTTCAACCAGGGCAGACCGGTCAGAGGCCAGCTGGGCCTCTACCTGCATCAACGCGCTCATAGGCTGTGTTCCGCCGTTCACGAGCATCAGCGTCTTCTCCCGCTCGTTAACCGATGCCTCGTATCCTGCCTTTGCATATTCGAGCTGCTGATGCGATTGCGCCAGGTGGAGATATGCTTCTATTGTCTTGATGGTAAGGTCCTCTTTTATTCCAAGTATCTCCAGAACCGATATGTCATATTCGCATTTCGCCATACGGCGCAGATGATGTTTCTCGAATCCGTGGAAAAGTGTCAATTCTCCAGAAACGGAGAAGGCGGTGAGTTTGTCGTATGTGGTGGCGCTGAAAACGGGAAGGACATTGAGGCATTCGGCCACGAAACGGCTCTTGCTCTGTTCTGCAATGCTTTGGTGAATGGCAACTTCGGGATTATGTGTCAGTGCATAGTCAAGGCAGCGTTCCATATCCCACGGTTGGGCGTGGACCGATGGAAAGAGCAGAACCGTCAGTATGGTTGTATAGAATCGTTTCATATTGACAAGGGCCTCCCCCGATGAGGAGGCCGGTGAACTGTTACGCCTTTTTCTTGAGATCAAACGTGAATAAGGCTACGAGGAACTTGACGACCACGCCGAGGATATACCCTATTGTGTAAAGTGCATCCTGCGCATTCTTGTCAACCCCGCCAATGATATAGGCGGTGTCTTCGGCGGCCAATGGCGCGAAACCTACGGGCGTACTTGCGTTTATCATAGCGTATCCCCCATTAGAACAACGATTTTCCAACCATACCGTCAGAGAATCCCTTTATAAGTTTCGGGATGTAGTCGGCAATGAAATCGAAGAAATTGCGAATCTTTTCGATAACTTTTGTCAAAGTTTCTGACTTGGCGCCACCAGGCAGCATGAGCTCGGAAGAATCCACCCTTCTCAAGCCCTTCATAATCATTTTTTCTTCCATAGTTGACATTTTTACTGTTTCTTCTGTACTTGCAGGTGACAGACTGGACCTGTATAAGTGCGCTCTTATAGTCTTATTATGCAGTCGGCGATTTTGACGTTGTCATTCTTGTGCGTAATCATCACGATGGTCTTCCCCTCGTTGCGGAGTTCAACTATCTTCTTGAGAACGTAGCTTTGCGACGTTTCATCGAGAGATGCCGTGGCTTCGTCAAGAATCAGAATCTGCGGGTCGCGGTACAGCGCCCTTGCAAGGGCAATCCGCTGCTTCTGACCTCCCGACAAGGCACATCCTCTGTCACCTATGGGAGTCAGCAGTCCCAGCGGCAGATTGGAGATGAATTCGTGCAGGCCGAGATCATCGAGAATCGAGGAAATCCTGCGTATATCCGGTGTTTTCTCAAGACAGGTGATATTGTCGAGGATGCTGCAGTTGAGCATTTCCGGCTCCTGCGGAAGGATTGAAACGTTTTTCCGCCACTCCTGCAGGTCTATCAGTGAGATGTCGGTGTCGCCGAGCAGAATCTTTCCTCTCGATACCCGATAATCCCGCATCAGAAGGGATGCCAGTGAACTTTTGCCGCAACCGGATTCCCCCTGGATTGCCGTGATTGCGCCGGGATGGATAACCATATTGAAATTTTCAAGCAATGTCGGACACCCGGCATAAGAGAATGTTATCTCCTTGAAGATGATATCTTCCGTATACACTGCGGGAAGGAATTTCTTCATCGTTCCTTCCACTTCGAGATCCATTATGTCGGAGAGCCTTTCAGATGAAATCCTTGCTTCGGACAGCTGGTTGCATATATCCACTATCTGTCCGAGCGGAGCGGAAAAATATGCCGACAGGGTGTAGAACGACACCAGTTCCCCGGTAGTCAGCGAGCCCTGGAATATGAAAATGGAACCTATGGTCAGAAGCGTGATGGTCAGCAGTTTGGACACCGCGTCGCTGGATGATGCAAAGATGCTCATATATTTGCCGCTCCTGAAAAGCCTGTTGGCCAGGTCGACGTATCTTTTTTCAATGGCTGAAAAGATCGCTCCTTCACTCCCGAAATGTTTGATCAGTTTGACGGAATTCATCCCTTCAACTGCTTTCTCCTCAAATGCCGCCGAACCCTCCATAATGCTGCGGTTCATCTTTTTGTTCACTTTCGCGGCGACCAGATAGATGATCAGATAAACAGGAATGAAAGTCAGCATTAGCAATGCCAGCCGCCAGTGGCAGGTGAACATAAGGATGAATGAAAAGCATATCAAGAGCAGGCTTGTGATGAGTGTGATTATACCTTCCGCAAGGAAGGAGCGTATCTTTGCCGTGTCGTTCAGGCGCGAATGAAGCTCTCCCGCCCCTCTTTTGGTGAAGAAGCCAATAGGGAGACGGAACAGGTGATCGAGGTATCCGAGAGCCAGCCTGCTGTCTATCTTTATGCTGACTCTCAGGGAATTGAGCATCCTCATATAGCCTGCGGCCAGAGTAGACAGCATTAAGGCGAGCATTATCGCAGAGGTACTGAACAACTCCTTCGGGCTGCTTCCAGGGATGATGTCATCTATGATATGCTGCAGGAAAACCGCCGTGCATATTCCGGCAATGATGTAGGCAGCGGAGCCGAGGGCCATTGACACATATTCCCCAACCGGAATAAGCCTCAGGTAATTCAGAAGTGAGGCTTTGTCATATCGTTCGCCCTCATCATGAAGCATGTCGGGCGCGACTGTTATTATGTAGCCGGTCCATATCTCCCTGAGTTCATCGGACGAAAGTCTGACCTTGTCTCCGACCGCCGGGTCCATTACGACGGCTTTCCCTTTCCGCCTGCCGTAGAGCACCATGAAATGAAGGTCGCCCAGCTTGGTCAGAACGTGCAGGATCACGGGGAAGGGCACGTTCATAAGCGACTCCACATCCTTTTCGTCAGATTTGAATGCTTCCGCTTTGAATCCGACCTCCCGGCAGCCGTCAATCACTCCTTTTATGGTAGTGCCCGTGCGCGATGTGCCCGACGCTTCCCGTATCACCGTGAGTGGGATGTTCTTCCCGTAGTGGCGTGCTATTGATGATATGCAGGCCGCCGCGCAGTCCGTTATGTCGTGTTGTTTTACGTTGGTATTCATCGTTCACTCCTTCCAGAATAAAAGGGGAGGGGCCTCTCCTGCACTTGCCTTCTCGCCACAAGGCATCTACCGCCGCACGGCTCCCTCCCCCGGATTTCAGGTATATAAAAAGACCGACAGAATTGAAAGCAGAAGTGTAGCAAGACATATCAGAGAATTGATAAGAATAGACATTTCGGGTGTTTTTGGTAAGAGATTTTCCGCTGTCAATTCGATGTCGGTCAGGGGTCTTGTGTTTTCCGCGTTTTTCATAGTGCAAATCTCGACCATTTGACGCAGACGAATATGCTCCAAAAAACAATTTTGGAGCGGGAGGAAAAAAATACCGGATTTTATATTTTCCGGTAACCGTCAGAAAAATTTAAAAAAATCTCGAAAACAGATTCTGGCTGTGGTCCAGAATGACGGGCCATAGCTTCGATTCGGCAAGTTTCTCTTCAGAGATGAAGTGAAGGACATTGTTGGCGTGGTCTGCCATATGGATGGCGGCGGCCACCAGCAGAGCGCAGATGACTATCGACAAGGCGACTCCAAGAAGCTTGTTCAGCCAACCGAGAAGCGAAATTTTAAGAATTTTTTCAATTATGCGTCCGATGAGAGACAGAATCAGCGCCACCGCCAGAAAGATTACGATGAAGGAGAGCGTCTTTGACCAGACTTCCGTAATGCCGACGCTTTCCGTGAGCCATAATGCTACAGGCTGGGAGAATCTGACGGACAGTTTGATGCCGAAATAGACGACGCACAGGCTGATAAGTTGTTTGACGAGTCCGTTTTTTATGCCGAAATAGAATGCGGGCAGGAAGCAGATCAATATGATGATGTCAATCGTACACATTTCAGAAATACCGTAATTCTTAGAATCTGTTTCAAATACAAGTCAAAATTAGTGAATTATCGTATCTTTGCAAATTCAAACAGAAATAATGGGAAACGATATGAAATTTACCGAGTACAAGAACCTTGACCTGGTGGAAACCAACCGAAAAGTGCTTGAAAAATGGAAAAAGAACGACACTTTCAAGGAGACGCTCCGTATGAGCGAGGGAGCTCCGCGCTTCATTTTCCACGAAGGACCGCCTTCAGCCAACGGAATGCCGGGCATTCACCACGTCATGGCCCGCTCGATAAAGGATGCCGTCTGCCGTTTCAAGACGCAGACGGGCTATCGTGTGGAAAGACGCGCCGGCTGGGACACCCACGGCCTTCCGGTTGAGTTGGGAGTGGAGAAGATGCTGGGCATCACCAAGGAGGATATAGGTAAGAAAATCTCCGTCGATGATTACAACAAGGCCTGCCGCAAGGAGGTTATGAAATATACCGCCGAGTGGCGCAAGCTTACCGAACAGATTGGGTACTGGGTTGATATGGATGACCCGTACATCACCTATGACAACCGTTACATCGAATCCTTGTGGTATCTTCTCAAGGACATATACAATAAAGGTCTCCTTTACAAGGGATACACCATCCAGCCGTATTCGCCTGCTGCCGGAACAGGTTTGAGCAGCCACGAGCTCAATCAGCCGGGCTGTTACCGCGATGTCAAGGACACTACGGCTGTCGTACAGTTCAAGGTGGTGCGCAATGCTCAGAGCGAATTTCTTTTCGAGGGAACCGAACACCCCGTGTATTTCATCGCGTGGACTACAACTCCGTGGACACTCCCTTCAAACACGGCCTTATGCGTCGGCCCGAAGATCGACTACGTGCGCGTGGAGAGTGTGAACCCATATACAAAGGCACCTGCAACCTATGTTGTTGCGCTTCCGCTTCTCAATGCCCACTTCAATGACAAGAACCCTTACAAGGTGATAGGTGAGCCGATGAAGGGGGCGGCTCTCGCCGGGATAAGTTATGAACAGCTTCTGCCGTGGGTTGAGTGTGCATCAGGCGCATTGAAGGTGATAACAGGCGATTTCGTCACAACTGAAGACGGTACGGGCATAGTGCATATCGCTCCGACTTTCGGTGCAGACGACAACAAGGTGGCCAAAGCCAACGGTGTACCTCCGATGTTCGTCGAGGATGCGGACGGTACGCAGCAGCCTATGGTTGACCGTACCGGAAAATTATACAGGATAGAGGATCTCGATGCGGGCTTCGTAAAGGCGCGCGTGAATGTGGCGGAGTACGGCAAATATGCCGGAAGATATGTCAAGAATGCATACGACAGCACCCTTGCCCCGGATGCGCCTACGCTCGATATTGATATATGCCTCGATCTCAAGGCTTCCGGCAAGGCATTCAACATTGCAAAACACACCCACAGCTACCCGCATTGCTGGCGTACCGACAAGCCTGTGCTCTATTATCCTCTCGACTCGTGGTTTATCCGTACCACTGCGGTGCAGGACAAAATGATAGAACTCAACAAAACCATCAATTGGAAACCTGAGTCAACCGGATCCGGACGTTTCGGGAAATGGCTGGAGAATCTGCAGGACTGGAACCTGAGCCGCAGCCGTTATTGGGGAACACCGCTTCCTATTTGGCGCACAGAGGATGGCTCCGAAGAGAAGTGCATCGGAAGTGTGGCTGAATTGTACGAAGAGATCGAAAAATCTGTTGCCGTGGGCATTATGGCCTCCAACCCGTTTGCGGAGAAGGGCTTCAAGCCGGGCGATTTCACAAGGGAGAATTATGAGAAGATTGATCTTCACCGTCCGTATGTCGACAACATTTACCTTGTCAGCGAGGACGGGCGCAGGATGGTTCGCGAGCTCGACCTGATCGACGTATGGTTCGATTCCGGTTCCATGCCGTATGCGCAGGAAACTCTCGCCAAACTTGGACAGCCGGAATTCGGTCAGACTGCCGATTTCATAGCGGAAGGCGTTGACCAGACACGCGGATGGTTCTTCACACTCCATGCCATCAATACGATGGTCAGCGGAAAGTGCGCTTTCAAGAATGTGATTTCCAACGGGCTGGTGCTCGATAAGGACGGTAACAAGATGAGCAAGCGCCTGGGCAATGCGGTGAACCCGTTCGAAGAACTTGACAAATTCGGGGCGGATGCACTCAGATGGTATATGCTGACAAATGCCCAACCTTGGGACAATCTCAAATTTGATGAGGCTGGTGTGGATGAAATCAGACGCAAGTTCTTCGGCACGCTGTACAACACTTACTCCTTCTTCGCTTTGTACGCAAACGTGGACGGCTTCGATCCAAAGACACCGGCAGTGCCTGGAGAAAGCCTGCAGGAAATAGACAAGTGGCTTGTTTCCTTGCAGAATTCATTGATAAGGAAAGTGATGGCTTGCTACGAAGATTTCGATGTCACGACTGCCGGCCGTCTGATACAGGATTTCGTATGCGACGATTTGAGCAACTGGTACGTGCGTCTCAACCGCAAGCGCTTCTGGGGCGGAGGGTTGACGGAAAACAAGTTGGCCGCATATCAGACATTGTATAATGCGTTGAAGACCGTGGCGGTTCTTTCCGCGCCTATAGCTCCTTTCTTTATGGACCAGATGTACTGCGACCTTGTGCCTGAAGCCGAATCTGTTCATTTCGTAAGGATGCCTGAGGCGGATTCTTCCAAGGTCGACGAAGATCTTGAGGAGAGAATGTCTCTGGCGCAGCAGTGCTGCTCAATGGTGCTGGCTCTCCGCAGGAAGGTCAACATAAAAGTCCGTCAGCCACTTGCCAAAATCGTGATCCCAGTCCTTGATGAGCGTATCGAGGATCATCTTGAAAAGGTCAAAAAGATCATTCTTAACGAGGTCAACGTGAAGGAGGCCGAATTCATTCACGACACCACCGGTCTTATCACGAAGAAGATAAAGCCGAATTTCAAGACCCTCGGTAAGAAATATGGTCCGCGTATGAAAGAGATAGCCGCCGCGTTCGCGCAGATGGACCAGGCCACTATATCCTTGGTGGAAAGGGCAGGGGATTACACTCTCACCCTTGCGGGCGGGGAAGTTGTCCTGACCAGAGAAGATTACCAGATAACTTCCGAGGATATGCCGGGCTGGCTCGTCGCCACTGAGGGCGCCCTGACGGTTGCTCTTGACGTAACTGTCACTGACGAACTGCGCAGCGAGGGCATAGCGCGTGAACTTATCAATAGAATCCAGAATGTCAGAAAAGAGAGCGGCTTTGAGGTTACCGACAGAGTTGAAGTTGTCATCGGGAACAATGATGCCATAGAATCAGCTATTGAAAAGTTTGGAAAATATGTCTGTGACCAGACTTTGGCACTCTCCGTTTCCTTTGCCGAAAATCCGGAAAACGCTGTGGAAGTGGAGTGGGAGGATGGTATTCTTAAACTTTCAGTAACCAAGGTCAAATAGTTGTCTATTTGCACGGTTTTTGTTATATTTACATTTTCAAATGTTATTGAAATGGCAATTGTAAATGAAGATCCTGTAGTTGAGAAAGTTCGCTATAGTGATGAAGAATTGCAGGAGTTCAAGGAACTCATCCTCGAAAAGCTGGCGAAGGCAAAAGAGGACTACGCAATGTTGAAAGGCGCTATCGACCATAGCGGAAGCAATGATACGGAAGATACGTCACCATCTTTCAAGGTTTTGGAAGAAGGCGCGTTCTCGCAGGCAAAGGAAGAGGCAAGCCAGCTTGCCCAGCGTCAGTACAAATTCATCCAGAATCTGGAGGCTGCACTTGTACGCATCGAAAACAAAACCTACGGTGTTTGCCGTGTAACCGGGAAGCTCATCCCTAAGGAGCGTCTCAAACTCGTGCCTCACGCCACTTTGAGCGTAGAAGGCAAGAATCTGATCAACAAATAAGATGAAACTGTCCCGAAGCGCCAAAGTTACGTTGTTCGTGGTTCTGATGATTGTAATTGACCAGACTGTCAAGCTGCTGGTCAAGACCAATATGTCAATCGGCGAAAGTATAAGCGTCTTCGGCAACTGGTTTCAGATACTTTTCATAGAGAATAACGGCATGGCCTTCGGAATGCTTTTTGGAGGCCAGGTCGGTAAATTCATCCTCAGCCTGTTCCGTATAGCGCTGATTGTGCTTATCTCCATCTATATCCATCGCCTGCTCAAGAAAGACGATACCCCAACCGGAGTTCTGTTCGGCCTTGCGGCCATTCTCTGCGGTGCCATAGGCAATATGATAGACTGCATGTTCTACGGCATCATCTTCGACTATGCTCCGTTCATGTTCGGAAAGGTGGTGGATATGCTCTATTTTCCAATAATCGACACCGATCTGCCGGCCAATTTCCCGATATGGGGTGGCCGCCACATCATATTTTTCCGTCCGATTTTCAATATCGCGGACAGTTGCATCACCTGCGGAGCGCTATATCTGATTATCTTCAAATGGAAGTTCTTCTCCGCTCTCGGCGGCAAGAATAAAAAATAACCACAAATGAGGCACACGATTCTTACGATTGCCTTCGCACTGCTTTCAGTGGCATACGCGATGGCGCAGGATGTTATGACAATGGAAGAAGCTGTTCTCGGCAAGGATGTCGCAGTACAGCAGTTCAAATGGCACTGGACTCTTGACAAGGATATATTTGCCCCCGGCAGGCAGAAAGAGGCCGCCAAGGCAGCTCTGCCCGAGGCGGTATGCGCGCAGGAGGTGAGCCGTCACGAATTCGGTATCGAGCAGTGCGTGTTCTATTCTCCTGACAGCAGCCGCATAGCCTATTACAGAAATGATGACAGCAGAGTTACGGATTATCCGCTGGTCAACATATTCTCCCGGACGGGAGATGTCAGGATGATAAAGTATCCGATGAACGGAATGCCTTCCGAAAGAGTCTCCCTGAACGTTTATGACGTCGCCACGGGGAAGACTGCAACATTGAATGTCACCGATTTCGATGAAGAAAGATATCTTACCAACGTAACCTGGAATCCGGCGGGGGACAAAATCTACGTGCAGGTGCTCGACAGGGCGCAGAAGCATATGCATCTCAACTGCTATGACGCTCTTACGGGAGAGTGCCTCGGAACCTTGATTACCGAAGAGAACCCGAGATTTGTGGAGCCTCAGTGGCCGCTTTTCTTCCTCAAGAACGATCCTTCGAAGTTCATTTACACAACTGATAACCGTGACGGATATAAGAATCTGTATATCTGCTCGGTTAACGGCGGAACACCCCAACGTCTGACACCCGTCGATGCCGATGTCGAATATGTGGCACAGGACGGCAGATATGTGTACTATTACTCCGCAGAGGTCTCTCCGATAGAGAACCATCTCTTCAAGGTGGATCTGCGCAATGGAAAGATGACCAGGCTTACGCCGGAGAAGGGCTGGCACGAATGTGAGTTCAGCCCTGACATGAAGTATTATATGGACAGCTACTCTTCGCTTGAGGTTCCGAGGGTAGTGAACCTTGTATCTGCCGACGGAAAGAGGCGTCGGGAGGTTTTCCGTGCGCCTATGCCTCCGGAGAGGGCCACCAACTGCATCATTGAGACCGGTACCGTCAAGAGTGCTGACGGCAGGTATGACAACTACTACAGCCTCGTAAAGCCTGCAGATTTCGATTCTACCAGAAAATATCCGCTGATCCTATACGTGTATGGCGGACCTCATAACCAACTTGTTCAGGATAGGTTCCAGGGGGGAATAAGCCGGTGGGAGATTCTTATGGCCCAGAGGGGTTACGTCGTGTTCAAAATGGACAACCGCGGGACTCCACGCCGAGGTGCCGAGTATGAAAAAGCCATTCACAAATTCTGCGGCAGGGAGGAGATGGCCGATCAGATGGAGGGAATAAGATGGATGATGTCGAAGCCGTGGATTGACAGTGAAAGGATAGGTGTACACGGATGGAGCTATGGCGGTTTTATGACCATTTCCCTCATGACAAATTATCCCGACGTGTTCAAGGTTGGCGTTGCCGGCGGTCCTGTAATTGACTGGCGGTGGTATGAGGTGATGTATGGGGAACGGTATATGGAAACGGAGGCCACAAATCCGGAGGGATTTGCAGCCACCAGACTTATTCCTATGGCACCGGAACTTAAAGGTAAACTCCTTATATGTCAGGGAGTCATTGACGACACTGTGGTATGGCAGCACAGCCTGAACTTTGTGGAAAGCTGCATCAAGAACAATGTGCAGGTCGATTACTTCCCATATCCGAGCCACCCTCACAATGTGCGCGGGAAAGACCGCGTACATCTGATGGACAAGGTGTCGAACTATCTGGAGCGTTATCTGGCGCTATAGCTCGAATTTGTAGCAGACGCCTACCTGGAGGCTGAGGTTGCGCCCTTTGTCATTGGCGTCGAAGTAATGCTTCATTGTGCGGTTGAGGCCCCAGTCGAATTTGAGGTCAACTCCCAGTTCATCTGAAATCATATATTCCAGCTGAAGGCCGAGTGCAATGTTGAAGCGGTTGCAGCTTTCCGTGTCTTTGTATTTGGGCAGTTCCATTCTCTTGACAGTCGAGGACATCAGCCATCCGAATTCCGGACCGACGGCAACACTGGCCTGTTCGTCGGCGAACGATATTCCGAACAGCAGAGGCATCTGCAGATAGTTCAGCTGACGGCTGTACCTGATGTCGATGCCGCCTTTGTCGGAATGACCCTTTCCTGCATACAGGATGTCGGCTTCAGCATAGAACATCCCGTAGTAGCAGTCGATCAGAAAACCTCCATAGAAGCTGCTATGAGGCAGAATCGATTGTTCGTCACCGTTGATGGTGGTTCCCGGCATCCAGCTTGCGGCATATCCGGCCTTCGGCCCGAAGTGCCAGGTTTGTGCCTGGAGGCTTGCTGATGCGCTCAGAAGAAGCGCCGATAGAAGGAGTGCAATTCTGATGTTTTTCATTAGTCGTAGTTTTTGTATATTTGTACAAAAATAGAAAAAATAGCGTTATGAAGCATAAGTTTGTACTGCTACTTGCAATTGTTGCGCTCTTCGGCTGCCTTACAGGAGTTTTTTTTCTTGTCAAATCAGGTAAGCTCAGCGATCTTTTAGAGAATAATAAAACAAGTGAAGATATGAAAGAATTATTTAACGGTGAAGTTGATACATTCATTACAGAAGAGGGTGGAACTCTCGACATTTTCAGTATAAAACATGCTTCAATCGCAATGCGCGCCGGTGACAAGTGGATTTATTTTGATCCTGTGACATCAGGGGCGATGCCTGTGACTGATTTCGACAAGGCTCCGAAGGCTGACTATATCTTTATGACCCACGATCATTACGATCATTTCGACTCCCTTGCCGTGAAGCAGCTCCGGAAAGAGGGGACAAGGGTGTTCGCCAACAGAAGCACGATTGACGCGCTCGGTTCTGGTGAGGCGATGGCTAACGGAGACTCGCTTGTGACTGAGGAAGGCTGGACGGTTGAGGCGGTGCCTGCATACAACAATTCCCCTGAAAAACTCGGATTCCATCCACAGGGACGCGATAATGGCTATGTTCTGACTATCGGAGGTCTCAAAGTGTATGTGGCCGGTGATTTGGAGGTGATTCCGGAACTTGCCCTTTTGAAAGACATCGACATCGCATTCCTGCCTTGCAATCTGCCTTACACGATGTCACCGGAGCAATGCGCCCAAGCGGCAAAAATCATCAATCCGAAGGTGCTCTTCCCATATCACTACGGCGGCACCGATACTCCTACAGACCTTCAACGGCTTGTGGACCTTCTCGATGGCACCGGTATTGAGGTCCGCATCAGGATGTACGAGTAGGACACTTACTTCAGACAAATCGGCGCGTCGTTGAATTCAAGAGTTCTGACCAGTTCGTCGATTTTTTTCTTGTTTACGTGCTTCATTACCACCACGTGACTCAAGTCGCCTCCAAAAGCGCTGCATCGACGTGCCTGTAAACAGGTACCTCCGGATATCTTTCAAGAATGGCATTGATGGCCCTCTGGTCATCTATCGCTCCTCGGAAAGTCGAGCCGACGGCAAATACTATGAGGCATGGACGGGTTGTATCAAGAGCCTTTTCAAACTCCTCAGGAATCATCTTACCCATTTTGTCGCTCTTGATAATCTTCAAATCAAGGTTCTGCAGGTCTGCCAGTCGGGCATTGGAATAGTGCGCCTCATCTGAAACATACATTACCGGCATTTTTCCTGTAAACGATTGATTTGCTCTGCATTTGGACTATCTATACTGTTTCGTACACAAATATAGATAATTTTGCCGGAATATGAAAGATATGGGAAGGTACCCCCTGGTTTGGGAAATGTCCAATCAAATCGTCAGAAATCAATCACTCCACCTTTATAGAAATTCAGAAGTTGAACCTCATAAAGATACTGGTACTTTGCCTGCGCAAGATCTGATTCCGCCTTCAGATACTGGGCCTTCGATTCGTTGAATTCGGTAATTGTCGCCTTGCCGTTCTCGTACCTGCCGCCCATAAGGGAGAAAGCCTCATGGGCACTTGCCGCTGCATTCCTGCTGCTTTCATATTTTGAAGCGGATGCTACCGCATTGTAGTATGCACGCTGAATCTCCTTGAAAAGTTCTTTTTTTGTCTCTTCCAGTTGAAGCTGCTGATTGTTGAAAGAAATCTTTGCCGACAATACGTTGTTCCTTGTTGAAAGACGGGAGAAAATCGGAATGTTGAGTGAAAGGCCGACATATTGACTGAAATTGTTTCCCAACTGTTCGAAGAAGGCCTTGCTTGGCAAGGTGGAATTCGTGTAGTAGTTGGATCCCAGACCTCCGTTGAGCCGCAGCGACGGATAGTAGTCAGCTTTAGCTATTGCAATGTTGGTCTGTGCGGCATCGAGCCTCAACTTCTCGGAGCGTATCTTCGGCTTGATACCAAGAGCGCATTCATAGATTTCATAGGGTGTGTCAAGCTCCCTCAAGGCGAGGGAGGAGACGTCAGGCTTGACTATCTCAAGCCCTACAGGGGATTCAATTTCAAGTAGCTGTGAAAGGTCGAGCTTTGCAAGTTCAGTCTCATTGTCGGCCTGCACGGCGGTAAGTATGCTTTGTGACAGTGCCGCCTTGTGCGCCGCCACCTCCGCCTGACTTGCTTTTCCGTTCAGGTACATATGCTCCAGACGGACAACTTGTTGGGAATCGATTTCCACTTGACGGTGGGCAACTGCCGCAATTTCTTCGCAATAGAGAATCTGTACGTATGCGGCCGCTATTGATGTGCGGATGTCATCCTTTACCTTCTCCAAGTCCTCCGTTGCCGCGAGCAGATTGATTTTTCCCAGAGTGATGCTGTTCTTTATCTTCAGACCTTGAAACAGAGGCATATCCGCTCCAATGCTCAATGACGTGTTTGTGGTGTTTGTGTTTGCATAGGTGTTGTCCTCAAGAAGTCCCCGACCGAACGAGAAGTTCTGGGAGCCGCTTGCAGCCACGCCTGGAAGCATGCTGCTTTTTGCGGAACTGAGTTCGACCTGTCGCCGTTCCACCGCAAGCGCGCTTTTTCTTACTGAAAGATTGTGCTCCATGGCGTAATCCATACACTCTTTCAGCGACCAAACCTTCCCCTGTCCGGCAGCTCCGAAGGTTGCGGTCAATGCAAGCATCGATATGAATATCAATTTTCTCATCTTATTTTTCATCTATGATTTTTGTCCCGCGAACCTTGTCACCAGCCTTGAGCCCGCTTACAATCTCAATGTTCAAACCGTCACTCAAGCCAGTCTGAACGGGTATGGATTCATACGAGCCATCCTCCCGCTTGAGATATACAAACGTGGAATCTCCCTTGAATTCTATTGCGCTTTCAGGAACGGAAACCACCTGTTCCGCCTTCTGAAGTACAATCCTGGCATTGGCACTGTAACCTGAACGGATTGTGCTGCCCTCCTGCGGCTTGATGGCGGCTTTTATCTCGAACTGATTGGCTCCGTTCTTCTCTACGGCTTTCGGCGATACATATTCCAGCACCGCATCGAAAGAGCAATCCTGCAGTGCTCCGATTGTAATAAGGACATTCATTCCTTCCTTCAGCATTCCCACTTCGGTTTCGTCAATCTGTCCGTCAAAAATCAGATCACTCATATTGGCGACAGTGGCAACCGTTGTTCCGTCGTTCATAGTGTTGGCCTGTATCACCGAGTTTCCGACTTTTACCGGAATGTCGAGAATAAGCCCGCTTATGGTGGAGCGGACGAGTGTTGAGCTTGAGATGGCGTTTGAAGATGAAACGCCGTCCCTGATAACCTCGAGTGCATCCTGGGCTGCTGAACGCTCCTCTTTCGCCTGGTTGTATGCCTGCAGCACCTTGTCATACTCATCGGCGCTGACGAGATTCTTGTCAAAGAGGGCCTTCTCCCTCTCGTAATTTGTCCTGGCCTGCTGAAGGTTGATGTCAGCCAGGCGGACGCGGCTCTGTGCATTGCTTAGGGAGGTCATATCGGGAATGACTTTCAGTTTGGCAATCACTTCATCCTTCTCCACATTCTGACCGGCCTCTTTGTAGAGCTCCGCGATTATGCCGTTTATCTGAGGTTTGATTTTCACCTCGTTTCTGGGCTCAATCCTTCCCGTTACGATGCTTGTCCTCTGGATGTCGGTTATCGTGGCCTCCAACTCGTTATATTTGATCTCCTTCGGCTTGGATTTCTGATGGAGGAACACGAACGTTCCCACGATGAAAATCGCAATCAGTGCGAAAATCAGATATTTTAAAAATCTTTTCATATTGTTGATACTTATTGTTTATTCTTCACTCATCGCCTCTACGGGCTTTATTTTCATTGCTCTGAAAGCCGGTGCCAGCCCAGCCAGCGTACCGAGCACAGCCAGCAACATCATCGCGGTTACAGCTGTCCGGAAACTTATTTGGAACGGCGCTTTCACCGCGCCTTCCACCACCTGCAGAATCATAACCGATATGACAATGGAAATGCTCCCGGCGAGTACCGTCAACGCGATGCTCTCACTTATTATTTGCCACAGAATCTCTCCCGGCAGGGCACCGATTGCCCGGCGTATACCTATTTCAGTGGTGCGTTCCTTGACCGAAACCATCATTATGTTGCTCACTCCCACTGCCCCTGCAATCAAGGTGCCGATTCCCACGAGCCAGATAAGGAAATTGATTCCTCTGAACAGAGTGTCCGCGATATTGAATATCTGCTCTGTGTTTATGCATATCAATGCTTCGCTGTCGTCAGGACTGTAATAATGGTATCGTGAAAGTGTCTGACGGAATTTTGATTCGAGAGAGCTTGCCTTGATTCCCGGCTTAACGGTACAGCATAAGATATCCACCAGATTGCCGTAATTGTAAATTTTCCGAGCAACGGAGAGTGGAATCATCACCGAGCGGGAGGGAGTGCCGTTGATGCCCAGGTTGCCCGAATTGAAATCGACTCCGACAATAGTCATATATATTGACCCCACGCAGATATATTGCCCGCAGGGGTCTCCTCCATTCGGAAAGAGAGTGTTGTAGACATCCTTTCCTATCACGCATACCTTCCTCTCCTGAATTACATCCGCTTCATTGATGTAGCGTCCGTATTTCATTTGTGGAGTCTCAATTTTGATGTATTCCGCCGTGATGCCCTTCAATGACGAGTTTTTGAATTCATTGTCTCCACAGGTCACAGGGGTGCTCCATCTTCCGACCATACCGGTTACGGCATCAAGTTCTGGCATAAGATTCTTGAGCCGGGTGATGTCGTTGACGGTCAGATTCCAGGATCTACCCTCCTGAAAGCCTTTGTACGGCTTGGAAGTATTTGATGGAGACAAGACTACGGCATTGTTTGAGAAACCTTCAAACTCACTCATCACAATGCTTTTCAGCCCCTGTCCTCCACCAACAAGGGCAAGGAGCATGAACAGGCCCCAGAAGATTCCGAATCCTGTAAGGAAACTCCTGCTTTTGTTGCGTACAAGGGCTTCTCCGACCTCTCTGAATGAATCTATGTCAAATCCAAGTTTCATCGTCCGCTCGACATAAGTGCTTCAATAGGTCTGACTCTGGCCGCCTTGCTGGCGGGGATGGCACCGGCGATTGTCCCTGCCACAATCAGCACGACAGTTGCACCGATCGCAGTCCCGATATCCACGAACGGATCCTTCAATAACCGTATTTCGTCGCCGAACAGGTTGAGGCTCTGCTGTCCGACCGTGGCGTTCATCACTTCGCATGCCACCAGTCCGAGCATCATACCTATATAACCGAAGAAAATGGTTATTACGACGCTCTCGGACATTACCAGCCGCATCATCTTCCAAGGCGTCGCTCCGATAGCTTTGCGGATGCCGAATTCGTGCGTGCGCTCCTTCACCGTGATCAGCATGATGTTGCTGACCCCCACAATCCCGCTCATAAGTGTGAAAAGTCCCAATATCCAGAGAGCCGCTTCCAGAATGCCGGTTACTTTGTTAATCTGCTGGTTCTGAGTGAATCTGTTCCAGATATACAAGGCCCCTTCGTCATCCGGTGCTGCGTGGTGTTTCGTATTCAATACGGCCTTCACCCGTTTTTCAAATGCTTCGTTGTCATCAGCCGTGGGAAGCCCGTGGAAGGTGAAGCTTATCCTATCAACCTCGTTCCCATATTTGAAAATAGTCTTAAGGGTGGAATAGGGGACGATTTCGGAGTGCTCGTTGCTGTTTTCCTCCACCTTTCTCACGCCTACGATCGTGAACATTAAATCGCCGATTTTTAACTTCTCCCCGATAACTCTGTCATAATCCCTTTTGTCCGCAAGGATTTTTCTGGCAAGTAAGTCAGTGATGACTATCACTTTCCTGCTGTGTTTGATGTCCAGATTGTTTATGAACCTGCCGGCAAGGATTTCCTCCGATTCGATCAATTCGGCTCCGGGAAAGGTTCCGTTAAGAGATATGTTGTTGAAATGTTTCTGCCCGTAGGTAAGGGTGAATCCACCCTTGTTGAGCCTGGTGCTCACCTCGTCCACGTTATCACCCAGGCTGCCTTTCTTGAGAAGGTCGGCGTCATCCGACATAAGTGGGACGTGACGCCCTTGGTTGTAGCCGTTATACGGCTTGGTTGTCACGCTCCCGAAGAGAGTCATTACATTCGACGCAAAGCCCTCTCCGCTGTATATGAAGGCATTGAACATTCCGTGTCCCGCGCCTAGCAGAACAATCAGCATAAAAATGCCCCACGCAACCGCAAATCCTGTCAGGCAGGTACGCAATTTGTTCCTGCGCAGTGACGACCATATTTCCAGAGCGATATCCTTCATATGACTATTCCACTATAAGTCCGTCCCTCAAATGGATGCATCGCGGAGCCTCTGCCGCGACGTGAAGGTCGTGGGTGATTACAATCAATGTGACTTTTTCTTCGACCGACAGGCGCTTCATAAGTTTCATCACCTCCTGGGACGTTACAGAGTCGAGGGCTCCCGTCGGTTCATCGGCAAGAATGATGTTGGGGTGGGTAATCAGCGCACGTGCGATAGCGACACGCTGCTTCTGGCCTCCGGACATCTCATTGGGATAATGTCCGGCCCACTCCTTCAGACCGAGTTTGTCCAGATATTCCATTGCCAGTTCACGGCGTCTTCTATGAGACACACCCTGATAATATAGGGGAAGTTCCACGTTTTCGACGGCTGTCTTGAATGAGATCAGATTGAATGACTGGAATACGAATCCTATCATCCTGTTTCTGTAATGGGCCGCTTCGCGCTCGCTCAGTCCTTTTATAAGATTGCCGGCCAGCCAGTATTCACCTTCATCGTATGTATCAAGTATTCCGAGGATATTGAGAAGCGTACTTTTTCCTGCGCCGGATGCGCCGCGTATGGTGACGAATTCGCCTTCGTCAATGGATAAATCGATCCCTTTGAGGACGTGCAGAGGCTGTGCGCCTCCATATGTCTTGTGAATATTTTTCAGCTCTATTATCATATGCTCGCCCCTTGCTATTTTGCAATGCAAATATATAAATATTTTTTAGTACCTTGTGTCACAAAATACGTTTTTTTTGTTTTTGCCCGGAATAGGGACTCCCCCGCATTGGGATAAATTCGTATATTTGTAAAAATGGAGTTTTGGTTTTGAATATTTAAGATATGGAACAACTGATTGACATTGCACGGAAATTTGATATCAAAGGTGAGGTTGTTGAAGTCAAGCCTTTGGGAAACGGACTTATCAATGACACTTTCAGGGTCGTTACCACTGACGGATACCCGGACTACGTCCTGCAGAGAATAAACAATGCCATTTTCAAGGATGTTGAACTGCTTCAAAACAACATCGAGGCCGTCACACGCCATATAAGAAAAAAACTGGAAGCCGCTCACACGGATGATATAGACCGCAAGGTACTGACATACGTCCATCCGAAGGGAAGCGACAAAACCTATCTGTTGGAGGAGGGTAAATACTGGAGAGTGTCTGTGTTCATTCACGACGCCATCACCCGTGAAACGGCGGACGAGGCCAACTCATACTTCGCAGGCAGGGCCTTTGGAAATTTCGAAGCGATGCTGACCGACTTGCCCGGGAAACTCGGCGAGACCATTCCCGATTTCCACAATATGGAACTCCGTTCCCGTCAGCTTAAGGAGGCGGTGGCCGGAGATGCCGCAGGCAGGGTCTCTGAACCTGAAATCCAGCAGATTCTGTCGGATGTGGCAAAGTATGACGCCCAGATGTGCAAGGCGGAGAGACTGTATCGGGAGGGAACCCTTCCCAAACGCATCTGCCACTGTGACACGAAGGTCAACAATATGCTCTTCGATGATAAAGGCAACATACTTTGCGTCATAGACCTTGATACCGTTATGCCTGGCTTCGTATTCTCTGACATCGGCGATTTTCTCAGGAATGCGGCCAACACTGTGGCTGAAGACAGCCCGGAAATAGACAAGGTGGCATTCAAGATGGAGACTTTCAAGGCGTTCGTGAAGGGATACCTGGAATCGGCATCCTCTTTCATCACTCCGGTGGAGAAGGAGAATATCCCTTATGCGGCGTTGCTCTTCCCATATATGCAGGCTGTGAGATTCCTGACCGACTACATCAACGGAGACACTTACTACAAGATCAAGTATCCCGAGCACAATCTCGTAAGAACCAGAAACCAGATGGCGCTTTTCCACAGCGCACTCAGCCACGTGGATGAGATGGCCGCTTACGTAGAAAGTCTTTAGTGAGGTCCGCGGAATGAGGGCTCCCCGGCTCTCAGATTCCTTCGGGGTTGTTTTTCTGGAAGTTCCAGCTGTCGCGGCACATCTGCTCCAGTCCGTACTCCGCCTTCCATCCAAGTTCTTCAAGAGCTTTGTCGGGGCTGCAGAAACAGGTTGCAATGTCCCCCGGGCGGCGTCCTTTTATGCTGTAAGGTATTTTTATGCCGGTGGCCTTTTCGAAGGCCCTGACCACGTCGAGCACCGAATAACCGTGCCCGGTACCGAGGTTGTAAACAGATACCCCCGCATTCTTCTCAATGGCCCGGAGGGCGGCGACGTGTCCGCGCGCCAGGTCCACGACGTGAATGTAGTCCCTGACTCCAGTGCCGTCGTGGGTGGGGTAGTCATTTCCGAAAACGGACAGCTCGCTGCGCTTGCCGATGGCGGTCTGAGTTATGTAGGGCATAAGATTGTTTGGAATGCCGCTGGGACTTTCTCCGATCAGACCGCTTGGATGCGCTCCGATGGGGTTGAAATAACGGAGAAGGACTATGCCCCAGTCCGGATTGGCAGACTGGAAATCGGTAAGTATGCGCTCGATCATAGACTTTGTCTCGCCGTATGGATTGGTGCATATTCCTTTCGGGCATTTCTCGGTGATTGGAATCTCCGCCGGGTCTCCGTAAACGGTCGCCGACGACGAGAAAATGAGTCTCCTGCAACCGTGAGTGCGCATAGCTTCCAAAAGAGAAAATGTGCTGCACAGGTTGTTCCTGTAGTATTCCAGAGGCTTGGAAACTGACTCGCCCACGGCTTTCAGTCCGGCAAAATGAATCACTGCGTCAAATCTGTTTCCGCTGAAGAGTCTGTCCATCGCGACGGTGTCGCACACGTCGGCTTGAAGGAATGGAACGGCCTTGCCTGTGATGCGTTCCACCCTTGTCAGCACTTCGGGCTTTGAGTTTGAGAAGTTGTCAGTTACAAATACGTCGTGACCCGCCGCGCAGAGTTCCACGATGGTGTGGCTGCCTATGAAACCGGCACCGCCTGTGAGGAGTATGTTCATTTTCTATAATGTGTGCACCACTGCAAATATAGCAAATCTTACTCTACCTCGCAACCTATGTCAACATAGAGCCATTTTCGTACAGACGCGAATGATTCGCGGTGTCCTGCGGTCGCACATCCCTGCCTCCTCGCCGCTGGGGCCCTTGCAAGTCTTTGAATCTCAAGGCCTGCGGCCTTTGGGCTTTTATTGGTGCGCCTCCCTTACAGAAGCAAGCTTCTGACGGTCGGCACATCAAAAAAAGCCCAGCGCTACGCGCTGAGCTTCAAATTCTTGCGGAGAGAGAGGGATTCGAACCCCCGGAGGCTCGCACCTCAACAGTTTTCAAGACTGCCGTAATCGACCACTCTACCATCTCTCCAATAGCTATATGAACTATTCCCTAATGGGACTGCAAATATATGCAAAAATTCGTATATGCAAAAAATTTTATAGGAATCTGACTGGTAATCTTATAATAATTTCTTCAAAATAGTCCGAACAGCTGCGCGTCAATCTTGTCGACTATCATTGAAAAATCTTCGGGGTTGTGCTCGAAGTCAAGGTCATCCACCGCTATTGTGAGAACCTCACCACCATAGAGTTCGTTGATGAACTTCTCGTACCGGTCGTTGAGCCCACGCAGGTAGTCGAGGCTGATGCTCTGCTCATATTCGCGCCCGCGTTTCTGAATCTGATCCACGAGGTGGGGGATGGAACTCTTGAGGTATATCAGCAGGTCAGGTGCCTTGACGGCCTGCATTACGACCTTGAACAGATCCATATATGCATCAAAATCTCGTTTTGACAGGTTGCCCATCTCATAGTTGTTGGCGACGAATACATATACGCCTTCGAAAATCGTCCTGTCCTGTATGATCGTGTTGCGGCTTTTCGCTATTTCCATTACGTCCTTCAGCCTCTGGGTGAGGAAATAGACTTCGAGATTGAAGGACCAGCGGGGGATATCCTTGTAGTAGTCCTCCAGAAACGGGTTGTATGTGACCGCTTCGTATTTCGGCTCCCAACCATAGTGCTCCGACAGCATCCGTGTCAGGGTGGTCTTGCCGCTTCCGATATTTCCTGCTACTCCGATATGCATTTCCTTCCGATTTTCTTTGCAAAAATAACAATAAATAAGAATCATTTCAATAACCCTATTTTGAAAATTATTGCTAATATTGCATCACTGAATCTGTTCCAATGGCTGAATCTCAAAGAAGATTAAAATTCAAGTGGCCGCGCGGGCTGACCTGTCTTCTGGTGGTCATAGGCGTTTTCGCCTATTTCGGCGTCGTTATGGGCGTTCCTAACATGCTCAACACGATTATGCACACTGCCCACGACCTGCTGCTCAACACTGTGTTTTTTCTGATGGCGATGTGCGTGCTTTCCGGCGCAATGGGAAAGCTTCTGGTGGAGTTCGGGGTGGTCGATCTGATCGAGCGGCTTATCCGGCCTTTGATGAAGCCGTTCTTCAATCTGCCGGGGGTGGCGGCACTGGGTGCTGTGCTGACGTTCCTTTCCGACAATCCGGCCATCATCACCCTTGCGAAGGACAAGAAATTCGCTGTATATTTCAAGAAATACCAGTACATCTCCCTGACAAATTTCGGGACCTCGTTCGGAATGGGGCTGATCGTTACAGTATTCATGATGGGACAGGGCTTCTATATCGAACCTCTCATCGGCATTGTGGGGGCTTTCTGCGGAGGTATTGCGGCAACGCGCCTTATGCAGCATTTCATTCTGAAGGAGTATCCTCAATATGAATTTGAGGATGCGGTTGAGACCAGTACAGAGGAGGCGCAGGAGGAAGAAAACACTCCGAAACAATCTATTTTCATACGCTTTCTGAATTCAATTCTCGATGGCGGTATGACGGGAGTATATACTGGTCTGGCCATCATTCCGGGAGTTCTTATCATCTCCACTTTCGTGATGGTGCTTACCAGCGGGCCTTCTGCCAGTGGAACTTACACCGGTGCCGCTTATGAGGGAACAGCGTTGCTCCCTCTTCTGGCAGGCAAGGTGAATTTCCTGTTCGACTGGCTTTTCGGACTTGAAGATCCACATCTGGCGGCTTTCCCTATTACAGCGCTTGGCTCGGTGGGCGCCGCTCTCGGTCTTGTGCCGAGTTTTCTCGAGCAGGGTTGGGCCAACGGAAATGCCATCGCTGTGTTCACTGCCATCGGAATGTGCTGGAGCGGCTATCTCAGCACTCACACCGCCCTCCTGGATTCTCTTGGATATCGTCAGCTGATATCCAAGGATCTCATAGCCCAGGCAATAGGTGGTCTTGTGGCGGCATTTGTCGCACATTGGCTCTATTTCCTCGTAACCCTCCTTTAGGAGAGATTTGACCTGTTTTTTTACTATATTTGTGAATTATTCTTTTTCCGATATGGATTATAATACTCAACGAAAGAAACTTATCCTGCCTGAATATGGCAGACACGTGCAGAAGATGCTGGAGCAGGTAAAATCTGTTCCTGACAAGGAAAAAAGAAGTGAGCAGGCGCGTGCCGTGGTGCAGGTGATGACTACGCTTAATCCTGGTATCAGAGAGTTCAACGATTACAAGCACAAACTTTGGGATCACGCCTATGTGATTGCAGGTTACGACCTCGACATAGATTCTCCGTATCCTGCCCCGGAGCCGGCGGACCTGATGTCAAAGCCTGAGAAGATCAAACTTCAGAAAGAACCGATAAAGGCTGCATGCTACGGCCGCAATATCGAAAATATGATAAATCTCATCGCCGACCGTCCTGATGATGATGTAAAGAGGGAGATGATTCTCTGCCTTGCCACTTACATGCGGCAGCAGTATCTTATCTGGAACAAGGACAACGTGTCGGAGGAGACTATATTCGCGGATATAGAGAAACTCTCGGACGGCAGGCTGAAAGTGCCTGCGGACGTGCATCTTTCGGCTATCTCGCACGATGCAGTGTTCTCCCGCCCGGGAATGAACATGGCGGGAATGCGCAACGGAGGGAACTTCAAAAAGAACAAAAACGGAAAGAAATTCAAAAAATAGCGGGTGATGGCATCTACTGCGAAGAAAAAGAAGAAAAAAGAAATAAAGGAGAAGCGCCCATTGTTCGGTGACAATTTCGTCCGCATTGCGAGGATTGTCACGGGGGTGGTGTTCGGCATTCTGACCATTTATACCATTGCCGCTCTCGTTTCGTATCTTTTTACATGGTATTCGGACCAGAGCCTCAAGTTCTCGGATTCAATGGCCTCCACTTCTGTTTCTGCTGCCAACAGCGGGGGCAAAATCGGCTTCATCTGGGCTGATTTCCTGATCTCCAAGCTTTTCGGATTCGGAGCATTTGTCCTTCCTGTATTCCTGGCTGCCATTACCGTGGCCTGTTTCCGCATCAAACGGGTCAATCTGTTGAGGGTATTCATCGTTTCAATGCTCGGAGCGATAATTTGTTCCGTGCTTTGTGCATATATTTTCAGCTTTACCCCATATAATTTCTTCATCGGGTCAGGTGCCGGAGGTTCTTACGGACATTTTGCCAATGAGTGGCTCACCGGTATGCTCGGTACGCTTGGAGAGGGATGTCTGCTTTTTGTGGTGCTTTTCCTCTATGTGCTGCTGCTCACCCCGAAGGTGGCTTTCTGGTTCGACGATCTGGTTTATGGCGTGTCACACCGGGAAAAGAAGCCTGTGGAGGAGCGGGGGGCCGGACAGCTCGCCGCACAGGACGGATTTGACGATCTGCTTTTTGAAAATGCGGCCGGAGAGGATGAACCGGAGGCGAGGAATTTGCTTGAAGATGCCGACGAACCGGATGTGGAACCGGATGTGGAACCTGCTGATGAGCCGGATGGCGGACAGATGGGCGACGTGACTCTGACGGTTGAAGCGTCCGGAAACAACTTCATCGAGAATATGGATCAGGAGGAGGGAGACAGACTTTATGATCCCCGACTTGACCTGCCGCACTATGAGTTTCCTTCACTTTCGTTGCTGAACGACTATCGTGACAAATGGTACGAAGTGTCGCGTGACGAACTTGAAAAGAACAAGCAGAGGATTGTAAATGCGCTTGACAGTTACAAGATAAAAGTTACAGCCATTACAGCCAAGATGGGACCGACAGTGACCCTTTACAAGATTCACCTGGCTGATGGCGTCAAGATCGCCCAAGTGCGCAGCCTCGAGGAGGATATAGCGATATCATTGGGCGCAAAGGGTGTCCGTGTAGTGACTTTGCTCGATTCTGTCGGAATAGAGGTGGCGAATGAAAAGCCGAGCGTGGTTGCTCTCAAAGCGATTCTGAATGCGCCTCAGTACCGCGATTCCAAAATGGAACTTCCTATGGCAATGGGTATCACGGTTACCAATGAGCCTTTCTTCCTCGATCTTGCGAAGATGCCTCACCTTCTCGTTGCCGGTGCCACCGGTATGGGTAAGTCCGTGGGCCTTAACGCAATGATAGCTTCACTGCTATATGCGAAGCATCCTGCCGAAATGAAGTTCGTCCTGGTCGATCCGAAAAAGGTTGAACTGTCGCTCTATTCGAAGCTCGACAAGCATTTCCTCGCGATGGCCCCTGATGGGGATGAGCCTATCATTACCGACACCAAGAAGGTCGTTACCACGTTGAAGTCGCTCTGCATAGAGATGGACGCACGTTACGACCTGCTCAAGGCTGCGGATGTACGCCAGATAAAGGAATACAACGAGAAATTCCTCAACCGCAGACTGAATCCGAACAACGGACATAAGTTCCTTCCGTACATCGTCGTGATAATCGATGAGTTTGCGGACCTGCTTATGACAGCCGGCAGGGAGATAGAGGAACCTATTGCAAGACTTGCGCAAAAGGCCCGTGCAGTGGGAATACACCTGATCATTGCCACACAGAGGCCTACAACCAATATCATCACCGGTACCATCAAGGCTAACTTCAATTCCCGCATCGCCTTCAAGGTGAACTCGGGAGTGGATTCGAAGACGATTCTCGACAGTCCGGGGGCCCAGCGTCTGATCGGACGCGGCGATATGCTTGTGGTGCATCCGGGAGCTGACCTCACGCGTGTGCAGTGCGCCCTTATCGACACTCCTGAAATCATAGAGCTTGTAAAGGCTATCAGCAGTCAGCGTGGATATGGACAGCCTTTCATGCTGCCTGAGTATGTTGATGAAAGCGAGGAAGGCGGCGCTACGGACATTGACCTTCACAAGAGGGACGCTCTGTTTGAGGAGTGCGCAAAGATGGTGGTTCAGTACCAGCAAGGCTCCACCTCAATGTTCCAGCGCAAGTTGGGTATAGGTTATGCGCGTGCCGGCAGAATCATGGACCAGCTTGAAGCTGCAGGAGTTGTGGGACCGCAGGAAGGTAGTAAGGCACGAAATGTGTATATATCTGATTTTGACGCTCTGGATGCTCTCCTCGAGTCGTTGGACCATATATAGAACCGGTTTTCAAATGAAAAGATTTTTTGTTGCGCTTCTGCTTCTTTCCTGTGCCGTTGCCGGCGCTCAGAACAGGTTTTCCTGCGATTTCAAGTTGTATGACAAGAAATCCGAAACCAAGCCGCTGGTCAGCGGAATAGCCTATGTGCAGGACAATTGCTACAGAATAGAATCCGCCGAAGGCTTTGTGGTTGGAAACGGGATTACCAGATGGCTTTACAGGGCGAAGAGCGAAGAACTTGTAATTGAAGATGATGATTCGTCGATTTTCCAGAGACTGACGCTTGTACAGTCATCGGAGAGTACCGCTACCGTGACCTATTCCAAATACAGGGCTGAACTCACCGAAATAAAAAGCACAGAGAAACTCCCTGTGCAATTCTTCAGCGTTGACGTCAAGAGCCTTGGGCCGAACGTCATTACAACAGACCTGCGTGACTGAAAACTTCCTTGATAGAAGGGAACGTGGCTTCAGCTATTGTTTGAAGCCTCTCTTTTGATACCCATTCAACTTTTGTGATTTCCTCCTCGGTTTGTGGGACGGGCTCTTCCGCCCCCGAGCATTCCATAGTGTACCACGATGTCCTTTTGATGCACGATTCTCCTAAAAGTTTGTATGTGTGGAAGGTATCGCATATGTGAGTTGAAAGATGCAGTTCCTTCAGACCTGTTTCCTCGCTGACTTCGCGAAGCGCGCATTGTTCGATGGTTTCTCCCGGTTCCTGCTTTCCTTTGGGAAGATCCCATATATCACGTCTGAATATTACGAGATATTCTCCCTTACTGTTTCTTACCAGTCCTCCTCCCGCATTGATTTTCTTGAATCTGTTGCAGAATTCGGGCATTGCCGCATCATCTACCGTGATGCACTCCCTGTTGAAATATACGTTTGCCATATTTTGTTTATCTTTGCAAAGATACGAAGAGTTTTCGATGCTGCAGAATGATTTTATCAACATGCTCGTGGAATCGGTCGGTGAACAACGGGCGGAACGCATTGTTGCGGCCTTGGACACGGAGCCGGAAGTATCTGTCAGGGTCAATCCTTTCAAGCTGGCTGTCGGCGATTTACGCGAGCATTTCGGCGAACTTGCAGGTGATCCTGTGCCTTGGGCTGAGGATGAGGCCTTCTATTTGAAAAATCGGGCTTCCTTTACGCTGGATCCTTTATTCCATGCCGGCGGATACTATGTGCAGGAAGCCGGCTCGATGTATGTGGGCAAGCTTGTTCGGGATATTTTTCGTCTGTCGGGGCGTAATTCCGGCTTGAATGTCCTTGATCTGTGTGCGGCTCCCGGCGGGAAGACGACCCAGCTTCTTTCCTGCCTGATGGATGCCCCGGGAACTCCTTCCCGTGGAAACAGGCTTACGGCCAATGAGGTCGTTCCGTCCAGAGTGGCGGCTCTCTCTGAAAACGTGGCCAAATGGGGATGCTCAGGAGTGACGGTGACCAATAATGATCCGTCACATTTCGCGGGCATGTCGTATGATATCATCGTCGTGGATGCGCCGTGTTCCGGGGAAGGCATGTTCCGCAAGGACATCAAGGCTCAGGAAAACTGGTCCGTAAACAATGTCCAGCTATGCGCGGCCCGTCAGCGCCGCATTCTGAGCGATATATGGCCGTCGCTGCTCGACGGGGGCTATATGATATATTCCACTTGTACCTTCAACCGTATTGAAGATGAGCAGATGGTGGAGTGGATCTGCTCCTGCCTCGGAGGTGAATCTCTGGAGATGCGGCACTTCTATCCCGGAGAGAATCGTGGTGAAGGCTTCTTCGCTGCTCTGATTCATAAGTCTTCCGAAACAGGGGTGGGGGACAAACCCTCCACGGCCAAGCCCGGGCGGAGCCTTCGCGTTTTCAATTCGCTTTTCCCGATGGCGGACGAGGCTCTTTCCGTAAATCTTCCCCCTGACAGATATCCAAAAGTGGAACTTTCCAGAGAAGATGCTTTGAAATTTCTCTCAAAGGATTCCCTGTCTTTCCCTGATATGCCCTTGGGGTATATTCTTTTGACTTATAAGGGACTGGGCCTTGGCTTTGTCAAGAACTTGGGGAAACGTGCCAACAATCTTCATCCGATGCCCCGTCGCATCCGGCAGTCAATTTCAAAATAATGCTTCAGACGTGAAGCCTTCCGCTATTGCGGAACGACGGTCTCTCCTCCTGAAATGGCGGCTCCGGCAGAGAGTTCCGCCTCTGCATCAATGTCGGTAGGAAGCGGACTTATGGAAACGATGGAATCAACGATGTATTTGGTATATCCTCTCCAAGGAAGAGCTCCGAAATACTCCTTGTAGTGCAGTTCCATATTTTTGCCGCTCTCTGTCATCAGCTTCTTGGCAATCTGCTCGTTTTTGATGGAGAACTCGAATTCGTAGGAAGATATGCTTCCCGCTGATTTTGAACGGATACCGCTTTGAATCAGCTTTCCTTCGTATGTTTTGAAAACTACACCTTTGTAAACCACATAGTTGAGTGAGCCGCTCTTGACACCCTCACCAAATACGAAATAGAAACGGAAGTAGATGAATGCAACCAGTCCGACGGCCACCACAACGGCCATGATGCGCAAGAATTTCTTCATAGATGCTATTTGATAAAATAAGTTACTCTTTCAACGATTATTATCAGGATGATGACCATCGTAAGGATGCCGGTATGTTTCCCCACGCGGACGTTTTCGGCATTGTACAGTTCGTTGCCCACAAGGGAGAGGGGGACGGCTGCAATGATTGACCACGGGTGTCTTGTGCCCGTGGAGAAGACCGCGGCTATGACGGCGGTGGATATCAGTATGAAAATAAGCCTGATATATACTTTGTATTTTGAAATTTTGAATCTTCCGAGATTTTTCAGGATTGTAAGGATGCTTACTATGGCGAAAATGGTCAGAGTGGCCATTTTGCAAATCGTTGCGAGTGATATGTGAAGGTTGTCCAGGCCTATGTCCAGAATCCTTGCCGAAAATTCCGGCAGAACTCCCATTGCTGTATCGATGCCGTAGACAAGATAAATGATGGCGGAAACAACTCCGAAGGGCATTGCCAGCGACAGGATGAAGGAGAAGATGTATTTCAGTTTGTCGTCAGCCAGATCGATGCCCGAAAACAGCAGTACCGGAGCAAGCCAGATGAGAGGTGGACAGAAGCATACCGCGATGGCCATCAGAAAGTTAGAAACGAAGAGATGGCTGACGTTCTGTCCGGCTGCTTCGTAGTAGAAGAAGTAGTTGAGAACAGGTACGAGAAGGAATGCAGCGACGTGAAATGGGGACAGATAGATGGAATAGGGATTGGAGAGTGCCAGGATGAGGAAAATCATCGGGACAAAGTATCTGTAGCCGGTCGAATACCTGTCGGTGAATCGCGCCAGCATCAGTCCTGTCGCAACGAGCAGCAGAGTGGCCGCAGTAACTGATTGCCAGGGTTTTGCGAAGGTCAGAAAAGACTCTCCGGTGAACTTGCCGAAAAAGAGCGGGGAACTGTACTCCAAGGCTTTGATAGGAATAATCAATCCGCTGATGTACAGTGCGATGACGAACATGAACGTCAGTGTGAAGTATCGGCTGTAACTAAGGTTTCTGCTCATTTGCACAAAGGTAATATTTTTACTAACTTTGTCATAATAAAATGTGCGTGTGGAAGTGAAAAGAATCTGTTGTTTTCTGCTGCTTTTAGGTCTTCTTTCCGGATGCCGTGAGAGGGCTGACGTCATTCCGATGGACAAGATGGAATCACTGCTCTACGATATGTATGCGCTTGACGCCTATCTGGAGTACGACGATGAAGTGCGGGCTTCAGCCGATTCGCTCTCCGTCTATCTTCCCCTGATTGAAAAATACGGGTATGACAGGGATATGTTCGAAAAGTCGATGCGTTACTATATCGGTCACGATGACGACATCTCTGAAATCATAAAGGAGGTCCGCGAGAGGATGCGCAACAGGGTCAGTGAGCTGGATGCGGCGATGAACGGGGAAGAACCCGTCAAGATGAGGGAGATCGACGATCCGGTTGACAGTACGGAAGGAAAAAAAGGTCGGATACGGAGAAACAATCCGTCACGTCGTGTCATTGAAAATACTCTGGACAAGGAGGCGGACAAGAAAATAATAGAAGGCAGGGAAAAGGAGGAAGGAGGAGAGGTCTGATGTCGTTGCAGTTTGACAATATAGTTTTTGGCCCTATCCGCAGCCGCAGGCTTGGCAGTTCCCTTGGAGTGAACCTTCTGCCGATGCACGGCAAGGTGTGCAGTTTCGACTGCATATATTGTGAATGCGGATGGAATGCCGATGGAATGGGGGACAGGACTCTCCCGTCTTTCCGGGAGGTGTGCGACGCTCTTGAAAACGGTGTGAAAAAGTGTCACGACGAAGGTACGCCTGTCGATACCATAACTTTTTCAGGCAATGGGGAGCCCACTCTCCATCCCGATTTTCCTGCAATAATCGAAAAGACTCTCGAAGTACGTGCAAAATATTATCCTTCTGCGAAAGTCTCCGTTCTGTCCAATGCCACTCAGCTTGGGAGGCCGGGAGTGAAGGAGGCTCTGGCCAAGGTCGACAACCCGATTCTCAAGATTGATTCAGGTGTGGATTCGTTCGCCCGTCTGATGGACCGGCCGGTATCGGAGGCATACAGCATCAATGATGTGGCAGGCAACCTGTCCTGGTTCAAGGGGGATTTCATCCTTCAGACAATGTTTCTCCGCGGAAAGGATGGGGAGACCGTCATCGACTGCCTGGATCCTGTACTTGTCAGGGCATGGCAGGAACTTGTCCTGAGGTTGAGACCGAGGGAGGTGATGATGTACACACTTGACAGAGTTCCTCCTCTCGCCACTTTGGAGAAGGTGACAGTCCGGCAGATGGAGGCTGTGGCCGCGCCTTTGGTGGCAGAAGGAATCAAGGTTCAAATAAAAGGTTGATTGAAATGAATGAGAAAGAGATATATGCCGCTGCGCTGGGATTGATTGATCTTACTTCCCTTAACGGCACTGACACATATACCGGAATCGCTTCCATGACGGAGAAGGTAAACAGGTTCAACGAGGTTTTCCCGAATTACCCGTTGCCGGCGTCAATATGCGTTTATCCGAATTTCGCTTTCACCGTGGCACATACCCGCAAAGTGTATGATGTCCACGTGACAGTTGTGGGAGGATGTTTCCCCGCTTCCCAAAGCCCTTTGAAGGTCAAGGTGTTCGAATGTGTGTCGGCAGTTCAGGATGGTGCTGACGAGGTTGACATAGTTCTGGCGCTCAACTCTTTTCTGGAGGGGAACAGAGATGCCGCGTCTTCCGAGATACGTGAAATCGGTCGTGCAATCCGTGCGGTGAATCCCGGTGTGCTGCTCAAGGTGATTCTGGAGACAGGCGCCCTTTCTGATGAGCAGATTGCCGAGGCTTCCTTCCTTGCAATGGAGGCGGGAGCTGATTTCATCAAGACTTCGACAGGAAAGATGCAGCCTGCTGCCACACCTCAGGCTGCCAGAATCATGTGCGGCTGCATAAAGAAATATTGGGAGAAGACGGGACGTATGGTTGGATTCAAGCCGGCCGGTGGCATCTCCACTCCTGAAGATGCCGTGACATATTACAACATAGTCAAGGATATTCTGGGTGATAAGTGGCTGTGCAAGCGTTATTTCCGTTTCGGAGCCAGCCGTATGGCCAACAATCTTCTCTCTGCATTGGAAGAGAGGGAAATAAAATATTTTTAAGATGAAAAACACTTTGCTTGTAAAAAATGTCCTGCATGATGGCAGGAAAACCAATATACTTGTCGAGGGCAACCGTTTCCGCAATATGGCTGCTCCGGAGGAAACTGTTGCGGATAAAGTCATAGATGCACAGGGAAAGGCGATTCTTCCGCCTTTCTTCAACACTCACACTCACGCGGCAATGAGTCTGTTGAGGGGCTATGCGGATGATATGCCGCTGTTCAAGTGGCTGAGTGAATACATCTGGCCGTTTGAAAACAAAATGACTTCGCACGACATATACGAGGGCTCGAAACTGGCTGTCAGGGAGATGATAAAGAGCGGATCCGTTTTCTTCAACGATATGTATTTCGATTTGGAGGAGACTGTCCGTGCGGTGGATGAATCCGGAATGAGAGCGGCTCTCGGTGTGACTTTCGTGGAGTCGCATTCAAAGAGCCAGCAGGAGGATAAACTGCAGATGCTCCGGCATTGGAACGACCCTACAGGCGGCCGCATCCAATTGACCGTCGCTCCGCACGCGATTTATACTGTCAGCGATGAACTCTTCAGAAAATGTGCTGAGACGGCACACGAAATGAATTTGAAACTGCACGTACACCTGAGCGAGACGGCGAAGGAGGTTGAGGACTGTGTGAGAGAACACGGAATGACTCCTGTCCGCTATCTGGACTCTCTCGGAGTACTCGGGCCTAACGTAATTGCGGCTCACGTGGTACATGTCGACAGGGAAGAGATGGATATCCTTGCAGAGCGTGGCGTTACGATTTCGCATTGCCCTTGTTCGAATATGAAGCTCGCTTCCGGAGTCTTCAAGGCAAAGCAGTTGATTGATGCAGGCTGCAAAATCACCATAGGAACTGATGGGGACTCTTCCAACAATAATCAGGATATGAGGGAAGAGATGAAATTTGCGGCTCTTCTGGCCAAGATGAGCAGCGGCGATCCGGAGACTTTGCCTGCCGACGAGGCTTTCAGATGGGCCACGGCTGCGGGAGCTGAGGCATTCGACATTGATTCCGGTGTCATCGCCCAGGGCAAACTAGCCGATTTTATCCTCGTTGACCTGAATGACGAGAGGATGCGGCCTTGCCACCATCTGGTTTCCAACTGGGTATATTCCGCCGATACCAGTGCGATAGACAAGGTTGTCTGTGATGGAAAAGTGATTTACGAAAAATAGCTCAAGATGAATTATATCTTTTTGCTGCTGACTGCCCTGTTCAGCATAACTACGAATCCCGGGGAGGATACCCGGACACAGATGGACATAAGCTGGGGAGCGGATGCCTCCACTGTCAGCAGTTTCGTGATGTATGCTCCGGAAAAGAGTGACTGGAGCAGGGCTCTGCGGGCAGATGCCGAAGGCAGATATTGCGCCGTTTATAACAACGTATCTTCAAAAAAGGCCGACGGCACCAATTTCTTTGAGGATGCACGTTTCTTCAAGTATGACCTTTATCTCAATGGTTTGAGGCCAAAGACATCCTACAAGTACCGGGTGTATGCAGTATCGGCCCACGGGGATACTTCAGTGAGCGACGTTTATCGCTTCAAAACCAGTGGAAGCCGCGTATGGCAGGCCTGCATAATTTCGGATTATCATTGCTATCCTCCGTTGCCGAAGAGAATTGACGCCGCGATGGGTATAATGGATAAAATCGAGAGCCGGTACGGATATGACTGGGTGATCAATCTGGGTGATGTTTGCGCATGGGGAGGAAGCTATTCGTTCTGGAGAGGTATGTACGAACAGCGGCAGTTCAAGGACCATATGTGGGGTGGGGTAAATGGAAACCACGACAATATGACGAGGAACTATGTTCTGACGAATGATTTCTTCAGGAATGCCACCTCCAATCCTTTGAACGGCTATGAGGGGGAAGAGGGCGTGTGCTATTGGTTCAAGTACAATGATGCTCTTTTCATAATGCTGAACAATGAGAATATGCGTGATTCAACCGGATTCTCCAAGGCTGCCGCCTGGGTTGAAAAGGTGCTTGAAGCCAACGGGGATGCCCGCTATAAAATTGTCTGCGAACACTATCAGTGGTTTTTCGGCACACGTGGAGAGACATCCCAGTACGGACGGTGGCACGAGATATTCGAAAGATACGGAGTTGACCTGGCTCTCGCAGGAAACAACCATATCTATGTGAGAGCGCATTCGAATGGAGTGACATATATCCAGACTCCTTCGAGTGACAACGAAAGAGGTCAGGATCCCATCAAGCCGCTTGAGGCCAATGAGGATAAAATAAACTTCAGATGGAATGAGGGCCCTCATACCGTCGGAGCGATGCACATGAAGGTGACCCCTGCCAGAATGGAACTTATGCTGCTTGACAGAGAGGGAAATATGATTGACAGGGTTGTGGTTCCTGCAAGAAAACGATAATCAAAAAAAATAGATATATTTGCCATATCAATGGAGAACTTTGCTGACAAATATGGTTTGGATGCACGCAGCTCGATGATAATGAGCCAGTACGTGGGCATGATGCCGTTATTCAAGCGTATGGAGGAGGTTCTCTCCAAGGAGCTTGAACACTTTCTGGCGCAGAACAATATCTATGTCACCGCGCTTGAGACAAGAGTCAAGACGGAGGAAAGCCTGGCCGGAAAACTGGACAAGAAAGGCTTCAAATATGACACCATCTTTGATCTGACGGATATAGTCGGGGCACGGGTCATAACTTTTTACACTGATGAAGTTGACAAGATTGCTGCGATGGTGGACCGTATTTTCGAGGTGGACTGGGTCAATAGCATTGACAAGAGGAAGATGCATCAGCTTGACAGCTTCGGATACAATTCCCTGCACTATATCTGCAGAATTCCGAAAAAGATGTTCTTCGATCCGCAATATCCGGAAATCAACGAAATCCGTTTTGAATTGCAGATGAGGACTGCCCTGCAGCACGTATGGGCAACAATCAACCACGACATTGGCTATAAGACTGGAATTGAGATTCCAGTGGAGCATCTTCGAAACATAAACCGTCTGGCGGGAATGCTGGAACTGGCTGATGAGCAGTTCAGTGCCATAAGACAGGAATTCAACGATTATCGCAGGCGCGTGCAGGAACTCGTATCGAGCGGAAACTTCAATGACGTTCCGCTCAATGGCGATACTTTCCGCAGTTATCTGGAGCTCAGGCCTTTTGACAAACTGTTGAAAAAAATTGCAGCCGTCAATCAGGCGGAGATACACAACTCTTCCGTCACTCCGTATCTGAACGTTCTTTTCGATCTGGGATTCAAGACTCTCGGTGAAGTTGACAGGATGATACACGAAAACAGTGAAGATGCATATCAACTGGCTACATTCCAGTTGGCTATGACCGATCTGGATATTATCTCATCGACAATTGCAATTCAGGATTTGTGTGAGGTATATATCCTCAAACATGGAGGCGGAGTGGATGCCTTGACAGAAATGTTTGACAAAGTCAACGGAAAATCGGAAGGGAATTCAATGCGGGCGGAAAGTGTAGTCAATGCAGCAAAACAACTGTCATTCATGAATAGAAAGAAACTCGAAAAATAATATGGCAAATTCATTTATGGACACATCTTTTCTCGATCGGGCCATCAGGTTCGCAGTAAGCGCCCATGCCAACTCAGAGAGGCGGGGAAAAGGTTTTCCTTACATCGTGCATCCACTTGAAGCAATGTCCATCGTTGCAACGATAACGCCTGATGCAGAGCTATTAGCAGCTGCTGCGCTTCATGACACCGTGGAAGATACTGACGTATCTATAGAACAGATAAGAGCCGAATTCGGGGATAGGGTTGCATCTATCGTGGAGAGCGAGAGCGACAAGCCCGGAGATGTCAATAAAAATGCTGAAGAAACGTGGCGGGAACGCAAACAGGCTGCAATTGACAGGCTTGCGAGGGCTTCCAGGGACGCCAAGATTGTGGCTATCGGGGACAAACTCTCAAATATGCGCGCCATATATAACGATTATATGGCTATTGGAAACAGGTTGTGGAACCGTTTCCATGCGCCGAATGGCATGGCTGACCACGAATGGCATTACAGGGGACTTGCCGAATCGCTCGGAGAACTTGCCGATACCCCTGCTTACAAGGAGTTTACCCACCTTATCGACGAGGTTTTCGGCGCAAAGGCCGACTTGATTGATATGTCGGATTATGAAGAGAGCGGTGACGGTTTCACCGCAACGAGCTATTTTCATAAGGACGGAGCACGGATGATAAAGTTGTACAACGATTTTATTCCAGTCGCAGTGCCCCAGAGGGAATTTGACGTATCGCGTTCTCTTCTGAAGATGGGCGTCAGCATCCCTGAAGCTTACCGGCTTGTGACTGACGGAACAAGGATAGGCGTGGAGTTTGAACGTATTGTCGGAAAGCGCTCTTTCGCAAGGGCAATTTCCCAGGAACCGGAACGTCTTGAGGCTTATTCAAGAAAATTCGCTTCAATGTGCAGGGAACTCCACTCAAAGGAGTGTGATACGGTGATGTTCAAGCCTGCTGTTGACAGGTTCCGCAACGCTGCAAAAAATTCAAGACGATTCAATGACCAGCAGAAAAGCAAGATTCTCAGTTTCATTGACAGTATTCCGGATGCGACTACCTGCATTCACGGAGATATGCACATCGGAAATGCGATAATGGCCGGGGACAAGACATACTGGATTGACACTTCCGATTTCGGATACGGACACCCGTATCTTGATCTGGGAATGTATTATTTCATTGCATACGGAACAGATGATGAGGAGATGTGCAACAAACTTTATCACATTTCGGTTGCACAACTTCGCAAAACTTGGAATATCTTTGTGAAGGAATATTTCGGGGCTGATGCGGACATTGAAGAGATTGAAAAGATGATTGCCCCTTATGCTGCTCTTTATATGGTCTTTTTTGACCAATATGACAAGCTTTTGCCAGGAATGGCCGAGTATATAGTGAAACATTTGATTGAAATATGAAAATGAGGTTTGACCCGGTTGAAGGCCGGAATGCTGAAATAATTGAAAGCGTAATGAGTTGTGAGGAGATACTGTCCTTGCCGGACGATCTCCAGTTCAAGGTCCGTCTCTGTACGGAAGAGGTGGAAGAGAACATTCTATGTTATTCCGGATCCACTTGGGTGGAGGTTGGTGTTGACAAGGGTGAGAGCTACCTTACTCTTGAATTTCGGGATGGCGGTGTTGAATTCGATCCGCTTGCCAAGGAGGATCCTGACATCAACACTTCAATTGAGGAGAGAAAAGTGGGAGGCCTCGGCATCTTTTTGTGCAAGCAGATGATGGACTATCTGGAATACAGGTTTGAAGATGGCTGCAATCTCTTCATAATGAAAAAGAAAATATAGAATCAACAAAAAATATCATATATAAAATGGACGTAACAATCACCAAAAACGACGCCAAGACATTTGTCGTATTGAACGGCAGGCTCGACACTACAAACGCAGATCAGTTCCAGAAGGACATAACGCCGCTTATGGAGGATCCTGCTCCGGACTTTGAAATAGACTGCACTGAAATGCAGTACACTTCCAGCCAGGGGTTGAGAATCTTCCTGATGCTGCAGAAAAGCGTCTCTTCAAAAGGAGGCAAAATGGTTATGGTCAATATGAAGCCTCAGGTAAAAGAGGTGTTCGACATCACCGGATTTTCAAACATCATCAAGATAATCTAGCATACCGCATTGAACGATTCTCTCTACGATTTCAAATCGCAGTCAATCGGTCTCGACTCTGTAGCTAATGCCAGAGATTTGGGCGGATATGTTCTTCCTGATGGCAAAGTCATCAGGAAGGGTTTGCTTTTGAGGGGAGGATCACTTGTCGGATTGAGTGACAGGGACAAGGAAATCCTCCTGAAAAACTATAAACTTTCGACGATTTTTGACTTCAGGACAGAAAATGAGGTGTTGGCTGCTCCGGATAGAAACCTTCCGGGAGTGAGCCATACGTGGCTTCCTGCTATTGACCCTGAAACTGAGAAAATGGAAGATTTGTCTCTGCCGCACGAGGCGTATTCCAATCTTCCGGCTTATCTTGTCGAGAGTGGAAATGCATTCAACACTGCCGTTCAGGAAATTTCCAGGCATATTTACAGCGAAATGGTGCTCAATGAGTACACACAGCTGCAGTATGCCGCATTCATGCAAATCATCATTCATGCCGATAAAGGCTCCGTTTATTGGCACTGCTCTCAAGGGAAGGACCGCACGGGATTGGGCTCGGCATTCCTGCTTTCCGCTTTAGGGGCGGACAGAGAGCTTGTCATGCAGGATTTTGACATATCGAATGATTTTTACAGGAGTGACATTGACTCGCTTCTTGCTGCACTCCACAAGCAGGGAAATGATCCTGAGGCGGACAAAGTGATAATGACTTTCATCGGCTGCAATGTGGAGTATTTCCGTAAGGCTTTGGATTTGATAGACGTCAAGTTCGGCAATATGGACAACTATTTGCGAGGGCCCTTGTGTGTCAGTGATGACGATATAAAAATATTAAAGGACAGATACCTGGAATAAATATGAAAAAATGCATCATATTGCTTGCGTCGCTGTTTTTTGCAGTTGATGTATATTCACAGACCATAACGTTCGCTCCCCAGTGGACGCCGCAGGCTCAGTTCGCCGGTTTCTATATGGCGCTTGAAAAGGGCTATTATGAGAATGAGGGTCTTGACGTGAAAATAGTGCATCCCGGGGTAAATTCGACAACATCATCTGTCAGGATGTTGCTGGAAGGTTCCGCCCAGATTGCGGGGCAGCAGCTGATTCAGGCTATAGTAGAGCGTTCCGACGGGATGCCTGTCGTAAATGTGATGCAGATCACACAGCAGAGCGGCTTGTGGTGCGTATCCCGGAACCCTATTTCAACGCCGGAAGAGATGAATGGCATGAAGATCGGAAGATGGAAGGTGGGCTTCTCGGAGTTTTGTGACATGCTTGAAAGCTACAAGGGTATCAAGGTGAATTGGGTTCCTTTCATCAATGGAATAAACTTGTATGTTTTCGGTGCCGTGGATGCTACTCTGTGCTACAGCTACAGTGAGTTCATCTCCCTCGAACTTGCCATGGGCAAGATACCTGAAAGCAACATTCTCAAGTTCTCTGATTTCGGATATGTGTGTCCTGAGGATGGGTTGTATGTCACAAAGGAGTACTATGACAATCATAAGGATATCATCGACAGATTTGTAAGAGCCTCCAAGATGGGCTGGAACTATGTGCGGGATCATCGTGAAGAGGCTGTTGACCTTTCATTGCGATATTGTCGGGAAAATCACATAGAGACGAACAGGGCCCATCAGTCCATGATGCTTGACGAGTATCTGCGTCTGCAGTGCGACCCTCAGACGGGACGAGTTGACTATTCAAAGGTTGCTGAACCGGTTTTCAATGATATTGTAGGAGCCCTGCTTAATACCGGCTACATAACCAACTGGGTTCAATATAACGAAACAATTAAATAGAAAAGAAATGAATGCCGCTGCAAAAACTTCATTTTCAAGGCGTTTGAGCTCTACGGTAGTACTGATAACCTCAATACTTTTTATCGTGGCCATCGGTGTGGCTGCGGTATCTTCACATCTGATTCTGGCGGATGAGGCACATAAGTCAGCTGAAAATCTTTTGGATGCAACAATCAAGGAGATCGAGAACAAGCTGATAAGAGTGGAGGTTTCTGTAAAAAATACAGTAACAACGGTCCAGAAACTTAAAAACTCTCCTGAGAAGATGTACGACATCACACAAGGACTGGTGATGGAGAATGATGAAATACTTGGAAGTGCGGTCGCATTTGTTCCGGAATATTATAAGGGTGTTCATTTCTATGCTCCGTACTCATTCAGAGTTTCCGACGGGAAGGTGGAATCAAAACAGCTTGGAACAGCCCAATATGACTATTTCTATTCAGACTGGTTCCAGATTCCACAACTGCTTGGAGAGCCATGCTGGAGTGAACCGTATTTTGACGAAGGCGGCGCTCAGGAGTATATGTCAACATATTCATATCCTATCAAGGATGATCAGGGAAATGTTTTTGCCATTCTGACAGCGGACATATCTCTTTCCGGCATAACTGAATTCCTTGCCTCAATCAAGCCCTATCCGTCTTCCTATGTCTCTCTTATAAGCCGCAGCGGAAGATATGTCAATTCCGGGGTGAATGACGATCTGCGTGGAGAGACTGTCTTTTCCACACAGTTCCTGATGGGAACAAAGGAAAATGAAGACATCAATCAGATAGCCGCTGATATGATGGCCGGGAATAAGGGCAAGCATAAATACAGGGTTGGAAACAAGATATCGTTTGCTGTCTATGGACCTGTTTCAAACGGCTGGAAGGCATCGATAACTTGCGATTACCGGGACGTGCTTGCAAGAACTTCCAAAATGCACATGATACTTGTGCTTGTGGTGCTTGTGGGACTCCTTATCCTTTTCCTGAGCTGTTATTCAACAATACGCAAGCTGACAAAACCTCTGACCGACATGTCTGAATCGGCATTGAGCATTGCGAAAGGAAATTTCAACACGCCTCTTCCGGATATCAAATATGATGATGAAATCCGCCATCTTCGCAATTCGTTCGATTATATGCAGCATTCGTTGACGGAGTATATAGAGAATCTGAAAAAATCCACTGCAGAGAACGAAAGGTTTGAAAGTGAACTCACCATCGCCAGCGATATACAGATGGCGATGCTTTCAAGCGATTTCCCGGAGAACGGGAATCTTGGACTACACGCTATGCTTAAGCCGGCAAAAGAGGTTGGAGGTGACTTGTACGACTTCTTCCTTATGGATAAAGATACTTTGTATTTTGCTGTGGGAGATGTGTCTGGAAAGGGCGTTCCGGCTTCAATGTTCATGGCTATAACACGATCCGCCTTCAGGTTTATCGCCAAGACGGGCGCTCCGATGAATGATGTGGTGTCGCAGATAAACAACTCCCTTTGTGATGGTAATGATTCCCAACTGTTTGTAACGATGTTTGTGGGTAAGTTGAATCTTTCGACGGGAGAACTGGAATATTGCAATGCAGGGCATAATCCTGTCATCGTAAATGGCTCGTATGTCCCTGTGAAGGCCAATCTTGCTTTGGGATTAATGCCTGGATTCCCTTACCAGTTGCAGACGGTCAATCTGACTGCGGGGTCGCGCATATTCGTATATACCGACGGAATAACCGAAGCTGAGCGCTCTGACAAGGAGCAGTATGGAGAAGAAAGACTGCTCGAGTGCATACGCGGTCTCAAGCAGTCTTGTTCTGACAAGGAAGTATGTGAATCCGTTGTAAAGAGTGTCCACGATTTTGCGGACGGAAATGTTCAGAACGACGATATCACAGTACTCTCTATTACTTTGAAGCAGACTACTGCCAGCCTTGCCTGATATTTTCTGCGATTTTCTCAATAAGACATTCGCGAGCCTCCTTTGACGCCCATCCGATATGCGGCGTCAGTCGGATTCTGCTTTTGTCGGCTACCTTCATGTAAGGGTGGTCGGGGGCGAACGGCTCCTTTGTGAATACATCTGATGCCGCTCCTGCGATAACTCCGTCATTGAGTGCCTTTACAAGTTCATCTTCAATGACAATGCCTCCGCGCCCCATATTCACTATATAGGCGCTTCTTTTCATTTTGCAGAGTTGTTCGTAGCCGATGAGCCCGTTTGTCTTTGCATTGAGCGGGCAGTGGATTGACACGATATCGCACTGTCCCAGGAATTCATTCAGATCGGTTACGGCTTTGTATTGGTCAGAGTGGGCTTTCCCGGAAGTGGGATAATATACCACTTCCATACCGAAGGCAGATGCGATGGCAGCTACGCGGCTGCCGATGTTTCCCAGACCCACGATTCCGATTTTCTTGCCTTTCAACTCAAAGAACGGATTTACCGCGTTTGTGAAGCATCCGCTGTCAGAATATTCTCCGCACTTGACATAATTATCGAAATAAAATCCCTTTCCGACAAGGTTGAGGATGTGCATGAACGTGACCTGGGCCACGCTCTCTGTGGAGTAATTCACGGCATTGCGCACCGGGATTCCTTTTGACGCAGCATACTCCATATCAACGTTGTTGGTTCCGGTAGCTGCGACGCAGATGAGTTTGAGGGTGGGGCAGGAGTCAATCTGCTCCTTTCCCATATATACTTTGTTGGTGATCACAACGTCGGCGCCCTGAATCCGCTCGGCTGTCTTCTCCGGGGAGGTGGCGGGATATGCCACATACTCTCCCAAAGAAGAGACAGACTCCAGGGAAACGTCATTCCCCAGAGTCTGTGCATCCAAAAATACGATTTTCATAGTTGTCACTATGCCTTTGTAACCTTTTCAAGCCATTTCACCATACCGAGCATCACGCTCATCGCTACGAGGCATACAATGAGGAATACCATCCAGCATTTCCAGATAGGCCATGCGTTGTACATGATAGGACCCACGAAGATGAAGAGGTTGCCCACTGCCGTGGCACCGAGCCAGAGACCCTGGCAGAGGCCCTGCATATGTTTAGGAGCCACCTTTGAAACGAATGAAAGTCCGAGAGGTGAGATGAAAAGTTCTGCTACCGTGAGGAAGAAGTAGGTGAGGATGAGAACCCACCATCCTGCCTTCATTCCGGCTGTCTGAGCTACCGGCATTGCACGGAAAGTTTCGCCTGAAGGGTAACCTGCAGAGATTGAGTAAACCATCAGGAAGAGGTAGGCGACACCTGTAATACCCATACCGATGGCAATCTTTCGAGGAGTGGATACCTCTTTGCCTTTGCGGCTGAGCGAGCTGAAGATGGCCATAATGACAGGAGTGAGCACGATTACGAAGAACGGGTTCACAGCCTGCCAGATCTCAGGAGCGATGGCATCGGTCTTGACAAAGTCACGGGCGAACAGTGAAAGTGACTGTCCGTTCTGGTGGAATGATAGCCAGAAGAAAATGCAGATTCCAAGCACTGCGAAGAGGGCTGCCATACGTTGCTTGATCTCCTTCGCCATAGCAAGCTTCTCTTCCTTGGTGTAATCCACAGTAGCTTTTGCCGCCTTCTTTGCAGGCTCGGGAAGACCTTTCTTTGTGCAGAGGAATATGATCAGTGAGAGGAGCATCGCGCAAACTGATGCGATGAATGAATAGTGCACACCCTCATTGAATATCTGGAGATAATTCTGGCAGAAGTCCATGTTCACTACAGCGCTGCCGCTGATGGCTGCCTGATTTGCAAGCTCTGTAAGGTTCTGCATCTGGTCTGCAGCAAGATTTCCACCGTTGTCGATGTACTGGTGGCAGAGTGAAGGCAGGGCGGCGTTATAGACGAAGCCGTTGGCTTTGAGCCACCAGCTGCGGAGCAGAGGCGCTACGAAAGGAGCGATGAGACCTCCGATGTTGATGAAAACGTAGAAAATCTGGAAACCTGAGTCACGTTTGCCCTTGGCCTCTTTGAGCGCTTCCGGGCCTTTCTGTGCAGCTTCAGCTTCGAAGTTGTCGTAGAGCTGGCCGACCATTGCCTGAAGATTGCCCTTGAACAGACCGTTACCGAATGCAATGAGGAACAATGCAACGCAGGTGAACGGAAGCAACCATGATGTGTTGGTTGATGAAGCTGTGATAGGAATGGCGAGCAGAGCATATCCGACGGCCATTACAATGAGACCGGTTTGGATGGTACCCTTGTAATTCTGGGTTCTGTCGGCGATGAATCCGCCAACAAGTGCGAGCACATAGATTCCACAGTAGAAGAAAGAGTAAATCAGTGCACTGGTCCCGTCAGGAATTCCGAACTTGGAACAGAGGAACAATACCAGCACAGCGTTCATAATATAGTAGCCGAAACGCTCACCCATATTACTGAGGGCTGCTGCCAGTAGGCCTTTTGGATGATTCTTGAACATAGTTTATTATTATTTGGTTTTAAATTTGCCGCGTATCACACAAAGTTAACAAATTTTGTCAAACAACTGCAAATCGAGATACAATTGTAAAAAGCAAATTTTTCTGCAACAATTTTCGGAAATTTAACATTCCGCACATTTCGGCAATATAGATTCTGCATCTGATTGCCGATTTTTGTGTTAAACGTAATCTTTAGCATCCAATACCCAATTCAGTTTCGGTTGACTGCGGGGATGGCTTCTTTCGTACAAAAAGGTGCTCTAGCGTACGACGGAGAGGGATTTCATGGTTTCTGTCGTACAAAAATACGGGGTTTTGTACGGCAAATGTTGCGCGGACGCGAGTCAATGCTGCACAGACGCGAATCACCGTGCGTTTTGCGCAAACAGACATTGCTCACGCCTGTGCCTAACGATGTCTGTTGTAGGACACTATTTTCCGGTTTGTTGTTAATTGCAGTTGAA
>JAGHSK010000044.1 GCA_018065895.1 Candidatus Cacconaster equi
AACAAAGATAACCAAATAAAAAATATTTACTAAATCTGCGCACGATTTTTGTACGTATGTACGGGCGGGGAAACCCGCTGACTCATTGAATTGCAATTATTTCAAATTATAGATTTACATGAAAAAGATTAAAGTAGGTATCAACGGTTTCGGACGTATCGGCCGCTTGGTATTCAGAGCTGCACAGGGCAGAGAGGATATTGTCGTTGTAGGTATCAACGACCTCATTGATGTTGATTATATGGCATATATGCTTCGCTATGATACAATGCACGGTCAGTTCGACGGCACAATCGAAATCAAGAACGGCAATCTCGTGGTTAACGGCAACGAAATCAGAGTAACCGCTGAAAAGGACCCTGCAAACCTCAAATGGGATGAAGTGGGAGCTGAATATGTAGTGGAATCAACCGGACTCTTCCTTACCAAGGAAAAAGCTGAAGCCCACATCAAAGCCGGTGCCAAGAGAGTCATTATGAGCGCTCCTTCAAAGGACGACACTCCTATGTTCGTATACGGTGTCAACCATACTACTTATGCTGGCCAGAGCATCATCTCAAATGCATCCTGCACAACAAACTGTCTCGCTCCTATCGTTAAGGTGCTCAACGACAAATTCGGTGTCGTAACCGGACTTATGACCACCGTTCACTCAACCACAGCCACACAGAAAACCGTTGACGGTCCATCTGCAAAAGACTGGAGAGGCGGTCGTGCCGCTGCCGGCAACATCATTCCTTCAACCACCGGCGCAGCCAAGGCTGTCGGCAAAGTTATTCCTCAGCTGAACGGTAAACTCACAGGTATATCAATGCGCGTCCCTACCCTCGACGTATCAGTTGTTGACCTTACAGTCAACCTTGCAAAGCCTGCAACCAAAGAAGATATCTGCAATGCCATGAAGGCAGCCTCAGAAGGAGAGCTCAAGGGCATCCTCGGCTACACTGAAGACGCAGTCGTTTCAAGCGACTTCCTCGGTGATGCACGCACTTCCATCTTTGATGCCAATGCAGGTGTTTATCTAACTGACAACTTTGTAAAGGTGATCTCATGGTACGACAACGAGTGGGGTTATTCAAACAAGGTTCTCGAAATGATTGCTTACACAGCAAACAAATAATCTCTCCAACAGGAAAGTTGAAAGGCGGTGACGTTGAGTCTCCGCCTTTTTTCATATCTTTGTCGCATTATGAAGAAAGTACTTGCAATCATTCTGGCAGTTGCCGCCCTGCTCGTGGCCTGCTCCCCCAGAATCTCACAGATAGGAACCAGGAAAGCGGAAAGTGACATTGTCATCCTTTACGACAATGATGTCCACTGTCATATTGACGGATATGCGAAAATGGCCGCAATGAAAAAGGATATGGAAGCCAGATTTGACCATGTGGCCGTGGTATCAAGCGGAGACTTCTCGCAGGGAGGTCCCATCGGAGCCTACACAAGGGGAGAATCAGTGATAAAGGTGATGAATGAGGTCGGATATGACATAGTCACTCTGGGGAATCACGAGTTCGATTACGGATTTCCCCAACTGTACAAGAATCTCGGAAACCTGGAATCGGAGGTAGTTGACTGCAACCTGATGGATTTACGCAGCGGCAAATCATTGTTCAAGGCCTTTTCCATCAAGGATTTCGGAGGCACAAAGATTGCGTTTGTCGGAATATCCACCCCAAACAGCATCAACAGTTCCACTCCGATCTTTTTTCAGGATGACGAGGGAAATTTCATCTATGGGTTCTGCACCGAGAACATATTCTCGAAAATCCAACAAACTGTCGATCAGGCCAGGTCTCAAGGAGCTGACTATGTAGTGGTTCTCAGCCATATAGGCATTGAAGAAGATATCGCGGGGCTCACATCCCGTATAATAGCATCATCGACCAGTGGCATTGACGTAATACTTGACGGGCATTCTCATTCTGTGATTCCGTGCGAAAAAATCCGGAATAAAGAGGGAAAGCAGGTGATTCTCACACAGACTGGATGTTATATGGACAATATCGGCAGACTTGTCATTACGCCATCGGGGGAAATAACGACAGAACTCATTCCGACAAAGGAATACAACAAGATGGAGCCGCGCACCGCTGCAGTGGTGGACAGCCTGACCGAGGATTACAACAGATTCAGCAACCGTCTGATTGCCACCACTTCATTTCCTTTAGCCGCAGTGGAGAGTGCCACTGACAGGCCACCGAGATATCAGGAGATGCCGATTGGAGACCTTTGCACCGATGCATTCAGAGAGGTGTGCGATGCAGACATAGCGCTTCAGAACGGCGGAACAATCCGGGCAGGACTGCTTAACGATGAGATCATTTTCAGCGACATCTTCTCAATGGTTCCTTTCGGCAATCAGATTTTGGTTGCGGAAGTGCCAGGCAGTGTCCTCCTCGATGTATTGGAGTCATCAGTTTACCTTACACCGGAAGCCTTCGGAGGTTTCCTTCAGGTGAGCGGAATCAAGTTCGAAGCCGACCTTTCCGTTCCGTCAAAGGTGAAGGTATCTGAAGACAATATGTTTGTCGGTATCGGTGAAGGGGAAAGGCGTGTAAGAAACGTCAAGGTCCTTGACAGGAAGACAGGGGAATATAAAGCAATTGAACCAGACCGCCTTTATAAGGTGGCCGGTTCGGATTATATTCTGAGCAACTGCGGCAACGGCTACACTATGCTGCAAAAATACGGCAGAATGGGAAAAATCGTTATGAAGGATGTCGAAGCCATTGAAAAATATATGACCGAACATCTTCACGGTGTCATTCCCGAGCGTTACAGAGTACCGCAGGAACGGATTGTTCTCTATAAGAAAAACTAATAGAACAAATATGCTATGCCCACACGGGCCTGGCCACGGTATGCCTTGACAGAAGGCATGCTGCTGGTGAAGAGGTTCAGGAAATAGTAGTCGTATCCAAGTGAAAGACGCAGTCTTGCCGCTTCAATTCCAAGCGAAACGCCTGCACCCACATTGAACTTGTTGATATACCCTTTCATCTCTTTGAACACATCAGTATTGATGGTAGTCATCATGTCTTCATATTTCTCGTGATAAGAGAGCCAGAACGACAGTGCCGGACCTGCGGCAACGAAGAAATGGCTGTTCATCCTGGAGCCGAAGTTATATTTCACGTTAAAAGGGATCTCCAGAAAAGTCATCTTTTCGGATTCAACTGAGCCTGCAATGACAAGGCCCCTGTATTGGAGGAAGTTTACTCCTTTCTTTCCGAGACCTGTGAGGGTTCCTTTCAAGGCTCCCGTTACGTCCAACCTTTCCGAAACGGGAAAAGCACCGGCAACCTCTATGAAGATACCATTGGAATTGCTTGAAAAATTCTTCTTTTCCCCGGTAATGCCGGAAGTCATGAAGTAATTATGCATTGTCGCACCTATTGATGCCGAAAAAGTCGGCTGTGCTGATGAAGGAGCAGCGATAGCAATAGCCATAGCTACCGCTGCAATTGCAAAGTATATCTTTCTCACGTTAGAAAATGTATGCTACGCCAAGACGACCTTGACCGTTTTTGAGGTTATAACTGATTGTTTTCTCTTCTTATCTTGATCAAAAATTATAGTTAACTGAAGGCAAATGTAGAAAAAATTATCCATTTGGTAATCGTAATGACTATCTTTGTACATCATGAAACGAATTATTGTTGCAGTCGTTGCACTGTTTTCCGCAACTTTATGCTGTTCTGCCCAGCAGAGGCACAATGCCACATATCCCGACGATCCCGCATATCACCAGCTTCAGGAGGGAGAAAGAGGGGAAGTCATTAAAATCAAGGATTTCCGCAGCGAGAAATACTTTCCCGGCACGGTGCGTGACGTTTTTGTATACATCCCCCGTCAATATACGGGTGAAAAGCCTGCCTGCCTCCTGGTAGGTCTTGACGGAATATTGATGAATGCCACAACGGCTCTTGACTGGATGATTGCCAATAATGAGGTGCCTGTAATGATAGGCGTATTCATAACACCGGGCAGGATTCTGGATGGCGACAAGGTGATCCGTTACAACAGAAGCAATGAATGGGACACAATGAGCGACCGCCTGGCAAATTTCATTGAAGATGAAATACTTCCTCTCGCGAAAAGCCAGACTCCTTCCGACGGCAGGAAGATACTCATTTCCGGTGATGCCAACGACAGGGCCATATATGGAGCAAGCAGCGGAGCAATCGCCGCCTTCACCGCAGCCTGGTTCCGTCCTGACCTGTACAATAGGGTTTACAGCGGAGTCGGGACATATATAGCCTTCCGCGGAGGAAATGAATATCCGGCACTTGTAAGGAAGAGCGAGCCCAAACCTATAAGAATCTTCCTGCAGGATGGAAAATATGACACCTGGAATCCTTCATTTGGAGACTGGTACGAACAGAATCTGCTGATGGAATCCGCTTTGGATTTCGCAGGATATGAGATGACATACAAATGGGACCGCGGAGGGCACAGCATCACTCACGGCACAAATCTGTTTCCGGATGCAATGCGCTGGCTCTGGAAAGGATGGCCGGAAAGGATCCGGGGCGGCAAGAGCGGAAACAGCTATGTACAAAGCATAATAGATCCGCAGAAAAAGTGGATTGAACTGGCCGCCGTTTCTCAAGGCGCCTCGTTGACGGCACTCCCCGGAGCTAAAGTCACGCTTCAGGAGGGATCCACAGCATCAGTTCTTGACAAAGATGGAAAGCTTCTGGAGAAAATCCATTTGAAGAGAGGCGAAAACATCATAGGAGCCGCATTTGACGGAACTCCGCTCAAATCCTCATCTATTCCCGTCAAGGAGGCTGTAAAGGCACTTGTAGGCGACAATGGAAGAATGTTCGTAGCGGATGCTCAAGGAAATATTTGGAATGTAGAGGGAAAGGACAAAACTGTCGTCGGACAGTGTGCAGGATCGACCGTGGACATTGCTGTATATCCTGATTGGAGCATTCTCGCGCAGGGACAGAGCGGTACGAACTGGGTACGTAGTTATGTATGTGACGGAAGAAATCTCAGCTATGGCCAGGATTTCTATTTCCTCCATTCCCAGGGCGGCAGGATGGCATTTGACACTGCAGGTCTGATGTATGCCGCCACTCCGACGGGGGTACAGATATGCGACCAGAACGGAAGGGTCAGAGTGATAATGTCAACCCCTTCCTTGAAGATAGATGACATTGCACTGAGCGGCAATTTCATTTGGATAATATCGGCAGGAAAACTTTGGGTCAGGGAGATACTCCATGAAGGTTATGTCCCTTGCCAGAAAGTACAGACGCCGAAGAGTGAAGGAGAAGGCTGATTCAAATAAAGAAGAGAGTCCAGAGAAGGAATCTGAGGAACTTGCCGATGAGCATGGTAATGGCGCAATAGAATGGTTTGGCGTGGTAGAACCCGAGGGCAATGGCAAACACGTCCCCTATTATTGGAACCCAGCACAGCAAACCGAGCCAAACACCATATTTGTCAACGTAATGTTTCTGCTTCTCAAGGGTTTCACGCTTGACCTTGAAATACTTCTCCATCCACTCCCATTTGCCGAGCCAGCCTATCCAGTATGTTGAGAGACTTCCAAGCCAGTTGCCCAACGTACCGACAACAAGACACCCCACAGGATCCTTGGTCATTGCAAGGATAGCCACATATAGAGCATCTGAGCTGAACGGTACTACAGTAGCCGCAAGGAAGGTGCCGATAAACAAGCCCCAGAGGCCGAGATTTTCAAGACCAGGCACAATATTTGACCATTAGGAAAGAACAAAGATAAACAAAAACACAAAGACAATGAAACACATTATCACACTCATCATGGCAGCCGTCCTCATCTGCGGTTGCTCATCTACCGGGAGGGTTCAGAATGCTGATGAAGAGCAGCCTGCAAAAGGACTTGACATGACAGGCTACACTGACATCATTTCATACATCGAAGGCCACTATCCGGGCGTATATGTCGAAGATGGAGAACTCCGTATCCGCGGAGCCGAACAGGCACCGCTCTATGTTGTTGACGGCAGTACAGTTTTTGACATCAGCGACATCAATCCGATAGACGTCAAATCAATCGAGATCATCAAAGGCCCTGACGCCTCAATTTACGGAATGCAGGGAGAAAACGGTGTAATCGCAATCACTCTCAAGAAAGGTCCTGAAATGGAAAAGTAGAACCCGTTAAGGTTCTACTTTCTCACAAGAAGCAGTGCATCTGCCGTATCGCCCTCGGAGGTTGAACGGTAGATGTATTTGTATGTACCGTCCCGTTTCTGGGAGTGTTCACCTACTTTTACCCAGCCGTGAATTCCAGGATCTTCTCCGCCACGGAAGAACGAGCCTCTTTCAGGATGTATGTTCTTTCCAGTGACATATTTATATACGGCATACTCCCCTTTTGGAAGATTTTTGTATGTGTAGCATATCTCAGCGCCTTCCTTTTTGGCTTTGAATGCGCACTCTCCGATATGGGAGCAATCATCTCCCAGATATTCCCATCCACGAGGGAGTTTCTGAGGATTTTCCACAACGATACGTTTGGACGTGCTGACACAGAGGTATTCTGCCATAGCCTGAAGGAATCGTTCTCCGAAGGCCTTGAGGTTCTCAACTGAAGTCCATTCACCAGCAATATTTCTTGAAAAACAGTTGTACGGAGTTTCAAGTGTAACTGCAACGGTGCTGTCGCCGAAATGATCCCAGCACCAGCCTTCAGCATAACGCGGAGCTATGCTTGAAAAGGACATGTCCGTAGGACGGATATATGGATTGAAGCTGCAGGTAAGCCCGGCAAGAGTCCATAACTTCCCCTGATATGCAGAGGAGGTACCCTCGGCCTTGTGCATCCAGAATGTAGCGAAATCATCGTGCTGGGAGTGATTGTTGATCATAAGATCCAAAGGTTTCTTCTCAGTCAGCCTCTCGAAATTCTTCTTGATGGCCTTTACCTCGACTACAGTACTGTCATCGCTGCGACCGAAATTTATCTCCTGATTCACACCGGTGATATTTGACCGTGAAAGGGCATTTGCGACACCGTCGGGATTGGCAAAAGGCATAATGTAGAAATCAATCTTCCTGCGCAGTTCCCCGGACTCAACGTCATCCGAAGTGAGTTTTTCGACAAGTCCGTCAAGGAGCCATGAGCCCGGAGTTTCCGAAGGGTGAATGCGCCCGTGTATCCAGACAAGCTTCTTCATTGAGGCGGGCACGGATTTGTCCGTGATATGCAGGACCTGAAGCGGACGGCCTTCGAAGCTATATCCGATAGTATCAATTTCGCAATCTTCACGCTGCTCCCATTCGGCCATTCTCTGCAGATGATACGAATATGTATATGGATTGAAAAGCGCTATATACACAGTATCCTTTGAGAAACGCTTTCCCACTTTATGCCACGGTGATTCCACGGCATCCATATGCTGCCAATGCACACTATCGTAGGAATAGGATGTGCGATGTACGCCATTGTCGGGAAAAGTAAGATAAATCTGTTTGTCCTTTACTCCGTCCATTCTGAAATAATACCAGTTGGCACTTGGTTCAAGTGTAGTGTCAACTGGGTTGAGAGGGTCAAAATGGCCATGTACGATATACGACAGGCACTCCACCGTATCGCGCGGATACATCACAAAACGTGTCGAATCAAGTTTCTCGACACCCCCCATTGCACCGCCCTCAAAAGCGCTGCTGAATACGACTTGACCCCTGAGGCAAGCCGCAGAGGTCAGGATCGCTATTACTGTAAATAGAATTCTTTTCATCTTCTTCTTAAGAAATTTCCAGTGGTCATTGTTTTCATCACTTTTCTTGTACTGTCAAACTGCTTGAGCAGTCTGTTGACCTCAGCTATTGAAGTTCCGCTGCCAGCTGCGATTCTCTTGCGCCGGCTGCCATTTATTATGGATGGATTTTCCTTTTCGTACGGAGTCATTGAAAGGATAATGGCTTCTATGCTCTTGAATGAAGAATTGTCCATATCCACATCTTTCAAAGCTTTTCCAACGCCAGGAATCATGGATGCCAGATCCTTTATGTTACCCATCTTCTTGATCTGCTGAATCTGATTGTAGAAGTCTTCCAGAGAAAACTGATCCTTCGCAATTTTCTTGTGAAGTCTTCTCGCCTCCTCCTCATCAAACTGCTCCTGAGCCTTCTCAACAAGGGTAACGACGTCACCCATTCCAAGAATTCGGTCGGCAATACGTTTAGGATAGAAGACGTCAAGCGCCTCCATCTTCTCTCCCGAACTGATGAATTTGATCGGCTTGTTTACAACCGCCTTGATTGAAAGGGCGGCACCACCCCTGGTGTCACCATCCATCTTGGTAAGGACTACTCCATCAAAATCGAGTCTGTCATTGAAAATCCTGGCAGTTTCCACCGCATCCTGACCGGTCATGGCGTCAACGACGAACAAGGTTTCCGTAGGATTCACAGCCTTGTGGAGGGAGGATATTTCATCCATCAACTGTTCGTCAACCGCAAGACGGCCGGCGGTATCTATTATCACAACGTCATAATTCTCTTTCCTGGCGAGGCTTATGGCATTGAGGGCAATCTGCTGAGGGTCCTTGACCCCGTCTTCGCTGTAACACTCAACACTTATCTGGCCGCACAATGTCTTGAGCTGTTCGATTGCTGCAGGACGGAATGTATCGCAAGCCGCGACAAGCACCTTCTTTCCCTTCTTTGACTTGAGATTATATGCAAGTTTGCCGCAGAAAGTTGTCTTACCGGAACCGTTGAGGCCTGCCACGAGCACAATGCCCGGATTTCCCTTGATGTTGATGTCAGATTCTTCACTGCCCATAAGAGCGGCGAGGGAGTCGTGAACGATCTTCACCATCATCTGTTCCGGACGTACGGCCTTAAGGACATCCTGTCCAAGGGCCTTCTGCTTGACTTCGTCACAGAACGTCTTGGCTATCTTGTAACTGACATCGGCATCCAGAAGGGCTTTTCGCACATCCTTCATCGTTTCGGAGATGTTCACCTCCGTAATCCTGCCCTGCCCCTTGATAAGCTTGAACGAACGTTCAAGCCTGTCTGTCAAACTTTCAAACATATCTTATTAAAGCTGATCTGAATATACGGCCTTTGCAAGGTCTCTCTGATTATACTTCATTGCCATAACCTGTCCGTAAGCACCAGCGGAATGAATTGCGAAAATATCACCGCGCTGAGCTGTATTGACAAGACGCTTCTGTCCCCAGCAGTCGCTTGATTCACAAACCGGGCCTACTATGTCATAACGGATCTTGCGTCCGTCTGATGTAAGGTTCTCGATATCGTGATAAGCCTGATAGAGTGCTGGACGGATCAGATCGTTCATACCTGCATCAAGAATGGCGAACTTCTTCTCCTTGCCGACCTTCACGTAAAGAACGCGTGTAATTACGTGACCGCACTGTCCAACTATGGCGCGACCAGGCTCGAAATGGACCTTCTGACCCGGACGTACGATGAGATTCTTGTTGATTACCTTGAAATAATCTTCGAAATGAGGAACAGGGTCTCCGTTAGGATCCTGATAGTTGATGCCCAGTCCACCTCCGAGGTTGATGTTGTTGATGGCGATATTGTGGTCGATGAACCATTTCTGAAGTTCCTCCACTCTGCGGCAGGTTGTTTCAAAAACGCCCATTTCGGTAATCTGGCTTCCAACGTGGAAATGAAGTCCGATCAACTCCACGTTGCTGCACTGTGCGATAAGATCAGTAACGGCCTGAAATGCCCAAGGGCTGATTCCAAATTTGTTTTCTTTCAAACCGGTGCTGATGTACTTGTGGGTGTGTGCATCGATATCAGGATTGATGCGCAGTGAAATGCGGGCCTTTACTCCCATCCCCTTCGCAAGATCATTGATAACCTTGATTTCAGGAACACTCTCACAATTGAAACTGAAGATTCCGGCTTTGAGAGCAGCCTTGATCTCCTTGTCCGACTTGCCGACACCGGCATATACCACCTTCTGTGGATCGAATCCTGACTTGACGGCGAGCTTGACCTCATTGCCGCTGACACAATCCGCACCAAGCCCGTAGCTCCTGATCATTTCGAGTACACGCGGATCAGCATTTGCCTTGAGTGCATAATGAGCATTGTATCCGTACTTGTCAATCTGGGATTTATAAATGTCAAGAGTCTTCTTGAGCAGTTCCATATCATAGAAGTAGAATGGAGTGCTGATTGACTTGAAGGCCTCTATCTGTTGTTTTGTTATCATTGTATATCTGTTTAATTATTTTTCTTTCTGAATAGCCACATTCCGATGTACGTCAGCAATCCGTTGACAATAAGCAGGGTGAATCCCAGGTCAAATCCCCAGAAGTGCTTGCTGACAAGATTGAAGATGATGCAGAGTACAGGAGCCGCAACTGCTATGTAAGGAACAGCTTTGTCGTTGACCTTCTTCTTGGAAAGTATTCCGAAAAAGAACATACCGAGCAACGGGCCATAAGTATAGGATGCAAGTTTATATACAAGATTTACAACCGCATCGCTGCTGACAATCTGTAGTACGACGATGATTACAAGGAATGAGAAAGCAACTCCTGCATGAACCGTTTTGCGTATGCGTTCCTTTTTTGCAGCGTCAATGTCCGAGCGGGTATTGAAACCGAGGTAATCGACGCAGAATGACGTGGTAAGAGCCGTCATGGCAGCTCCCGCGCTTGGATATGAAGCGGAAATGAGTCCGATCAGGAAGAAGATTCCAACTCCCACTCCCAGATACTGGCTGGCGATAGTTGGGAAAAGTTCATCTGTCTTGCCGAATTCAATGCCTCTGCTTTGAGCATATACACAAAGCAGAGCACCGAGCAGAACGAAGAAGAAATTCGCCACGACAATGATGATGCTGGTGGTGTACATATTCTTCTGGGCCGCCTTGATATCCTTGCAGGCAAGGTTCTTCTGCATCATTGCCTGATCGAGACCTGTCATCGCTATGGTCACGAAGATTCCTGATATGAATTGCTTGATGGCATTGGTTCCATGGCTCCAGTCCCAGTCGAACCAGCTGGTGAAGGTACTGCCATATCCTACTGCACCGGCATTTTCATTGACTGTGGAACTTACTACGGAGAACATTTGTCCGAAACCCCATCCCATATCCCTGCAGATGTAGTAAATGGTGAGGCCTACGGCAAGAAGCATGAATGTTGTCTGGAGCACGTCTGTCCAAATGATTGTCTTGACACCACCCTTGTATGTATAGAGATATAGCAATACGAGGAAGACCGCCGTGATTATCGTGAACACCCCTATTGGAGAAAGTGCATCAACGAAGTTCTTAGGCATGAAAGCGAAGAATACCACAATCACGACAAAGACTCTCACTGCAGCGCCAAGAAGGCGTGACACCATGAATACGGTTGTTCCGGTCTTGTGCGACCTGGTCCCGAACCTCTCGCCGAGATATGTGTAGATTGAGGTGAGGTTCATCCTGTAGTAAAGAGGAAGAAGTATCTTCGCAATGACTATGTAACCACCCACGAATCCGAGAACCAGAGGCATATAGAAAAAGTTCTGCACCCATACGTTGCCAGGTACCGAGATGAATGTGACGCCTGAAATGGAAGCGCCTATCATTCCATACGCTACTACCGGCCAAGGTGCCTTCTTGTCACCGGAAAAGAAAGAGTTCGATCCTGCCTTTCTGGCAGTAAGCCAGGAAATGAAGAACAGGAGTGCGGTATATGCCACAAATGCAGCCAAAAACCATACGAAAGGAAATTCGTGTCCCATATAATTCAAGGTTTAAATACTTGTCTGTTTGCAATGGAGCGACCAAGTGTCAACTCATCGGTATATTCCAGATCATCCCCGAAACCAACACCGCGCGCTATCGTGGTTATGGTAACCGGGAAGCCTGAAATCTGTCTGTATATGTAGAAGGAGGTCGTTTCCCCCTCCATACTCGTACTCAAGGCAAGAATCACTTCGCGAAGCTCATTCTGTTCAAGTCGACGAACGAGTTCTCCGATATGGATGTCATCCGGGCCTATCCCGTCAATCGGAGATATGATGCCGCCGAGAATGTGATACATCCCGTGATACTGTCCGGTGTTTTCAATGCTCAACACATCTCTCAGGCTCTCCACCACACACACCACTGAATGGTCACGCTTGCCGTCACTGCATATCGGACATACGTCATCGTCCGATATCATATTGCACACAGGGCAGAAATGCGCTTTCTCCCTGAGATCTTTCATTGATGAGGCGAACTGCCCGACATTTTCCCGAGGCAGGTCCAGAATATGGAGTGCCAGCCTCAAGGCCGTTTTCCGGCCTATACCGGGGAGAGATGCGAACTGATTTACGGCATCCTCCAAGAGATATGACGAGTAGTTGCGGTTGAACATCTATTTTCCGGCAAGATATGCGTCAACCCCTTTGCGGACTGAACCATGCTTCAGCAGCAGGGCCTTGGCCTGTTCATAGTCCGTTATTCCTGCCTCATCCATTATCATCTTTGTTCCACGATCGACCAGCTTTGCGTTTGTCAACTGCATATCGACCATCTTGTTGCCCTTGACGTGGCCCATGCGTATCATGACAGATGTGGATATCATATTAAGGATGAGTTTCTGCGCCGTACCGGATTTCATTCTGGTACTTCCGGTTACGAATTCAGGGCCGACCACGGCAACGATAGGGATCTCAGCTGCAGCCGCCACCGGTGCGTCCGGATTGCAGGTGATGCAACCGGTAAGAAGTCCCTCCCTGCGTGCTCTCTCAAGAACACCGACAACATATGGTGTGCTTCCCGAAGCGGCAATGCCCACAACAGTATCGTTCCTGGTAATGCCATACGGCTTCAAATCTTCCCAAGCCTGATCACGGTCATCCTCTGCACCCTCCGCAGCCTTTCTTATTGCACTGTCGCCTCCAGCCATGATTCCGACGAAAAGATCATATGGCGCACCGTATGTCGGAGGTATCTCCGAAGCATCCAGAATACCTAATCTGCCGCTTGTACCAGCGCCCAGATAAAAAACCCTGCCTCCCTTGTGCATCCTTTCAACAATACCCTCAACGAGTTTCTCTATCTGAGGTATCGCTTTTTCCACTGCATCAGGCACATTTCTATCTTCTCTGTTCATACCCTCGAGCAGTTCGCGGGTTGACATCTTGTCGAGATTCGAATAATTCGAAGACTGTTCAGTGATTCTCATTACTTTACATTTTTATGGTAATCAACAAGACCATCAATAGGGCCTTTGAGGACGATGCCCATACGCATTCCGGCGGCATTCACGGCTTTCTCAAGAATATCCTTGTAATAGAATGCTATCGAGCCGACGAAATTGACAGGATACTTCTTATAATCATAATGAACGATATTCCTTCTGAGGAACTCCTCAAAACTGCTCTTCAGCAGATTGGCCATATGCGGGTGATTCTTGAATTCGTTTATGAAAGGTGAGAAGGAGGCGAGGAAGCGGCTAGGCAGCTGCTCGCGGTAAACCTTCTGGACGATTCCCATATAATCGAGGTTGTACCTCTTCACGAATTCCTTTTCAATCGCATCAGGAAGAAGACCTTTTATGAAATCAGAGATAAGTCGCTTGCCGAGATAGGCACCGCTTGCCTCATCACCGAGAATGAACCCGCCTGCCTTTACATTCTTCTCAATGCCTTCTCCGTCATAAAAACAGCTGTTGGAACCGGTGCCAAGGATGCAGGCAATGCCCGGCTTATGACCGCACAATGCCCTGGCGGCTGCCAGAACATCAGAAACGGCCTCACATGTCGAGCCGGGGAAAACTTTGGCAAAACACCTTTCAAGCTTTGCTGACGGCTCCCCACCTACAACACCGGCGCCATAGAAAAATACCTTGTCAACCTTATTGCCGATGACAGGCACCAGTTTGTCTGTCAATATTTTCTCAATGTCAGCATCATCCATGAATACAGGATTGATACCCTCAGTCTCTATCTCTTTTACTGAACCATCGTTCAGAATCGCTCTCCAAGCCACCTTGGTTGAGCCGCTGTCTGCTATTAGTTGCATATCGTGAATTTTTACGTTTTATCCTGCTTTAGATTCTTACAAATATACTGATTATTTCTCTATAAGGGAAACCCGAAACATTCTTGGCCAAAATTTTCCGGTCAGATAAATATGACCGTTTTTTGAATCATAGGCAATGCCGTTGAGAACGTCAGTGCTGCGGCTGTAGAGATTCTTTGGCAAAAGACCCGTGCAATTGATGACTCCGGTCACATTCCCCGTTTTCGGGTCAATGCGGAGAATCAGGTCGCTGGTATATACATTCGCCCAGATCTCGCCCTTGATATACTCGAGCTCATTGAGGTACATCACTTTTTTACCCCGGAGGGTCACCTCGATGCTCTTCTCCACCACGAAAGTTTCCGGATTCCTGAAAGTGATCTTAGAAGAACCGTCACTCATTATGAGACTCTTGCCATCAGTGGTAAGACCCCATCCCTCCCCCGTGTACAAAGCCTTTCCAAGCTGTTTCAGGGTATTGATGTCATATACGAAACAAGTACCTTCCTGCCAGGTCAAAATATAAAGTCTGTCATTGAGGACACAAGATCCCTCGACAAAGAATCTTTTATCAAAATTCAATCTCTGGAGAACTCTTCCGCTCTTCAGATCGACTTTTCGGAAGCTGGATTCACCGTATTGCCCTGCAGACTCATACAGCTGTCCTTTATTGAAAAAAAGTCCCTGGGTATATGAACCTGCATCATGCGGGAGTGTCTCCTCGACCTTGACGCCATAAGTTTTCACATCCTTGTTCTGGCCACTGCAGGAGACGCCTGAGATAAGAGTCAGTAGTATGATTATCAGGAGAGCCATCAGTTCTTCTTGACTGGTTCACAAGTCAGGCCAACACCGAGCTTCTTGAATATCTTTCTGTCGACTTCACTCAGCATAACTGTCGTATGCACCTGGCATCCGTCAAGTTCTGGCAGCTTTGCAAGCGCATTAAGACAATTTGGATCGGTGGGACTCAGCATTGAGATAGCCACAAGCACCTCGTCGGTGTGAAGACGTGGATTATGTCCGTGAAGATATGAAACCTTGGTTTTCTGGATAGGCTCTATCATCTTCTCAGGAATGAGTTTCACCTCATGTGAAATTCCGGCCAGATATTTTGTAGCATTGAGGATAAGTGCCGCACTAGGTCCCAGAAGCGAACTCTGTTCTGCGGTAATTATCGTACCGTCGGGAAGTTCTATTGCGGCGGAAGCGACCCCCGAGGCATCTCGGCGCTGCTTCGCGGCAACAGTGGTACGACGGAAATCAGTGGTGATTTTCGCACGCTGCATAAGCAGCGAAATCTTGTTGACCTCATTGTCGTTGCACTTTCCTTCGGCGAGATTGTTCAGGGCTGTGTAATATCTCCTGATAATCTCGTTCAATGCGGCCTGAACGCATACCTCTTCGTCACAAATGCAGGATCCTATCATATTCACACCCATATCGGTAGGCGACTTGTACGGGCTTACGCCATAGATTCCCTCGAAGATGGCCTGCAATACAGGGAATGTATCGATATCGCGATTATAGTTGACAGCCATCTTACCATACGCCTCAAGGTGGAACGGGTCAATCATGTTCACGTCATTGAGGTCGGCCGTAGCCGCTTCGTATGCAAGTTGTATAGGATGTTTGAGTGGAAGATCCCAGATAGGGAATGTCTCGAACTTGGCATACCCCGCTCTGATGCCACGTTTGCTGTCCTGATAGAGCTGGCTCAGGCAGACTGCCAGTTTTCCGCTGCCGGGACCCGGAGCAGTGACCACCACGAGCGGACGATTCGTTTCAACATAATCATTCTTGCCGAAACCTTCATCAGAATCTATCAATGTCACATTGGCAGGATATCCTTCGATCGTGTAATGGTAGTATGTCTTGATGCCGAGCCTCTCAAGCCTCTCGCGATATGACATGGCACTCGCCTGCCCGTTGAAATGCGTTATCACGACAGCACTGACCATCAATCCCCTCTTCATGAACTCCTCGCGCAAACGCAGAACGTCCACGTCGTAGGTAATTCCCAGGTCATTCCTCACCTTGTTTTTCTCAATGTCAACGGCGGATATGACAATTATTATCTCAGCATACTCGCTGAGTTGCATGAGCATCTCCAATTTACTGTCGGGCTGGAACCCCGGAAGAACGCGGCTGGCATGATGATCGTCGAACAACTTACCGCCGAATTCCATATACAGTTTGTCCCCGAACTGAGCTATTCGCTCTTTAATGTGTTCAGACTGTATTTTGAGGTATTTGGCGTTATCGAAGCCGATTTTCATGGTATAAGAAATTTGAGCCACCTATCAGATTCGAACTGACGACCTGCTCTTTACGAGGGAGCTGCTCTACCGGCTGAGCTAAAGTGGCCTTTGCGTGTGCAAATATAGGAAAAAATCCTTAACGCAGACGCACTACGCGTAATCCATTCTGCGATTTGTTGCCGTTCAGGTACTCGATTACCGGCTCTTTGTTGATAATGACTTTCTTTGCTGAGAAAGATGCATGGATGAAGGTCAACGTGTCACCCTCCCAATAAGCATACGCAACGTGCGCAATATCAAGGCCTGGCACGGAACTGTTGAATCCGATGATATCACCGCTTTTGATGTTTTCAACGCATTTTGGAAGATCCGCTTTAGGAATATAGTAATATTCGAAGCCATTGAGCCTGTCCTCTGCCTTCTTTATCTTTTCAACCTCCACCGGATTGTTCTTCAACTGCTTGTAGGAATCAGGATGAGTTGACATGAAGAAAAACTTCTGATCAAGACGGCTGCCGCCTATCTCCTTTGCCACATCATCGAAATAACCGTTGCCATTGCCCTGGATTATCCATTCCGAAGTATAGTGAAGGCGGGAAGCATACCCGTCAACCACGCCGTTGCGGTATCTGAGAGAACGGAGAATGTCTACGTATTTTTCAAATGTAGGGTCAGGCTCGTTCGATGAGAGGCTCATTGCAAGGCACATTTCAACGAACAGGATACAGTCGGTCTGCCGGGTATTCACAGTCAACATCTCAGGCTCGAGTTCCAGAGTGTATGCCACATACGGCGTTCCCAGAAAATGTTTGGCCACTTTGATGACCTTCTCGTTCATTGGAAGATTCCCGTCCCCTTCGAGAAGAGTCATGACTTCATTGAAATTCTCCACATCCTTTTCCGTATAACGCACATCCTTCAAGCCATCGGCATGCACGGAAGCAAAGAGCCCGAAAAGGGCCACGATTGAAAAGATTATCTTTTTCATAATACAAAAATTTCAAAAAAAAGGTGAGCCTGTAAGCCGAATTCTGTACCCTTGCGGGCTTCTATCATTTCTCTGATGCAGCCTACCCCTCGGCAGCGGGCGAGCAACCCTTGATTACCGATATATTTGGCCTTGCAGTCCTTCGGTGCGTACCCCACGCATGTCGCCATACGCAGTCGTGAGCTCTTGCCTCACGTTTTCACCCTTGCCTGCCACGGAACGGATCCGCAACCGGCGGTTGTTCTCTGTTACGCCGTCCATAAACTTACGCCCATCTGTGCTTTCCACAGGAAGGTGCTCTGTACTGTCCGGACTTTCCTCCCCTTTCGGAGCGATAGAACGTCTCACCTTTATATTGCAAATATATAAAAAAAGGAGTCATCTTCTTCAGATGGCTCCCTTAATATTCCATACCAACTTTATTACTTCTTGAAATAGTCAGCAACTTCGTCAGTAGGTACGAACTCCTCCTGGAAAACGTAAGCGCCGGTGCGTTCTGACTTCACCATTTTGATGCACTTAACAACGTTTCTGAGAGCTGATTTATCGCCACTAAATGTAGCAACCGCTTTCTTTGCCATAGTATAATAAAGTTAAGTTATTTGATTTCCTTGTGAATTGTATATTTCTTGAGATATGGATTGTATTTCTTCAGTTCCATACGCTCTGTGGTATTCTTCTTGTTTTTGGTAGTGATGTATCTTGAGATACCAGGAACACCGCTTTCTCTTTGCTCAGTACATTCCAAAATAACCTGTACTCTGTTACCTTTCTTTGCCATAGTGATAAAAATTAAACGATGTTAATCAAACCTTTTTCTCTTGACTGTTTAAGAGTATCCTCAAGGCCATTCTTGTAGATGGTCTTCATACCTTTGCAAGAAACTTTCAGTGTCACGAACCTCTCCTCGCTTTCGAGCCAGAATCTCTTGGTCTTCAAATTTGGAGAAAATTCGCGTTTTGTGCGTCTTTTAGAGTGGGAAACATTGTTTCCGATCATTCTCTTTTTTCCTGTAACTTGACAAACTCGTGCCATTGTATATCTACTTTTATATTATTTTCCAAAGGGGCTGCAAATATCTTGATTTTTTATTTAAAAACCAAATTTTTCAGCGATTTATTCTCTCTCTTACACGAACTTTAGCAATCTGCGCCATCTGATGTTCTTCGGGAAGCTCTTATTGGCATCACTAGAGAACCAAATTACAGAAGGTTTACCCACAATGTGGTCTTCAGGTACGAATCCCCAATAACGGGAATCGAGTGAATTATGACGATTGTCGCCCATCATGAAGTAGTAATCCATCCTGAAGGTATATTCAGTGGTCCTTTCGCCATTAATGACGAACTGGTCACCGTCGACCTTCAAGGTATTGCCCTCGTAAACTTCAATGATTCTGCGATATAGCGGTAAGTTTTCTTTAGTAAGCACGACTGTGGCACCCGCTTTGGGAATCCATATCGGACCATAATTGTCCTTTGTCCATCCCGTCTCCGTGAATGGGAAGAGGAATATGTCTGAGTCATAGTATTCCGCAGGATAAGTGTCAATGTTCGCAGTGACACTGACCACATTCGCTAAAGCTTTAACTTTTTCCAATCTACTGTCTGTAAGCGGCAGAGCCGGATATCCCGGAAGTGACGAATTATAAAAGATTTCCGACATGTTCAATCCGATCTGCTCCAGAATGAGCGGGTTGATCGGATTTCCGTCGGTAATCACCTGATAAGTCAACTGGATACCAGGATAGGCCTGCTGAGCCTGGCCGTTCACATACACTTGCGCATCCCTGATTTCAAGAGAATCACCCGCCACGGCGACGCAACGCTTGACGTAATGATCCTTCTTGTCGACGGGACGCACGACAACAGGTCCGTATGTATTGATGGCATATTCCCTGGATGTCAGCCGGACATGTGTATAATAATCGTCGGCCGGAGCCTTGGAAAGTACTGTATCACCGTGAGGAAAGCCGAAAACGACATAATCATCACGTTTAACCTTTCCAAAACCCTTGAGTCTTCTGTATTTCCACTGAACTGCAGTGGAATAACTCTCTTTTCCGGAAATAGGCATCCTGTTGTGAATGAATGGCACCGAAATCGGTGTCTGGGGAGTCTTCGGGCCGTAAGCCACTTTGCTTACAAACAGGTAATCGCCTGTCATCAAGGAACTTTCCATCGAAGATGATGGAATCTTGAATGCCTGGAAGAAGAAGATATTGATGAACGTAACGACGACAACCGCAAAGATTATCGTGTCAATCCAACCGAAAAGCGCAGTCTTCGGGAACCACTTCCTCAAGTGCTGGGGAACGCAGAACTCGTAAACGACGGCGATTCCAAGCAGGAACCACCAGTTGCCGAGCCACATCACCCATAAAGAATAGAGCACGGTCCAGAAACTGAACCGTACCCACTTATTCTTATATATGTCCTTGAATGACACCTCTATAAAACTATTTTACAGAGTTTACAATAGCCTCAAAAGCCTTAGGATTGTTCATCGCAAGGTCAGCGAGGACTTTGCGGTTGAGACCTACGTTCTTGGCTGCGAGCTTGCCCATGAACTGAGAGTAGTTCAGTCCGTGCTGACGTGCGGCGGCATTGATACGCATAATCCACAGTGCGCGGAAGTTGCGTTTCTTTGCTTTACGGTCACGGTATGCATAAGTCAAACCTTTCTCATAGGTGTTCTTGGCAACGGTCCAGACATTCTTCCTTGACAGGAAGTTACCGCGGGTCTGTTTCAGAATCTTTTTACGGCGTGCTCTTGAAGCAACATGATTAACCGATCTTGGCATAATTTTCTCTTTTTTGGATGTCAGCGCCCTGCCTTAACTGGGACTTTCCGGCTGTGCATCCTGATTAAACATTTAATTTACTTAACTAACAAAGCTTTTACTCTCTTGACATCGACCTTCTCGATCATTGCCACATGAGTGAGGTTTCTTTTCTGCTTTTTAGTCTTCTTGGTGAGAATGTGGCTCTTGTAAGCGTGTTTTCTCTTGATTTTTCCAGAACCGGTGAGCGTAAAGCGCTTCTTTGAACCGGTGTTGGTCTTCAATTTTGGCATTGTTAAAAATTATTAATTGTGTTAGTAAGTTACTTCTTCTTGACAGGAGCGATCATCATGATCATTCTCTTGCCTTCGAGCTTAGGCATCTGTTCAGCTTTTCCATACTCCTCAAGTTCCACTGCAAAACGCAGAAGCAGCTTCTCGCCCTGCTCTGAAAAGAGGATTGAACGTCCGCGGAAGAAAACATACGCCTTCACTTTCGAACCTTCCTGAAGAAAGCTCTTCGCGTGGTTGAGCTTGAACTGGAAATCGTGTTCATCTGTCTGCGGCCCGAATCTGATTTCCTTGATAACAACCTTGGAAGCATTCGCTTTCTGCTCCTTTGCCTTTTTCTTCTGCTGATAAAGGAATTTCTGGTAATCAATTATCTTGCAGACAGGCGGATCGGCATTCGGAGAGATCTCCACCAGGTCAAGTTCCTGGGCTTCAGCCATCGCAAGCGCCTGTGCAAGCGGATAAATCCCCTGCTCCGGCACATTTTCACCCACAACTCTCACTCTCTGAGCTGTAATGCGGTCATTTATCCGCAAGCCGTCGTCCTTGTCTTTCCTGTTTTGTGGCAGACGTTGATCCGGCTGGCGCGGAACGCTGGGTTTCGGTTTCGGTGGTCGATAATTTGTAGCTATTGTAGTGTCCTCCGAATTAAGTTGTTAGTAAAGTATATATTTTAAAATCAGTTAAGCTCCTTGTCAACTTCGTTCTTCACATATTGCGCGAAATCTTCAACCGACATCACGCCTTTATCTTCACCGCCCTGCTTTCTTACTGATACAGAGTTGGATGAAGCCTCTTTCTCGCCGACTATCAACAAGAACGGAACACGCTTGAGTTCGTTCTCGCGAATCTTCTTGCCGATAGTTTCGTTACGATCGTCAATTGAAGCGCGAATTTCGTAATTATTAAGTAAATCGCAAACTTTTTTTGCAAAATCGTTAAACTTTTCACTTACAGGGAGTATCATCACCTGATCAGGGGCGAGCCACAAAGGAAGTTTTCCTCCCGTATGTTCGAGAAGCACTGCCACGAATCTCTCGAGGGACCCGAAAGGAGCGCGGTGAATCATAACCGGACGATGCTTCTTGTTGTCCGCTCCGATATATTCAAGTTCGAAGCGCTCAGGCAGATTATAGTCCACCTGGATTGTACCGAGCTGCCAGCTGCGTCCGATAGCATCCTTGACCATGAAGTCAAGCTTCGGACCATAGAATGCGGCTTCATCATATTCCACAACGGTAGGAAGTCCCTTCTCGGCTGCCGCCTCGACAATTGCCGCTTCAGCCTTCGCCCAGTTCTCCTCACTTCCGATGTACTTGCTGTGGTCGGTTTTATGGCGCAATGACACCTGAGCAGTGAATTTGTCGAAATTCAATGTGTGGAAGATATAGAGCACGATGTCTATTACCTTGCAGAATTCCTCCTTTATCTGGTCAGGGCGGCAGAAAAGGTGGGCGTCATCCTGAGTGAAGCTGCGGACACGGGTAAGACCATGAAGTTCACCGCTCTGCTCATAACGATACACCGTTCCGAACTCCGCCAGGCGAAGAGGAAGGTCCTTGTAAGAACGAGGTTTTGACTTGTAGATCTCGCAGTGATGAGGGCAGTTCATCGGCTTGAGGAGATACTCCTCACCCTCCTGCGGGGTCGTAATTGGACGGAATGAATCCTTTCCGTATTTTGCCCAGTGGCCTGAAGTCACGTAAAGTTCCTTATTGCCGATATGAGGGGTAATGACCTGAACATAACCGTACTGCTTCTGAACTTTCTTCAGGAAAGCTTCGAGGCGGTTGCGAAGGTCAGTACCTTTAGGAAGCCAGAGCGGAAGGCCCATTCCCACCTTCTGGGAGAACGTGAATAGTTCCATCTCCTTGCCAAGCTTGCGGTGGTCACGTTTCTTGGCCTCCTCAAGCATTGCAAGATACTCGTCCAGCATGCTCTTCTTCGGGAATGTGATACCATAGATACGGGTGAGCTGTTTGTTGTGCTCGTCACCGCGCCAATATGCTCCCGCTATTGAAAGCAGTTTGACAGCCTTTATCATTGACGTATCTCTCAAATGCGGGCCACGGCAGAGGTCTGTGAACTTTCCATTCGTGTAGAAGGAGATGGTACCATCCTGCAGATCACGTATGAGTTCGCATTTGTACTGATCACCCTTTTCGGTGAAATTCTTCATAGCCTCATCCTTCGGAACTTCGCGCCTTACGAATGTTTCCTTAGCGCGGGCAAGTTCCAGCATCTTATCCTCTATGGCTTTGAGGTCAGCTTCAACCAATTGTTTGTCGCCCAGATCAATATCATAATAGAAACCGTTCTCAATAGCCGGTCCGATACCGAATTTGACACCGGGATAAAGAGCTTCGAGCGCCTCTGCCATAAGATGGCTTGAAGAGTGCCAGAAGGTCTTCTTTGCCTCAGGGTCATCCCATTTGTGCAGTTTGAGATTACAGTCTTCATTGATTGGACGGTCGAGATCATAAATCGAATCGTTTACCGATGCACACAAAACATCAGCAGCCAAACGAGGGCTTATGCTCCCGGCTATCTGATAAGCGGTAATACCGCTTTCAAACTCTTTGACGTTGCCGTCAGGAAATGTTACTTTGATCATTACAACAGATTTTCTAATTACAATCTGCGAAATTACACAATATTTTATTAAAGATGAAACAGATAAATCTCTCATTTGCTATTTCTCCTGATTTTCCATACATTTGTAGTATATATGTTGCACTTTTACTATGGAAAAAGCAAACGAATCAAAATGGAGCCGCGCTGCAAAGGAAGGATTGATACTTGCGGCTGTCACCGTAATATGCACCTTCTTTGAAGCGCTCGTCAACAATGGCATAGCAAACATTCTGCTCTGGCTGGTACAGCTTGTCGGGTCGATATGGATCCTCAAGATATGCATGAAAAAATATGGGTATGACAACCCTTCGGTATCCACATTCAGATACGGCTTCACCGTTTGCTTCCTTTCGGCAGTGATATGCTCCGTATGGGCCTTTGTTCTTTACGGTTACATCTTCCCGGATTTCGTTGAAGCACAGTTCGACCAAGTTCTCACAACATTCGAGGAGTCAGGACAGGCCCTGCCGGAGGGATTTGAGGACGCAATGGGATACGTTATGGACAGCTATCCTAAGCTGGCATCAATCGGCACATTCCTCAAATGCTGCATCATAGGATTGATATTCAGTGGAATATTGGCAGGAAGCACATCCAGGAACCGCAACATTTTCGACGATGCTTCCGAAGAAGAAAACGAAGAATAAGACTCTGCTTTGAAAATGGACCTTTCTATCGTCATTTCGCTCTTCAATGAAGAAGAATCATTGAGACCTCTTGTAGAATGGATTGAGCGGGCCCTTGCGCCTCACGATTACACGTACGAAATAATAATGGTTGATGACGGAAGCACAGACGGCTCCTGGAAAATCATAAAGGAGCTCTCTGAAGAGCATCCCCAGATTCGGGCAATAGGTTTCCGCCGCAACTACGGCAAGTCCGCTGCCCTTTACTGCGGCTTTGAGGCAGCCACTGGCGAGATTGTCATCACGATGGATGCGGACCTCCAGGACAGCCCGGAAGAGATTCCGGAGATGGTGAGAATGATTCGCGAAGACGGATTCGACCTCGTGTCGGGTTGGAAGAAGAAAAGATACGACAACGTCGCGACAAAGAACCTACCTTCCAAGCTTTACAATGCCACAGCCAGAAAGGTCACCGGACTCAAGCTCCACGACATGAACTGCGGCCTCAAGGCATACAAAAACGAGGTTGTGAAAAGTATCGAGGTTTATGGTGAGATGCACAGGTTCATTCCATACCTTGCAAAGAATGCCGGATACGGCAACATAGGCGAAAAAGTCGTCCACCATCAGGCCCGAAAATTCGGAAAGAGCAAATTCGGAGCCAGCCGCTTCATTCACGGCTTCCTCGACCTGATATCAATATGGTTCCTGCAGAAGTTCGGCAAGAAACCGATGCACCTTTTCGGAGCTATGGGTACATTGACGTTCTTTGTCGGAGCCGTGCTTGCCATCATCCTGATAATACAGAAACTGGTGAGACAGGCCAATGGAGTATCCTTCAGAGCCGTCACCGACCAACCGCTGTTCTATCTGGCGCTTGTAGCGCTTATCATAGGCACACAACTCTTCCTCACCGGTTTCCTTGGAGAGCTCATCTCAAGAAACAGCGAAAACAGGAATCGTTACAATATACGCAGACGCATACGATAATGCGGATTATCTCTCAGCGCTGACCTGCGGTGCCGGATTTTCCTTTTCAATTCTGGTTATGTATTCAGTGGCGATTTTCTCGTAATCCTCCCGGGAGATTATCTTGCAGGTACCGTCAAACTTGGAGCCGTTTTCAACACCAAGTTTGTTGATGCTCACCTCTCCAGAGAACCGGCTGGTACTCATCAGATTCAGAAGTTCACCTATCACAAGGTTCCCCTCCATTGTGCCGTAAATGTCGGCATTCTGGCAAATAATGTCGCCCTTGAATACGGCATGCTCGCCAAGAATCACTTTACCCTTGGTGACAATCAACCCGTAAAAATGTCCGTCAATGCGGATATCATTGCTGGAAACCAGAACACCCTGACGGATTTCCGAATCAAGGGAGATGCGGGTCACAACATTTGCGACAGCAGCAGGCCTTTGCTGCTGAGCCGCTTCAGTGCTCTTTTTGTTGAACTTGCTGAGCACGTCGTCCATTAAATGTGTATGCATTCCTCGTGCGCTGCTGCGGCAGCCTCCATAATCGCTTCACTCATCGTAGGATGAGGAAATACTGATTTGATCATATCTTTGGCTGTGACACCGAGATTACGGGCCACTACAATGCCTGCTATCATTTCGGATACGTTGTCACCCACCAGATGGGCGCCAAGAACCTTGTCTGTCCCTGCATCAACGACAAGTTTCACGAAACCGTCGCGGGCTCCGGCCGCAGTCGCCTTTCCCGATGCAGTGAACGGGAATTTGCCCACCTTGTATGCAATACCCTGCTCTTTTGCCTTCTTTTCGGTGATTCCAACCGAAGCTACTTCAGGGGTAATGTATGTGCAACCCGGAATGTTGTCATAATTGACCGGTTCAGGATTCAGCCCGGCTATCTTCTCGACACAATACAGAGCCTCTGCAGATGCCACGTGCGCCAAAGCCGGCGTTGCGATGATATCTCCTATGGCGTAGAGCCCGTCAACTGATGTCATGTAATTTTCATCCACGGTGACCTTTCCTTTCACAAGTTCCACTCCAAGGTCTTCAAGGCCGATTCCTTCAGTATTCGGGCGTACTCCAACCGCAGAAAGAACCTGCTCGGCCTCAATTATTTCTTCACCTTTTTTGGTTTCAACGACAAGTCTGCAGAGATTGCCGGTGGTATCGACACTCTTCACTGAAGACGATACCATCACTTTCATTCCCATCTTCCTGAAACTGCGGCTGATTTGAGCGGCAGTATCTTCATCCTCTATAGGAAGTATCTGAGGCATGAATTCAATCAACGTGACATTCACTCCCAGAGAACGGTAGAAGAAGGCGAATTCGCTACCAATAGCGCCGGACCCAATGACTGCGAGGCTTTGAGGCAGCTTTGCAGGCACGAGGGCCTGACGGTAGCATATGATTTTCTCTCCGTCAACAGGGGCGAACGGCAGGGATGCAGGACGGGAGCCGGTTGCAAGGATGATGTTTTGGGCTTCATAAAGTTCCGTAGTGCCATCTTCAGCCTTTACCTCGACCATTTTATCAGCCAATACCTTTCCGGAGCCTTTCAGCACTGTCACCCCATTCTTCTTGAACAAGTACTCTATGCCCTTGTTCATAGTAGATGACACAACACGGCTGCGTGACACGATTGACGTAATGTCCGGTGTAACACCTTCACAGTAGAAACCGAATTCTTCACCGCGCTGTGCATAATGAATTGCCTGCGCGCTCTTGAGCAGAGCTTTTGTAGGAATGCAGCCCCAGTTGAGGCAAATTCCGCCAAGTTCATTTCTTTCCACTACAGCTGTGCTGAATCCAAGCTGAGCCGCTCTTATGGCCGCCACGTATCCACCGGGGCCAGAGCCTATCACTATGATATCATATTTCATCGTAATGAATTATTTGTTCAAAAACAGATTTATAGTCCCCTGCCGTGGCAGTTCTTGTACTTCTTGCCGCTTCCGCAAGGGCAAGGGTCATTTCTTCCTATCTTTTTCTCGACGTGAACAGGAGCATTGCTCTTCTTTTCCGTGCTGTTGTTCAGCATATCAGGACGGCTGGCCTGCAGACGGCTCAGGTCAGAATGCTTCTCGACAGCTTCGGAAACCTCAACGTCTTCAGGAGCCTGTTCCTGCTTCAGGAAGAGCTGTGCACGGAGAAGGAATGCAAGAACATCCTTGTAGATATTCTGCAGAGCCTCTATGAAGAGAGCATAACTTTCAGTTTTGTAAATGAGCTTCGGATCCTTCTGCTCATAGGCGGCATTCTGGACATTCTGCTTGAGGTCATCCATCCCGCGAAGATGTTCCTTCCAATACTCGTCGATGACACGCAGGGTAATGGTCTTTTCAACGGAACGAATCAACTCCTTTCCCTTGCTCTCGTAAGCTTTTCTCAAATCAACCAGTATCGTATATACAAACTTTCCGTCGCTTACCGGAATGGCTATGTTCTGGTAGAACTGACGTTTGGTCTCATATACATATTTGATTATCGGCCAGGACTGGGCGACCAGCTGGTCAAACCTTCTCTGCTGTGTTGAAAGAATGCTGTTCTGAAGTGCCTCGGAAATCTGGGAACCTTTCGCCTTGTTATAGAATTCCTTGTCGAAATCCGGAGTGATGGAGAGCACCTTCATCAGTTCCTCGCAGAATTCCTCATATTCGAGATCCCTGTTGTTGTCAGCAAAGATTTCGCAATAGTCGGTCACCATATTGAGGACATCGACGTCGATTCTCTCTCCCGTAAGCGCGCTGCGACGCTTTGAATATACCACCTCACGCTGGGAGTTCATTACATCGTCATACTCAACGAGATTCTTACGGATACCGAAATTGTTCTCCTCTACCTTTCTCTGAGCCCTCTCGATGGCATTCGAAAGCATCGAAGCCTGAAGAGCCTCATTCTCCGCCATTCCCATTCTGTCAACGACACTTGTAATGCGTTCACTTCCGAAAAGACGCATGAGGTCATCTTCCAATGAAACATAGAATATAGAACTTCCCGGGTCTCCCTGTCGGCCAGAACGGCCTCTCAACTGACGGTCCACACGGCGGCTGTCGTGACGTTCCGTTCCGATGATGGCAAGACCGCCTGCAGCCTTCACCTCGTCGGTGAGTTTGATATCAGTACCACGACCGGCCATATTGGTTGCAATTGTGACTGTACCCGGCTCACCTGCATGAGCTACGATTTCCGCCTCACGTGCATGCTGCTTGGCATTGAGTACCTGATGCTGGATGCCCCTGATCTTGAGCATTCGGCTCAGCAACTCGGAAATTTCCACGGAAGTTGTTCCCACAAGAACAGGTCTTCCCTCAGAGATATATTCCTGAATCTTCTCTATGACCGCATTGTACTTGCCCTTTTTGGTCTTGTAAATCAAATCCTCCATATCCTTCCTGATAACAGGACGGTTGGTCGGAATTACAACCACGTCAAGTTTGTAGATTGACCAGAACTCACCAGCCTCCGTTTCGGCAGTACCTGTCATACCGGCAAGCTTGTGATACATTCTGAAATAGTTCTGGAGGGTGATGGTGGCGAAAGTCTGCGTAGCCGCCTCCACTTTCACATTCTCCTTGGCCTCTACAGCCTGATGCAGACCGTCGCTCCAACGGCGCCCCTCCATTATACGGCCGGTGCCTTCATCCACAATCTTGACCTTGTTGTCAATGATGACATAATCGACATCCTTCGAGAACATCGCATATGCCTTCAGCAACTGGTCAACAGTGTGCATCCTCTCTGCCTTGAGAGAATAGTTCGTATAGAGCTCATCTTTTTTCTTCTGTTTCTCTTCGTCACTCCCCTCTCCTTTCTCGATTTTCGCGACCTCGTCGCCAAGTTTAGGCATCAGGAAGAAATCCGGATCGCCGACAGCCTGAGCGAGGACCTCGTTTCCCTTGTCGGTAAGTTCAACGGTACGCTGCTGCTCGTCTATCACGAAATAAAGTTCGTTCGTAACGACCCTCTGCTCCACATCCTTATCCTGAAATGCGGCTCGGATTACCTTGCTGTCTGCATTCTGCAGTATCTGCTTGATGCCCGGCTCACTCAGGTACTTGATCAGCGGGGCATACTTCGGAAGGCCCTTGTGTGCACGCAGGAGCAGGATTTCACCCTGATCCTGGATCTTGCCTTCGGCAATCAGTTTCTTCGCCTCGTTGAGAGTCGAATTGACAAGGTTTTTCTGTGCATTATAGAGCCTTTCAACATAAGGCTTATATTCGAGGAACGCCTGATCGCCCGCCTTTTCCACAGGACCCGAAATGATGAGAGGCGTACGGGCATCGTCAATCAGAACGGAGTCCACCTCATCGACGATGGCATAGTGATGTTTGCGCTGCACAAGATCCTTCTCGTTGATTGCCATATTGTCGCGGAGGTAGTCGAAACCGAATTCGTTGTTCGTTCCGAAAGTGATGTCGCACATATACGCCCTCTTGCGTGCATCGGAATTGGGCTGATGTTTGTCGATGCAGTCAACGCTCAATCCATGGAACATATAGAGAGGTCCCATCCACTCGGAGTCTCGTTTGCTGAGGTAGTCGTTGACAGTTACAACGTGAACGCCTTTACCTGCCAGCGCATTCAGAAATACCGGAAGGGTTGCGACAAGTGTCTTTCCTTCACCGGTGGCCATCTCTGCAATCTTGCCTGAATGCAGGACACTTCCGCCTATCAGCTGCACGTCATAATGTACCATATCCCAGGTGACGATGTTGCCGCCTGCCATCCAGCTGTTTTTCCAGATTGCATAGTCACCGTCGATGTTCACGAAATCGTGAGACGTGCTCAGGCTCCTGTCGAATTCGGTGGCCTTCACCTTGATACGTTCATTCTCCTTGAAACGGCGCGCAGTGGATTTCATTATCGCGAATGCCTCAGGAAGAATCTTGTTGAGAATCTCTTCTATCTTTTCATCAACCTTCTTTGTGAGCTCGTCGAGTTCCGTTGCGAGCTTCTCCTTCTTCGAAATCTCCAGTTCCGGATCGGCAAGGTTCTCCTTTATCTCGGAAATCTTTGTCTCCTCTGCACCTATATAGTCTCTGATCTGCGCCTTCAAGGCCTCAGATTCACCTCTCAAGTCATCGTCTGACAACTTGTCTATCCTGTCATACGCTGCAAGGATAAGCTTCAGCGTAGGTGTCAGCTGCTTGAGATCCCTGTCCGCCTTCGAACCGAACAATGCTTTCAATAAATTGGCCATATGTCTAAAATTCCTAATTTCAATACTATCTTGCAAATGTACAAAAAATAAGCCGTAAAATGCAATCGGGTCAAAACAAAAAAAGGCAGATCCGAAGACCTGCCTTTTCCGCTTTGTGACAGAAATATTATTCTTGTACGATTGCACCCATAGGGCAAACACCTGCGCAAGTACCGCAGTCTACACAAGCGTTGGCATCAATTTTATAGATGTCACCAGCTGAAATAGCTCCAACCGGGCATTCATCGATGCAAGTGCCGCAAGCAGCACAGTTTGAAGTAATTTTGTGAGCCATAGCTAATTGTATTTTAAAGTTAAATTTAACCCTGCAAATATAGTGCTAAAGCCGTTAATATCCAAAAATCTCTTCCGTAGAGACGTGTTTGATCTGCCCGAATTTTGAAAGTCCCTCTTTGTCAAAATCAGATTCACGACCAAGGATACAGATGGTGTATTTGCGTCCTTTGATGTTATCCTGCTGGAACTTTACAACATCATCAAGAGTATATCCCTGTACCTTTTCGTAGATATCCCTGTTGATATCGTAGTCAAGTCCCAGACGCTGGGCATTCACATACGACCAGAGAACTGACGATTTGACGGTACGCTGGGTACGCAGATTGGAAATGATGCTCTCCTTGGCGATGTCAAAGGCATTCTGTGAAACAGGCATATTGTTGATGATGTCATCAAATGCGGTGAGAGCATCAACAAGCTTGTCGTTCTGAGTCTGGATATAGTCCATGAAGATGCAGGTATGGTCGAGGTCTCCCGGAAGATTGTAGCGGGCTGCCGCGCTGTATGCCAGACCACGTGCCTCACGCATCTCCTGGAATACGATGGAGTTCATTCCACCGCCGAAATATTCATTGTACATGCTTACTGCAGGAACCATCGAAGCGTCATACTTCTCACCCTGGCATGAGAGCGAATAGAGAATTGACTGGTTGGCGTCGAAAGGTGCCGTATAAACCATATTCTCCTCCGTGAGTTTGTACTGGAACGGATTTCCCTTCACTACAGGAGCAAGAGTCTCAGGGCAGTTGTGGATTTCATTGACCTTTGCAACCAGTTCATCCGACTTCATCGGTCCGTAATAAAGAACATTGTGCTGAGCGCTGAAAATGTTGTGAATCTTCTCTATCAGCTGTTCATCAGTAAGGGCAATGAGTTCTGCTGCAGGAAGGATGTGGGTTGAAGGGTTCTCAGGTCCATAGAGGCAATATGCCTGCAGACGAGACGAGTTGGAACGCTGGTCAGTCTTGGCATTGGCACGTTCCTGAAGGGTATTGGCCTTCATCATAGCGAGAGCCTGTGGATTAGGCTGTGCGTCAGCGACAAATTCCTCCATAAATCTCATAGCTTCCTCCATATTCTCAGACAGACCGCTGAGACTCAGGTATGTATATTCTCCACTGCAGCTTGCATACATATCACAGGCAATGCCGTAAAGATACTTCTTGACCTCTTCAGGAGACATCTTGCTTGTACCGAGATACTGTGCGTATGTGCAGGCGTAAGGAAGAACCATATCGGCATAGCTTCCTGTCTCGAATCTGTAATCAAGTTCGAAAATGCCATTGGTGACATTCTGCTTGTAAAGCACCTCGATACCGTTCTTCGCGTCAAGCCTTGACATATCCTTGGAGTAATCAACAAATACCGGCTCTATCGGCTTTACTGCCGCAGCGGCCGCCTGCATGTCGCGAAGGAACTGACTTGAAGTATCGCGGTTTGTGAAGATAGGAGTTATGGCAGGTTTGTCAATCTTTGAGCCGTCATCCTTCGGAGTACCCTGAAGCTTGTTGACCTGAACATAGTTGTCAGAGAAGTTCTCATTTGCGAACTTCACGATTTCGTCCTTTGTGATTTTTGAAAGACGGTCGATTTCCGTAACGAAGTCCGACCAAGGAACGTCATTGATGAAGCAGTTGACAGCAGTCCTTGCCATTGCAGCCGGAGTCTCAATCCTTCTCATATAATTGAGTTTGAGATTGTTGATGGTTGCAGTAAGAAGTCCCTCATCAAAATCTCCGGCTTTGACCTTCTCGATTTCGGCCAGAGCTATGGCTTTCACTTCCTCGAGGCTTTGGCCTGTCTTAGGCTCAGACTCGATGTAGAACATACTGTAATCCGCAAGGTTGTATGATCCGGCATACATTCCGAGAGTCTTCTGCTGTTGGTTGACGTCCAGGTCGATGAGGCCGGCCTTGCCGTTGAACAGTACGTTTGACATGGCATCAAGAACGAGTGCTTCAGGAGAATTGGCTCCAGGGAAGCGCCATGCAAGCATTATGTTTGGAGATTCATTACCAACCACCTCCTTGATGACAGGTTCGGTGATAGGCTCTTCCGGTTCGAATTCCATCTTCTTGAGATTCTCGTTAGGCTTCATGCCGCCAAAATACTTGTTGATGATCTTGATGGCCTGATCAGGATTGAAATCGCCGGAAAGCACGACTGCCATATTGTTCGGAACATACCATTCATCGTGATATCTCTTCACGTTTGTGATTGAAGGGTTTTTCAGATGTGATGGAAGCCCGATGACGTCAGTGTTATAAGGATGGTTCTTGAAAAGGCCTTCGAACATTGCATTGCTGGCCTTTGTGCCATCTTGAGCATTGTACATGTTGAACTCCTCATAGATGGTCTCAAGCTCGGTATGGAATCCGCGCAGAACGCAATTTTCGAAACGGTCCGCCTGAATCTTCGCCCATGCCTCGATCTGGTTGGATGGAATGTTCTCCACATAGCAGGTAACGTCAAAGCTGGTGTAAGCGTTTGTGCCGCTCGCACCGATACTGGCCATGAGTTTGTCATATTCGTTCGGAATGGCGATCTTTGAAGCCTCGTATGAAATGGAGTCGATCTGATGATAGATGGCTTTGCGCTCGGCAGGATCTTCTGTCTGGCGGTAAACCTCGAAAAGAGCTTCGATTTCGTCGAGCATCGGCTTTTCCTGCTCATAGTTCTGGGTTCCGAACTGCCGGGTTCCCTTGAACATCAGATGCTCGAAATAGTGTGCAAGACCTGTCGTCTCACGAGGGTCGTTCTTGCTGCCCACCTTTACGGCAATCTGCGCGTCAATGCGCGGCTTGTCTTTGTTGACAATCATATAAACCTTCAGACCATTGTCCAAAGTGTAGATGCGGGCGCCTGTAGGGTCGTCCTTGACAGACTCATACTTGTAGTTGCCGCACGATGCGACAACAGCGACAAGCGCTGCCATCACGATGAAATTGAAAAAACGTTTCATATTTGATTGGAATGTGTTTATTGTCTGGAATTTATGTTTTATGAACAAAAATGCGGAGGAGATGCGAATTTAACAAATTCACACGAATCTGCAAGGTCTCCCTCATTTTCCCGAATTCAAAAATGAAGCGCAATACTTCTCCCGCCTGCGGATGAAGCATACCAACACGACCATATGGCCACACCTACTTGACTGATATATAGGTAGATATGGAATCAATCCGCTTTTCACCATCCAAGACATCATAAACTGAAACGTTAACGGTATAATTGCCCGGAGCCGTGAATTTGTAATATGGGCCGAAAATGCTGTTCCCCCGATCATCATTTCTGTATGAATATACTACTGTGCCTGCTTCGTCTGTTATTTCCCAAATAGAATAAGCCCTTATGCTATCTTCATCCCACGCAAAACATACTCCATAAGGGCGACAGCCATTCACAAGTTTACAGACGGATGAATCATAAGGAGATTACAGCCTTTTCTCCTTCGATTTTGAGATGTGGAGTTACGTTCACTACTGTCTTGCCTGATTTCAGAAATGACAGGGTGCTGATGAACTGGGTGGAGATCATTTCGCTTATCCTTTCTTCCGAGTAATCATCCGGCGACTGCGTGGCGAGTACTGCAACTCCACATGTGAAGGCCCAGAGTTGCCGATACAGTATCAGAATCTGACCGTCTGTCAATTGATACGCGTCCTTGATATTTCCCAGGCAATTCAGTGCAGCGACAGGAGCGTTGTCCAAGAGACTGTTCCCCCGTTCAAAAAACAGTTGGAAAATATTTTGCTCCTCCTTAGCAAAGCGGATGAGCCTCATTCCGTATTCCTTGAACGCCGGCTGGTAATCAAAAACGTCTTTCACATAGTCTGCGAACAAAGCGGCTGCAGCCTGCCTGACAGCAGTCTGGATTTCATCCATATCTTTGAAGACTGTGAATATTGGGCTGAGTGAGCATCCGAGCTGTTTGCTCAGAGCTCGTGCAGAAAGCGC
>JAGHSK010000057.1 GCA_018065895.1 Candidatus Cacconaster equi
TCTTTATTTCCTGCAAAGATAGAAAATTACTAAATTTGTGATATGAATGACATTAAAATACTTAAGGACGTAACGACACCGGAAGGTGTCCGTGTGATATATGCCCAGCCTGCGGGAGTATGCTCCCAGCAGATTGCCGTGGCTGTCAAGGATGGCATTATTGTGGAAGCAGCATTTGCAGGCGGTTGTTCAGGCAATACTCAGGGCGTTTCCAGACTTGTTGCGGGAATGAAGGTGGAAGATGCCGTTTCCCGTCTCGAAGGAATTGATTGTGGAGGAAAGGGCACAAGTTGTCCGGACCAGCTTTCCAAGGTTCTCAAACACTTCAAATAGAGAGTAATGGCCTCATTTCTCGAACAGGTGGCCAGGCATTACTATGACTTGGGCGGAATAGACTCCAGATGCTTTGTCTTTCCGAACAGACGTTCCTTGATTTTCTTCAGGAACTCTCTTTTCGCTTTGGTGAAGGATAAGCCCGTCATAGTGCCGCAGATGCTGACAGTCAGTGATCTTTTTCAAAAATGTTCTGAAAGGACCTGCGCTGACAAAGTCAATCTGCTGCTGTTGCTTTATGAGTGCTACAAGCGGCTGAATCCGGCGGCGGAGCCTCTCGACGAATTCATATTCTGGGGTGACGTGCTTCTATCTGACTTCGATGACGTTGACAAATATCTTGTCAACGTGGACCACTTGTTTACGAACATCTCTGATTTGAAGGAGATGCAGGATGATTTTTCTTATCTCGACCCGACTCAGCTTGAGGCCGTCAAGCGCTTCATCTTTCATTTCAAAGGGGTGAATGCTGCCGTGGCCGATGATTCCGACACCTCTGATTTCAAGCTTAGGTTTCTCAGAATCTGGAACCTGCTCGGCCCGTTGTACAGGGATTTCAATGATCTCCTTGCCAGTAAAGGCCTGAGTTACGAAGGCCATTCATACAGGGAACTTTCCGAAAATGAAGAGAGTGTTTCCGACATTTTTTCACGGAATTTTCCCGGATGTGACAAATTTGTCTTCGTTGGTCTTAATGCTTTGAGTACCAGCGAAAAGAGAGTGATGTCGCGTCTGCGCAATGCCCGAATGGCAGAGTTCTGCTGGGACTATTGCGGCAAAAGAATCCGGGCAAAACAGAACAAATCATCATTCTTCCTCTCAGAAAATATAGTTGATTTTCCACAGGCTTTTGAGTTGGAGGATGTTGCGGAAGATGCGCAGTTCGATGTAATCAGCGTTCCGTCCGGAGTGGGGCAGGCCAAACTTCTCCCCGGGCTTCTTTCTGAAATATCCGATCCCGGTATCGAGACTGCGATAGTCATACCTGACGAGAATATGCTGATCCCGGTGCTCAACTCCATCCCTTCAGACATTACGGAACTCAACGTAACAATGGGCTGTCCGATGACTGGGAGCGAGTTGTGGTCGCTTATGGATGGAGTCACCTCCTTGAAACTGCGACAGCGCGAAAAGAACGGAGAGTGTTTTTTCTACCACAGGAGTGTATGGAAAGTGCTTTCAAACGGGCTTTTCAAAAATATTCTGACAGATGAGGGAATGGAGACTGTGAACAATGTCAGGAAGGCTGCGGGATACTATATTCCTGCAACTTCCTTTCAGGGTTCGGACCCGCTTCTTTCCATTGTATTCAAACCAGTTGCGGATGAAATACCAGCCATTGCGGCATATCTCCGGGAAGTTCTCGGCGCAGTCGCATCAAGGATCAGGAATATTCCTGAAATGGCACAGGACCTTGATTTCGCCAAGGAGTATTATCTCGCAGTGGGGCGTTTGTCCAACTATGAGCTTGACATACTTCCTGCAACGTATTTCAAGTTGATCCGCCAGATAGCGTCAGCCACCTCAGTGCCGTTCCGGGGAGAGCCTCTCAAGGGTCTGCAGATAATGGGTCCTCTGGAGACACGTGCGCTTGACTTCGACAACGTAATCATACTCAATGCCAATGAAGGCTCTTTCCCGCGCCGTTCGGTCAGTGCCTCGTTCATTCCGCCTGAATTGCGGAAGGGTTTCGGCCTTCCGACATATGAATTCCAGGATGCTGTATGGGCATACTACTTCTACAGGCTAATCTGTCGGGCAAAACACGTGACAATGATATATGATTCACGTACTGAAATGAGTGTGAGCGGGGAGGAGAGCAGATATATCCGCCAGTTGGAGCTGGATTTCAAGGCAAATGTTCACCGGTATGTAGCTTCCGCTCCGATGTCTGCACCTGAGCCGCTTCCTGAAATTGAGAAGACTGAAGCGGATCTCAATGAAATCCGCCAGATGAATCTGTCATCTTCATCGCTTCAGAAATATCTCGAATGCCCTGCAAAGTTCTACTATCATTCCATCAGGCACCTCATGCCTGAGAAAGAGGTGAGTGAGTCGCTTGATTCAGGAATGGTCGGATCCGCGTTCCACGCTGCCGTAGAGGAGATTTATGGAAAATGCGGCTGCATCACCAGGGAATATCTTCAGAAATTTCTGAAAAAGGGCGACAGCACAATACGCGATATCGTGAATGCCAAGATTCTCGACCAGCTCAAGATATTCGAACTCTCTGGCAGGAACATCGTCTATTCGGATATCATCACCCGATATGTCGAGAAGGTACTGGAGAGTGATATTGACTTGATGGACAGATATGGAGTGGATAAGTTCAATCTCATCGGCACGGAGATAGTCCGCTATTTCAAGATCGGAGATTACAAATTCTACGGTAGAATAGACAGGCTCGACTCGTTCGTCGAAAGCGAAATAAGAGTTGTGGATTACAAGACGGGGAAGGTGACTGAGGATGAAATCGGCATTGATGATGCGAATGCGGACAAAGTTGTAAAGAAACTTTTTTCAGCCAGTTCAAAGGACAGGCCGAAGATAGCGCTTCAGCTCTATCTGTACGACCTTGCTGTGGCCGGGGAGGCTGCCGGCAGAAGTGTCGTCAACTCCATCTATCAGCCATCAATGCTCTTCTCTCAAGGCGTTCGGAACATTGAGGTATGCTCAAGATTCACGGAATTGATGGACAGGGAGGTGAGGCGCCTGCTTGATGATATATCGGACTTGTCCAAGCCATGGCTTCGCACCGAGGACCAGTCCGCGTGTGAATATTGTGACTTTAAAACACTTTGCGGCCGATGAGAATAGTCAAAGCTTCTGCCGGTTCAGGCAAGACATACCTGCTTTCCGAGACATACAGAAAAATTCTTCTGGATGCTGATGACCCTTATGCATATCGACATATCCTCGCCGTGACCTTCACCAACAAGGCGACAGCAGAGATGAAATCGAGAATCCTGAGGGATCTGGCCAGAGACGCTGAGACCAACGTGAAGGCGAAAACTATACTGACAGATATCCTCCACGATTATACTTCCTTCACAATCAGCACTATTGACAAGTTTTTCCAGAGAGTGCTGAAATCCTTTTCAAGGGAAATCGGCTATTTTGCAAGCTACCAGATTGAGCTTGACCGGGATGCTGTCATAAACGAGGCAATGGACCGTATTCTGGATTCCTTGACAGATGACGACAGTGAGCTTCTGCGGTGGATAAGGGCCACTGTGGGAGAGATTCTGGAATCCGGAGGCAGCGTCAAGCTGGAGGAAAAACTGTACGAAATGGGAAAATTCCTCAAGAATGAGGAACACCGGCAGATGGTTGAGGAGTATGGCCTGAAAGAGAGTGAGATGTACTCCAAAGAGGTTGTCTCCCAAAAGAAGAAGGCCTGCCGGAAAGTTATTGCGGAGTTTGAGAAAGCCTGCAGGAGTTTGGGCTATGTCTGTGAGAAGGGAAAGCAATATACGGTTCCCGGTGTCAGGAAGATGAAAGCCAATCCTCAGTTGGAGCAGCTTTTCAATGACGGCTACAAGGATTATCTCACAGCCTGCATAGTTGACAAGACGCTGTTCAGTCTTGGCCTGGCGGGAGAGTTCTACCAACAGTTCGACGCCATCCTCAAAGAGAAGAACGTAATGTGTCTTGATGAATCGAAATCCATTCTAAGGGATATCATCAATGGCTCCGACGCCCCGTTCGTATATGAAAAAATAGGGGTGAGGTACCGTAACTTCCTTCTTGATGAATTTCAGGATACGTCCAATATGGAGTGGTGCAACTTCCTTCCGTTGCTGCGGGAAAGCGAGAGCGGCAGCGTAGGAGAAGAATGCGCTGCAAAAAACCTTATTGTAGGCGATGTCAAGCAGAGCATTTACAGGTGGCGGAATTCAGACTGGCGTCTGCTTGGAGAGCAGCTTCAGCGGGATTTCCCATATGCTGCTGCGGAGCCTAAAATGGAAAACTGGCGAAGCTGCAGGAGTGTAGTGGATTTCAACGGAGATCTTTTCGAGGAGATTGCCGGGCGTCTCGGCCTGCGGAACCTGTATGAAGGAGTGAGACAATCTGTAAAATCCGACGATCCGCAGGGCGGGGAGGTCCGCATAAGTTTCTGCGATGACCAGATAGACGCTACTTTGAAATCAATCGAATCTGTCCGGGAAAGAGGTGCAGGTTATTCCGATATCGCCGTTCTCGTCCGCAACAATACTGAAGGGAAGAAGATTGCCGACGCGCTGGTTTCAAACGGCGTTCCTGTTATCTCAAATGATTCACTTGACGTCAAGAGTTCCCTGACAGTGCGGCGGATAGTGTCGTTGCTCACTTGTATCGACAATCCTGAAGATACGGTTTCCACCTACCTGGGAACAAGTCTGGGAGTGGAGTATCCCAAAAACCACGAGTCACTTGTGGGGTTGTGTGAGAGCCTGGTACGGGAACTTATGAAATCAGACCCCGATGTTGTCAGAAAAGATACTCTCTATGTTCAGTCATTCGAAGATGAGATTCAGAATTGGACGGCGTTGAACGGAAATGATTTGAGAGGATTCCTGCGTCATTGGAAGGAGGGAAGGTTCTTCCTGAGTTCTCCGGACGTTGATGATGCCGTGACTGTCATTACGATACATAAATCAAAAGGGTTGGAATTCCCTCACGTCATATTTCCGTTTGCCGAAAAGGTTTCCTGCTACAAGGCGGACGTGCATTGGTGCCGCCTGGATACGAATGGCACGAATCTCGACAAAGCGCTTGACGGCATATACCCTGTGCTGCTTGCGAAGGAGACGGAGAAGTCCTGTTTCTGCGAATATTATCAGAAAGAGCGGGAAATGCAGCTTATCGACAACATAAACGTGTTGTACGTGGCGTTGACAAGGGCTGAGAAATCGCTTCACGTGATTGCTGCCACTCCTACGGAGGCGTGTCGGAAGCGTTTCGGGGAAGACAGCGGTGAGTTCAGCAATTTCGCCGAGTTGATCTACCGTCATTGCGGTGGAATGGATGAAAAGAGATTCGGTGAACCTTACGATTTCTCCGTAATGGTGCGCAAAACAGAGAGGAAATCAGATCAGATTTCCGTGAAGTATGACTCGATTGCGCTGAATGGCAGGCTCATTCCTTCTGAAGATGCGATGGATTTCTTCGGGGAGGACGGAACTGTCGGTGTAGAGGCTTCGGGAAGGCTCAAGGGAGTTGCATTGCATAATATCCTTTCGAGGGTTGATGAACTTTCTGACCTTGAAAAGGCAGTGTCGGCTTCAGTGCTTTCGGGCGAATTGACGGAAAGCCAGGGCCAGGATGCCTTTGACCTGCTCAATGAACGCATCTCCGCTCATCTGCAATGGTTTAGCGATGAAGGACGTAACGAGGTATCAATCATCGACACGAAAGGTGACCTGTACCGTCCGGACCGGGTTGTGGCCACCCCGTCGGAAACAGTTGTCATAGATTATAAATTCGGGACAAAGAAGGACTCTTACTCCCGTCAGGTAGCTCGCTATGTACGACTTTACAGGCAGATGGGATTCAATAATGTCAAGGGCTTCATCTGGTATGTCCCTTCCGATGAAGTCGAGCAGGTTCCCGAATAGGCGGCGATGCCGGATATCCGGCCAGAAAACTCATTGATTTCAGTCAGCGTACAGATCTTCCCTTGAAAGGAGGTGGTTGAGGTTGGCTACTCCGTACATTACCACAGCCTGCACCGTGGCTGAATGCTCGAGATATTCCGGAATGACTTTGGTGTAGTTGTCCAGATCGGTGTGCCACACCTCTGAGTATGGTATGCCGTAACCCTTCGGGTCCGTCTCCTGGAATCTGATGGATGGAACGCCGGCGAGCACGAAAGCCGAATAGTCGCTTCCACCGCCTCTGCGCTTCTGCGGACCGCCTTCACGAACCTTCACTTCAAAAGGCAGTTCAGGGTTCAAGTTGAATAAAGGCTCACACACCTTCATGAAATCGTCCTTCATCGCCGGTGGAACAATCAGGCCGGAGTTCACGTAGGTGTTTGCATCGCGGTTGAAATAGTTGGATATCTTTTCAGTCGGAATTGTCTTGTTGTTGACGAAATGGAATGAGCCGAGCTGGCCATACTCCTCTCCTGTCCAGAAACAGAAAATAATGGTTCTCAAAGGCTTCGCTCCTGATTTGGCAAGCATTCTCGCAGTTTCGAGAAGAACGCTGACACCATTGCCGTCGTCAACCGCTCCGGATGCAAAATCATAGGAGTCGAGATGTGCACCTGACATGACGTATTCATCAGGATACTTGCTTCCTCGGATTATACCGAAAACATTGCGGTATTTTATCGGACCGCGGGTGAAATGGTTACGGATGTCGAATTCAAGCTGGAAATCCTCCTTGCGCTCCACCTTTCTGCGGATGACGGCATACTGGTCGCAGTCGAGAAGGATATCGCACAAATCAGGGAGATTATCCATCGTGACGTTCCAGCAATTACGGTTCTGCCGGTTGAAAATAGGTACGTCAACGGACTGTATGAAACCGAGAATACCTGCAGCCTTCAGCTCCTGATAGAAAGGAACGGTCATCTCCTTGAGCTTCGCCTCATCGCCTTCTTCAATGGCTTTCGCTCTCTCGGCATTGCTCTTTTCATCATATAGAATGGCTTTACCTTTAGTGTCGGCTTCAATCAAGACCCAGGCCCCCTTGAGACGGCCTTTTATCGCGTCAAACTGCTTTTTTGTCTTCGGCTCTATGACTACGTGTCCCTTCTGCGGTCCTTTCGTACCAGCAGAATAGACCGGGGTGGTGAATCTCAAAGGGAATCCCCCGTCACCGACGAGCCTTCCGTACCAAGGCCCGCGATTGAAACTTACCGCCATCTGACCGACATCCTGAACCTTTACTTCAAGCCCCCATTCGGTCAGCTTTTCAACAACCCAGTTTTCTGCATCCACAAGGGCGTGGGAGCCTACCGGACGGCCGCCGATTCTATTTACCAGAAAGTCCTCGTGAGCCATTGTCTGATTGTCCGTTTGGCCTATCTCGATAATTTTTTTAGTGACTTTGTCCTGAGCATCAGCCCCAAAGACGCATAGCGCAAACAACAGCGCAGCTGACAATAGAATCTTTTTCATGACTAAAAATTTGTACCTTTGTAAAGTTATGCATTTTTTTGAAATGAGAAGATTTATTTTGATATTGATTGCAAGCCTCGGTATTGTTTCCGCTTGCTGTTCTTCGCAGAAATGTCATAAATCAGCTGCAGCGGAGAGCTGCCCTGACGGTTTTGTACTTATAGGCGAAGCTGTTCCTGACGTTATTCTGGAAATACGTTATTATTCCACATACAATTTCGTGGGAGCTCGGATTGACGGATATGAAAGGCCGGTCGCCATGTGTACCGTAGAGGCCGCGAAGGCTTTGAAGGCTGTCAGCGATGAAGCGAAATCGTTGGGCTACAGGCTTAAAATATATGATGCGTATCGTCCGCAGATGGCTGTTGACCATTTTGTACGCTGGGGGGCAGACAAGACGGACACCTTGATGAAGAAGAACTTCTATCCTGACGTTCCGCGTGACAGTCTCTTTGAACTCGGATATATCGCAAAACGTTCGGGCCACAGCAGGGGAAGCACAATTGACCTTACTCTATTTGATACCAGAACCCAGAAAGACGTCGATATGGGCGGTGTCTTTGACTGGTTCGGTGACCTGTCCGCTCCGGATTATCAGGATATAACGGAAGAACAACATGCAAACAGGATGCTTCTCCGCGACCTTATGCTCAAACATGGTTTCAAACCTCTGGATTCGGAATGGTGGCACTTCACTCTCAAGGACGAGCCATACCCTGATACATATTTCAAACATCCTGTAAGATAGAATAATCGATATGTACTACATCGGAGCACACGTAAGCGCTTCCGGAGGGGTCGAGAATGCTCCTCTGAATGCAAAGGAAATTGGAGCGACAGGATTCGCCCTGTTCACCAAAAACCAGAGACAATGGGTTTCCGCCCCTCTGTCAGGCGAAAGCATAGAATCATTCAAAAGGAACTGCATTGAAAACGGATATTCCGCCGATGCCATCCTTCCACACGACAGCTATCTGATTAATCTGGGAGCTCCTGAATCCGACAAGCTGGAACAGTCGCGTATGGCATTCATAGATGAGATGACACGCTGTCAGCAGCTTGGTTTGAACCGACTCAACTTTCATCCCGGAAGTCATCTGAAGCTTATTTCGGAAGACGAATGCCTGAGGAGGATTGCTGAGTCGATAAATATAGCTCTCGACAGAACCTCCGGTGTTACGGCAGTGATAGAGAATACTGCCGGACAAGGTTCGAATCTAGGTTTCAGATTTGAGCAGATCGCTCAAATCATTGCTCAAGTGGAAGATAAGGGCAGGGTTGGAGTGTGCATCGACACTTGTCACGCCTTTGAGGCCGGATATGACCTTAAAAACAATTTTGCTCAGGTATTCGATGAATTCGAAAGAATCATTGGCTTCAAATATCTGAAAGGCATTCACCTCAACGATGCCAAGAAGCCTTGTGGAAGCAAGGTGGACAGGCACGAATCGCTCGGCAAGGGGGAAATAGGATGGGAATGTTTTCGCAGTATCGCTTCAGACAAGCGCTTTGAAAACATTCCCCTTATTCTTGAGACGCCCGATCCGGAACTTTGGCCGGAAGAGATAGCTTCCCTTATTAAATTGACAGCGTGTTGAGCACGTTGATGAACTCCCTTTCAAGAGGCTTGTCCATCTTGACGGCTTTCGAAATAGGTATGTTCAGCATCACGTCCTGAATGATGCCTATCATTACGTTGCGCTGGCCCTCCTTGAGCGCCTCTATGGCGGCAACTCCCATTCTGCTGGCCAGAATACGGTCGGATGCGCTCGGCTTTCCTCCGCGTTGCAGGTGTCCGAGGATTGAAACACGCACGTCATATTGAGGATACTCCTTTCTGACGCGCTCGGCATAGTGCATTGCGCCTCCGTCTTTCTCAGAAACGATCACTATGGAGCTGTTCTTGGATTTCCTGATGCCACGTCCGATATAGGCTGCAAGCTGGTCGATCTTCGTTTCATCTTCAGGGATGATTGCCGCTTCGGCACCTGCTGCAATGGCGCTGTTCTGTGCAAGGAAACCCGCGTCGCGTCCCATAACCTCCACAAAGAATATGCGGTCGTGTGATGTGGCGGTATCACGGATCTTGTCCACGCATTCCACGATGGTGTTCAAAGCGGAATCGTATCCTATTGTGAAGTCCGTTCCATACAGGTCGTTGTCGATTGTGGCCGGCAGCCCTATTACCGTCACGTCCTGTTCCTTCGCCAACTCCTGTGCGCCTGAGAGGGAACCGTTTCCACCAATCACAACCAGGGCGTCAATTCCGAATTTTCTGATGGTGTCAGCAGCTTTCGCCCTCCCTTCTGGTGTGCGGAATTCATCGCTGCGCGCAGTCTTGAGAATTGTGCCGCCACGCTGTATGATGTTGGAGACATCCTCAGTGGAAAATTCCTTGATTTCGCCATGTATGAGTCCTTCCCATCCGCGATAGATTCCAAATACTTTCCATCCTTCGCTGATGGCACTTTTTGTGACTGCTCTGACGGCTGCATTCATTCCCGGAGCATCGCCTCCCGAGGTGAGTATTCCGATGGTTCTTATTTCAGACATTGTGTATGTTTTATGATTTCTTTCTTTTTGTAATTCATTCTGTCAACGCTTTCACGCGCTCATACAGGGTAGGGTGGGAGTATTCCACGAAAACCACTACGGGATGAGGGGTCAGGTTGCTCAGACTCTTTGACGACATTTTTTTCAAGGCTGATGCCACGTGCTTTCCCTGTCCGTGCTCCTTTGCAAAATTGTCTGCCTGACGTTCGTTCGAGCGGGAAAGGATATTGGAGAGGATGTCAAGAAGGATGTTGACCGGCGTGAATATAAGCGAGAAAATGGCGAGATTCAAATGGAAGGAGGCCTTTTCAGCTCCGGCGGCAGCGGCAAGTACGTCGCTCGATATCACCATATTGAAAAGATAGAGCATGAGCAGGGAGGTAGTTGCGCCCGTGAGCATCGACTGGACGATGTGATGATGCTTGTAGTGCCCGATTTCATGTGCCAGAACTCCTACTATCTCTTCTGTGGTGAGCTGTTCTATCAGCGTGTCGTACAGCACAATCCTCTTTCTGGCGCCGAATCCGGTGAAGTAGGCGTTGGCATGTGTGCTGCGTTTCGACGAATCCATCACGTAGATGTCCTTCAATTTGAAATCCACGCTTTCGGCGAATTGCTCTATTGCGATCCTCAGTTCCCCTTCGGGAAGTGGAGTCTGCTTGTTGAACAGAGGCACGATCAGTTGTGAATAGAAGTATTGGATGAACAGTGAGAATGCCGTGATTGCGGCCCATGCCAGAATCCAGAAACAATCCGGTGTGAGTTCGTATATCCATACACAGAGCGAGAGCAGCGTACCCAATAGGATGATATTCATTCCCAGAGATTTGAATTGGTCGGCAATGAACGTTTTCCGGGTGGTTCTGTTGAATCCGAATTTCTCCTCAATGACGAAAGTGGAGTATATGTCGAACGGAATGTTGACAATCCAGGATATGAGATAGAAAATTCCCCAGAATATCAGCGCCTGCAATATGGCATTGCCACTTGCTTCCCGGGCGATGCTGTCGAACAGGGCGAACCCTCCGAATGCGAAGATGGCCAGAGTTACAAGGGTGCTGACCGTGGATGCTATGAGCGAGAACTTCCGCCGCTCCATGGAGTAGCTCTGCTGCCTTTCATACTGCCGGCTGTCATAGACATCGGAAAGTATTTCCGGAACAGGCCATCCGGAGGCTTTGATGTTCAGGACGGTCATAGTCGTATTCAGGGCGAATTCCGCCACAACGACAGCAATAACAAGCCAGAATAGTGTTTCTACCATATACTGCAAATTTAATGATTTTCCGCCTCGATGTTTGGCCTGCTTTTTGAAAAGTTTGTGCTTTTGTCAAATTATTGCTAATTTTGTATAAGAAACAATTTTAAGAGATGAAAAGATTTATTCTGTTTTCCGTGATTCTCCTTGGGATCGGAATGATGGCTGTATCATGTCAGAAAGAGAAGAATCCCAGACTTGTAGGAAAGTGGGGATGTTATCAGATATTGTGGACTCACAACAGCAAAGTGGACGAATGTGATCCTGCCGATCCAAGCACCCAGCTTGTGTTTGAAGCCGACGGCAAGATGTATGCGCCAATGAAACCCGACAATAAGTCCAACTGGTACACAAAGGACAATAATCTCTACATGAACTACCTTACCACCGAGTTTGCTTTCTCGGATGATAACCATATGACCATCAAATATTCCGATGATCAGGCATACGCCCACGTGGAGTATTACAGACGAGTCAATTAGGAAATATTGGAGAAATCCTTTACTTCGAATTTCATCAGGCTCATGGTTTTCGCCAGGAGCCTGTTTTTTTCCTCCGACAAGTCAGGGTCCTCGTTGAGGACTGCCTGCCCGAGTTGCCGCGCCTCTTCGAGGATCGGACTGTCTTTCGCCAGATCTGAGATTTTCAAGTCGAATGCAAGTCCGCTTTGCCGTGTCCCCTCAAAATCGCCGGGTCCCCTCATCCGCATATCTGCTTCCGCCAACTCAAATCCATCATTTGTGGCACACATAAGGTCGAGCCTCTGCTTGGACTCCTTGCTTAGCTTGTATCCTGTCATAAGGATGCAGTAACTCTTTTCGGCGCCTCTGCCGACTCGTCCTCTCAACTGGTGCAACTGGCTCAGTCCGAATCGTTCAGCACTCTCGATAACCATAACTGAAGCATTCGGCACGTCAACACCGACCTCAATGACTGATGTGGCCACCAGAATGTCCGCCTTGCCGCTTGCGAAAAGATTCATGTCGAATGCCTTGTTTTCGTTCTTCTGCTGTCCGTGGACTACCGCGGTGACATATTTTGGGGCGGGAAATGCCTCGGTGATAGCCATATAACCCTCTTCGAGGTTCTTGTAGTCCATTTTCTCCGATTCCTTTATAAGGGGATAGACAACGAAGACCTGTCGTCCCATTCCAATCTGCTTACGCATGAAATTGTACAGTGTTCCCCGTTGTGTCTCAGTCCAATGAACAGTCTCGACAGGCTTTCTGCCCGGAGGCAGTTCATCAAGCACCGACACGTCGAGATCACCGTACAGGGTCATTGCCAGGGTGCGGGGGATGGGCGTTGCAGTCATCACGAGGATATGTGGGGCTATTTCAGCCTTTGACCAGAGGCGGGAACGCTGCTCCACACCGAAACGGTGCTGTTCGTCGATGACGGCCAGTGCCAGATTCCTGAATCTGACATCCTCCTCAATCAGGGCATGCGTGCCGAAAATTATGTTGATTGTGCCATCCAGGAGACCTTTATGTATCTCTTCGCGTTCTTTTGCCTTTGTGCTTCCAGTCAGTAGCGCCACTTTCACATCTGTGCCCGCTATCACCTTGAAGATTCCTTTGTAGTGCTGGTTTGCGAGGACCTCTGTCGGAGCCATGATACAGGCTTGATATCCATTGTCGACAGCCATCATTGCTGCAAGAATCGCCACCATGGTCTTGCCGCTGCCGACATCTCCCTGAAGCAGTCGGTTCATCTGCATACCGCTTGCCACGTCAGAGCGGATCTCTTTCAGAACGCGCTTCTGGGCACCGGTGAGAGGAAACGGAAGGTTTGAATAGGTCTTGTTGAAATTTTCTCCTATTCTCTTGAATATTACGGCACTTTCGGCTCTCATCCGGATATGTTTCTGCTTCAGGAGTGAAAGCTCCAGATAGAAAAGCTCTTCGAATTTGAGTCGGCGCTGCGCCTGTGACAGAGCCTGCGGTGAGGTGGGGAAATGAGCATTGCACAGTGCCTCCTCGAGTGGCATGAGCTTTTTCTGGACCAGGATATGAGGTGGGAGAGTCTCCTCTATGCAACCTCTGCACTTTTCCAGCAGCTGTGCCATCATCTTTTCCAAAACCTTGTTGCTTATTCCTGAATTATGCAGGGTTTCCGTACTTGAGTAGATGCCGGTCATCGTGCCTGTCCTGATAGAATTCACAGATGATGCCGGATCCACTTCAGGATGGACGAAATTGTATGTCTGGTTGAAAACTGACGGCTTGCCGAACACAATGTATTCCTCTCCGACTTTCAGTTTGTCTTCAATCCATTTGATCCCCTTGAAAAATACAAGATCTATGGCACCTGTTCCGTCGTGAAGTTTTGCAACAAGTCTGAGAGACCGGCCCGTTCCTGCCTTGGAAATCGAGGTTATCCTTCCTCTGACCTGAATGTATGATGACGTTGAATCGATATCTCTTACGGCATAGAAGCGGGAACGGTCCACATATCGGAACGGAAAAGTATAGAGCATGTCCCGGAATGTTTTGATTCCCAGCTCCTTTCCAAGAAGTTCGGACCTTCTCGGACCTACGCCCGGAAGAAACTTTATATCGGTGTCCAAAATGCAAGTCATTAGTGCAAATTTACAAAAATTCGTATCTTGCAGAAAATTTCAGAAGATATGGGAAAGAAAATTGTCGTAGGCATTACCCAAGGTGATACCAACGGTATCGGATACGAAGTGATTATCAAGGCTTTTGCAGATGCCAGAATGCTTGATGTATGCACACCTGTAATATATGGCTCATCCAGAATTTTCGGCATATACCGCAAGCAGGTTCCGGAGACGGAACAACTTGCCACTAATGTTATAAATTCGGCTGCCGATGCAAAAGCGAAAAGAATAAACATCTTGAATGTAGTTCCCGACAATCTGGCAATCGAAATAGGCCAGCCTACCCAGGATGGGGCGAAGGCTGCCATTATTGCTCTTCAGGCAGCGGTCAAGGATGCAAAGGATGGACTTGTCGATGCCATCGTAACGGCTCCTTTCAACAAACACACCGTTGCTGCAGCGGGATTCGGCTTTCCCGGCCATACTGAATATCTGATCAATGAATTTGAGAAGACGGACGGTCTTATGTTCCTGTGCTCCGAGAATATGAGGGTTGGGGTGGTGACGAATCATCTTCCTCTGGCAAAGGTCAGCGTGGCCATCACCAAAGAGACGATTCTCAGTAAATTGACTTTGATGGACGATTCCCTGAAGAGAGATTTCGGACGGGTAAGACCTAAGATCGCCGTTCTCGGATTGAATCCGCATTGTGGTGACGGAGGTTCTCTCGGCACGGAGGAAATCGACATAATAATTCCGGCCGTTGAGGAGGCCAACAATCGGAAGATACTTGCCTTCGGACCATATTCTCCTGACGGCTTCTTCGGGACCGGTCTGCATAATAAGTTTGACGGAGTGCTTGCCATGTACCACGATCAGGGCCTTATTCCATTCAAGGCGCTTGCCTTTGACGGAGGCGTGAATTTCACTGCCGGGCTTCCGATTGTTCGGACCTCTCCTGATCACGGTACCGGATATGACATTGCCGGAAAAGGCATCGCAAGTCCGGGCCCTATGGTCGCTGCAATTTACAGTGCGGTGGATTTCTGCAATAACAGGGAGAAATACCTTGCAATGAATGCAAACCCTCTTGAAATAAAACATTTCGAGGGACCTAAATACGAAAAAACAATACTTCCAGAATAATCCTTTGATGCGCGAACCCATCAGAATGTTTACCGATGGCGCCTGTTCCGGGAATCCCGGGCCCGGCGGTTTCGGTGTGATTCTGCGTTGCGGCTCTCTCGAAAAAACCATCTCGGACGGCTATGCTCTGACGACAAACAACAGAATGGAGCTTCTTGCCGTTATAACGGGTCTGGAGGCGATAAAGTGGGATAATGCTGACGTGACCATTTGGAGCGATTCCTCGTATGTTGTCGATGCGGTGGAGAAGGGATGGGTGTTCAGTTGGGAAAAGAAGGAATTCGTCAAGAAAGCGAACGCAGATTTATGGAGGAGATTCCTTGCAGTTTACCGTCGGCACCGTGTCAGATTCCAATGGATTCGCGGACATAACGGCCACCCTGAAAATGAGCAGTGCGACAGGATGGCAGTGGCGGCATACGGACAATCTTCGCTGAAAGAGGATGAGGGATATTGCCAGGAAGCGGAAAAAGAAATATTTGAACAGATATGATTAATATTGATTTGAAGGGCTGCGGGCAGTTTGTTTCCAAGCCGGAATTCGATTCGTTTGTTGAAAAGGCGTTATCTGCCAAGAAGGTTCTTGATGAGGGCACCGGTGCGGGAAATGATTTCATAGGATGGAACCATCTTCCTTCATCTGTTGACAAACAACAGATTGACGAGTGTCTGGCAGTAGTTGACAGTTGGCTCGAAAAGGAGGTGGACCTTGTTGTGGCGATAGGCATCGGAGGCTCCTATCTCGGTGCAAAAGCTACGATTGAGGCACTTTCTCACAGCTTCTCTGCATACTTTCACGGCGGCTACCGCGGTCCACGTGTTGTCTTTGCCGGAGAGAATCTGTCAGAGGACTATATGTCTGAACTGATGGATCTGGTTGAAGTGAGCAACGTGGCCTGCGTGGTGATTTCAAAGAGCGGCACAACTACCGAGCCTGCCGTGGCATTCAGGCTGATCAAGTCTTATATCGAGAAGAAATACGGGAAGAAGGAGGCGGGAGAAAGAATTGTGGCTGTGACCGACAAAGCCAGGGGCGCTCTCAAATCCCTTGCAAATCAGGAGGGTTACAAGACTTTTGTCATTGAGGACAACGTAGGGGGCCGTTTCTCCGTGCTTTCTCCAGTAGGACTTCTTCCGATTGCCCTTGCAGGATTTGACATAGAAATGTTGATTCGAGGTGCGCAGGATGCCGAAAGGGAATTGATGAAGGACTCTTCAGACAATGTTGCCGTCAAATATGCCGCAATGAGAAATGCCCTCTACGCAAGCGGAAAGAAGATTGAGCTTTTTGCAAGCTTCAATCCCAAGATGCAATATGTAGGAGAGTGGCTGAAGCAGCTTTTCGGTGAAAGCGAAGGCAAACAGCATAAGGGAATCTTTCCTGCGTCTGTCATCTTTACCACCGACCTTCACTCAATGGGACAATATATTCAGGATGGGGAGCGCATTATGTTCGAAACCGTGATATCCGTGGCCCGTACGTATCGCAATGTCGTAATAGAGAGCGACGACCAGAATCTGGACGGCTTGAATTTCCTTGCGGGAAAGCACCTGGAACACTGCAACAAGATGGCTCAGACAGGCACCAGGCTCGCACACATCGACGGAGGAGTGCCAAATATCGAGATTGGAATCGAGATTCTTGACGAGTACAACCTAGGGTGGCTGTTCTACTTCTTTGAGAAGGTATGTGGCATAAGCGGATACATGCTCGGCGTGAATCCGTTTGATCAGCCCGGCGTCGAGGCTTACAAAAAGAATATGTTCGCACTCCTCGACAAACCCGGATATGAAGATCAGTCGAAGGAGATCAAGAAGAGAATCTGACCTATTTCAAGGATTTGCTGTATTTCTCAACCAGCTCTGCGGCGGCGCTGAATGATTCGAGGTCTCCGCGGAGTACGGCGTCTTCGTAATCAGGCAGCAGGCCTTCGATAGCCGTATTCTCGTAAAACATGTTTTTGAGGCTTTCGTTGATGCTCTCATACATCCAGTATCTTGCCTGCTCACGACGTTTCTTGCGATAGAATCCGTTGCCTTTGACCAGTGCGAAGTATTCTTCTATTTTCTGAAGAATTGCAGGCAGTCCTTCCTTTGTGACGGCGGATGAGGTCACTGCCGTTGGTATCCATCCTGATTCTGTAGGAGGAAAGAGATGCAGTGCATTCGCATAAAGCGCCTTGGCCATATTTGCCTTGTCAACGTTCGTACCGTCGGCCTTGGTGATGGCAATCAGGTCAGACATCTCCATAATGCCTCTTTTGATTCCCTGAAGGTCATCTCCGGCACCTGAAAGCATCAGAAGCAGGAAGAAATCGCTCATTGAATGGACAGCCGTTTCACTTTGTCCAACACCTACGGTTTCAATGAACACGACATCATATCCGGCGGCTTCACACAGCAGTACCGTCTCACGTGTTTTCCTTGCGACTCCACCCAATGAACCTGCTGACGGGCTCGGGCGTATGAACGCTTTCGGATCGTTGCAGAGAGTTTCCATACGGGTTTTGTCACCGAGAATGGAACCTTTGCTCTTTTCTGAACTTGGGTCAATCGCGAGAACAGCAAGCTTGTGCCCTTCCGAAGTGAGATATGAGCCGAAGGCCTCGATAAAGGTGCTTTTGCCCGCTCCCGGAACGCCGGTGATGCCGATACGCATCGTCTCTTTTTCGTTTGATACGAGCTGGCAGCGCTGGATGATCTGCTGCGCTATGGCACGGTGCTCCGGAAGGTAGCTCTCCACAAGAGTAATTGCCTGGCTCAGTATTGTGGTATCGCCCTTCATTATGCCGTCCATATACTCGTCCACGCTTTTAAGAGCCGGTTTCTTCTTGTAAACCTTCGTGATGTAAGGGTTCACGATAGGAGGCTGTTCGACTCCTTCATTGATGACGAGCTTGGTATCTTTATTATCGTAGTCCGGGAAAAAATCTCCTTGATGTGATGCATCCATATATATCTATTTTATTACGTTTCCGGTTAAAAACAGGTTTACTATCGGCTTGGAAGGGGAATTGGTGATCATGGTGAACACTTCAAGCATCTCCCCCCGGTATCCTGTCGAATCAAAATTGACTTTAATAACGGCAGATTTGCCTGCAGCTATCGTGAGCGGCATCTTTGTCGCAACCCTCACACCTTTTTCCTTCCCGTCAACTGCGTGTATCACAAGCGGAGTCTTTCCTTTGTTTATGACGGTGTACTGGGCGCTGACCGCAGTGCCTGACTTGATCTGTCCAAATTCGAAGTAGCTTTTTTCTATGACAGGCTCCGGCGCGGATTTCATCTGCGCTTCAGTCATATTGCAGAAGTTGTCTTTTATTACGGCTGAAACTGTGATTTCTCCCGGAACTTTCTGTCCGTTCACGATGAGGGAGGCTTTTGTGTCGATACGACCCCATATCGGCTCTTTTGCAGCATTCGGATCAAGCGTGAAATTGAGCCTGGCGGTTTTTCCTGCAGGAACAGGATTGGGCGTGACGGAGATCCGCAGTATGCCGCTCTCCGATGACACGGCGATTGTGGCACTTGCTCTGGAGAGATTGGCTATCTGTGTATAATCTGCTTTCGTGACGCCCTGGTCAATGTATCCGAGAGAAAATTCAGTCTGTCTGAATCCGAGAGGACCGAATCTGAACGGGTAAGAGGCGGAAAGCGGCTTTTTTTTGTCCAACACGTTTCCACGGATGCGCAGAATGACAGGTCTGCTTAAATCTGAAACGTAGACGGTGAGGCTCTTGTCGAACGGATAGGGCCCCTGGTCGTTGGAGAATGTGACTTTGATTGTGCCCTCTTTGCCTGGCATTATCGGCTGACGGGTCCATTCCGGGGTGGTGCAGCCACAGGATGAGACCACGTTGTGCACGACAATCGGCTCCTTGTAAACGTTCTTGAAGTTGAACGTATGTGTCAGATCGCCGTCGGATTCAAGCACGTCTCCGAAGTCGTGGATTTTTTCGTCAAACTTGATGACCTTCTCTTCTTCGGCTTTGCGCAGCTCACTCTGTGCGTGAGTCGTGCCTGCAAATGCGAGAAGCGCCGCCGTTATGGTAAGAAACAATCTCATCAATTCCGTTTTCTGCAAAGATACCATTTATTTTTCTATAATTCTGATTAAAAATCAGAAGCTGAAGTGGAGTGACGGGATGCGGTGGACTCTTTTTGAATGATAGTCCGGATCCATGCCACAGCATCCTCCACAGGATGGTCAATCAGAATGTCGGGGACAATCGGATCATCGCAGAACACTTCACCCGTGCGTGCGACGTCACATCCCGTTGTAATGACAAGATGTGAGCCGTCAGCCATTTTGAAGGGGCGGTTGGCCGATGCATATCCCGCCGTAGGCGTTCCGAACGTTCTAACGTTCTCCTGCCCCCGGAAACAAATCAGCGTAGCATCGCCTGAACTTGCCGTGAGGCTGTCGGTAAGGATGGCGACGGGGCAGTCTAAAGGATCCTGAACCTCTATTCCTTCGCATCTGAGAATGTATGAGAGCGGAATGACATTTGTGCGCGTCCTGTTCTTGAATTTCAGCATAGTTTCACCATCATCTATAAAACGGTGGACAGAGGCGATCATAGGGTACATATTGCCTCCTGTATTCCCCCTCAAGTCGATTATGGCACCGACAACGTTCCCGGGCACACCATCAATGACGGTTTGCTCATATTTCCTTCCCTCATACTGATTGCCGGAGAAATCCGGCAGCTTTATCTGAACTATGTTGTCATTCAAAATTTCAACGGACGGCATTTGCCACTCTATTTTGGCCAGCTTCTCCACTTTGGAGGAAGGGAGGATAAAAGAGTGTTTTCCGCCGGCCACTTTCAGCGCTTCCCGTACAACCTCCTGCGCATCTTCAATTGTCGCCGGCTTTTGAGAGAGAGCCTTTTCTCGTGCAGCATCCCACTGGTCCCCTTCTGCGAAAAGGCCGTTTCTGTCCATCAGTCTGACAGCACGTTTTACATAATTACGAGGGCTGCTGCAGGAAACTGCAAGCAAAAGGAACAAAACATAGATGAGTTTGCACGACATCTTTTTTGATTTCTATCATTTATGAGGGTAAATATACATATTCCAATCATATTTTTATCGCTTCAATTGAAAAATTAAGGACGGGTCAATGAAAACTGTAAAAAGCAAATTTTTCTGCAACAATTTTCGGAAATTTAACATTCAGCACATTTCGGCAACATAGATTCTGCATCTGGTTGCCGTTATTTTATACTGAAATATGCTTTTTCAACTGTCTGTCCCACGTTCATATAGACTTAAGCCGCCTAACCCTGTCTGTTATATTCACCCGTCTGTATAGTTGCATCTAACGTGCCCATAAACTTCCAGGCCCGCGAAATAACCTGATTTTCCGAAATAAACAATTGTCAACCCGCAGCAGCATCATTCCGTGCCGACGTGCTCCTTGCCCGAGAACTCCTCCAATTCCACGACATAGCAGC
>JAGHSK010000019.1 GCA_018065895.1 Candidatus Cacconaster equi
GCTGTTGTCGGCCTGGGTTTCTGCATTGCATCACTTCTGTCCAAGGGAGTTCTTTCGGCAATATTGGGCGTCATAGGTTTCAGCTGTTTCTGGTCGATACTGGAACTGTTTCAACAAGAAAAGAGAGTAGCCAAAGGCTGGTTCCCATCAAATCCCAAGAAAAAGTAAAATCCCCATTTGTCCAATTGATCATTTGAGCGAAGCGAAGGCGGTATCAGCCGCCGTGGCGCAGTCTTAGATTATCTGCTTGCTTTGCTACGATATAACCGTTAAACGTGGCAAAATCAATGAATTACAGGCAAATTGCTACGTTTGAGGCTCTGAGTGTAGCAATGTTAAGGAATAGATAAAGAAAAAGGCTTCACCAATTTCTTGATGAAGCCTTGCTCCTCAAGTAGGACTTGAACCTACGACCCCCTGATTAACAGTCAGGTGCTCTAACCAACTGAGCTATTGAGGAATTTTATCAATGGAAATCCATCGTCCCCTAATGGGACTGCAAATGTAGGGCTTTTTATAACAATAGCAAAATTTTTAATAAAATTTTTGCAGAAAAATTAGTTTGCTTATCTTTGCGAAGTCGAAAGCCCGGGTGGCGGAATCGGTAGACGCGCTAGTTTCAGGGACTAGTAACCGCAAGGTTGTGCAAGTTCGAGCCTTGTCCCGGGCACATATCTCCAGATAGGAAAATGGACATCAAACAGTTTTCGAAATGTCTAAAGGATGCGATCTGCAACCTCGAAAGGGTTGCAGTTCCTTATTTAGGGATATTTCAAGCCGAGTTGATGCCCGCCAACTATTCCGACAAACAGACTACAATCAACCCTCCATACCGCAAGATGACCTTTCGAAAGTGTGAGGTCTCGAATGAAGAGGGCATCGAATTTCTTGCCTTGATCGCAGAATCGATGGGTATGACCGTCGAGCAGGCAAAAGTGGAGCTTGGTTGGTGCTTGAGCCGCCTGCGTTCCGAACTGGAGGGAAACAAGGTTTGCATTCTGCCCGATCTGGGCAAGATGAAGGCCAATTCTGCCAATGACTTTTTTTTCATACCTGACGCAGGCCTGGATATTTACCCGGAAGCGGAGGGGTTCGAACCTATCTGCATAAAGAAGCAGCAGCCTCTGTTCAATATCGTTCGTGAGGATGCTCCTGCCCGAAGACCTGAAGAAAAAAGTCCTGATTCAAGATCTGCTGAAAAGGCTGCCCGGCAGGAAGCCAGAGCTGCCGCGAAGGAGAAAAAAGCTGCTGCGAAGGAGAAAAAAGCCGTTGAAAGGGCCGCCTCGAAGGCCAAGGCAGATAAAGCCGTATCCGACAGGCCAAAAAAGGGTAACAGGACAATTGCAGTCATTTTGATTGTGATACTTTCATTGCTTGCCTTTGTCATTCTGGCCTGGCTTGTGATGTATCTGTTCCCTGATACGTTCTCGGATTTCCTCGACCATCTTCTCTATACAAAAGAAGAACTTGAACTGCTCGGGAGGTAGCGCGTTATGATAGATCGTGCAACTGTCGACAGAATCCTTGATGCAGTCAGGATTGAAGAGGTCATAGGTGACTTCGTCACGCTTCGCAAGAGGGGTGCCAATTATTTGGGCCTTTGTCCGTTCCATCAAGACAAGAATCCGTCAATGAGCGTCTCCGCCACAAAAGGCATATTCAAATGCTTCTCCTGTGGCAAGGCAGGCAACGCGGTGACGTTCCTGATGGAGCATGAACATCTTTCGTATTCAGATGCCCTGAGATATCTCGCGAAAAAATATCACATCGACATAGTGGAAAAGGAGGAGAGCGCCGAGGAACGTGCCGACAGGATGAAATATGAAAGTCTGTTGATAGTGTCGGAATATGCTCAAAAATTCTATCAGGATATTCTTTGGAACAGCGACGTCGGCAGGGCGATAGGCCTTTCGTATTTCAGGGAGAGGAAATTCACAGACGAGACAATCCGTAAATTCGGCCTCGGTTATTCCGCCGGACGCGATCATTCACTCAGTCAGGAGGCCATTCGCGGCGGATACAGGAAAGAGTATCTCGTTGAATCCGGACTCAGCATAGAAAGGGACAACGGTGATTTGGCAGACCGTTTCTTCGACAGGGTGATGTTCCCTATTTACTCCTTGAGCGGCAGAGTGATAGCTTTTGGCGGGCGTACGCTGAAGAATGACAAGACCGTAGCCAAATATGTCAACAGCCCGGAGACGGAAATCTACAACAAAAGCCGTTCTCTCTATGGCATGTTTCAGGCCAAGAGCGCAATCGCCAAGAGTGACAAGTGCATTCTGGTTGAAGGATACGCCGATGTGATATCAATGCATCAGTCGGGCATAGAGAATGTGGTGGCCAGCTCCGGTACTTCACTTACAGTGGAGCAGATCAGGCTCATCAAGAGATTCACCTCGAACGTCACAATCATTTACGATGGTGACGAAGCCGGTATCAAGGCCTCTTTGAGAGGAATCGATCTTGTGCTGGAGGAGGGGTTGAACGTAAAGGTTGTCCTCCTTCCTCCTGAAGATGACCCGGATTCTTTCGCCAAGGCTCATTCCCGTCAGGAGATTCTGGAGTATGTGGAGGAGAACGAGAAGGATTTCATATCGTACAAGAGTGATATTCTTTCTGCGCGTACCGCTGGTGATCCGTTGAGCAGGGCGCAGATGATAAATGACATAATCCAGAGCATTTCCGTGATTCCTGACCAGATCCTCAGGAACGTTTATGTTGAGGCCGTATCGGAACAATTCTCTCTCAAGAGCGAGTCGGTTCTGATGAAAATAGGGGAGATGCGGCGACGCAAGCGTTATATGACAGAGTCGCGGCAGCAGTATGAGCAGGAGCGTGAGGAACGTGCCTCTGCCCGGGAAACTGCCCGTCCGGAGGCCGGACAGCAGGAATCCGGTGATATCGCGGATATATACCTGTCCGTGCCGGAAAAGGAACTGACATACTACCTGATAAAGTTCGGCTCCTACGTGATGCATTTTCCGGAAGATATGGTGTATGGCGCTCAGAAACAGCCGGATATGTCGGTGGAAGAGTACATCACCGCATCCCTTTCGGAGGATGACATTGTCTTTACGAATCCGTTGTACCGTAAACTCTACGACCAATATAACGCCTTTTCCGCCTCACTTCCGGAGGAGGACCCTGTGGAAAGGCAGAAGAAGATTGTCAGATATTTCTCCACGAACGAGGATCTTTCAATATCGAAGGCCGTTCTGGATATGGTGTGTGAAAGCCACCCGGTTACGGTAAAGGAGTATATAAATTCTCTCGTACCGGAGGAACAGCTTCTGGCATTCAGTGTCCCGAAGGCGGTGAACAACTATAAATACAGGCTCACCGACAGGGAGTGCAAGGCTCTCGCCAAACAGATTGCCGAAGCCCAGAAGTCCGGCGATCAGGCTCAAGCCAGGGATCTGGTGAAACGTCTGCAGATGTTCAATAAAGTCAAAAACTGTCTTGCAAAGGAGATAAAGCGGTTATAATTCCTATCTTTGCAACTCAAAATCCAATAATTATGAATAATTACAAGAGAAATCTCATCACTTGCGCATTGCCTTATGCGAATGGTCCGGTACACATTGGTCATCTGGCGGGAGTCTATGTCCCGGCCGACATATATGTACGTTACCTCCGAATGCGTGGGCGCGAGACACTTTTTGTATGTGGTTCCGACGAGCACGGCGTACCTGTGACGATGGCCGCCCGCAAGGAGGGCTGTTCCCCTCAGGACATCGTTGACAAATATCACAACATCATCAAGAAATCCTTCGCCGAGTTCGGAATCGATTTTGACGTTTATTCCCGCACTACCTCCAAAGTCCACCATAAGAACGCATCGGAGTTCTTCCGCAAATTGTATGATGACGGCAAGTTCATTGAACGTGAAAGCGAGCAGTTCTACGATCCTCAGGCAAATGTTTTCCTGGCGGACCGGTACATTGTGGGCACTTGCCCGAAATGCGGGGCGGAGGGAGCTTATGGCGACCAGTGTGAGAAGTGCGGTTCAACCCTGAGCCCTGAGGAGCTGATAAATCCACATTCCAAGGTCAGCGGAGCGGAACCGATAAAGAAGAAGACAAAACATTGGTACCTTCCGTTGGATCAGTATGAAGGATGGCTTCGTGAATGGATTCTCGAAGGGCATAAGGAGTGGAAGTCCAACGTGTATGGTCAGGTCAAGTCGTGGTTGGACGGAGGTCTTCAGCCGCGTGCCGTGAGCCGTGACCTGGATTGGGGCGTACCTGTTCCTGTAGAGGGAGCAGAAGGCAAGGTGCTCTACGTTTGGTTTGATGCCCCTATCGGCTACATTTCAAATACCATCGAACTTCTGCCTGACGGTTGGGAAAAGTGGTGGAAGAGTCCTGATACCCGTCTGGTACATTTCATCGGCAAGGACAATATCGTCTTCCACTGCATTGTGTTCCCTTCTATGCTGAAGGCCTACGGAGACGGATTCATACTTCCTGAAAATGTCCCTGCAAACGAGTTCCTCAACCTTGAAGGTGACAAAATCTCCACCTCCCGCAACTGGGCTGTATGGCTCAATGAATATCTTCAGGATTTTCCGGGCAAACAGGACACTCTGAGATACGTGCTGACCGCCAATGCTCCTGAGACAAAAGACAACGATTTCACCTGGAAGGATTTTCAGGCCCGCAACAACAGTGAACTTGTGGCCGTGTTCGGCAATTTTGTCAACCGTGCCGTGGTGCTGACTCACAAATATTTCGGAGGAGCTGTTCCGGCAGATGCAAAACCTGAGAAGATTGACGGGGAAGTGCTGGCTCAGATGCCTTCAATCCGCAAGTCGATTGAGGACAACATTGAGAACTACAAATTCCGGGAAGCGCTGAAGGAGGCTATGAATCTTGCCCGCCTTGGCAACAAGTACCTCACCGATACAGAGCCTTGGGCCGTGGCGAAGAGTGACCTTGACCGCACCGCATCCATCCTCAATACCTCCCTTCAGATTTGCGCGAATCTCGCAATTGCGTTCGCTCCGTTCCTTCCATTCTCTGTCAGGAAGCTCAATGGCATTCTGAACATAGAGCCTATGGGTTGGGATGACCTCGGCAGGGCCGATCTTCTCAAACCGGGACATCAGCTGAACAAGGCGGAACTGTTATTCGCAAAGATAGAGGATGATGCAATCCAGAAGCAGATGGACCGCCTTGAAGCCATCAAGAAAGCAAGGCTGGAGGCGGAAGCCGCTGCAGCCCCTGCAGTTGAAGCTGCAAAGGATGAATGCACTTTTGACCAGTTCTCCCAGATGGATATCCGCACAGCCACCGTGCTGGCTGCAGAGAGGGTTCCGAAGACCGACAAACTGCTCAAGCTCACCATTGATACCGGGCTTGACAAGAGAGTCATCGTTTCAGGTATTGCTCAATACTATACTCCAGAGGAGATGATCGGCAAGCAGATATGCACTCTGGCAAACCTTCAGCCGCGTACAATCCGTGGCATAGAAAGCAAGGGCATGATTCTTATGGCCAAGCAGATCGACGGGACGATGCGTGTGGTATCGCCTGAAGAGAAGGTCTGCAATGGCGCTGTCGTAGGATAGAAGGCGGACAGGGAACCTTTTAATTGTTCATAAGGTATTCTTTCATGAAATCTCCGATATCCCCGTCGAGTACGGCCTGGGTATCGGATGTTTCATATCCGGTTCTCAAATCCTTGACCATCTTGTAAGGGTGGAGAACGTATGAGCGGATCTGCGAACCCCACTCAATCTTCTTCTTCTGCCCCTCCAGTTCGGCTTGTTTCTCCTGACGTTTCTTGAGCTCGATATCGTACAGGTGTGATTTCAGTATGCGGAGGGCGTTCTGCCTGTTGTCAAGTTGCGACCTGGTTTCCGTATTTTCGACGACAATGCCTGTCGGGATGTGCTTCACTCTCACTCCCGTTTCAACCTTGTTGACATTCTGGCCGCCGGCTCCGGAAGAACGGAACGTGTCCCACTCGAGATCTGCGGGATTGATTTCAATGTTTATCGAGTCATCGACCAGGGGATAAACGAATACTGAGGAGAATGTGGTTTGCCTCTTGCCCTGCGCATTGAATGGAGATATCCTGACGAGCCTGTGAACTCCGTTCTCCGCTTTAAGATAACCGTAGGCATAGTCTCCTTCAAATTGTATTGTACAGGATTTTATTCCGGCTTCGTCACCCTCGATGAATTCGGTTACGGTCATTTTGTAGCCGTTCCTTTCTCCCCAGCGTGTGTACATCCTCATCAGCATTGCAGACCAGTCGTTCGCCTCTGTTCCTCCGGCGCCGGAATTGATTGTGAGGACGGCGCCGAGGCTGTCGCCCTCTTCACCGAGCATGTTCCGCATTTCAAGGGCCTCCACCTGCTTCACCAGGTTGGCATAGGCCTTGTCGATGTCTTCTCCGGCATCTTCCCCGAATTCAAGCAAGGTTTCCAGATCCGACAGGGATGACATCAATCCGTCATAACCGTCCGTCCAGTATTTTACCTGCGACACGCTCTTCATGAAGGCTTCCGCCTTTTTCGGATCATCCCAGAAGCCTGGGGCGGTGGTCTGTGCCTGTTTCCTGCTTAGTTCATCTCTTTTCCCGGGGATGTCAAAGACACCTCCCCAACGTCTCTATCCGCTGTTTAATCTCTTTAATTTGTTCTGAAAGAATCATAGTGTATTGCAAATTCTGATTATTACTGTTTGTTCTCTTTTCTTGCAGCTCTTTTCGCTTCACGCGCTTTCTTTGCAGCGATTTTGGCCTGTCGGGCGTGTTCCCTGTCCAGTTCCTTCGCGTGCTGCGCTGCTATCGAGGTGATGAGGATGACTCCGTTTGCTCCCCGCACACCGTAAATTGCGGCGGCTCCGTCCTTGATCACGTCAATCGTAGCAATCTCGGAAGGTCTGATCTCTTCAACGCTGAATGCCTCCATTCCGTCAATCATCACGAGGGGGTCCGTATCACTCTGGATGGTGCTGATTCCTCTTATTATGAGCCCGCCGTTGGCGCTTCTGTCGACTCCTGCCACCTTTGAGCAGATGTAGTCCGCTGTGGAATTGAATGCCACCCGGTCCTGGGAGGTCAACGTTGCTCTTGAAGTGGCTGAAGTGCTGGTGTATTTAGAGGTTTCCGTATATCCGTCACTTACAATTTCATCAGTTTTCAGTGTGGTGATGTCCGATTTGTCGGAACCATCCTGCCGGGAGGAGGATGCGCTGCGTGTGGCGGAGCAGCTTGCAATCACAAGGAATCCTGACAAGAGGAGCGCCGCGTCAAATATTGTCAACAATTTTTTCATATGCGTCTTTTATTTCTGAATAATCATATCCTCGTCCGAGCGCGAAACGCAGCAGTTTTGCCTGTTTCTTTTTCATGTCGACTTCTCCGTCCAGACTCTTCCATTTTGCCTTTATTACGGCAAGCAGCTTGCTTTCGGCTCCTTCACGATCCATATCTTCGAAGGCGGAGGCAATCGCTCTGTCGTCAATTCTCTTTTGCCTGAGGGCCATTCTTATCTTGTTTGCACCCCATCCCTGAAGAACGCTCTTGTCGTGGACAAAGGCATCGGCATATCTTGTTTCATCGATATAACCGTCACGGCATAATTTTTCCACTATGTCAGAAACGTCTGATTCGGGAAGACCGCAGCCGTCCAGTTTCTTGATGATGTCACTCCTGCAACGCTCTCCAGTCGAACAGAGCCGCATCATCCGGTCAAGTGCCTTTGTTTTGTCCGGCTCCATCTTAGAAAGAATATCCGATGCTCAGATAGGCACCCACCTGCTTTGTTATGTTCGACCAGATAATGTTGGCCGACAGCGGTCCGACAACCGAGTCGTACGAATACCCGAGCCTTACGCCGAAGAAAGGCTTCTCTTCGAATATTCCATGAAAAGTATGGTAGTCAAGAGCCATTACCCCGGAGAGTGTCGCGTAGTGGTTGTCAAGGAATCTTACCCTTGCATCCAATGTGGCAGATGAGACATTCTTGTCGAATACCTTGGTGTGGGTGATGCCGATGAAGGTCATCTGCTGGTCGGTATAGCGATGGGCTTCAAAGCCGCCCATCATATTGGCATAGATGCCCGGTGCCTGCTCTCCGAAGATTGAGCGGTGCTTGAGGGACGGTATGAGGGCGAATCTGTCGCCGAATGGAATGACACCGGTGAAGTTGAGGCTTGCCGTGAGAAGACTCGGATGTTTCGCCTCCTCGGATTCGAATATTCTGCTGTTGATGTAATCCGCCTCGGCTTCGAACTGTATACCCCGGGTAGGGAAGTACGGCTTGTCCATATTGTCGAAGCTGAAGTTTACGAACGCATCGAGGAAGAACCTTCTGCTCGGGTCGAGATCGTACCTGTCCGTCTGCTCTCCAACATATGAGAGCATCGACACATATTGGAACATATCGATTTTTGCCCCGATGTCGGAATGCCAGTATTTGGTCCTTTGTGTCGAAAAGTCGGCAATGAAGGAGTGCTGGTTGAACTTGAATGCGTTGACTGTTTCCTCCTTGAACATATTGAGGTCGGATTTCCTGAACTTGTACTTGAAATTGAATTGGGTGTTGCTCAAGAATCCGTATGAGTAATAGGCCTCTGCCTGCATGTTGTAGGCAAGCTTTGCCGTGAGGCCGAATCTGTGGCCTGCGAATGACCTGTTGTTCAGGCCTACGTTCAGAATGATGGATGCAATTTCCTCCGTGTCGAACCTGAATCCGGCGTTGAGGCTTGAAGGTTTGCCTTTTACGAACTTGAGCTCCAGATCGTACGGCTCCTGCGTACCTTTGAGCGCATAGGTCACGGATTCGAACATCCCTGTGCTGTAGAACTTCTCGATCTGCTCCTCAATCATTGTGCCGGTCACTTTCACTCCCGGTTTGAAGATGGTCTTTCTCAAAAGTTTCGAAATCTCCTTTGCATCCAGCCCATAAAGGCTTATGCCACCTATTGTGATTGTGTCATTGTCGATGTGCCTGGCTTTATTGTACCGCACTATTTCCTGCTCGGGCCCGACGAAGGTCTCCGATTTCAGGCTGTCTTCCTCGAATATGCGTCTCTTGAGGGCAAGCAGTTCATCCTGTTTTTCCCTGGCAGCCCTTTCGCCGTTGACCATAAGTGAATCGAGGCTCTGCGTGTCGAAACTCAGTACGGAATATCCCTTTACGCTCGGCGTGATCAGGATGTCGGTGTTGTTGATGTTGTCGGCCAGTTTCACGTCAAGGAAGAGGTCCATCATTTCGCTGGCCATCGCTCCGATGTCGGTGATGCGGTGATCTTTAGGATCGCTTGCTCCGAGCAGGACGCCTATGACGATGTCGGCGCCCATCGCCTTGACCACATCAACCGGGTAATTGTTGAGGGTACCACCGTCAACCAGCACCATATCGCCCATCTTGACCGGAGCGAAATATCCTGGAATCGCCATTGAGGAGCGTATCGCATCAACGAAGTTTCCGCTATGGAACACCACCTCCTTCTTGCTTACCAGATCGACTGCCACGCAGGCGAACGGGATAGGCATTTTGTTGAAATCCAGTGAGTCCTGGTAACCTACGGACAACTTTGTGAAGAGATTGTAGATATTCTGGCCGTTGACAAGAGCCAATGGTATGTTGCTCAGCAGGGACTTTTTGGAATCTTTTTTTTCAGATGAAAGGTTGCTGAGGTCCCCGACTCCGAACGGAATATGGAGAACATACTTGTCATAGCCTTTCTTGTGTTCGTATGCAAGGTCTCTTCTGGCTATTTTATCGTTCATTACGGAATTCCAGTCCTGGGCCAGCAGCAGGTCGTGCAGTTCGTCGGCAGAGTAGCCGATGGCATAAAGTCCGCCCATAATGGAACCCATACTTGCCCCGACGATGTAATCGATAGGGATTCCGTTCTCCTCCAGAACTTTGAGAACTCCTACGTGTGCGGCACCCTTCGCTCCTCCTCCGCAGAATACAACGCCCACCTTGGGCCTGTCGGCTGATGCTGCCGTGCAGATGAGCAGAGCAGCAAGAATGGTTGCAAGTCTTTTCATTTCTTCAGTCCTTTTCCGGCCAGCAGTCCGCAGGCCGCCATAATATCTTCGCCCCGGGATGCTCTCAGGGTTGTGGTGATTCCGGCATTGTTGAGCCGGTTCTTGAAATTTTCTATCGTTTCAGGCGATGAAGTCTTGAGCGGGGAATCCGGTATGGCGTGGAACCGTATCAGATTTATTCTGCACTCGACCCCTTTGAGCAGTCGTACAAGAGCATCTGCGTGCCGCACGGTGTCGTTCACGCCTGCAAACATCGTATATTCGAAACTCACTCTCCGCTGCCCGGAAAAGTCGTGTTTTCTGAGCAGGGCAACTACATCACGGATATCGTAGGCTCTTTGCACCGGCATCAGCTCCGCTCTCTCCTGCGGGAAAGGGTTGTGAAGGCTGACCGCAAGGTGGCACCTGCTCTGGTCCAGATACTTTTCCAGGTTTGGAATCACACCGATAGTGGAAAGTGTGATTCTTTTCGGACTCCAGGCGAAGCCCCATCCGGCTGTCAGTATCTCAAGCGCCTTGCTCACGTTATCCCAGTTGTCAAGAGGCTCTCCCATTCCCATGAATACGGCATTGGTGAGTTGCGACGCTTCATCGATATTGAGAAACTGGGATATGATTTCAGTGGTGGAGAGCTGTCCGTGGAATCCACCCCTTCCTGTCATGCAGAACCGGCAGTTCATCTTGCAGCCGATCTGGGAAGATACGCAGATTGTGCATCTGTCACTGTCGGGAATCATTACGCTCTCGATGAGCTTTCCTTCGACCCCGGTGGGAAAGAGGTATTTTTTCGTGCCGTCGGACGATTCGAATCTCCCTGCTGGAGAAATGTGCCCGATGTCGTATTTTTCAGAGAGTTTCGAACGTGCGGCCAGGGAAAGGTTGGTCATCTGGTCGATGTTCTGCACCCTCTTCTGATAGAGCCACTGCGCAATCTGCTTTGCAGCAAATGACGGCAGGCCTTCATTTGCGGCTATCGCTGTCAGTTCGTCAAGTGTCTTGCCAAGCAGATGTTCTTTCATTATGTTGCAAATTTAATGAAAATAGGTGGTTTTTCCCATATTTTTAAGGTATATTTGCATATTGATAAACGGAAAAATCAGCGATTTACTAACTTATTAACACACACGGAAATGGCAAACAATGAAGAGAAATTGAAGGCCTTGCAGGCCACTATCGCCAAGATCGAGAAGGATTTCGGCAAGGGCACAATCATGAAAATGGGAGATCAGCCTGACTGGGAAGTTTCTACAATCGCTACAGGTTCAATCGCACTGGACCACGCACTGGGCATCGGAGGTTATCCGAGAGGAAGAGTCATTGAAATTTACGGCCCTGAGTCAAGCGGCAAGACCACATTGGCCATTCACGCCATTGCGGAGGCCCAGAAGCAGGGCGGCATTGCTGCAATAATCGATGCCGAGCACGCATTTGACCGCACATACGCTCAGAATCTCGGTGTCGATATCGACACTCTGCTCATTTCACAGCCTGACAACGGAGAACAGGCTCTTGAAATTGCTGACAACCTTATCCGCAGCGGCGCAATTGACATCATAGTCGTCGATTCGGTGGCGGCACTCACACCGAAGGCTGAAATTGAGGGCGAGATGGGCGACAACAAGGTCGGCCCTCAGGCACGCCTGATGAGCCAGGCCCTCCGCAAGCTTACCGCCAACATCGCCAAGACCAATACCTGCTGTATCTTCATCAATCAGCTTCGTGAAAAGATAGGCGTGCTTTTCGGCAATCCGGAGACAACCACCGGCGGCAATGCTCTGAAATTCTATGCCTCAGTCAGAATTGACGTACGTCGCGTGACACAGCTCAAGGACGGTGAAGAGGCTCTGGGCAACCGCACCCGTGCGAAGATTGTCAAGAACAAGATGGCACCTCCTTTCAAGAAGGCCGAGTTCGACATCGTGTTCGGTGAGGGAATATCCCACATCGGTGAGATTGTCGATATGGGCGTGGAGCTTGACATAATCAAGAAGAGCGGCTCGTGGTTCAGCTATGAGGACTCCAAACTCGCACAGGGACGCGATGCCGTCAAGGCTCTGCTCAAGGACAATCCGCAACTCTGCGACGAAATTGAGGCGAAGATTCGTGAAAAACTGAAAGATATCAAAGACTGATGGGAAAAGTGATCCTTACAGGCGACCGTCCTACCGGGCGCCTTCATATCGGACATTACGTAGGCTCGCTTCGTCGTCGCGTAGAGCTGCAGAATTCCGGTGAATATGAGAAGATATTCATAATGATTGCCGATGCACAGGCTCTTACCGACAATGCGGGGAACCCTGAGAAAGTGCGTCAGAACATAATCGAAGTGGCCCTCGACTATTTGTCCTGCGGCCTGGACCCTGCAAAGAGCACGATGTTCATACAGTCGCAGGTCAGCGAGCTCACTGAACTTGCTTTCTACTATATGAACCTTGTGACGGTGCAGCGTCTTCAGCGCAACCCTACCGTCAAGGCGGAGATAATAATGAGAGGTTTCGCTGAAAACTCCGAAGATGAGGCGGCTTCCAACAAGAAGGGTATTCCGGTGGGATTCTTCACGTATCCCATATCACAGGCCTCCGACATCACGGCTTTCAGGGCCACCACGGTCCCTGTGGGCGAAGACCAGGAGCCTATGATCGAGCAGACGCGTGAGATCGTGCGCAAGTTCAACTCAACATATGGAGAGACTCTGGTGGAACCTGAGATCCTTCTTCCTTCCAACGCGGCCTGTCTGCGTCTTCCAGGCACCGACGGTAAGGCCAAGATGAGCAAGTCGCTCGGGAACTGCATCTATCTCTCGGATTCAGCCGAGGAGGTATGGGCCAAGGTGAAGGGAATGTTCACCGATCCGGGACACCTTCAGGTGAGCGATCCTGGAAAGGTGGAGGGCAATACGGTGTTCACCTATCTTGATGCATTCTGCCGTGACGAACATTTCGGGAAGTTCCGCGACTGCTTCGTCGGGAAAAAGGCCAGCTTCACATTCAACTCTCTTGACGAGGTCAAGGCGCAGTACCGTGCCGGAGGCCTGGGCGATATGATGATCAAGAATTTCCTCAATGCCGTGCTCAACGACACTCTGGAGCCGATCCGTCAGCGCCGCAAAGAGCTGGAGAAGAATCTCCCTTACGTGTATGACGTACTTCGCAAGGGCTCTCAGGTGGCACAGGCAGAGGCGGCGAAGACTCTCGCTGCTGTGAAACACGCCATGAAAATTGACTATTTCGAGAAGGGTGTGCTCGAAGAACTATTGAAAGAACAGACAGAGAAATTCAAATAAACAGATATGGAATTCAAATACGCTCCAATGTTTCAACTCGGTGAAGACAAAACCGAGTACTACAAGATACCTGGTTCAGAGAAATATGTCTCTACAGGCGATTTTGAAGGCAAGCCAATGCTGAAAGTGGCTGCAGAAGGCCTTACGGTTATGGCCAACACGGCTTTCAGGGATGTTTCGTTCATGCTCCGTCCGGCACACAATGCCCAGGTTGCAAAAGTTCTCAGCGATCCTCAGGCTTCTGAGAACGATAAATACGTTGCCCTCACAATGCTGCGCAACGCAGAGGTGGCCTGCAAGGGAAAACTTCCTTTCTGCCAGGACACGGGAACAGCCATCATCCACGGAGAAAAGGGTCAGCAGGTATGGACGGGCTTCTGCGACGAAGAGGCTCTTTCAAAAGGCGTTTTCAAGACATATACCGAGGAGAACCTGCGCTATAGCCAGAATGCGCCTCTGACGATGTACGATGAGGTCAATACGAAGTGCAACCTTCCTGCCCAGATCGACATCGAGGCAACAGAAGGTATGGAGTACCGGTTCCTCTGCGTTACCAAGGGCGGCGGCTCTGCAAACAAGAGCTATCTCTATCAGGAGACAAAGGCACGCATCCAGAATCCGGGGACACTCGTTCCTTTCCTAGTAAGCAAGATGAAGACTCTCGGCACTGCCGCCTGTCCTCCTTACCATCTGGCTTTCGTTATCGGAGGCACGTCAGCCGAACGCAACCTTCTTACGGTGAAACTGGCATCCTGCCACTATTATGACGAACTCCCTACGACAGGTGACGAGACAGGCCGCGCCTTCCGCGACGTGGAACTTGAGAAGCAGGTACTGGAAGAGGCTCACAAGATTGGTTTGGGTGCACAGTTCGGAGGCAAGTACATGGCTCACGACGTACGCATCATCCGTCTGCCGCGTCATGGCGCAAGCTGCCCTATCGGGCTTGGAGTAAGCTGCTCCGCCGACCGCAATATCAAGACAAAGATCAACAAGGATGGTATCTGGATCGAAAAGCTCGACGACAACCCTACACAGTGGATTCCGGAGTCTCTCCGCAATCAAGGCGAGGGCAATGCCGTGAAGATCGATCTCGACCAGCCTATGGCAGATGTCTGCAAGGTTCTCACCAAGTATCCTATCGGCACCCGTCTGAGCCTCAACGGCACTATCATCGTGGGTCGCGACATCGCTCATGCCAGGATCAAGGCACGCCTTGACGCAGGTGAGGGGATGCCACAATACCTCAAGGATCATCCTATCTACTACGCAGGTCCTGCAAAAACTCCTGCCGGAATGGCTTGTGGATCCATGGGCCCGACCACTGCCGGACGTATGGACCCATATGTTGATGAATTCCAGGATAATGGCGGAAGCTTGATAATGCTCGCCAAGGGTAACCGCAGCCAGGCTGTCACTGATGCCTGCAAGAAGCACGGTGGTTTCTATCTCGGTTCAATCGGAGGTCCTGCCGCGATCCTTGCGCAGAACAACATCAAGAGCATCGAGTGTGTGGAGTATCCGGAACTCGGAATGGAAGCTATCTGGAAGATCAAAGTTGAGAACTTCCCTGCTTTCATCCTTGTCGATGACAAGGGTAACGACTTCTTTGCCCAATTCAAATAACGGGAAGCATATTCTTTAATGATAAAGCGCGTCACCTGAAACAGGTGACGCGCTCTTTCATTGTGCTGCAGACCGGATTATCTGCTGATGTGTTCGTTGCCGAGGGTCGTTCCGGCAAGTTCTCCGGTGTGTTCACCGTCCTTGATGGTCCAGACTCCATTTACGAAAACGTGTTGGATTCCGGCTGCAAAGATGTGCGGATTCGCATAGGTTGAAGTGTCGGCGATTGTCTCAGGGTTGAAGATGGTGATGTCGGCTGCATAACCCGGTATCAGCATACCTCTCTCCTTGAGCTTCATACGTGATGCAGGCAGACCGGTGCATTTGTAGATGGCCGTTGACATGTCCACGATCTTCTTCTCGCGTACGAACTTTTCGAAGAAACGAGGGAATGTACCGTAAGAACGTGGGTGAGGCAGCTCCTTCCCGAGTACTCCTTCAGGAGAATAGACACTTCCGTCGGAAGCCGGCATTGACAGAGGATGTGCATAAATCTTTTCGAGGTTCTCCTCCTTCATCGCGAATGTCGCCTGGTTGACACCGAGTTTCTCAGAGATGAGCAGATAGCGGATCATCTCCCACTCGTCCATCCCGGAGATCTTGCAGCATTCAGCAAGGTTCTTGCCTGCGTAAACCTGATTTGCAGGGTCTTCGCAGCCTGCAACCACAACCTGCTGAGGACCGCCGAAACGCTCGAGACGGCTGTAGGCGTATGTTCTGATCTTTTCGCAGGCAGCCTTGTCATTGAGACGTTTCATTATGTCGTCGTGAGTGCCGTCACGCAGCTCGATAGGAATGAATGAGGTGAAGCCGGTAGAGAATGCTGTGTAAGGATAGCGGTCGAACGCAATGTCGATACCTTCAGCGCGTGCGTCGTCAATCTTCTTGAGCATCTGGTCGATCTTGTCAAAGTTGGCAGGGTTCTGAGCCTTGAGGTGAGAGATTTCGAGACGTGCGCCTGAAAGACGGGCAGCCTCGATAGCCTCGTCCATAGCCTCGAGCACGTGGTCGTCCTCGTTTCTCATATGGATAGAATACAGAGCATTATGCTTTGCAATCACCTTGTTGAGGGCTACCATCTCCTTTGTGTCACTGTAGCAGCCGGAAGCATATTCCAGACCGTATGAAATACCTATTGCTCCCATTTCCAGCTCTTTGTCGAGAATGTCGCACATCTGTTTGAGCTGCTCGTCAGTTGCAGGAACGTTGTACGGACCTACGACAGCGTCGCGGATGTCGCCGTGACCTACGAGAGAAGCGTAGTTGATGCCGATTTTGTTCTTGTTGAGAGTCTCATAGAAGCCGTCGATATCTCTCCAGGCAGGATATCCGCAGCGGGTTGTATCCTTGCGCTTTGCCCACGCCTCGTCGGAATATACGAACGGAGCGCCTCCGCAGTTGCCTCCGAGGTCAGTTGTGATACCCTGGAATATACGGCTGTCGCCCTTAGGGGCATAGAACAGGTTAGTGTCGGTGTGGGTGTGAATGTCAATGAAGCCAGGAGATACTGTGAGGCCCTGAGCATCAACTACTGTTCCGGCATTTGTGCCGAGGTCTTTGCCCAATGCGGCAATTTTGCCTCCGCGGATGGCTATGTCCCCCTTGATAGGCTCTTTCCCGTCTCCGGCATAAATCACACCGTTCTTGATGATTGTGTCAAACGATTCCTTCGTCTTGACTCCACATCCAGGCAGTGTGCTGATTCCGAATGCAGCTGCGCCGAATGCAGTGGCTTTTAGAAAATTTCTTCTGTTCATAGCTATTTTGTAAGTTGTTTCTCTTCTGTCCTGAATCCTGCGCTCTTCCATACCTTCATCTCCTGCTGGTCGCCGTAAACCAGGTAGGCCTCAATGTCATCACGTTGCGAAGCAATTGCGGAGGCCTTTTCGAGTCCTGCCACCATGAACCAGGTGGCGTAGGCATCGGCGGTCGCTGCATCTTTCGCTATCACGGTGGCGCTGAGAAGGGTATGTTTTACAGGCGAACCTGTGCGCGGATCAATTGTATGGGCGAATTTCTCACCGTCCTTTATATAGAATTTGCGATAATTGCCGGATGTCACTATGCCTTTCCCACTGACATCCACAATATCCTGAAGGTTCACCTCCTCGCCGGCATTGTCCACCGGCTTGTCTATTCCGATACGCCACGCTCCGCCACCCTTGCGCTCTCCACTGCACATCATTTCCCTTCCGACATCAATCAGGTAGTCGTGGCACTTCTCCGACTCCAGGAATTCCGCAATCATATCGCAGGAAAGTCCCTGCGCTATCGCATTGAAATTCAATTTTGCAAGAGAGTCTGCCTTTGCGAGGTGCATTCCGTCGGGTCTGCATTCCAAAGAGAATTTATCCATCCCCACAACCTGCATCGCCTGCGCAATCTGTTCCCGAGTCGGACTTCCGCCGTTTTCAAAGCCGAATCCCCATATGTCAAAAAGCGGAGCTGCAGACGGGTCGAAAGCCCCCTCGCTTTCCCTCCATACTTCGGTTGATCGCTTGAAGCATCTGATGAAAACGGAATCGAGAGGCAGATCCTCTCCGGCATTGAGCCTTGACAGGAGGGATCCTTTGTTGTATCCTGAAAGAGAATTGTCAATTCGGGCGAGGATGCTGTCTATCTCCAGCCGTATCTGTTCTTCGTCCGTGCCCTCAGGCACCCGGAAAGTGACGGCATAAGTGCCTCCCTGGGCGAATCCTTCGATTCTGGCGTAGTCAGATTTCTCCGTGCAGGCCACTGTGAGAATGAGGGACGCAGCGGCGAAAAGGGAACGGATGAAAACACTGACGGGTTTCATTGGGTGGCACGATTTTAGTTTAATCACTCTCTTGCAAATCTACAATAAAATATGCATCTTTGCAAGTTGTAAGTAGTTATGATGAATAAATTCAAGTACATATGGGCTGTTGCCGCCCTGGCTGTTTTCGCCATCCTTTCATGCTCCAAGGAGGAGGAAGAAGAGGAGTACAGGCTGAATATGGTTGGTGAACTGGAATATGACATTCCGAGGTATGTTCTGCTTGGTGAATACGTAACCGTTGAGGCCGGCGGAATACTCGCTCCCGAGAATCCTGTCATCAAGTGGGTGGCTCCTACGGTGGTTACCGACACCATCGTGGGCAAGAAGGTTACGTTCCGTTTTCCTGCCGACAGCCTTGGCACTTTCGTGGTTTCCGCCAGCGCCCATCATGAAGGATACTATACGACATCTGCCTCCGTGCAGGTAAGCACCATCGACACCACATTCAACGGACATACCCTCAAAGGCTTGAAAAGAAGCGGGAAGAGCATCGTTGACAAGCGTGACAACCATAAATACGCATACGTCACCATCGGCAACCTTGACTGGTTCAGTCAGAATCTGGCCTATGCCGGTGCAGGTGTCCCTTTCCACCGTTCCCCGATAACCTGGGACATGTTCGGATATTTCTACGATTGGAAAGATGCCACAGGTGGTAAGGCGGCAAGCGGATTGGGCTGCGGCCCGCAGGGGGCCTGCCCTGAAGGGTGGAGCGTCCCTACGAACGAGGACTGGGAAGATCTTGCTTCAGCCATGAATGACGGGCATTTCCTTCCGTTTTCAGACAAGTGGGAGGGAATCGGCGAGAAGGCTTCGGCCAATGTTACGTTCCAGAATGAAAATATGTGGGGATATTCTCCTGACAATGAACACACGAACGATTTCGGCTGGAATGCCATCCCTCTCGGATACGTTACCAATGGCTACAAACGCTTTGAGTCGGAAGGAACATACGGTTTTTGGTGGAGTTCTTCTGAAAAAGACTCGCAAAAGGCATATTACAGATATATCTACAGCGATTTGTCACAGTTCCCGATGAACTATACGGGAAAGACCGGATTCGGCGTGAACGTGCGTTGCGTAAGATTGGCGGAGCGTTAGTTCTCCTCTTTCTCCTTCTCGAAAGCAGTAACGATCTTGGTTACCAGAGGGTGTCTGACGATGTCCTCCTTCCCGAATTCCACTATGCTCACTCCTTTGATGTTGCGGCAGATGTTGACCCCGCGCACCAGTCCTGAATTTCTCTTGTCCGGCAGGTCAATCTGAGTGGCGTCGCCCGTTACGATGAATTTGGCATCACATCCCATTCGGGTGAGGAACATCTTCAACTGGCCCAGAGAGGTGTTCTGCGCCTCGTCAAGAATCACGAAGGCCCTGTCAAGCGTCCTGCCCCTCATATAGGCCAGAGGAGCTATCTGAATGATGCCCTCTTCCATGAATGACTGAAGCTTCTTTGCGGGAATCATATCTTCCAAAGCATCGTACAGGGGCTGAAGATAAGGGTCAAGCTTGTCTTTCAGATCTCCCGGAAGAAAACCCAGGCGCTCGCCCGCTTCCACTGCGGGACGTGTCAGAATCAATCTCTTGACTTCGCGGTTCTTGAGCGCTCTTACGGCCAGAGCTATGGCGGTGTAGGTCTTTCCGCTTCCCGCGGGGCCCAGCGCGAAAATCAGGTCATTCCTGTAATACTCCGCCACCATCTTCTTCTGGTTCTTCGTGCGTGCCTTGATGGGCTTTCCCTCGGTGCTGTAAACTATGATGCTCTCGTGGTCCTCCGAAAGGTCGACTTCGCCCTCCTCGGGGTTGCGCATTTCGTCCTCAAAGAGTGACTCGACATCGTATTCGGTCAGATTACGTTTTTTCATCCTTTTGGCAATCAAAGCATTGATGCTCTTCTCAAATTTGTCTGCCTCCGCATCCGGCCCCACTACGTTTATTTCAGAGCCGCGCGCCACTGCGCGAATTTTCGGAAAATGGCTCGCGAGCAGATCGAACAGTTTGTTGTTGACACCGTAAATTTCGACAGGATCGATTTCTTCCAGGACAATCTTTCTTTCCATAGTTGCACCGTTTCTCAATTCAATTGTAAAGATACGATTTTTGCATTATATTTGTGAGGTAATAAACCCCTGGTTATGCAACTGTTTTTTAGGATAGCCTCCGTCGCGCTTTCTGCGGCCCTGCTTGCGACAGGGTGCGATTTTGTACGCGCCTCCTTCAACAAGCCCACGTCAAGGGACCTGGACTCCTTGCGTCAGGTCAAGGCTGATGCAGAGCGTCTTGCCGCGCAGCGGGCTGCGGCTGAAAAGGCTGCCGCCGATTCTGCCGCCCGGGCCGCCCGTGATTCGCAGGCTTTGGCCAACAGCGTGCCGCAGAACAGATATTACGTGATTGCGGGATCTTTCACTGACCGTGAGAATGTCGAGAAGTGTTCAAAGGATCTTGTCAATGACGGTTATCAGGTGGTTTCCTTCAAGTTGCGCAGCGGCTACACGGCCGTGGCCATACTTGGTACGGACAATAAGGATCAGGCCTACAGATCCTGCTCGGAATATGCCAAGGTGGCGCCTTCAGGGGTGGAGCCTTGGGTGTATGACGCCGGGCCGAAGAAATAAGATTCCAAATTTCCAATAGAATGAAAAATACAGTATTTACAGAAAAACACATTGCGCTTGGCGCAAAGATGGCTCCGTTTGCAGGCTTCAACATGCCGATTCAGTACACCAGCATCAACGAGGAGCACGCCACTGTCCGCGAAGGGGTGGGCGTATTCGACGTTTCGCATATGGGTGAAATATGGGTGATGGGTTCCAATGCGCTTGCATTCATACAGTATGTATCTTCAAATGATGCATCGGTCCTCTTCCCGGGCAAAGCTCAATATACCTGCTTCCCTAATGGCAAAGGCGGTATCGTGGACGACTTCATCGTTTACTGCTTCAGCACCGAGAAGTATCTGCTTGCCGTCAATGCGGCCAATATCGACAAGGATTGGGCACATCTGTGCTCTGTGGCTCCGAAATTCGGTATGGTAATCGGAAAGGATCTGATCAATGCTTCGGACGACATCTGCCAGCTTGCCATCCAAGGCCCGAAAGCAATGGAAGTTATGCAGAAGCTCTGCAAAGAGGACGTAATGTCGATGGAATATTACACCTTCAAGCAGATTGAGGTGGCCGGTATTCCGGATGCCATATTCTCCACAACAGGCTACACCGGAAGCGGCGGATGCGAGGTATACGTTCCGAACGGATATGGGGATAAACTCTGGAATGCGGTATTTGAAGCAGGCGCTCCATTCGGCATCAAGCCTATAGGTCTCGGCGCCCGCGACACTCTCCGCCTTGAAATGGGATTCTGCCTCTATGGCAACGATATCGACGACACAACCTCTCCTCTTGAGGCTGGATTGGGATGGATTACCAAATTCACTGACGCGAAGGGCGATTTCATTGACAAACAGTTCCTTCTCAATGAGAAGGCAGAGGGTGTGAAACGCAAGCTCGTGGGATTTGAACTGGTTGACAAGGGTATTGCACGCCACGAAATGCCGATATGCGATGCTCAAGGCAATGAAATAGGTCACGTAACCTCCGGAACAATGGGCCCTTCTGTAAAGAAGGCGATTGGCATGGGTTATGTAACTGTACCTTTCAACAAGGTTGACAGCGAGATATTCATCAACGTAAGAGGAAAACTCCTCAAGGCGAAAGTGGTGAAGACTCCTTTCTACAAGAAGTGATTTGAAAAGATTTCTTACATCAATACTGATCTTCTGCGCTGCACTCTCTGCGGCGCAGAATTTTAATGTTTCCACTGACCTCAAGGACCACGTGGCGTATCTTTCGTCCAATGCGTTGAAAGGGCGCGCGGCCGGTTGCGAAGGGGAGCGCAAGGCTGCTGAATATCTCTTCAACCAGCTCTCTTCCGCAGGTGTTGTGATGCTTACGGATGAGAACGGACAGGATTTCTCCATCCGGGATTCTCTTACCGATATACATTCCCTCAACATAGTGGGAATCGTTGAGGGATTTGACCAGAAGCTCCGGGAGGAGTACATAGTTGTAGGGGCGCATATCGATGGAATGGGCGTCAACAGGATGACTTTCAACGGGGAGGAGGTCGAACAGGTTTATCCCGGAGCGGACGCCAATGCCTCGGGAATGTCGATGTTGATTGAATTGGCCAGGCAGGTGTCGGAGTGCCGCTACATGTTCCCCCGTTCGATAATTTTTGCGGGATTCGGAGCAGGGGAGAAGGGAACGGCAGGCTCCTGGTATTTTGTGAACAGGGCCTTCAGCGAGATTGGCAAGGTGAGAGCAATGATTGACCTGAATATGCTCGGCCATATGTCGAAGAACAATCCGTTCACACTTCTGACACAGGTGTCTTCTTCCGATATCGGGCATCTGATGAATCTGACACAGTCTGAGCCTGTCGTTACGGTTCCGCAGATGGCCAGGGGAATCTCCATTACGTCGGATTATCTGCCTTTCTACGAGAAGAAAATCCCTATCTTCTGTTTCTCTACAGGAATTTCGAAGGATTATCGCACTGTCAGGGATCAGGCCCGTAATCTTGCATACGACGGGATGGAACAGGAATGCAACTATATTTTCTACTTCCTCAAGAGCCTTTCCTGCTGCGAGGAGGATATGCCTGTAGTTGACAGGGAAAAACAGAGAAAGGCCTCAGCACAGGATCGGGCCAATAAGATTTATACGGTGGCCGAATGCGACAAGCGCCCTCAGTTCTTCCATTCCGATGAGAGTCACTTCCTTCAGAGCTGGGTTTACAAATATCTCAGATATCCGGCGGAAGCGGTCAAGAATGGCATTCAGGGTACGGTTCTGGTCAGCTTTGTCGTAGAGAAAGACGGTTCTGTCACAAATATACGGGTTGAGAAGGGTGTGGATGAACTGCTTGATGACGAGGCCCTCAGGGTGATGAATGTGTCACCTAAATGGATCCCCGGAAAGATAATGGGCGAGAAGGTACGCACCAGGGTTGTTCTTCCTATAGAATTCCGTCTGACTGATTCCAAGTCATTCAAGTTAAGGCTCAAGAAATAACTCAAGAAATATTTATATCTTTGCGAGTTGAAAAAATAACTCGCAATGGATTACAATTTTCAGGAAATAGAGAAGAAGTGGCAGGCTTATTGGGCTGAACACCACACATTTGAGACCAAGAATAACAGCGACAAGCCGAAATACTACGTGCTTGACATGTTCCCATACCCTTCAGGTGCGGGACTTCACGTAGGCCACCCTCTGGGCTACATTGCGAGCGACATCTACAGCAGGTACAAACGTCTCAAGGGCTTCAATGTCCTTCACCCTATGGGGTATGACGCATTCGGATTGCCTGCGGAGCAATATGCAATCCAGACCGGACAGCATCCGGCGGTCACAACAGCCAAGAACATCAGCAGATATCGCCAGCAGATGGACCGCATAGGCTTCTCGTATGACTGGAGCCGTGAGGTACGTACCTGTGATCCGTCGTATTACAAATGGACGCAGTGGGCTTTTCTGAAAATGTTCCAGCATTGGTACAACCCTCAGACACAAAAGGCTGAGCCTATCGAAACCCTTGTCGAAAAATTCCGTAAAGAAGGAAAATGGGACAATCTGAGCGAGAAGGAGCAGGCTGACCTGCTGATGAACTATAGAATCGCCTATCTTGGCGAGACTGCCGTCAACTGGTGCCCTGCATTGGGAACCGTACTTGCAAATGATGAGGTGAAGGAGGGTCTTTCAGTCCGCGGTGGCTTCCCTGTGGAGCAGAAGAAGATGCGCCAGTGGCAGTTGAGGGTTTCGGCATATGCCGAGAGACTTCTCGAAGGACTTGACGAACTGGACTGGACAGATTCCCTCAAGGAGATGCAGCGCAACTGGATTGGAAAGAGCCAGGGCGCAGAGGTGGTATTCCACGTGGTAAACGGAGATAAGGAATATGACGTGACGATCTTCACGACACGAGCCGACACTTTGTTCGGAGTTACTTTCATGGTACTTGCACCTGAAAGCGAATGGGTGGAGAAACTCACTTCGCCTCAGCAGAAACAGACGGTGGAGGAGTATCTCGCGGCAGCGAAGAAGAAGACGGAGCGTGAACGTATAGCTGAAACCAGAAAGGTTACCGGAGTCTTCTCAGGTTCGTACGGAATCAATCCTGTGACGGGTGAAAAGGTTCCCGTATGGATCTCGGAATACGTTCTTGCCGGATATGGCACCGGCGCCATAATGGCGGTGCCTGCCCACGACAGCCGCGACTATGCTTTTGCCAGAACATTCAACCTTCCTGTAGTTCCGCTGATTGAAGGCTGCGACGTTTCAAACGAGAGTTTCGACGCGAAGGAAGGAATAATGACAAATTCCGGATTCCTCAACGGAATGACCGTGAAGGAGGCCATCCCTGCGGCAATTGAATATGTCGAGAAGATGGGAATCGGGCACCGCAAGGTCAATTACCGTCTGCGCGACGCCATCTTCAGCCGCCAGCGCTATTGGGGAGAGCCGTTCCCTATCTGCTATAAGGATGGAATAGCCACAGCTCTGCCGTTCGAGGAACTTCCTCTCGAACTTCCGGAGGTTGACAAGTTCCTGCCGACTGAAAGCGGCGAACCTCCTTTGGCACGCGCCAAAGGCTGGGAGTACAAGGGATATCCTATCGAAAGAAGCACTATGCCGGGTTTCGCCGGCAGCAGCGCCTATTATCTCAGATATATGGATCCGAAGAATGACGAGGCCCTCGTCGACAAGGATGTGAATGCCTATTGGCGTAACGTTGATCTCTACATCGGAGGTACCGAGCACGCTACAGGTCACCTGATTTATTCCCGTTTCTGGAACAAGTTCCTCTATGATCTCGGATACGTATGCGAACAGGAACCTTTCAAAAAGCTGATAAACCAAGGCATGATCCAGGGCAGGAGCAACTTCGTATATCGAATCAAGAATACCAACACCTTCGTCTCTCTGGGGTTGAAGGACAAATACGATACGACGGAGATCCACGTCGACGTCAACATCGTCCATAACGACCGGCTCGACCTTGAGGCATTCAGAAGGTGGATGCCGGATTTTGCGACAGCCGAGTTCATACTTGAAGATGGAGAGTACATCTGCGGAGCCGCGGTGGAGAAGATGAGCAAGAGTATGTTCAACGTGGTGAATCCGGATATGGTTTGTGAGCGCTATGGCGCCGACACCTTGCGTATGTATGAAATGTTCCTCGGTCCTCTCGAGCAGTCGAAACCGTGGGATACAAAGGGCATTGACGGTGTTCACCGCTTCCTGCGCAAGTTGTGGAAGATGTTCTTCGACGGTGACACATTCTCCGTATCTGAAGAAAAGGCGACACCACAGGAACTCAAGGCTCTGCACAAACTGATAGGAAAAGCACAGTCCGATATAGAGAATTTCTCGTTCAACACTACAGTAAGTGCCTTTATGATAGCCGTCGGTGACCTGTCGGATCTCAAATGCAACAAACGCGAGATTCTTGAACCTCTGGTCATAGTTCTCAGCCCGTACGCTCCGCATATTGCCGAAGAGTTGTGGAGCCTTCTCGGCCACGAAGAGACAATCACCTATGCAAGATTCCCGGAATACGTCGAGGCATATACTGTCGAAAATAACGTTACATATCCGGTACAATTCAACGGCAAGATGAAATTTACGGTCGACATGCCGAAATCATACAGCCGCGAAGAGGTGGAGGCTGCCATCAGGGCTGATGCCGGTACGGCAAAATATCTTCAGGGCGCCGCAATCAAGAAGGTGATAGTGGTTCCTGGCAAGATTATCAACATCGTCTGCTAAAATCCTGCATTATGACGGGCAGAAAGATACTATCCACAATCAGGTCCTACGGAATAATTACTGTGGGGCTTTTCCTCTACACATTTGCCTGGACCGTTTTCATCATTCCGAATCAGATGGTGGGTGGCGGTGTCACGGGTATAAGTGCCATCATCCAATATTTGACGGGTTTTGATGTCAGCTACTCATATTTCATAATCAATACCGTGCTGCTGGTCATTGCGATGAAGGTTCTTGGAAGCGGCTTCGGAGTCAAGACCATCTTTGCCATGCTTGTCTCGACCATCTTCCTCCGTTTCCTTCCTGAATTGATTTCGCAGGATTTCATACAGGAGATCTCAATCGAAAACGGGAAACTTCTCTGCGCGATGATCGGAGGTGCCGTTTCTGGCTTCGGAGTAGCGTTGACCTTCTCACAGGGCGGAAGCAGCGGAGGCACGGACATAGTGGCCCTTATCATAAACAAGTACAGGGCGATCTCTCCGGGCAAGGTGATAATGACAATAGACATATTGATAATAGCTTCATCCCTGTTCCTCCCTTCAGATGGAACCTGGGGCGGCCGTATTGCCACGGTCCTCTACGGCTATGTGGTTTCCGGCATCTTCAGTGTCACCGTCGATATGGTCACTTCAGGTACCAAACAGTCGATACAGGTTTTTATATTTTCAAGGAAATATGCTGAAATAGCCGATGCGATTTCCACCGAATTCCATCGTGGAACCACGCTCCTCAAAGGCATTGGCTGGCACACGAAGCAGGATATCAACGTTGTCGTGACAATTACCAGGAAACACGACACCAATGCGCTTCTTACATTGATCAGAAGCATTGATCCAGACGCATTTATCTCTGTAAGCAGTGTGATGGGAGTATACGGAAAAGGCTTCGAACAAGTTAAAAAATAATCGTTATATTTAAAAAGATTCACTGTTATGATGCGGTTATATCAAAAATGATGTAACCGCTTTTTTTATTGATAGCTTCGCCGGAAAGAAACCGAAGTTATGAACAGTGTATTATTGATTGCGGGGTATGCGACGTTGGCCGCGGCGATTGTCCTATTTGCCGTTGTTCTCAGGAGACGCCGTGACGAACCGCAGGAACCGGAAGCTCTTGCCTCCCCACCGCGCAGAGTGTTGGAGGATGAGGGAATCTCCCTGAGGGAATTTGAGATGGAGGATCTGAAGGACAGGCTTTGTGAGTTGATGGAGAGGGAACGGCTCTACCTCAATCCCAATATCCGCGTGAGCGATGTCGCTGCCAGGCTTTATACCAACAAAAGTTACCTTTCCCAGGCAATCCGTACCAAACTGAACAAGAATTTCTGCCAGCTGGTGCATTCCTACAGGGTAAGGGAGGCGATGAGACTCTATTCTGTCAATCAGAATATATCGATAGTGGATATGTGCAAGAAAGTAGGCTTCAATTCCATGGCTACTTTCACCTCGGCATTCAGCCGGAATACGGGCTTTACACCGGCAGACTGGTGCCGTCAGTACAAGAGACAGAGCCTGAATGAACTTTCTTCGAAGAACGGATTGAGGAGGCAGAAAAATGACCAGACCACGTGACAAGGAGGAGATTTTTCTGTCGGTATGCCGCGTTCTGGAGACAAAAAGGCTCTTTCTCGACGAAAATCTGTCGCTTGATACCCTGGCCTCCGAAGTGATGAGCAACAGGACGTATGTGACGAAGGCAATAAGTATGAAGTCCCTGAGCTTCGCGCAGCTCGTCAATTCGATGAGGGCCAGATATGCGATAGATTACATCATGAGAGAGGACTGCCGTGACGTGAATCTGGTGGAGATAGCTGAAGAGAGCGGATTTGCAAGCGTGCGTACGATGAACCGCTACATAAAACAGAGCACAGGTGTTTCCGCCTGTGCTCTGAGATATCGTCTGTATGGTCCTGGAAGGACTAGAGCTCAACCTTTGTAGGTTTTACCATGTTCTTAGGGTTAAGAATCTTGTCGAGCTGAGCCTTTGTGAGAAGCTTCTTGGCGAGGACGAGGTCGAATACGCTGCCTCCTGAGAAGAGCGCCTCTTTTGCAACATCGGAGCAAGCTGAATATCCGATATAAGGCTTGAGAGCTGTAACGATTCCGATACTGTTGACTACAAGCCCTTTGCAGTTCTTCTTATTGGCTGTGATGCCTTCGATGCACTCTACTCGCAGAGTATCGAGTACGCGTGTCATCCAGGTGATGGATTCAACAACACACTCTACAAGTACAGGTTCCATAACGTTAAGTTCAAGCTGGGCGGCTTCTGAAGCCATCATAATGGCTGTGTCATTTCCGATAACCTTGAAGCATACCTGATTGGTGACTTCAGGGATGACAGGGTTGACTTTTCCAGGCATGATTGAAGAACCTGGCTGCTTCGGAGGAAGGTTGATTTCAGCCAGACCGGCGCGAGGACCTGAAGAGAGGAGTCGGAGGTCATTGCAGATCTTTGATACCCTGATGGCAATCTGTTTCAGCTGGCCGTGGTAGTTTACCATTGAAGATGTGTCGCTGGTGGCTTCAACAAGGTCTTTGGCAAGGGTGACATTCCATCCGGTGATCTCCTTGATGAATTGTGTGCAAGCTTCTGCATAGCCCGGCTCCGAAGTGATTCCGGTTCCGATGGCAGTTGCTCCCATATTGATTACGAGCAGGTCCTGAGCGGCTTTGTCGAGTTTTTTCGTCTCATTTTCAACAGCAGTGGCATATGCGCCGAACGACTGACCGAGAGTCATAGGAACTGCGTCCTGAAGTTGTGTACGTCCCATCTTGATGACGGAAGCGAACTGACGCTGCTTTACTCTGAGTGCTTTTGAGAGGTCTTTGAGCGACTTCATCAGGTTGGAGTGCATCATATACAGGCCGAGGTGCATTGCCGTAGGATATGCGTCGTTTGTTGACTGGGCCATGTTGACGTGGTCGTTAGGATGAACCACCTTGTAGTCGCCGTGTTTCTTGCCCAGAATTTCAAGGGCGCGGTTGGCGATTACCTCGTTGGCGTTCATATTGGCTGAAGTGCCGGCGCCTCCCTGAATGAGGTCGATCGGGAAATGTTCTGTATGTTTTCCTTCCATCAGTTCCGTGCAGGCGGCAACGATTGCATCCTTTATCTTGTCATCGACGAGCCCGAGCTTGTGGTTTGCGAGAATGGCACCCATTTTCACAATGCCGAATGCCTTTATGAATTCGGGATGATCACCGAGGAGATTTCCGCTTATGTCGAAATTTTCGATGCAACGTAATGTCTGAACTCCGAACAGAGCCTCTTCCGGAACTTCCTTGTTGCCAAGAAGATCATGTTCCGTTCTGGTTTTTCCTGATGTTTTGAATTTGTATTGAACCATGATAAAAATTGTTTGTTTATTGATTATTCAAAGAATTTCTCCACTTTTCTCATTGCGGACGGCAGCGCGAACACCGACACCTTGTCGTACGGGCGCACGATTGTGTCGCCACCTGCGATGATCGTGTCATTGCCGCGGACAATACCGCCGATGACCGACTCCTTCGGCAGATGCATCTCGCGCAGCGGGGCCATCGTGATCCTGCTTCCCGGGTTGACGATATATTCGATGATTTCGGCATCACTTCCGTTGATCATCTTCACTGTGCGTACCTTTGTGCTCATCGTGAAGCGGAAGATACGTCCGGCAGTGATAAGTTTCTTGTTGATTACGGCATCGACTCCCATCTCCTCGGCAAGCCTGATGTATTCGATGTTCTCCACTTCGGCGATGGTCTTTGCAATGCCCATCTTCTTTGCCGCCACGCAGGCCATGATGTTGGTTTCGGAACTGGATGTCACTGCCACGAAAGCGTCGCAGCTCTTTACGTCCTCCTCGAAGAGGAAATCCGAGTTTCGTCCATCTCCGTTTATGACGAGAGTCTTGTTAAGCTTTTCGGAAAGGACCTCGCACCGGGCCTTGTTGATTTCTATGATTTTAACGAATTCGGCACTTTTCTCGAACTGCATCGCGAGCATCTCTCCGATGCGTCCGCCGCCCAGAATCGTCAGCCTCTTTATTGAGACGAGATCCTGCCCGGAATATTCCAGAAGTTTGTCAACGTGATCTTCGCGCGCTATCACGAATACCAGGTCATTGCGTTTGAAAATGGTCTCTTTCTGCGGAATTATGGTCTGGTCGCCACGCGAAATCGCCACTGTCCTGTATGGAAGAGGTCCGTCGGTCGGAGTGCATTCCGCAAGCGTCCTGTTGATCAGAAGGGACTTCTCGTCAAGTTTGAATGCCACCAGCTGCAACCTTCCGTGGGAGAATTCCATAAAATCGGAGAGGTTCGACTGCTTCAGCAGGCCTTCGATCTCGTTAGCCGCAATCTTCTCGGGATAGAACAGCAGGTCGATGCCCATTTCGGTGAACATCACCTTGTTGTCGGCTGTGAGATATTCGGCGTCGTTGATTCGGGCAGTGACCTTCTTTGCGCCCAGATGCTTTGCAAGTATCGCACAGACGATGTTCACATCCTGCTCCTTGGCGGGATGCACGGCCACGAACAGGTCTGCGTCACTTACACCGGCTGCTTTGAGCACGTTGATTGACGTAGGGTTGCCCATGACGGTCACTACGTCCATGCTTTCGCTCACCAGGGCAAGGCGTTCCTCATAGTTGTCCACGATGGTTATGTCGTGATAACCCTCGCTGAGCATTTTCGCCAGATGGCAACCGACTTCGCCTGCTCCCGCTATGACAATTTTCATGAAATGGACAGATTTTTATATAATAAAGTGCAATTTACGAATAATATTTGTGAAATTTGCATTATGAAGATTCTTTTTATCACAGCTGAACAGCCGGAGGCCGAAGCCTGCCTCAGGGCATGCAGGGAAACGGGAGTGGATGCACGTGTTGTCTTCTCCGGAATGGGCGCCGAGGCAACCGAATCAAAGATGGCGGAAATGCTCTCTTCGGGAGAAAAGTATGACTATGTGATAGATGCCGGCATAGCGGGGACATTCGACGGTTCTCCTTCCGGAGCTGCGTTCAATGTGATCGAAGAGCGTCACGGGGAGGCCCCGGATACGATTCTTACCGGTGCGAAGCCACTTTTCGGATGGCTTCCGTGCGTCAGCGGGCTGACAATCCAGGTTATGACGGAAGATGCCGGGGAGGTGGAGCGCAGAAAGGCTTTAGGCGCGCAGGTAGAGTCGATGGAGGGTGCTTCTTTTTTTCAGATGTGTCATAAATACGGCGTGGAGAATTTCGCCGAGTTGCGCACCATATCGAATGCCGTCGGCGAGAGCGACAGAAGCAGGTGGGATACCGGCGCCGGGATTGAATCGATATATGTCAATTGCCGCAGGTTCCTCGAGGGTTTGAAAAAATAGCTCTTGCGGAACGGATTTTGCATCCGTAAGGGCATTAATGGTTTTGCTATGGAGGTTATAAGGATTGAGGGGGTAAGCAAGCATTACCTTGTCGGAGGAAATCAGGTTAAGGCTCTCGACGGAGTGAACCTGACAATCAGCAGAGGCGAATTCGTCGCCATTATGGGACCTTCCGGTTCCGGAAAATCAACAATGATGAACATCCTGGGGTGCCTTGACACTCCCACTGAGGGCAGATACTGGCTCAATGGCACCGACGTGAGCAATATGGATGATGACGCTCTCTCCGATGTCAGAGGACGGGAGATAGGATTCGTGTTCCAGTCGTTCAACCTGCTGCCGCGTTACGATGCCCTTGAAAACGTGTCGCTTCCGCTGCTGTATGCCGGTGTGCCGCGTGAAGAACGGCTCAGAAGGGCGGGGGAGGCTCTGATAAGGGTGGGACTTGGCGAAAGGCTGCACCATAAGCCGAACGAACTCTCCGGAGGCCAGAGGCAGCGCGTGGCGATTGCCAGAGCGTTGATCAACAATCCTTCCATAATTCTGGCTGACGAGCCCACGGGCAACCTCGACACTAAGACCTCCGATGATATCATGTCTCTCTTCGCGCAGATAAATTCAGCCGGAAATACGGTGGTACTTGTAACCCATGAGGAGGATGTGGCGGAATGTGCCGGGCGTATTGTGCGACTTCGTGACGGGCGCATCTGCAACGGGTGCTGAATTCCTGTTTTTTTTTGTATATTTGCCTGATATGGCTAAGCAGACTTCAGACAGTTCAACCGAGTTCAAGGCTATCAGAGAACAGATCCTTCAGGGCGATTTCAAGCCTTTTTATCTGCTTTTCGGCAAGGAGCATTACTATATCGACGAGTTGTGCAGATTGCTGATGGACTCCGTCGTGCCTGAAGATCAGAAGGATTTCGGCCAGATTGTCTATTACGGGGCGGACGTTTCGGCGGCTCAGGTCGTGAGTACCGCGCGGCAGTTCCCGATGATGGTCGAAAGGCAGATTGTGGTGGTGAAGGAGGCGCAGATGATGAAGAAGATAGAGGACATAGGCGTCTATTTCGAGGGAATGATGCCATCCACAGTCCTGGTTGTCTGCTACAAGACTCCGAATGACCCCACCAAAAGCGGCAAGAACATCGACAAGCGCACATCCTTCTACAAACAGGCTCAGAAGGCGGGCGTGGTGTTCGAGTCGAATCAGGTGCCGGACTACAAGATGCCGGGATGGATTGAGAAATATGCTGCTCAGAAGGGCGTTGGAATGAGCCCTGACGCTGCAGCGCTGCTCTCGGAATTTGCCGGTGTTGATATGGCGAAAGTCGCTCTCGAGATAGACAAACTGTTGAAGCTTCTGCCTCAGGGATGCAAGCGCATCTCGGCGCAGGACATAGAGGCGAACGTAGGGATGAGCCGCGACTACTCAGTATTCGAACTCACCAAGGCCCTCTCCCTGAAAGATGCGCAGAAAGCCTTCAGAATCACGCAGTTCTTCTCTTCTTCGCCGAAGCGCTATCCGTTGGTCGTGACACTTGCCGCCCTTACCACCCATTTCATCCGTCTGCTCAGATACCACGCACTGCTTCAATCCGGGACATCCCGCAGCGAAATTCTTGCTGAGCTGGGGATAAACCCCTATTTTGCGGGTGAATACGATACTGCCATAAAGAACTACAGTTGTCCGAAGGTGATCAAGGCGATAAGCGTTCTGAGAAATACCGACACGAAAGCGAAGAGCAACGGCAGGGGAGAAGCCACTGACGGAGAACTGTTGCAGGAACTTGTTTCAAAAATTCTATTCCTATGATTTGCGAGGCACTTGACAAAAAAATATTCAGGACGATAGCTCAGACTGCGCGTGAGCACGGTGTGCGTGCCTTCGTCATAGGCGGATATGTGAGAGATTTCTTCCTCCAGCGGCCGTGTACGGATATTGACGTAGTGGTTGAAGGCAGCGGTATCGAGATTGCCCAGGCCGTGGCGGAAAAGCTTCACGCGAATGTATCCGTATTCAAGAATTTCGGCACGGCGATGCTCAAGCACAATGGAATGGAGGTTGAGTTCGTGGGGGCGCGCAAGGAGTCATACAGGGCGAATTCCCGCAAACCGATAGTTGAGGACGGTACTCTTGAGGAGGATCAGCTCCGCCGCGATTTCACCATAAATGCCATGGCATTCAGTCTTCAGGAGGAGGACTATGGCTCCCTGGTGGACCCGTTCGGAGGCATCAAGGACCTGAATGAGGGAATCATCCGCACGCCTCTTGACCCTGATACGACATATAGCGACGATCCTCTCAGGATGCTTCGGGCAGTGCGCTTCGCAACACAGCTGGGATTTTCCATAGTGCCTGAGTCAATCGAGTCGATGCGCCGCAACAAGGAGAGGATGTCGATACTTTCCGCAGAACGGATTGCTACCGAACTCAACAAGATAATGCTCTCCCCCCAGCCTTCGACAGGCTTCCGGCTTCTGGATGAATGCGACCTGCTCACCTCCGTCCTTCCGGCCTTGTCAAACCTCAAGGGGGTGGAGAATGTGGACGGTCGCGGACACAAGGACAATTTCAAGCATTCCCTTCAGGTGCTTGACAACGTCGCACGGGAGAGTGACAATCTGTGGCTCAGGTGGGCTGCTTTGCTGCACGACATTGGCAAGGCGCGGACAAAACGTTATGAACCTGGAACAGGCTGGACTTTTCACGGACACGAATTTGTCGGCTCGAAGATGGTCAAGGGCATATTCAACAAGTTGAAAATGACCCAGAGCGAGGATATGAAATATGTCGAGAAACTGGTGGCTCTCCATTTGAGGCCTATTTCCCTTGTGACGGATGAAGTTACCGATTCGGCTGTACGCAGACTCCTGTTCGAGGCGGGGGACGACATTGACGATCTGATGATTCTCTGCAAGGCCGATATCACGTCAGCCAACGAACAGAAGGTTGAACGCTTCAGGAAGCAGTATGAACACGTTCAGGAAAAGCTGCTGGAGGTTGAGGCGAAGGATGCCGTACGTAATTTCAAGAATCCTATCTCGGGCGATCTGATTATGGAACGCTATCATATTCCTCCTTGTCAGGAAATCGGGCAGATAAAGGAATATGTGAAGGAGGCCATCCTCGACGGAGTCATCCCCAACGAATATGACGCCGCATTTGCTCTTATGGAACAGAAAGCCGCCGAAATGGGGCTGAAAGCTTGACATTCCTTATGAAAATCTTTGACCCGCTCCGCAGGAAAGAGGTGGAACTTACCCCGGAAGAGGGGGTGCGGCAGGCCGTCATCACCTGGCTCCGCGATACTTGCTCAATATCTCCGACAAGAATGAAGAGCGAGGTTCCGTTTGAATACAACTCGCTGCAGTACCGCGCCGATATCGTGGTCTATGACAGAAACCTCAATCCCGACATTCTGGTGGAATGCAAGGCTCCTTCCGTAAAGATAGACCGCAGTGTGATCGAGCAGGTGGTGCGCTACACCAGGGTGCTGCCAGTGCGCGCTGTCATGGTGACAAACGGCACAACCACACTCTTTTTCAAAAAAAGCGGAAACGGATACGTTCAGGCCGATTCTACAGCCCTCTTATGATGAGGACCATCATTGTGATGGAGGCAATCAATTTGAACCCCGTGCTGAAGAGAAAACCCACAAGTGAGCCGAAGGCAGGCTTGAGGGACTGACGCAGTTCCTTGCCCTCCAGAAACATCTCCCCGAAAATGGCTCCGAGAAAAGCTCCAAGGAGCATTCCCCACGGTGGAAAGAAGAATATTCCTACAAGGAGTCCCACAAGAGACCCTTTGCCGGATGACTTGGATCCGCCGGTAACGCGGGTGAAATATGCCGGGATTATATAATCCAGAACTGTCACCACAACAGCCACGACAAGCCATATGATCAGAGAGGTGGTGCTGACCTTGCTGCTGTCGGCAATGTACAGCAACAACATTCCGACCCAACTCAGAGGAGGACCCGGAATGACTGGAAGTATGCATCCCGCAATGCCGAGGATGCCGCAGATGACGGCAATTATGTCAATCAGCATTCTTCTTTTTCAACTTGTTGAAACAGTGACGGCATACAGGCTCATAGATGTCCTTTTCGCCGAGCTCCACTATTTTGTCGCTCTTTGTCAGACGGTGGGAGTGGTTGGCCAGGTCGCCGCAGTGGACGCAGATGGCGTGCTCCTTGGTTACATATTCGGCTATGGCCATAAGATAAGGCATAGGACCGAAAGGAATGCCGCGGAAGTCGGTGTCAAGGCCTGCAATGATAACCCGCACGCCCTGGTTTGCGAGGGTCTGAGCCACTTCAATGATTCCGTTGTCCAGGAACTGGGCCTCGTCAATTCCGATTACCTCCACGCCGCCTGCCAGAGTGTGCTCAAGAATCTCCGCCGAGCAGGATACGGTGATTGACTTGATTGATTTGGCGTCGTGTGACACCACCTCCTCCACCGAATATCTGGTATCGATCTTCGGCTTGAAAATGGCAAGGCTTCTTTGCGCAAACTGCACTCTTCTCATTCGACGTATCAGTTCTTCCGTCTTTCCGGAAAACATTGAACCGCAGATTACCTCAATCCAACCGGTTTTTTTTGCGTATTCCATAAATTTTTTTGACTATTTTTGTGTTTGTAACCACTACAAAGGTAGAAAAAAATGTCGAAACTCTTCATAGTTCCCACTCCAATAGGCAATCTTGAGGATATTACCCTCAGAGCCCTGCGGGTTCTCAGGGAAGCGGACCTGGTACTGGCGGAGGATACGCGTACAAGCGGCATCCTGCTGAAGAAATATGAGATTTCCGCACGGATGGAGAGCCACCATAAGTTCAACGAACACAAGACGGTGGAATCGGTCAGGGACAAGATCCTCAGTGGAATGACCGTCGCCCTGATAAGCGATGCGGGCACTCCAGGTATTTCCGATCCCGGATTTCTGTTGGTCAGGACCTGCGTTGAGGCGGGCATCGAGGTTGAGACATTGCCTGGGGCCACGGCATTCGTGCCGGCGCTCGTCAATTCGGGCTTCCCGTGTGACAGGTTCTGTTTCGAGGGCTTTCTTCCGGTGAAGAAGGGACGTCAGACGAAGCTGCGTGAACTTTCGGCGGAAAGACGTACAATGATTTTTTATGAGTCGCCATATCGGCTGGTGAAGACCCTGGGCGAGTTCGCCCAGATTTTCGGGGCTGAAAGGGAGGCGTCGGTCTCTCGCGAGATTTCGAAGGTGCACGACACCACGCATCGCGGCACGTTGGGGGGACTGTATGAATATTTCAAGGCTCACGAGCCTAAAGGAGAGATAGTTGTCATAGTGAAAGGAGGAGGAGAGAATGAGGCGGGAGACGAAGAAACGACTCTCTGACAGTGCTGCTTCGGGCATTGTCGCATTGATTTTTCTGGTATTGGGATTCCAGCTGGCTGTTTTCGTCATGAAGGTGGTCAGGAGGCCTGCGTCTGTTGACGGACTTCAGGAGGAATCTGTTGTCGGTAGTGATTCTGTTCCTCCGGCGGTGAATGCGCTGCGGGGGTATCCTCGTCCGCAGAGGAGTGGACTCCCGGCTCGTGGTGTGGCTCGTGGCGGGCGGAGGGTGGAGAGTTTCCCTTTCGATCCCAATACCGTCACGCTGGAAGAACTTGTGCGTCTGGGACTGAGCGAAAGGCAGGCCGAGTCTGTCGACAATTATCGGAAGAAAGGCGGCAGATTCCGTGAGAAGCAGGATTTTGCGAAGATGTATGTGGTATCCGACACTCTGTTCAGACGGCTCGAGCCCTTCATCGAGATTGCGAAAGTGGAACTGAACGGGGCCGACAGCGCAGCTTTGGTGTCGCTCAGTGGCATCGGCCCCTATTTTGCCGGCAGGATCATCTCCTATCGCAGGCGGGCGGGAGGCTTCTGGTCAGTGGAGCAATTGCTTGAAATTGACCGCTTCGACCGGGAGAAACTCGAACATCTCCGCCCGCAGGTTGTGATCGACACGGGAAAAATCGAATGGCTCGACCTATGGAATGAGGGGCAGGAACGCCTTTCCCTGCATCCTTATCTGGGCGAGCGTGCAGCCAAAGCCATACAGCGTTTCAAGAAAGTTTACGACACTGCCGCATGGAGTGTGGAGAATCTCCTCAGGGAAAACATTCTTTCGGAGGAGGAAGTGTCAAAGCTCAGACACTATCTGAAAAGGTGACAAATCGGTGATTTTTAAACAGAAACTTGATGTGGACCAGTGTTGAAGAGAAATTTTTCGTAAATTTGCAAGTTGTTTAAAATCTTTTGAAGATGTTGCAGTGCAATAACGTTACAAAGAGATTCGGCGCGTACACGGCCCTTGACGACGTGACGCTGGAAATACCTGAAGGGAAGATTTACGGCCTGCTCGGACCGAACGGGGCTGGAAAGACCACGATGATCCGAATCATCAACCGCATCACCGTGCCGACATCCGGAACGATAGTGTTCAACGGAAAGATGATGACCGACGAGATGGTCCGCACCATCGGATATCTGCCCGAGGAGAGAGGACTCTACAAAAAGATGAAGGTCGGCGAACAGGCGCTCTATCTGGCAAGGCTCAAGGGGATGTCAACGGCCGACGCCCTGAACGAGCTCAAGTTCTGGTTCAAGAAATTCGGCATCCAGAGCTGGTGGGACAAGAAAGTTGAGGAACTCTCAAAAGGAATGGCGCAGAAGGTCCAGTTCATCACCACCGTCCTTCACCGCCCGAAACTCCTCATCCTTGATGAACCTTTCTCAGGCTTTGACCCCGTGAACGTACAGACCATCAGGCAGGAGATACTCCGCCTCAAGGACGAAGGCACTACCATCATCCTCTCAACCCACAATATGGAGTCAGTGGAGGAACTTTGCGATGGTATTGCCCTGATCAACAAGTCGAAACTCGTAGTCAGCGGAGAGACTGACGTCATCAGACGGCAGTACGGCGACAACAAGGTCGAACTCATATACACTGACGAGCAGGGACGCCACACTGAAATTCTTTCCGGTGGAGAGGAGGGCGCAGCCACCCTTCGCGAAATGCTCGACAAACAGGTTACAATCAATTCATACCGTGAACTCATCCCGCGCATGAATGACATATTCATCAAGCTGGTAAGCGGTAAATAGGAGGGCAACGAAATGGATCTCAAGAAGATAGGCATAGTTATAAGCCACGAATATTCAATCAGGGTAAGAAAGAAATCGTTTATCCTTACAACCATTCTCACCCCTCTGCTGCTCGGACTTCTGATATTCGTGCCGGCAGGGATAATGCTGATGGGAGGCGAAGATGCCCAGAAAGTCAAGATCATTGATGAATCCGGACTCATTGCGCCATATTTCGAAAGCAACGACAAAATAGAATACGTGATGGCCGAACCGGGCGAAACCCTGGAGAGCGTCCGTGACAATTTTTTCGACACTGACCTGTATGCTGTCGTTGGTATATCAGAACTCGATGCCAAAGGAGAAGTTTCAGTGACGTCGTTCTCGAGCGAGCCGCTCAGTGTGGAGGTGCGCCAGTCAATCTCCAGGACAGTCAACAAGGTGATCGAGACCCGCAAGCTCAAAGGTTACAATATCGACAACCTCGATCAGATAATGGATGACGTCAAGACCGACATCAAAGTTACCTCAATGACTCTCAACAAGTCGGGCGAAGCCAAAAAAGATACCGTGGAGATATATATGGTGCTCGCCTACCTGATGAGTTTTCTGATATATCTATTCGTCTTCATGTTCGGCACGATGGTGATGCGGAGTGTGATTGACGAGAAGAGCAGCAGGGTTGTGGAGGTTATCGTATCGTCTGTCAAGAGCGTGGACCTGATGATGGGCAAGATAATCGGTGTGGCCCTCGTGGCATTGACACAGTTCTTTATCTGGGTGGCGCTCACATCCGTGATAGCATTCGGGGCATCTACCGTTGCAACGCAGAAACTCGTTGAGAAGGCGGGAGGAATGGAATCCGTAATGAGCAAGATGGCTGCTGCAGGGCAGACCGTCTCTGACGGAAACTCAGTGGATATCGCCACCTTGATTGAGGTTACAGGCGCTGATGGTGAAGATTCAGGCGTCGCAGGCGTCATCCGCCAGATATCCGGCATCGACTGGGGATATATCATCGGATGCTTCATCATCTATTTCATCCTCGGATACCTGCTCTATGCGGCGATGTTCGCGGCAATCGGCGCGGCTGTGGACAATGAATCGGACACCAGCCAGCTGCAGCTCCCCGTGACGCTCCCTCTCATAGTGGGTCTGTTCATAATGCTGCACACCTTTGAGCATCCTTCGAGCGACCTGTCGTTCTGGGCTTCGATGATTCCGTTCACTTCTCCGATGGTGATGCTGGCAAGAATTCCTTTCGGAGTAGTACCGTTCTGGCAGCTTGCTCTCTCCATTGCTCTTCTCCTGCTGACTTTCATCGGGATGGCATATATTTCAGCAAAGATTTACAGAGTGGGGATCCTGACCTATGGCAAGAAATCCACTTTCAAGGATCTTGTCAAATGGTTGAAACAGAGAGATTGATATCAATATGGGAAAAGCCGTTCCGCTCATCGTTGCGCTCTTCACGGCCACATTGTCCTTTGCGCAGATATCCTACAAATGGACCGCTGTTCCCATTGACTCCACTTGGGATGAAATGAAGGACCCTTCCGCCACGCAGGTGATAGAGAGGTACAAGCCTCAGATAGGCCCGCTTCAGGAGATTGTGGGCTATACGGTGGAGGAGTACTCGAAACATCGGCCTGAAAGCGCCCTGTCGAACCTCTCTGCAGATATGGTGAAAGAAATCGTGGAGAGTGAAAGCGGTGAGAAGGTTGATATAGCCTTGATAAACTTCGGTGGAATCCGCACCGACCTGCCGAAAGGAGCGGTGAGGGTTTACGACTTGTACTCGATATTTCCTTTCGAGAATACGCTGGTATATTTCGACATAAAGGGGTCGGACCTCAAATCCGTACTGCTCGGCATGATAAAGCGGGGACGCATCGAGGCGCTGAGCAACGTGAAGATTGTCGTCAGGGATGGAGTTCCCCTGCAGTTGGATGTGGCGGGAGCCCCTATAGATGAGGAAAGAACATACAGGCTCGCCACAATCAATTTCCTCATGGATGGAGGTGACGGCTTGAAGTTGAGAAATTATGCTGAGAATTACGTCGATACGGGCCTGCTTCTGCGCGATGCCTTCGCCAGCTATTTCCGCGAAAACTTCCTGAATCCCGGGAAACCGGTCAGGCTTTCCACGGACGGACGCGTAACGATTGAAAATCATCTGGAGAAATGATGAGAAGGAGTGCCATATTGATTATTTCCCTGCTTTGCTCACTTTGCTGCGCACAGGCCAGGAATCTTGTGATAATCCACACCAATGACACCCACAGCCAGATAGAGCCGCTCAGGCTGGGCTCCGACAATGGAAAGGGAGGCGTGGAGAGAAGACTTCAGTTCGTCAACAGCGTCAGGGACAAATATGGGAAGAACAATGTCCTTTACCTTGATGCGGGTGACTTCAACCAGGGAACGCCATACTATACCATGGGGCACGGTGATCTTGAAATAGAGCTTTGCAACATCCTGAAAATAGACGTGGCTGCACTTGGAAATCACGAGTTCGACAATGGGCAGGAGGATCTGGCGCGGCGTCTGGCAAAGGCCCGCCACAAGACCGTGACCTGCAATTATGATTTTACTGGTACTTCGCTTGAGAAATATGTGAAGCCGTGGACAATTGTACGCCGCGGCGGGTTGAAAATCGGCATTGTCGGAGCCACTTCCTACCTGGAAGAGGCCGTGATGAAGGCGAATACCGAGGGGCTCAAAAGGCTTGACACGGTCGGGGAGGTGAACAGATGGGCTGACTACCTGAAGAACAAGAAGAAATGCGATATTGTGATACTGCTCTCCCACCTGGGATACCAGGGAGGCAATTACTCCCGTCCATCAGACGTGTTCATGGCCGAGCATTCCCGCAATATCGACTTGATAGTCGGCGGACACAGTCACACCTTCCTCAAGAATGTCAGGGAGGTTAGGAATTTGGATGGAAAGGTTGTTCCGATAGCGCAGAGCGGCGCACAGGGTATTGTAGTGGGGCTGTGGGAGATTAATTTCGACTGATTTTAATCTGCTCGATGTAGCTGCTCTCAGACGTTGATTTGACAAAGAGAATCACTCTGAACTCCTCACCTCCGGCGGTCAGACTGCCGACGGCATATTTCATAGGAGCTTTGCCGCTCTTGTGGATGATGGTGAACTTCTTCGGAGTGTACTTGGTAAAAAAGTTCTTCATTATAAGCTTTGCCTGATTCCTGGTGCAATTGTTGACAGAACCTAGGATTTCCAGTTCAAGATTGTCTGCAAACCAGGCTGAAAGGCTTTCGTAGTCCCCGGCCTGCATATATTTGCTGATGGGAGCGAACATATCCTGATCGGGCTCCTGGGCATTTGCTCTGCAAAGGGATGCGAGGAAAAGCAATGATACGAGAAGAATTTTTTTAGCCATAATTAATTGTCTCAATTCGAAAGATTTTTTGCTTCAAAAATTGAGCCAAAATATAGAAAAATGAAGATCAAACTGATTCTGGTGGGCAAAACGGTGGAAGGCTATCTCCAGGCCGGCATATCGACGTATGCGGGCCGTCTGGGCCATTACGTGCCCTTCGAGATGGTGGAGGTTCCTGATCTCAAGCAGGCTGCCTCGCTCAGTACGGATCAGATAAAAATCAGGGAAGGGGAGTCTATACTCAAGGCGGTGAAGCCGTCAGACCATCTAATTCTGATGGACGAGAGGGGGGAAACTTTCACTTCTGTGGAATGGGCACGGGATTTGGAGCAGAAAAGCGTCCGTCTTGCGAAGGACCTCGTCTTCGTGATAGGCGGTCCTTACGGGTTTTCGAAGGCTGTCTATGACAGATGCGACGAGAAGATATCACTTTCGAAGATGACCTTCTCCCACCAGCTGGTGAGGGTGATATTCCTCGAACAGCTCTACAGGGCCTTCACGATAATAAAGGGTGAACCATACCACCACGAATGAGAAAGATCAAGAAAATATCCACACGGGTGACGCTGAGGCATCTGAGGAAACTTGTCCCGCAGACTCTCTTCTGCGTGGCGCTCATACTGTTCTCCCTCTCCTTCATAAATCAGGATTACGGCAGACGTCTCTCCCGTCAGGTGTCCCATGCCGAAAAGGCGTTGCACAAGCGTGAGAAATTGGCAGAGCACTATGCGAATATCGCTCTGAATGACGAACAGAACTGGGTGGGCTTCGACGATATGCCGGAGGATATGGTGCTGTACCGCTATAACTGCGACACGCTTCAGTCCTGGGTTCACCAGTTCCCGATAAGCAACGACGACACTGACGTCTATCCTTTCGCCTACCGCCTGCAGTATCTGAGCAACCGCAACCTGTTCACCACTCCTCTCGCCTATCTGGGCAACGGAGAAAGATATGTCAATCTGGGTTCGGCCTGGTATGTGGTCAATACGTACGTTTCCAAGGACAGACGGATAAAGGTCATCACCGGCATTCTGATAAATACTGAGTATGCCATCGCCAACATTCCGAACAGCATAAATCCGAGGTTGGGCATCGAAAAGGGATTCTCTCCCGTAAGCCTGAACAACGACGCCAATTCGGTTGTTTACAGCCGCTCTTCGGAGCCTCTCTTCTCGATTGTGGCGGATACTGACGTGACCTTCGAGAGGGGCAACCTGAAGATGAGGTGGATAGCCTTCCTGCTCTTCCTGCTGGCCGTTTTCCCGTATCACTACAGTGTCAGGACCTGGAAGAGCTTCTGGATAGCTTTCGGCACGCTGGTGATGGTGCGACTGTTTGCATATCTGCTCGTAAGCCAGGGTATCGATGTCGGGGAGATATTCTCTCCGATGATATATGCCGACTCTTCGATTGCCGAGTCGCTGGGAAGCCTCCTGATGAACAATGTGTTTGTGGCGTTGACAGTATATGCCGTATTCGTGATGCGCAACGACATCTTCAGAAGAATATCCACCGCATCACAAGGCAGGAGAAGGCTGGTGATAGCGGCGGTGATATTTGCCGGTGTGCTGCTGATGTGCTACATCCACGCAGTGTTCCACTCTCTGACGGTCAACTCCAGCATCGTTTTCGAGGTGTACAGGATCGACCAGATGACGATATATTCGGCTCTGTGCTACCTGACCTTCGCGATGCTCTTCCTGTCGCTGCTCTACCTGGCCCAGATGGCGGTGATTTTCATAATGAGAGATTCACGCATCAATCTCTTTTCCTGGAAGTTCATAATCCCGTATATCCTGCTTGTGTCGGCCTATTCGGTTGCCGTCACGGGAATTTACGGACTGGAGCGGGAATACGAGATCAACCGGGTGAGAACCAGCAAGCTGGCGATAGAGCGCGATCTTCCTCTGGAACTCTATCTGCGCTCGGTGGAGGAGGAAATCGCCCACGACCAGTTCATAGCGGTGCTCTCTTCTGTCAATGGAGTGGACCTCATCCGCAACAGGCTTCTGGAGAGGTATCTCAATAATGACATCATCTCGCGCTACAACGTGAAGATTTCGGTGTGCGGCTCGCAGGACTTCCTGAACGTGGGCAGCAGCTCCGCCGACCTGGTGGGGTGTTTCCAGTTCTATGACGATATGGTGAAGGACTACGGTGTGCTTCTGGCCCCGAGCTCGAATTTCCTCTATCTTAACAACTATAACGGGATGGCTTCGTATCTGGGTGTTTTCACCTATGTTGACCAGACCTACAAGGTGTCGCGCCTTTTCTTCGAAATAGAATCCAAACGCAGGACGGATGCCGTTTCAAGCCCTCTCGACGTGCTCAGTTCGATGAAGTCGCGCAGCACGTCCATACCGAGACGATACTCCTACGCGCGCTATTCGAACGGACGCCTTGTCACCAACGGAGGAACCTACACCTATCCTGTGTTGCCTATCACAAACTACAAGACAGGATATATCATGATAGGAAAGAACGGATTCATCCACTTCATCAACTGCATATCCGAAGAGGATATGACGGTGGTGTCGCGACCATACCGGCCTTTCTTCACCTATGTGGTGTCGTTCTCCTATCTGATGATATTCTACGGCCTGTTCATCCTCCTGTTCACTTTGTGGGGCAGATCGAACAAGCTCCTCAATCTTCCGCGCCGCAGTATCAAGCGCAAGCTCACGCTCCTGATTACCTGTACGATGGTCGGGGCGCTGCTGTGTATGGGCACGGGAAGTGTCGTGTATGTGATGAAGATGGATGCCACGCGCAACAGCGACCTGATGGAGGAGAAGATTTCGGCGGTGCAGAATTCACTGTCGAAATACTGCAGATATGCAATGCGCTACAACCAGGTCAACTCTCCGGAGATGATTGCCGGAATGGAAGAGGCGTCAAACCTCCTGCAGACCGACGTCAATCTGTACGACATTCGTGGAGGACTGCTCGGCAGCACGAATCCGGAGGTATTCGAGCAGTTCCTGGTGGGCAAGCGAATGAACAACAAGGCGTATTCAGACATAATCTTCAACAACTCGCCGCGCTACGTGACAGTGGAGAATATGGCTGGAGTGAGCTATTATTCAATCTATGCGCCGCTCTTCAACGAAGCAGGCGAGATGGTGGCCATAGTCAACATACCTTATTTCGACAATAACGAAGACGTGCGTACGGCATCACTTTCCACAGTTTCGACCATCGTCAACATCTACCTGATACTGCTGCTTGCGGCAATCACCTTGGGTGCCATCCTGGCCAACTCGTTTGCACGGCCTCTTGCTGAAATCAAGTCGAAGATTGATCATTTCGCCCTTACGGGCACCAACAAGCATATCCGCTACAAGAACGAGAAGGACGAGCTGGGTGTGCTGGTAGAATCATACAACAAAATGGTGGACGATCTGGCAGAGAGTACAAAGAGGCTGGCTCAGAATGAAAGAGAGCAGGCCTGGAAGGAGATGGCCCGCCAGATTGCCCACGAAATCAAGAATCCGCTTACCCCTATGCGTCTGAGCATACAGTACCTTATGAGGCTCAAGGCGCAGAACGCTCCGGGATGGGAGGGCAAACTCGACAAGATAAGCAAATCCCTGCTGGAGCAGATAGACACTCTCTCCGAGACGGCAAACGAGTTTTCATCCTTCTCGAAGTTCTTCACCGAAGATGTGGTGGACGTGAATCTGGATGAACTCCTCAAGGAACAGCTCGTGCTGTTCGACAATAGGGAGAACGTGCATATCCGCTATGTGGCATCCTGCACCGACAGCGTTGTGGAGGCGAGAAAGAGCCAGATAGCGCGGGTGTTCGTGAATCTGGTCACCAACTCCATCCAGGCTCTGGAGAATGCCGGAGTGGAGAGGGGAGAGATTGAAATCCATCTTGATGAAGCGCTCAAGGAGGGCTCCCGCTGCTACAACATAACGTTTGAGGACAACGGACCGGGCGTGAAGGAGGAAAACCTCGCCAAACTGTTCACCCCGAATTTCACTACGAAATCGGGCGGCACCGGCCTCGGACTGGCCATCAGCCGCAATATCATCGAGCAGAGCCAGGGTTCGATATCATACCGCAAGTCTGAAAAGCTCGGAGGAGCCTGCTTCGAGATATCACTTCTGGCGAAGGAAAATCTGTAGGACGCACCCTTTGAAATCGAAGTGGCTGCGGAGTTTGTTCTCGAGGAAGCGCTTGTAAGGATCCCTGATATACTGGGGCAGGTTGCAGAAGAATGCAAACGAAGGCGACTTCGTCGGCAGCTGTGTGATGTATTTGATCTTGATGTATTTCCCCTTCCATGCAGGCGGAGGATAATTCTCAATTTCGGGAAGCATCGCGTCGTTGAGCTGCGAGGTGCTGATTCTGCGTGAATAGTTGGTATAAACCTGTGACGCGGCCTCAAGCACGTCCATCAGCCTCTGTTTGTTTATTACCGAAGTGAATATGACAGGAATGTCGCTGAACGGGGCGATTCTCTTCTGGATGGCCTCGATGTACTCTTTCATGGTGTTGGCCGTCTTGCCCTCCACCAGATCCCATTTGTTCACCACTATCACGCATCCTTTCCGGTTGCGGATAATCAGGTTGAAGATAGCCATGTCCTGCGCTTCGATGCCTGTGGTGGCATCGATCATCAGGATGCAGACATCGGAGTTCTCGATGGCCTTGATGGAACGCATCACCGAATAGAATTCAAGATCTTCGGTGACTTTCGATTTCTTGCGCAATCCGGCTGTGTCCACAATCATGAATTCATGGCCGAATTTGTTGAAATGCGACGAAATGGCGTCGCGGGTGGTGCCCGCTACTGGTGTCACGATGTTGCGGTCCTCGCCAAGGAGGGCATTTGTCAGGGACGATTTGCCCACGTTCGGCTTTCCGACGATGGTGATGCGCGGCAGGCCTGCGTATGGATCGGTCTCTCCCTTGGCCTCTTTCGGAAGCAGTTCGACAACCTTGTCGAGAAGGTCTCCGGTACCGCTTCCGGTGGCGGCTGCAATCGACATAGGGTCGCCGAGTCCCAGGCTGTAGAACTGGTAGCTGTCGTACATCTTGTCGCCGGTGTCAACCTTGTTGACGGCGAGAATCACCGGTTTGTTGCATCTGCGGAGTATGTCGGCTATTTCGGAATCATAGTCGGTGATGCCTGTGCCGGCTTCCACCATAAAGAGAACAAGGTCGCTCTCCTCGATGGCGATGAGCACCTGCTTGCGTATCTCCTCTTCGAAAACGTCGTCGCTTCCTGAAGTGAATCCTCCCGTATCGACTACTGAGAATTCATTTCCGCACCACTCGCACTGTCCGTAGTGTCTGTCTCTGGTCACGCCGGCAGTCTCGTCGACGATGGCCTGACGGATGCCTACAAGGCGGTTGAACAATGTTGATTTGCCCACGTTGGGGCGTCCGACTATAGCTACAAGATTCATTGTCTGATTGCGGTTAAATTGAAGGCGTAGCGTAAGCTATGATGTCTTCTTTCGTTATCTCTTTGCCGCAGAGGATCATAAGCCGCTCCGCGACGTTTCTCAATTCGCGTATGTTGCCGGTCCAGGGCAGTTCCTGAAGCGCCTTTACAGCCTCAGGTGTGACCTTTTTCACCGGAATGCCCTCTTCCTTGCTTATCTGGTTGATGAAATGATCCATCAGCAGAGGAATGTCCTCCTTGCGCTCCGAGAGTTTCGGCACGTTTATCACTATCACGCTCAGGCGGTGGTAGAGGTCCTCACGGAAGGTGCCTTTCTCGATTTCTGCCGTGAGGTTCTTGTTGGTGGCGGCCACCACTCTCACGTTGACGGTTATATCCTTGTCGCTGCCCACCCGGGAAAGTTTGTTCTCCTGAAGCACTCTAAGCACCTTGGCCTGTGCGGCGAGGCTCATGTCGCCGATTTCGTCGAGGAACAGCGTGCCTCCTTCGGCCTGCTCGAACTTGCCTTTATGCTGCTTTACGGCTGAGGTGAAAGCTCCCTTTTCGTGGCCGAAGAGCTCACTTTCGATGAGTTCGCCCGGAATTGCCGCGCAGTTCACCTCGATGAAAGGGGCGGAGGCTCTCTGGCTCTTGTCGTGGATCCGGCGCGCCACGAGTTCCTTTCCTGTGCCGTTCGAACCCATTATGAGCACCCGCGCATCGGTGGGGGCGACACGGTCAACCAGCTCCTTGATATGCTCTATCGCAGGAGAACTGCCCACGATGTCGTATTTGCCCTGGACCTTCTTCTTGAGGAGTGTGGTTTCTTTCACGAGGGAGGTCTTGTCGGTGGCGTTTTTCAACGTGATGAGGATGCGGTTGAGGTCGAGAGGCTTCTGAATGAAATCAAAGGCCCCTTTGCGGATGCATTTCACCGCGGTGTCGATGTCACCGTGGCCGGAAATCATTATCACCTCACTTTCGCATTCGGCTGCCGAGAGGGCGTCAAGCACCTCCAGACCATCCATATTCGGCATTTTGATGTCGCAGAAGATTGCGTCAAAGTTGCCGCCCAGCGCTGCGTCAACTCCCTCCCTGCCGTCCTCGGCAAGGGTGATCTCGTGGCCTTCAAACTCGAGTATCTCTTTCAGAGTGTTGCGGATACTTCTTTCGTCATCAATGATAAGTATTTTCATCTGGTGTTCATAAATCTTTTGCAAAGATAGACAATTTTTATATACATTTGTGGAGGGAGACAACAACATATGCCGAACATAATCATAGCCATTGACGGATCTTCTTCCTCAGGAAAGGGCACTTTCGCAAAGAAAATAGCATCCTGCCTCGGTCTGCCCCATCTCGACAGCGGAGCGGTGTACCGCGCCGTGACCTTGTACGGGCTCCGCAGCGGACGTATCGCCTGGAACGGTGACATTGATTTCCGCGCGCTCCAGGAGGATCTTCTCCACGAGAAGGCGGACATATCCTTCGTGGTGGACAGGAGGGGTGACAGCCATATCTTCCTGGGAGACGACGACGTTTCGACAGAAATACGTGAAATGGAGGTGGCGCGCAACGTGAGTGCGGTCTCAGCCCTTCCGTTCGTGCGCAACTATGTGGATGAGCTGCTTCATAAACTCGGATCCAAGGGGTGCGTGATGGACGGGCGCGACATTGGTACGGCGGTCTTCCCCAATGCCGATTTGAAGATCTATATGACGGCAGACCCCCAGATACGGGCTCAGAGACGTGTGGAGCAGATGCGCCAGAGCGGTCTTGAGGCCAATTTCGATGAAATTCTAAAAAACGTGCAGGAGCGCGACTATATGGACTCCCACCGCTCTTTCCACCCTTTCAAGATGGCTGACGACGCGCTTGTCCTCGACAACAGCCATATGACGGTCGAACAGCAGATGGAGTGGCTTGACGGGATTCTGCAAGAACGGTTCGGTCTCAAACTGCTATGAAATTCGATGTTGAGATAGACAGCCGTTCCGGCTTCTGCAACGGGGTTGTACGCGCCGTACAGCAAGCGGAGAACTATCTCAAATTCAGTCATCATCTCAACTCTTTGGGCGACATAGTCCACAATTCCCTGGAACTCGAAAGGCTCAAGGCCAAGGGGCTTGAGATACTCTCGCTTCAGCAGGCTTCCAAGCTACGTAATGACGTCATTCTCATAAGGGCCCATGGCGAGCCGCCAGGAACGTACGATCTGCTTCACCGCAACAACATCCAGATTATCGACTGCACCTGCCCGGTGGTTCTCAAACTGCAGGAACGGGTGAGGAGCGTCTATCAGCGTCTTTCCCCTGAAGGGGGACAGGTGGTGATCTTCGGGAAGCAGGGGCACGCCGAGGTGAACGGCCTTGTCGGGCAGACCGACGGCCATGCAATCGTGATAGATTCGGTCAAGTCGGCTTCGGATCTCGATTACAGCAAGCCTACGGCACTTTTCTCGCAGACCACGAAAGACCCTGTGGAATACCGTGAAATAGCACGGTATGTAAAGTCCAAACGTCCGGATGCTCAGGTGTATGACACTATCTGCACTCAGGTGGCACAGCGCCACGAGTCGCTGGTGGCCTTCGCCCGGACGCACAGCGCGATAATATTCGTAAGCGGCAGGGAAAGCTCCAACGGAAAGGTGCTTTTCGATCTGTGCAGGAGCGTGAATACGCGTTCCTACAGGGTGGAGAACGTCAGCCAGATTGACCCCGGATGGCTGTGCGACGGCGACAATGTCGGCATTTGCGGAGCAACGTCAACTCCCAAATGGCAGTTAGAAGAAATTTTTGTATATTTGCGGGGATTATCCGACAATCAATAACAAAACATATTTTTTATGGCAACAACAGCTGATTTCAAAAACGGCCTGTACATCGATTTCAACGGCAAACCTTGCTCAATCGTTTGGTTCCAGCACGTTAAACCGGGCAAGGGCCCTGCATTCGTAAAGACCAAACTCCGTAACCTCGAAAACGGAAGAATCCTTGAAAAGACCTTCTCGGCAGGCGAGCGCGTCGAGACCATCACAGTCGAGCACCGCGAATACCAGTTCCTCTATGCAGAGGCTGACGGATTCAACTTCATGAACACCGAAACTTTCGATCAGATCACACTTCCTACAGACGTAGTTGAGAATGCTGACCTCATGAAAGAGGGCCAGATTGTGGAGATGGTGTTCCAGGTTGAGGGTGAAGACGAGAAATGCCTCACTTGCGAACTTCCTACCTACGTGGAGCTTGAGGTTACCTACACAGAGCCTGCAGTAAAGGGCGATACAGCTTCTACAAGTGCATTGAAAGAGGCTACTCTCGAGACCGGCGCGAAAATCATGGTTCCTCTGTTCATCAACCAGAACGAGAAGATCCGCGTCAACACCACTGACCGTTCATACGGTGAGAGAGTGAAATAACAAACCTGAAACCAATCATCCTGCTTTATGCGCAGAACACTTATCACACTTATGTCCATATTCGCTCTCTGCGGGTGTGGACATTCTGTTTCTACGGAACAGACACCGGCAAACGATCCTACAACCTGCATCACGGAAGAAGAACGTGCTGCACGTATCGCCATTGACTTCTCCCGCGACAGTTCCTACATTGTGGATTATCTGAAGGAATTCTATCCGCAGCTCACTCAGGAACAGGTATCTGCCTGGGAGGCAACCAATGCTCTTGAAAACATGATGATCGACGGACAGAAACGTTATTTCCGCTCTGCAGCCCGCAATCTCTTCCGCATCGACAAGGATGCGAGAGCCGTATATGAGGCCAAATATCCTACAGTAAGGGAATCTGACGACGCTTATATGGACGCATACCTGCCTAAGGTCATCGAAACAGTCCGCACAAGCGGCGAGAATCTCGTGCTGCCTGAGACATTCATAGTCACCTACGGCCTGACAGTAAAGGCTGACGCCGTTCCGGCAGGAGAGACAGTCCGCGCCTGGATGCCTTATCCGCGTGAGGACCAGAACAGCATCAAGGACGTGCAGCTCCTCGAGGCTTCCGAGTCCGACTACGTGATATCTTCCGACAACGTGGAACACAAGAGCATCTATATGGAGAAGCCTGCAGTTGAGGGCGAGCCTACAGTATTCACCTACAAGTTCAAGTTCACCTGCTACAACGAGTGGTACGATATCCATCCTGAGGACGTGAAGCCTTACGACACCCAGAGCGAGCTTTACAAGACCTACACTGCCGAGCGCTCACAGCACATCGTCTTCACCGACCGTATCAAGGCCATCACCGACTCTCTGGTCGCCGGGCAGACCAATCCTTACCTGAAGGTAAGAGCCATCTACAAGTGGATTGTGGACACCTTCCCTTGGGCTTCGGCTCGCGAATACTCCACAATAGAGAATATCCCTATGTACGTCATAGAGAACCGCCACGGAGATTGCGGTCAGGTAGGGCTTCTGCTCGTGACAATGTGCCGTTATGCAGGAGTTCCTGCACGTTGGCAGAGCGGCTGGATGCTGCACCACGATGCAGTGAACATGCACGATTGGAGCGAAATCTATTATGAGGGCATCGGCTGGGTTCCTACCGACGTATCGTTCGGCCGCGGCCGTCAGAAGGGCATCGACAGCGACGATGTCTATAATTTCTACGCAAGCGGACTCGACGCTTTCCGTATGATCGGCAATACCGATTTCGGAGGAGCGTTCGAACCTGCAAAGCAGTTTATCCGCAGCGAAACCGTCGATTTCCAGAGGGGCGAAGTTGAGTGGAAGGGAGGCAACCTCTATTTCAACCAGTGGTCCGGCTGGATTGACGACATCGAGTACGAATAAACACGCGAAATTTAGAAACGCCTGATGATTGACGACGAACTGAACATACCTCAGAATGAATATGGTGACGAAAGCATCGTTCACCTTGAAGATCTTGAACACATACGTCTGCGTCCGGGAATGTACATCGGCCGACTCGGCGACGGTACAGCCCCGAACGACGGAATGTATGTGCTGATGAAGGAGATTATTGACAACTCCATCGACGAGTTCGCGATGGGCTATGGCAGGCAGATAATCATAGCTATCCGCGACAAGGAAATCTCCATCCGCGACTTCGGCCGTGGAATTCCTTTCGGATTCGACGAGAAGGGCAACAACACCCTCGACTCGGCCGCCAGCAAACTGCACACCGGCGGTAAATTCGACAGCAAGAATTTCCAGAAATCTGTGGGAATGAATGGTGTGGGCCTGAAGGCCGCCAATGCTCTGTCGTCGTCGTTCGTCATTCAGTCGTTCCGCGACGGAGAGACGCTGCGTATAGAGTACTGCAAGGGAAAGAGAATCACGGAAAAGCTGGTCGTCGAGCCTACCCGTGAGAAAAACGGCACGTACGTCAGCTTCGTGCCTGACGACACTCTCTTCGAGCCTTACGAGTACAATTACGACTACATCGAGACGATGCTGCGCAACTATGCGTATCTCAATGTAGGTCTGCGTCTTACTTTCAACGGTCAGGATTTCCGTTCTGAGAACGGTCTTCTCGACCTTCTCAACGAGAGTATGGAGGTGGATCCGCTTTACGAGCCGATTCATCTCACTACAAAGGATATCGAGGTGGCATTCACCCACGGCAACGAATACGGAGAGAATATCTACTCATTCGTCAACGGGCAGAACACCACTCTCGGAGGAACTCATCTGGCGGCCTTCAAGGAGGCGATTGCCAAGGTTCTGAAGGATTTCTTCAAGAAGGATTTCAATCCTGTCGACGTGCGCCAGTCCATCATCGGGGCGGTGAGCGTGCGTATCCAGGAGCCTGAGTTCGAGGGGCAGACAAAGGTGCAGCTCGGTTCGAAATATATGTGGCAGAACAAGCAGGACGGGAGTCATGGCCCTACTATCAGCAAGACGATGTCCGATTTCCTCGCCACCGAGCTCGACAATTATCTGCACAAGCATCTCGACGTGGCGGACGTGATCCTGGCCAAAATCCAGGATTCCGAAAAGGAGCGCAACGCCATATCTTCAATAAGCAAGAAGACAAAGGCTCGTCTGAAGAAGGCCAGCATACACAACAAGAAGCTGCGCGATTGCCGCATCCACTACGGCGACCGCAATCCTGATGCCGAGAAGAGCACGATTTTCATCACTGAGGGTGACTCCGCCTCGGGCAGTATCACCAAGAGCCGTGATGCCAACACACAGGCTGTATTCAGTCTTATGGGCAAGCCTTTCAATTGTGCGAAGGCTTCGAAGAAGGATCTCTATGTTGACAAGAACGTGGAGTTGTGTCTGCTGCAGTCGGCCCTGAACATCGAGGACGGTGTGGAGGGTCTGCGTTACAACAACATCGTCATCGCCACCGATGCGGATGTCGATGGTATGCATATCCGTCTGCTGATGCTCACTTTCTTCCTGAAGTTCTATCCCGACGTGGTCAGGGCGGAGCATCTGTACATCCTTCAGACTCCTTTATTCCGTGTGCGGGACAAGAAGAACAATTTCTACTGCTACAGTACGGCAGAGAAGGATGAGGCTGTGAAGAAGTTGGGCAGGTCGGCGGAAATCACCCGTTTCAAGGGTCTGGGCGAGATTTCTCCCGACGAGTTCAAGGGTTTCATAGGGGAGGAGATGAGGCTTGAGCCGGTGCGCCTGACAAATGAGGACAAGATCAGTGATCTGATTGAGTTCTATATGGGCAACAATACTCCTGTCCGCCAGAAGTTCATACGCAACAATCTGCGTTCGGATATCGACAATGTCGAGGAGGGGCAGTGATGAGTCCGTCTGTCGCCAGGTTTCTGCTTTGCAAGGTGCTCGGCTGGAAGATGCTTCTGGTTGAGCCTCCGAAGGATGAGAAGTGTATCGTTCTGGGTTTCCCGCATACCTGCATTGCGGATTTCTTCATTTTTTATCTTTATACTCGTGCTCTTGGCGACAAGATGAATGTCTTCATCAAGCAGGAGTTTTTCAAGTGGCCGCTTTCCTGGATTCTCAAGGGTTTGGGGGCCATTCCTGTGAATCGTACCCGTGGAGCTGGGATTCTCAAGGAGTATATCCGTATTTTCCAGGAGAGGGAGCATATTCATCTGGCGCTTGCTCCCGAGGGTACCCGCAAGCCTGTGGCGCATTGGAAGATGGGTTTCCACGCTATCGCTCTTGCCGCTGGGGTTCCTGTCTATCTTGGCCATTTCGAGTGGGCGAAGAAGGAGATCTCCTATGGCCCGAAGTTCATCGTTTCTGATGATTCCGAGGCCGATTTGCGCAAGATTCAGGCCTATTACCGCAGTTTCAATCCTCAGGGCAAATATCCCGAAAGGGTGGCGTATCTTCCGGAGTAGGGGACTCGGTTTCCCGGGGGGCTGGTTGGTTTCTGGGGGGTGTCTGGGTGTGTCTGGGTGTGTTTGGGTGTTTCTGCCACAAATTTGCTTTGCTTCGTGGCAAACTCCCGCATTTTTCTCCTTTCTGCCACAAAAATGTCACAGTCTGTGGCAATATGTTCGGAAAAATGTCTTTTTGACACAGGAACACATCAAAGTGTGGCGAATTTTTTATTTTTGTGCAATAAAAGCTGTGAGGTATGAATGATTTCAGTGAGAAGGAAAACAGCTGCAGGGATATATTTGAGTGTCTTGGCCCCTGCTGGCATCTTTGGTCCCCGGAGAACTTCGAGGTCATTTTCAGAAACGAAGAAGATTACAAATTCGGGATGAGCATTTTCGCAATATGCGCAAAAATGTGCTCTGGAGTAATGGTCTTGACTTTCGAGATAATGTCAAATCACATCCACGTCTGCATGGTTGGCGAATGGTCGGAGGTATCGGAATTTATCGACATGTTAAAAAAGTTCCTCGAACGTCACTTCAAAAGAGTGGGATACACTATCAACTGGCAGGTATTTGAGATACGGAGTCGCGCTCTTGAGACTTTGGATGACATACGCAATGTGATAATATATGACAATCGCAACGGATATGTCGTTCATCCGGAATATTCTCCTTTTACATATCCATGGGGAGCAAACAAATATTTCTTTAATCCTGATTGTTGCAGATACACGGCTTCGTGCAGTAAAGAAATGACCGTACGGGAAAAGCGGATGTTCATGCACTCAAGGATTGGTGAATCCGTCGTTGGACTGAAAATGGCCGACGGCTATGCGAATCCCATGACGTTTTGCAATATTGGCCTGGCGGAGAAGTTGTTTAGGGATGCCGGCAACTATTTCTACAAACTCGGGAAAAGCGTGGAAGCAAACAGGCAGATCTCCAAGGAATTGGGCGAGAGCATTTATTACACAGACGATGAATTGTTCGCTGCCATCAGTCATATCTGTAAGAAAAGGTTCGGGAATGGGCTTCCATCGGTTATCCCGGCCAATGCTAAAATCGAGCTGGCCCGAACTATGCGATACGAATACAACGCCTCGCCAAAGCAAATACAACGGATTTTACGGATAGATACCGGACTGATTTCGCAATTATAATCTTTTGGATGAGAATCTGCCACAAGAATCACGTTCTGCGTGGCAATTCGCTCACATTTTCGTCTTTCTGCCACAAAAAGAGGTCTCAGCGTGGCAGAAATAGGCTTCCTCCAGCTTTCTGCCACAAATTTGCTTTGTTTCGTGGCAAACTCCCGCATTTTTCCTCTTTCTGCCACAAAAAAGGGACTTTGTGTGGCGATTTGCCATTCCGGCTCTGTCGCAGACAGGGATGCGTCCGAGACTCACGGTTTCGCAGAGCTGCCTCTGTCCTTGACGTCCCTTTGCTGCGGAACTCGTGATTTTAGCTGCTACGCATCTAAAATCACTCACACAGTCCTCGCAATTCGCTTCGCGAACCGGGGCATCTGCGTCCGCCGGCTATTTCGCTCTGCTAAAAGTGAGTCCTGCCCGCATCCTGTCTGCTTTGAGGAGCCTGGGATTTTGGTTTTGCGGCCTACGACTGCTTTTTTGTGAAATAGTCACATTGCCCCAAAAAGATTTGTTTAGTTTTGTCCATAAGAACGTGTGATTTATGGAAGAAGAGAAAGGGAAAGGCGAAGTCGTTCTTTATCAGCCGAACGACACTATTCGATTGGAGGTCAGGCTCGATCAGGAAACAGTATGGCTGACACAGCAACAGATTGCAGACTTGTTTTGTGTCAAGCAGCCTGCCGTATCAAAACACCTTTCCAATATCTTCAAAGAAGGCGAATTGGAAAAGAATTCAGTTCATTCCATTTTGGAATATACTGCCGCTGATGGAAAAGTTTATAGAACCCAGTTTTATAACCTTGATGCCATTCTTTCTGTCGGCTACAGAGTCAACAGCATCAATGCTACGGCGTTCCGTCGTTGGGCGACGTCTGTGCTGAAGCAGTATCTTCTCAGGGGTTATAGTTTCAACCGGCAGTTGATGCAGATGGAGGAGAGGATTGATCGTAAGTTGAATGTTCATCAGGATGAAATCAGGGTTATCAAGGGTGTTCAACAGAAGCAGCAGTCCCAGATAGATTTTTTCGTACGTACTTCATTGCCTCCGGTTGAGGGGGTTTTCTTTGATGGACAGGTATGGGATGCCTACGAGTTGGTTTCAAAACTCATAAAGAGTGCCAGGCGCAGGGTTGTGATCATAGACAATTATATCGATGATTCGGTTCTGACGTTGTTGGATAAGCGTGATTCGGGTGTCTCAGCAGAGATATACACAATGCAAATATCGAAACAGCTGGCTTTGGATATGGCAAGACACGATGCGCAGTACGCGCCTATCCCAGTAAAAATTATCAAGTCAGTCCACGACAGGTTTCTCGTCATTGACGAGGATGTCTATCACGTTGGAGCTTCCATCAAGGATCTCGGAAAGAAATGGAGTGCAATAATTAAGATGAAGAGTCTTGATTCTTCTTCTCTTCTGTCCCATATTTGAGTTTGTTATTTTCCTTTGTCCTCGACGACGGCAGTTTTGGCAGAGGTGATTGCCGATCCTGGTGCTGTGGAGAATACTTTGCGAGATAGTTTGCTTTGGAGAACTGGCTGCCGCTGCCGTCGGCTTACAATTCATCGGGTAAACTGAGATTCAGGTAACGGGTATAGGCTACAGAGCAGCATCTAAGGGCTACTGCGAGAACTTGACGCTCTTTTTCGGGCTTCAAGTTCCAAGGGTACCTCACTGGAGTACATCCCAGGGCACATTGCCGTTACTTGATTTCGGGAAATCAGAGCATAACATAAGTTTCAGCTACTGGGACGGGGCTTTCTGCCACAAAAAAGGGTTTTTGTGTGGCAATTTGCTCACATTTCCGCCTTTCTGCCACAAAAAGAGGTCTCAGCGTGGCAGAAATAGGCTTCCTCCAGCTTTCTGCCGCAAATTTGCCTTGTTTCGTGGCAAACTCCCACATTTTTCCTCTTTCTGCCGCAAAAAAGGGACTTTGCGTGGCAATTCGCTATTCCGGCTCTGTCGCAGACAGGGATGCGTACGAGACTCACGGTTTCGCAGAGCTGCCTCTGTCCTTGACGTCCCCTTTGCTGCGGAACTCGCGATTTTAGCTGCTACGCATCCAAAATCACTCAGACAGTCCTCGCAATTCGCTTCGCGAACCGGGGCGTCTGCGTCCTCCGGCTATCTCGCTCTGCTCAAAGTGAGTCCTGTCTGCATCCTGTCTGCTATGGGGAGCCTGGGAACGTCCGCTTGCAAGCCTTTGCTTTTTCTGCAAAGATAACGGCCCTTGCCTTCAGCCGCAAGACGTACTTTTTCGAAGGCTTACCTTCAAACATCAGGTCTTTGACCTCAAAAGCCTAATAATCTGTAAACAAAAATCAGGACGGGTCAAGTCCGTTCTCTCTCCGCTATTCTGACGTTTCAGAACGGAGAATGAACGGACAACGAACGGAGGGGTGGTGTTCAGGGATGGGGGACAGGCTTCCAGCCTGTATAAACACTGCGCGCCACCCGGATGAGGCAGCGCGCAGGGAATTGCAGATAGTCCTAAAGTATTATTCAGTGGTAGGAACATCCTTGACGGGACGGATGGAACAGCCAGCGTAACGACTGGTCTTATTGTTGTATTTCAGTTGCGTAGAAAGATAGAACATAAGGCTATAAGCAGGTGAAGAATCTGTTGTTCCAGGGTATAGTACACTGCTCCAATAGTAACCCGCCTGGCCCGGAAATTGTAAATTTTCGTTACTTGTGCTGCCCGTAGCGGGGAAGAACAATAGAGCGTCGGCTTTGATATCTGTGGAAGTAATTGTTCCTTTTGTGTTATGTTGGCCATTTGTGCCCATTCCAGGCAAGAATACATAATATCCTTTGGCGTTATCGTCCCATGCCCAATATGTGGCGCCAATCAATGCTCCTAACTCGGCTTCGGTAGGCATACGCCAGGTATCACCGAGAATAATGCGTGCAGCATCATCGGTATTTTTGAGTTTGTTTTCTTCCGTTGTGTTATATTTTATATACTTTTTGGGGCTTTGCGTCTTATCGTAATACGGTGAAATGCCGACTGTTTCGCCAACATCATCTTTATTGAATATATAGGGCTTGTCATCATTTGTCTTGAACACAAAGCCGTCCGTGCCAGTATCGTCAACACATTTGGTATTGGTGAAGGAATTGTAGATAAGAAGCCCCTTGTCTGTACCCGACTCGTTACCGCAGTATCCCGCATATGCCCCCCATTGGAAATAATCACCAACGACAGTGGGATAAATCGTACCAGGAACTGTGACGGCATCAGTATTGCCTCCTTTCCATTTCTTGTTTCCAGAATCGGTAATTGCAAGGTTCTGTGTCGA
>JAGHSK010000004.1 GCA_018065895.1 Candidatus Cacconaster equi
CGGGAAGCGGCTCAAATGCCGCTACGCAAACTTACGAGTTCTAATCGAAAAATAATTTTCGCCTTGTAACTAATTGATTTTTAATTTATAAAACCGTCTTAGAGATTTATTCTCCGGACACTAATGATGCTGCTTAAAACATGAAAAAATCAATTTTATTCGCCTTTGGATTATTGGTATGCACTGTCCTGACCGGCTATGCCCAACCTTCGGAGCTTGAGAAACAACTAATGCAGAAGCAGATGGATTATCAACTCTCAAGGATGGGTAGAAAGGAAGAGGTTAAAATAAACAGAAAATGGACTATTGTCTCAAAGATCGGGGAAACTACGGTGCTCATGGCGATTCCGGATCTGCATTGCTGGTATCTTGGAGAAATTTCAATTGCTTCGCGAAAAAACATAAGAAGCGGAAAGGGCCTGTATATGGGTGAGGATGAAACCTGCTACTGCAACTGGAAACGGGATTCAAAGCACGGAGATGGCTTTCTGCTCCAAGAAGACGGGGAGATTGTCGCCTGTACCTGGAAATGGAACGTTTTGGACAAAAAATCCATACGTGCAGCCACAGATGATGAAAGAGCTTTCTTTGAGTCCGAGATAAAACGCACGAAAAAACTTGTTTCAATCTCGCAACCTCGGTTCCGGTAGCGACAATCAGTCGAATTTGTGCTTGTTCTCAACGAGAGGCTTCGCCCAGATGCCGATGCTGAAGATATAGGCAACGGTAAGGCAGACGAACATCATTCCGAAGCGCAGCCCCATGAGGTCGGAGAGCCATCCCACGACAAGCGGACCAAGTGCGCCTCCCACGATGCCGGTACAAAGGATGCCGGCAAACGAACCGTGATGCTTTGACACTGAATTCAGAGCGAGCGAGAAAACAATCGAATACATTACGGAGATTGAGAAGCCGAAGGCAGGGAAGCCGATGAGAGCCATCTTCGCATTGCCGAGCAGAGCCGTCAGAAGCGCTGCCAGAGCAAGCACGCATGCTACCCGCAGTACCTTTTTCGAATCCCACAGACGGAGCGCTACAAGGCCGACGATGCATCCGATTGACATCAGTCCCCAGAACTGTCCCACTACACTTGCGCCGGTTGTCTGAGGGTCGAGAGAGTGGTAATCCATCAGGAACTTGGATATCCAGTTTGCCACACCCTGTTCAGTCGCAGTGTAGCAGAGGATGCCGAGGAAAAAGAGGTAAACGTATTTGTTCTGAAGCAGCTCCTTGTAAGATGCTATTCCACCACTCTTTTCATCGTCCTGAAGCTCCATCTCGGGGAATTTGATGAAGATTGTCACAACTACCATCAGAATGAGTATTCCCGCGAAAAGCCAGTACAGGGAGACCCACGGAAGAGATTCCGGAGTGAACCTGCTCAGTATGCCTCCGACTGGAGAGAGGGCTTTCTGCCCGGTAAGCTGTTGCACAAGGGAAGAATATACGAGCGGACTGACGAACGATGCGGCTCCGAAGACCAGCTGTCCCATCACTGAGAAAAAAGCGAAGTTCTCTTCGCCTCCGGCAACCCTGGTCATCGGGTTGATGACAGTCTGAAGCATCGCCATTCCAAGACCGATTGTGAACGAAGATATCAGAATCACCGTGAAGGTGGGGATGAAGGCGAAAAGCAGTGAACCGAGCAGAGGCAGTGTGAATCCTGCAAGCAGCACCGCCTTCTGGCCGAACTTCTCTATCATAATTCCTGCAGGGATGGAGATTACAGCATAGGCAAGGAAGAACGAGGTGGGGATGAAGGCCGCAAGAGCCAGATGCGACAGATGGAAATTGTCGATGATGTCAGGGATCAGCGGACCGATGATGTTGGTGATGAATGAGATGACGAACCAGAACACCATAATGACCGCAACGATGCCGTAATAATGCTTTTTACCCATTTTTAAACGTTTAATCATACAAATTTACAAAAAAATGTTGTTGTGAATCATACTTTCGTGTACATTCAGTATCTTTGTGAAAAGCTTTTCTGATGAGACTCGCCCGGACAACAATCATTGCACTTTCGTTCATCATTCTCCTTTCAACAGGCGCGTGCGCGCAACAGGGTAGCGGTACAACGCCGTTGCGTCCGTCCCTCTGGCTTGAGTTGCCACAAACGGATCCGGCGGATTCCGCGAATGTATATACAGTCGTGATGAAGATTGACGGGGTGAATCAGCGCAATTACTCCTTCCTTTGGAATGAATCCAGAATGACCTCCTCTTGGGTGGCTTATCCGCTTTGCCGGGGAAATATGGGCCAGGGAAAGCGAAGCAACGCTTTCGGATTGTGCCCGCTTCTCCCTGCAGACAAGCAGCCTTTGCTTGAAAAGGGATACAGAAAGGGGAACGGCGGATGGTATTCCCGTGGACATCAGATTCCTTCAGGTGACCGTCTTTCATACAAGGCCAACGTTCAGACATTCTATGGAATCAATATGACTCCGCAGGATGAGGGTCTCAACGGAGGCGTGTGGGAGTCGTTGGAGAGCAGAGCCCGTTCGCTTGCGCTCAGGTGTGATACCTTATATGTTGTCACAGGTTGTACCTATGACGGTTACCAGGGAGAATATGTTCTTGACAACAATGGAAGACAGGTGGATGTCCCTACAGGCTATTACAAGGCCCTGCTGATGCTCTCGTCAGGGGAATTCCATGGTTGCGGGTATTTTTTTGAGAACAGACCTTACGAAAGCGGAAGCCTGAAACGCTCGATGATGATGCCTCTGTCAGAGCTTGAACGGATGACGGGGATGACATTCTTCCCTAATCTGAAAAAGATTGTAGGGGAGGAGCGCTATGATGAACTCAAATCTGAAAATCCGCTTGAACAGGGCTGTTGGGGAAGAAACTAAATACTTCATATGAAAAGATATATTTTTATACTGTTGATGGCTCTCATTGCCACAGAACCTCTTTTGGCTCAGGAAAATCTGGAGAGTCCGAAGCAGTTCCGCCGCGAAAATTCGAAGGCTCAGTGGTCGAAAATCACCAAGGAGACTATGGCGGTGCCTTATTTTGTCGGCAAGCCGGCAGCGACCCTTGAAGGCTTCGCCTTTATGGAGTCGCTCGATGACAAGGATCTGTGGGAGATGGATGCCCGGATAATTTCAACCTTCCTTTCAGGCGAAGTGCCGTCTGCGATGCGTCAGTTTCGAAAAATACGTTACAAGACATCTGTTTGTGACACGGTGGAGATATTGAAAAAGCCGCACATCGTGGAGATGTGGATATTGCCTGAATACGTGAGTGTGGGAAAGGATGAAGATTGCGTGAGAATGCCTATGGGCCCAATCGGTGCCCAGGTGATTGCCGATTCGCTGAACTGCTGCCTTCCTACCACTTATCTGGTTGATCGTATTTATGATGCTGCGGAGGGAAGAATCGATATCTTTCCGTTCCGTCCGCATGGCTCGCGCAATCAGACTGCACTTGTGTATCACGACAGCAATAATGCGATAAAAGCTCTTTACAAGGCTTACGGATACCGTTACGGACAGTTGATATCCGGTCTTAAGAAGGATATAGTTCTGACCAGCTATGTAGAGAGAAACCCGGAATATTCCAGGAATGTGGCCATTTACGGCTGGCAGCATCCCGACGGAACACTCCAGCAGCCGCTCTTTATCCGTCACGGCAACTTCTATGCTGACTACAGCCACGGAATCAGGCTGATCTGGCATACCGTCAAGATCGACGGAAAGGAGTATGAACTGCGTGACGTGATGTGCGACAAGGATATGTACCGTCTCGTCAGTGATGAGCCTATGCCGCTCAAATACGCATCGTTCGCATATCAGAAAAGATGGAACTAAAGGGGGATGCCGCTATGAAAGCTGACTGCTATAAGGTGAATGCATTTGTGGACAAGACCCTTGGGTTCAAAGGTAATGCCGCCTGCATAGTGCCATTGGACGAATGGCTTCCGGATGCCGCGATGCTCCGTCTTGCGAAGGAGAACGGAGTGGCGGAGACAGCCTTTTTCATCCGTAATCCTGAAGGCTCGGAGAACGCGTTCTCGCTTCGCTGGTTCACTCCCGACATTGAGATGGACCTCTGTGGTCACGCCACCCTTGCCACTGCCTATACAATCGCAACTCAGCTCAACTACGGCCATGATGTAATCACATTCAGCAGCAACAGCGGCAATCTGGCCGTTTCAGTCAGGGACGGGCTCTGTACCCTCGATTTTCCTTCAAGACCTCCAAAGCCGGCCCGGCTTCCGCAGAATATACTTGATTCGTTGAGCATCAAGCCGAAGGAGGTGTTGCTTGCGCGTGACTACGTGCTCCTCTACGATAAAGAGTCGGATATACGTAACATCACCATCGACAGAGAGATGTTCGACCGTCTCAACATTGATCCGGGTGGGGTGGTGGTGACTGCTCCCGGAGATTCGTGTGATTTCGTGTCACGCTTCTTCACTCCGCAAGCCACTATTCTTGAAGACCCTGTCACTGGTTCGGCTCACTGTTCTCTCATACCTTACTGGAGCGCGAAGATTGGAAAGGTGGAGATGACGGCTCATCAGATATCTGCTCAGGGCGGTACTCTCTACTGCCGTGAATGTGGGGAGAGAGTCAGAATAAGCGGAAGGGGAGAGGTTGTCAAGAAATTCGAAATAAATTTTGGATAGTCAAAAATATTGCATACTTTTGCAATCCCAAAACGAGGGAATGCTTCCTTAGCTCAGTTGGTAGAGCACGACACTCTTAATGTTGGGGTCCAGGGTTCGAGCCCCTGAGGGAGCACAGAAAAGCCACTGATATTCAGTGGCTTTTCTTTTTTTATTTTCAAATATTCTGTGCATCGTCAGGGAAAACCAAGTAAAAAAGTCCACCTCTATCCAAGAATGATACTCCACAGTGCCATAAATAAATGAGTTTGTTCGAAGTGTCATAAACATCAACGTGCAGCACGGATTGGGAATTGAATGGTGGGATGGCGACTTCCAATATTCCATCAACGTCTACGGCATCACGATATACGGTGACTTCTTTCTTATCACCATATACAAATTGCGGATCCCAATCGGGGTCTCCTAATAAATTGTCCTTATAGATTGGATATTCGAACTTTCCGGCAACGTTTTTTCCGTTTCCATCGTATATTTTTATATACCAGAAGTTGGGGACATCTTTAACCTTAATCCAAAAATATGCCGAACTGTATTCCATATTGACGCGGCACTCGGAATCCACTGCTCCCTTGATACCGCCGAAAAATATATACTCTAACTTATTATGGACAGCAGCAGGGTAGTTTACTATGACTCGGCCGAAATGGCTTGTTTCCTTAACGTACCCGGCCGGGTAGGAGATCGTATAATCTGCTTCTCTTGGAACGCGTACACAAGATTCTCCGGTAGTTTCTGTCCATTCAATGGGATAGTTCCGGCCATTTACGGTTGCAAGGTTCCCTATAATGAATGGTCTCCTTCTAAGATTCCCGTCTGATTCCAATATCAGAGTACGTAAAATGGATCCCTGCACAAACTGTTTTTCCAAAATTACAGGATCGTTGTTGACAAAACGGATCGTTCCGACACGTTTTTCAGCAGACGTGTTCGCTGCAATATTGACAGTCACTTCATAGATCTCTTTCTCAAGTTCCCGCTTCTCGAAGGTAATCCAGTTGACGTCAGTGGTAACTTCGAATGGCTCTACGGCGAGTATCTTGTAAGTTCCACTCAGTGCTTCTGGAGATTCCGTGTCCGGAAGACTGTGAGTGAATCCAGTGGTGGAAAGAATCTTGATTGTGCTACCTGCCGGGAGATAGAAGTATTTCCAATATGAGGGCAGTGTTTCTTTGGGAAGTCCATGCTCTTCATAATATTTCTTCAGATTGTCGAATACTGTTTCCATATTCAACTCCTGGCCCGGCTGAAACAGTTCCTCACTGGTCTGTGCCGATAATGTGCCGTCCTTTGCAAACTCTTCGGCAGCTTTGTTGATGATTGCAGTCAATTCGCTCGCGCTCCTTCCATTCTGCATAGCGCAGGTCGTGAGCAGGAACATCGCATCGGCATCGGAGCCCCCTGTCAAATCCATTCTGGAGAAATCGATATCCGCGCCTGCCATATTGACTGTTTTGAAAAACTCAACCTGTGCCTGCTCTCTGGCTTCATTATATTTCATCCCTGAAGAGACAAGGTTCATTATTCTTTTTTTTGTTATTGTTGTCAGCAGGTTCAAGTTGACTTTAGCTTCACTTGATTTGACAAATGCTTCAAGACATATCTCGGAATCTGAAATGCGGCCTGTCGTCTCATCGAAATAGCGCCCATCGGCCTTCACCTCATAAAATGCGGCATCAGGACATCCGACGTTGATTGAAAAAGCCGCAAGGCTGCCTTCGATTTTTGCCGCAAAAACATCACCGGTCGCAATGACTTCTTTATTGTATGCAAAAGCTTTGACATCGGAACCTTCCACGAGGTATCCCTTCTGGGCGAATCCGCTGATGACGTCGACTGGCCTCCCGTTATTCAACTTTTCACAAGAGACAAGGGCAAGAATTGCTGCAAGAATAAATATTTTTTTCATAAACAATCGGATGATATGGTAAAATTACTGAGCGCTACGCGCGCGAACGCGAAATTAAGAATTTTATGGCCCTTTTCAAAACTCAAAGGGGTTGACCTTGCGACCAGCCCCTTCATTATTTATATGTGTGTTGAGATTATCTGAGGAGGCTGTCGTGTGATACTGCGAGCTCTTCATTCATTCCATCAAGCTGTTTCTTGAACATTTCAACATTGATTGCATCAATCTTTGTGAGAGGCTTGAGAGTCTCGTTCAATGCAGCATATTCAGGGTTGACCTTTGCAAGGTCTTCAACACCGAGAGTAAGGAGGGTTACATACCAGGTGAAGTCTGTTGCAGACTGGTCGTCGAAGGCAACGATGAACTTGTCGCTGTTCTTGCCGGCAATATACATCTGCTCAACAAGTGCTGCAGAAACTGCTTCCCAGAAGAGAGGGAGACGGTCAGCTTCTTTTGATTCCTCGTAGAAAGCCTTGAGGTTTTCCTTGATTTCAACGCCTTCGCTGAAGTTCTTGAGTGCAGGGTCGTTTACGTCAGCATAGAGCTTTACGAGAGCTGCAGTGTAGCTGTCGGTAGGCATATCGTACAGGCCGGCGATTTCTTTGTCGATGCACATTACTGCGATTGCGCGATATTTCTGAGAGAGAGTCTGCATATCCTTGACAACTGCAGGATCTGTGAGATAGTCAGGTTTTACCTGTTTTTCCTTGTCGCTGAGAACAACTTTGCCATCCTTTACTGAACCTACGATGCCGATAGGGTTGATCTTGACAAGCTCTGATGCAAGGCTGTCGAGGTGAACCATGATTTCCTGCTCGGCGTAGATCTCTGCCTGAGTCTTCTCAGGAGCGACTTCTTGAGCCTCAGCACTCTTCTTCTGGCCGCATGATACTGCCAGGACAATGCACATGGCAGCTGCGAGAATAGATGTGATTTTTTTCATTTTGATAGATTAGATTAATTGTTAATATTGTTTTTTCAATTTGTCTGGTAAGTTTATCAGCAGTATTGCAGTCAACAGGATGCTCATTATAAGGAGCACTCCAAGGTCGAACCACAAGGTAGGTATCTCCGCCTTTCCTATGAATTTCGATGAACTGTAGAATGGCGCGCGGCCGTTGTGGGTGACAGGGTCGAGGTAGATCGCTCCGACTTTAGGAACGATGACATCGTCGATGATCTCCGTCAGGACCTTCGATTGGCCGTTAGTGACTATGTTTTCAAGGTCGAGGTTCCAATTGTCTCTCTTAAGGCTGACCAGATAATCCTTTCCCTTTTCCTTTATGATTCCGGCTATCATCTTGTCTTTCTCCAACGTAAGTTTGTTGCCTCTGCCGTTGAGGGTCCGCTTGGCTTGAGAAAGGTAGTCGAGAACGCCCTGGTAGGTGTATTGGCCTTCGAACCGGGTGTCTGTCGCATCCTCAATGATGTGCATGTTCTTCCTGACGATTGCCGTATGTTTTTCAGCTCCATCCTCGTGCTTGTCCATCTTTGACTTCATGGTCTCCATCTGGGATTCCATTTCGTAAATCATCGATTCGCTCAGGAAGAGGCACTGGTATCTTTCCTTGTCGATGTCGAAGAAAGGCTTTTCGTAGCGGTTGTAGCAGTATGAGCCGGTTGCTATGGCTTCATAAGACCATCTTGACGGAATGATGTCGCCAATCAGAGGCACGTTGCCGGTAGTGCTCTTGCCGTTGAGATCGGAGAACGGAACAACGAGCCCGCAGAGCAGAATCTGAGGGATAAGCAGGATAGGGATGCTTATGTATATCGTGACAACGGAGTTCAGGCACTGTGAGAGCAGAAGTCCTATCAGGCTTGAAAGCAGGGATGTGATGAACAATATGAGCCACCACATCAGGAACATTCCGTGAAGCCCCATCAGCAGATTGCCTACAATGATGAACAATGCTGTCTGGATGAGCGACACGACGGCCGAATAAGCCACCTTGCTCAATATGTAGCTGCCATAACTCAGATTGAGATATTTTTCCCGTTTCAGCAGGGCTCTGTCACGAATGATCTCCTCCGCGCTGCCGCTCATTCCGAGGAACGTCGCGACAATAACTGCCATGAAGAAGTAGGTGACAAGGTTCTTGTTGTCCATCACCGAATAACCTTCGATAGGGGCGTAGTGGGTGAGCAGGCCGCATATGACCGCGAGTATCGGCGCTTCCAGCAAGGTGATGATGAGATATTGCCGGTTCGTGAGTTTCGCCTTGACATTCCTTTCAAGGAAAATCAGGAACTGCTTGAACCTGTTCGGCTTTCTTTGGCCGGAATCCGGCACTTCCAGTTTTTCCGGTTCTCCGCCTTCGATGCGGCTGGCGCGGTACATGTCGTGCCACTGCTCAGGAGTCGTCTTGCGGTTGGCTGTCGGAACGCCACTGTTGTCCAGCGCTTTCTCGTCGATTATATTAAGCACTACTTCAGGGTTGACGTTGCCGCAGGCCGGACAGGTGCTTGTTTCTGCGTCGGCATAATTGGCGGCTCTCTTGAAGTAGGTGACTGCATCGATAGGGTTTCCGTCAAAAACGGGATATCCACCTTTGTCGAGAAGCCACAGCCTGTCGAAGAGCTTGTAAACCTCACTTGAAGGCTGGTGGATGTTGACGACAACCAGTTTGCCTTTGTTGGTCTGGTCTTTCAGCAGTCCCATCACGTTTTCGGTATCCGCAGACGACAGTCCGGAGGTAGGCTCGTCGAGGAATAGCACTGCCGGCTCCCTGATGAGCTCAAGCGCGATGTTAAGACGTTTTCTCTGACCTCCTGAGATTGATTTGTTCAGAGGTGAGCCTACTACAAGGTCGCGTGCATGGTCAAGGCAGAGATCCTGCAGCACATGCATCACTTTCCTGTCAAGTTCGGCATCGCTTATGGAAGCGAAGCAGAGTTTGGCGGTGTAGTAGAGGTTCTGATATACGGTAAGCTCTTCGATGAGCAGGTCATCCTGAGGTACGTAGCCAATCAGTTCTTTGACCTTCGGGTCGTTGATGTTGTGGCCGTTTATCGACAGCTTTCCGCTCTGTGGCTTGAGAGAGCCGTTGAGTATGGACAGGAGCGTGGTTTTGCCTGTGCCGCTTCCTCCCATAATGGCGACAAGGTCACCGCTGTGAAGATCGAAGGTGAAGTTGTGAAGACCGTTTACACTGTGCGGAAAATGGAAGTTCACGTCTCTTCCGCTATATGTGACGCTTTCTGTAAGCGATTCGTCATAAGGCAGGTGGACGGTTGAATAATAAACCGGGAAGCCCTTGCCGCTCTTGAGTACGCCGCTTTTCGGCCAGACCTGGAATGAATCGGGCAGAACGGGCATATCATTGAAGAAGACATCGCTTCCTCCACTGTAGGAGAAGAGCAGTGTGCTGCTTCCGGCAATCCACAAGGTCTTGAATATGCCTTCGCATCCCGGGAGGGTCTGGAGTTTGACGCTGTCGCTCTCGCGGCCCAGCACGAAATTCATGAACTCCCCGAAGATGGAATCGTCAACGGAGAAGAGTTTGGCAATCTGCGGGAATATCTCTTCGTTTTCAATGGACGAGTCGGAGGCGACGTGGCAGAACTCCATCAGTCGGAGCAGCATGAGGGTGAGTTCGTCCTGATTGATCCTTCCCTTTATGTTCGAACAGATCTGTTCTACAATTTTATCCTTGTCAATCTGTGAATCAATCTCGTAGAGTGAACGCAGGTCGCCGTAGAGGTCCATGTACGAACTCGTGTTGCGCAAACCGAAATGCCTTGACAGGTAATCGTTGAGCAACTTTTCGGATTTACCGTGATCAGTGTCGCTCTTCGCACCAATCAGCGCAAAGAGATTTACAAGTCCGGCAAGTGTCGTATCGTTCAGCATTGACCTTTTCAGTCTAATCCATATTCCTGCAAATTTAATCATTTTTCACATATAAACAAACGGCGATATCGTATTTGTGCTATCTTTGCATCAGGTTGATGACACTTCAACCGTTTTGTCGGACAAACTGATGAAAAGATCACATATATGGAAAAATTCGAGATTTCTTCCCTTGACCTTCTGAAGGTATCCATAGATGACAGAATATGCTTTGTCACTATGGCTAATTCATCCCACTTCAATTGTTTGAGCGAACGGATGTGCACACAGTTGATAACTGCATTGAAATACGCTTACGAAATGGAATGCGTAGGTATCGTGCTTAAAGCTGAAACAAGGCATGATGTGTGGAGTGCGGGCCATGATATCAATGAACTTCCTCTCGAAGGAAAGGATCCTCTTTCATATGACGTGCCTATGGAGAAACTTCTCCGCGGAGTTCAGGACGTTCCTATTCCAGTCATTGCATGTGTTGACGGCACGGTATGGGGAGGCGCCTGTGACCTGTGCACGTCCTGCGATATGATTGTGGCATCCGACAAATCGACTTTCGCCATCACACCTGCGAAGATAGGCATCCCATACAATGCATCGGGCATCAGCCACTTCATCAGGCAGCTCAGCCTGAACAAGGCCAGAGAGATGTTTTTCACCGCCACCCAGATAACCGCTCAGGAGGCCAACAACGTAGGTTTCGTGAATCACGTGGCCTCATCTGACAATCTTGACGATGTTCTTTCAGAACGTATATTGAATCCGCTCAGACGTAATTCGATTCTATCGGTAAGCGCAATCAAGCGCCAGTTCAGGATTCTTTCCAGAGCATCCAACGTAATCTCCGCCGAGAGCTTCGAGAAGATTGATTCTTACCGTGAGAAGGTTTTCAGGGGAGAGGATTACGTGGAGGGAATCAAATCCTTCCTCGAGAAGCGTGCTCCTCAATTCAAAGGCAAGGCCAAAGACCTTGATACAGGAGCTCACGAAACAGACAATCTATAGATTTTCAAGAAACTGGCTGTCGGCCATCCTTGACGTTTTCACGGCGTTGAGGATGGCCGCTTCCATTGCTCTGGAAGCAAGGGTACCCACCACGTTGATGTCTGCCCTGACGAGGCTCTTTCCGGCTGCCACCGCGTAGATGGTGTCGCCGTCGGCCATCGTTCCCACCGGCCTGATGCATCTTGCATAGGCGTTGCGGGTCATCTGTGCAATCTTGTAGAGTCCTTCTCTCGTGAAGTCGGCATTCACGAAGACGACACCTATCGTGGTGTTCTGTCCGTCGGTGAAGAGATTGCCCGAATGCACAGTGCCGTAAAGGGCGTCTTCGGCGCTGCTGAATCCTTTTCTGTCAGGAGTGGTCATTCCGGCGATTTTCACACCTGAATCGAAGATGTCGCCATATGAATTGACCACTACGCAAGCTCCGACTTTAATATTACCGATTCTGTATGCTGCATAACCGATACCGCTTTTCTGCGACTGTTTCATTCCGCACGCTTTCCCGATAGTGGCACCTGTACCTGCACCAACGCTTCCGCTTTGCGGAATACCTCCGTAGAAGGCATCCTGGCAAGCCCTGTATCCCATAGCGGCATCCGGACGGACATCAGATTTACCGTATGACAGATCGTATATGTCACTTTGCACTACAATCGGAACGGTCGCTGCTCCCGTATTGAGGCCTATCCCTTTTTCTTCCAGATATCTTTCAACTCCCGTGGCTGCTTCAAGGCCGAATGCCGATCCTCCGCCGAATACAAGTGCGTCAAGTGGAGTGTCGTTGCGGGCGAGATCCAGTACATTGGTTCCGCGGGAAGCCGGACCGCCGCCGCTTACGTCAACGGCCGCTCTTGCTCCGTGTGGAAAATGGAACAGAGTCAATCCCGTCCCTGCGATTTCGTCGGTGATGTTGCCTGTCTTGATACCTTCCATTTCGCTGAATGGTATTTCAGATGCTATTGCGGAAAGATTTTTCATGTTTTTATGAATATGATTCAACAAAGGTAGTGATTTTTGTTCCCACATTCCGCCTAATTCTGTTATATTTGCAGTTCAATCAGGTATTATGTACACTTTTACGACGGGTATTGTCCTGCTTGTCCTGGGATATCTTTTTTATTCCAGATTCGTGGCGGGAGTCATAGGGATTTCACCTGACAGGAAGTCTCCTGCACTCAAGATGGCTGATGGTGTGGATTACGTGCCGATGCCTACCTGGAAGGTATTTATGATCCAGTTCCTGAACATTGCGGGGCTCGGGCCGATCTTCGGAGCCATTTCAGGTGCTGCATTCGGCCCTGTGGCATATTTGTGGATCGTTTTCGGCAATATCTTCATGGGAGCCGTACACGATATGTGCGTGGGCGTTCTTTCGATGAGGAATGACGGAGCAAATCTTCCTACGCTGGTCGGGCGGCATCTTGGATCCAGAATGAAAATAGTGATGGCTCTTCTGACGATAGGACTTCTGCTGGCCATAGCGGGTTCCTTCATCGGCGGCCCTGCCGATCTCCTTTCAATACAGACCGGTTGGAGCAAGATGCTTTGGGTTTGTATAATTTTCGGATATTACGTCCTTGCCGCAATCGTATCCATCGATAAAATCATCGGTAAGATATATCCTCTTTTCGGAGCGTTTCTCCTTTTCATGGCTCTGGCTGTGGGGGTAATGATGTTCCATTATGCTTTTTGCGGTGACGTGACGATTCCTGAACTCACCTCTGAAACATTTCACAACTACCACTGGAACCCGAAGGCAAATCCAATTTTCCCGATGATGTTCATCATCATCTCCTGTGGAGCCTTGTCTGGATTTCACGCCACTCAATCTCCTTTGATGGCCCGCTGCTTGAAAAACGAGAAATACGCCAGGCAGATTTTTTACGGCTCGATGATATGCGAAGGCATTGTCGCAATGATATGGGCTACCGCTGCAATGACATATCTCGGTGGACCTGAGGCACTTAACGAGGCGATGGCATCCGGAGTGACTCCTGCGATGCTTGTCGACAGAATCTGCCGCTCCTGGATCGGCAAACTTGGAGGTCTGCTGGCCATTGTCGGCGTGATCCTCTGTCCGATTACGAGTGGAGATACGGCTCTCAGAAGCATGAGGCTCACCGTAGCCGAGCTGCTTAAAGTTGATCAGCGCAAGGTCTTCAAGAGAATATTGGTTTCCATCCCTGTCTTCGCCGCCGCCTTTGCGTTGTGTATGCTTGATTTCAACATTATCTGGAAGATGATGGGAATCTTCAACCAGACATTGTCGATGGTTATTCTCTGGACTATGGCAGAGGCTCTCAAACAGCGCAGCAAACACACCTGGATACTCTCAATTCCGGCAACTTTCATTTCGTTCATCTGCATACTGTACTACCTCTCTTCTCCTCACGAAGCTGGAGGAATGGCGATAAATTACTCTTGGAGCTGCGCTATTGCCGCATTCCTGACGCTTTGCCTCGATTACTTGTTTTACACGGACAAAATATCGGAGATAAGGAACCTTGAAAATCGAAAGTAGCTTCCAGCGGTTTCTTGACAGTGAGGGTGTCGTGTATGAGATGCTCTCCGATTGCCTTTTCCGCTTTCCGGAAAACGACATTATGATGGAGGTAGTTCCGCTTGGAAAGAGCGTCGTGCGTAACGATGACGGCAGAAAATATCTGTTTGAGGATGTATGGCGCAGGAATGAAGATGTCGTCAGAGCCCGTGTGCTTGCTCATCTGGGGCGTTTCACAGGCATATTCGCCCGCAAGTGCGAAGTGTCACGGCTCGATACGCCGCAGTCGAATGATTTTCTGTCGAAATACCATACCTACGGTGCGGCACGCAGCAAATACCGCTACGGGCTGATTGCCGAAGGGAAGCTTGTCTGCGTCGCCACCTTTTCTTCGGGACGGCAGATGAATATTGACCGCCACGTGGAGTCCTATGAATGGGTGCGCTACGCCTCTTTGCCGGATGTGAGGGTTGTCGGGGGGATGGGCAAGCTGATGAATGCCTTCATTGATGATGTACACCCCGGCGAAATTATGTCGTATGCCGATTTGGAATGGTCTGAAGGTATGGTTTACAAATCACTCGGGTTTGTCGAGGCGGGCTTCCGTCCTCCGGTTGACTTCTATGTCAATACGGAAACGTGGGAGAGAATTTCGCTTCGCAAGCTGGAATGTGACAGGGCATACAGAAAAAAGGCTCTCGACAATGAGAGCCTTGTGAAAATATCCAATCTCGGGAGCATCAAATATCTGAAGACTATTTGAAGATGCTTTTGAGAATCTCTTGAGTCACCTTTCGCGTAGCCGTGTTTGCTGCAGTCTGTGCGGCTTTGCCAAGAATGTCTCCACCTGTCTTTTTCGTCGACTTTTTGGTGGTAGAAGTTCTCTTTGAGCCTCCGGTGATCTGTTTCGCCGCCTGTGTACCGATGCTGTGGGCGAAGCTTGTAGCCGCAGCTCCGAGAATTGTGCCGAGGATTGTGCGTTTTATCGTCTGTTTGCTTTTCTGAGCCTTTTCAGCCTCTTTACGGGCCTTGGCCTCCTCTTTTTCCTTTTGTCTGGCCTCTTCTTCAGCCTGTCTGGCGTTTTCAACCTCCTGGTTCACTTCTGAGAGAATTTCGTAAGCACTCTCTCTGTCGACGAAGTTGCGGTATCCGCGGATTCTTGCAGGAACGCCTTTCTCGATGTCGAGACGCTGTCCTTCGGTTATTGCTCCTATCTGGCTCAGCGGGAAGAGTATTTTTGCGCGTTCAACAATGGTAGGGGATCCCTTCTCATCAAGGACGCTTACCAGAGCTTCTCCTGTTCCGAGGTCCATTATGGCATCTTCCGTCCTGAAGGCGGGGTTCGCGCGGAATGTCTGAGCTGCGGAACGGACAGCCTTCTGGTCCTGAGGGGTGAAGGCCCGTAAAGCATGCTGCACGCGGTTTCCCAGTTGTCCGAGAATGTCAACCGGAATGTCGGTAGGGGACTGGGTGATGAAGTATATGCCCACGCCCTTGGAGCGAATCAGCCTGATGACCTGCTCGATTTTGTCAACCAGCGCCTTGGATGTGCCGTCGAACAGCATATGTGCCTCGTCAAAGAAGAACACCAGCTTGGGAAGGTCTGCATCGCCGATTTCAGGGAGACGGCTGTAGAGTTCGGTCATAAGCCACAACAGGAAAGTTGAGTAAAGTTTCGGATTGAGCATCAGCTTGTCTGCCGCAAGAACGCTCATCACGCCTTTTCCTCCTTCGCAGTCCAGCAGATCTTCCACGTCGAACTCAGGCTCTCCGAAGAATTTGTCACCGCCTTCGCTCTCTATTGCCAGAAGGCCTCTCTGGATGGCTCCGATGCTTGCAGATGAAATATTGCCGTATTCGGTCGTGAATTTTGAAGCATTCTTGCCCACGAAATCCAGCATCAGCTTCAGGTCTTTCGTGTCAATAAGCAGAAGGTTGTTTTCATCGGCAATCTTGAAGACTATGTTCAGGACTCCGCTCTGCACTTCATTCAGCTCCATAAGTCTGCTGAGCAGTTGAGGCCCCATGGATGATATTGTAGCCCGCATCGGGATACCCTGTTCTCCGAACACGTCAAAGAAACGTGTCGGGCACCCCTTGAACTGAGGGTCGGAGATGCCGAATTCAGGGCAGCGTTTTTCGATGAAGCCGCTCATCTTTCCTGATTGGCTGATGCCTGAAAGGTCTCCCTTCATATCAGCCATGAAACAAGGCACTCCTGCCTGTGAGAATGTTTCGGCCAGAACCTGAAGTGTTACCGTCTTTCCGGTGCCTGTGGCTCCGGCTATGAGTCCGTGGCGGTTTGCCATTCTACCTGTCAGACAGATTGGCCCGTTTTCGCTGTGGGCGATATAAAGCTTGCCGTCGATGTACATAGCTTTCTTGTTTTTTTTGATTTACTGGATATTCTTGATATAGCAGCGGGCGCGTTTGTGGAGCCTTGTCTCGAATCTGTTCCACATATTCTGGACATTGCAGTTGGTTTCGAGCTCGCGTGTAGTCTCGATGTATTTGATGTTGTATTTCTCGAATGCAGGGATGATTTTGTCAAAAATCATTGCGTGAACGCCTTTGGTCCTGTATTCCTTGTCTATTCCGATAAGCAGGGTGTCTATCGTGTCGTTGTGCTTCATAGCGTGAAGGATGTGAATGAATCCGAAAGGGAACAGCTTGCCTCCGGCCTTCTGCATTGCCTTGGCCATAGACGGGGCGCATATTCCGAATCCTACAATCTTGTTCTCATTGTTGAGCACGAACGAAACGAAATCAGGAGTGAGCATCGGAACAAACTGCTTCTTGAGGTCTTCAATCTGACCTTCGTTCAACTCCGAATATCCGTGAATGTCGGAGTAGGCGCGGTTCATCAGTTGGGCGACCTCATCAAGGTATCCCAATATCTTTTTCTTGGAGCTGACGTCAGCTTGATGAAGACTGTATTTTTCTTCGACCACTTTGGCTATTCTGTGGTAGTCATTCGGAATCGGATGCGGCACAGTCACCTGATACTCCACCCAGTCGGTATCCTTCACGAAACCGTGCCTCAGAAGTTGAGGCTCATAGTATGGATAGTTGTATTTGCCGTATGCCGTAGGAAGTTCATCAAAGCCCTCCACACACACTCCGGAGGCATCGAATTCAAGAAATCCGAGCGGACCGTTGAGAATCTCCATCCCCTTGTCCTTCGCCCACTCGGTAACCGTGCCTACAAGGACGTCAACCACGTCGTTGTCATCTATGAAGTCAATGAACCCGAAGCGGGCGATTTTCTTGTCGACCTTTCTGTTGTACTCCCTGTTTATGATTCCGGCCACCCTGCCGACAGCTTTTCCTTTTTCGTCGAATGCCATCCAGTACTTTCCTTCACAGAATTCGAATGCGTGATTTTTTTCCGGGTTGAGGACGTCCATGTCGCCGGCCTCAAGTGTCGGTACGTAATAGGGCTCATTTTTGTACATCTCATTTGGAAAATGCACGAATTGTTTGAGCTCTTTTCTTGTCTTTACCTCTTTGATGGTAACTTTCATATGCTTAAGTCTTGTTTAGTTCTGTTTAAGTCTCCTTATCGCCTGTGCAGTGACGGTGTCGGACTTGAGAAGGTCTTCCGGAGTTCCGGCAAACACAACTTCGCCTCCGCCGGCTCCTGCGTCAGGCCCCAGGTCGATAACCCAGTCGGCTGACATTATCACGTCGGTGTTGTGCTCCACCACCAGGATGGAGTGTCCCTTGTCGAGCAGGGCGTTGAATGATTTTATCAATTTCTCGATATCGAAGAAATGAAGTCCCGTTGTAGGCTCGTCAAAAATGAAAAGGATGGAACCGTCGGAGGCATTGTCCTTCCCGAGGAAGGATGCAAGCTTGATTCTCTGGCTTTCTCCTCCGCTGAGTGCGCTGCTGCTGTGTCCGAGGGTGATATAGGAGAGTCCCACGTCCATCAGCGGCTGCAGTTTCTCGGCAATTCTTCTTGCGTGCGGGTCTTCCTGTGAGCCGAAGAAATCCACAGCCTCTTCCACGCTCATGTTCAGCACGTCATTTATGTTCCTGCCTTGATATTTCACCTCCAGGATATCGCTCTGGAAGCGCTTTCCACCGCAGGATTCGCACACCATCTCCACATCTGCCATGAACTGCATGGGGATATGGATGACACCCTCTCCAAGGCATTCCGGGCATCTTCCTCCGTCGATGTTGAAGCTGAAGTGGGAGTGCCCGTATCCGTTCAGTTTCGCATACGGTTGTTCGGAGAAGAGCTTGCGGATATCGTCGTATATTTTCAGATATGTCACGGGATTGGAGCGGGTGCTCTTTCCAATCGGATTCTGGTCTATGAATTCGACTTGCGAGATCTTCTCGAGGTTGCCCCCGAGCGACTTGAAGATTCCCGGTTTGCCTCCGATCTGGTTGATGTGGCGGAAGAGGGCAGGGTAGAGAATGTCTCCCACCAGTGATGACTTGCCGCTGCCGCTGACGCCGGTAACTACGGTCAGACAACGGAGCGGGAACTTCACGTCGATGCCCTTCAAGTTGTTTTCGCGTGCGCCGAGAACATCGATGGAATACTTCCAGCTTCTTCTCTTCTCCGGTACGGCAACCTTGCGCTTTCCAGAGAGATATTCGATCGTGAGCGTTTTGCTTCCTGACTGAATGCCCTCCTGCGTCGTGCCCTGGAACACCACCTTCCCTCCATTGACACCGGCATACGGACCGATGTCAATCAACTGGTCAGCCGCTTCCATTATGTTGCGGTCGTGTTCTACGACAATTACGGTATTTCCTAAATCGCGCAACCGCTTGAGGACCTGTATGAGCCTTTCCGTGTCGCGCTCATGCAGGCCTATGCTCGGTTCGTCGAGAATATACATCGAACCGACGAGATTGTTTCCGAGGGAGCTCACCAGATTTATGCGCTGGCTCTCTCCACCGCTCAGTGTATTGGACGGGCGTGACAGAGTGAGGTAGGAGAGTCCGACGTCCTGAATGTATCTGAGGCGTGAACGTATCTCCTTGAGAGGCCTTTCGGCTATATTCCTGTCATATTCGTCAAGGTGCAGATTGTCAAAGAACTCAGCCAGAGTCCCTATAGGCATCTCCATAAGTTCGGCGATGTTCTTTCCCCCAACCTTCACATAAAGCGCTTCCTTGCGCAGGCGTGATCCGCCGCATTCGCGGCAAACCGTTTTTCCGCTGTATCTGCTGAGCATATAGCGGTACTGTATCTTGTACTTCTGGCTTTCCACCCAGTCGAAGAAAGGGAGAATTCCGGTGAAATATTCGTTTCCATTCCACAGGAGATCCTTCTGCTCTTTTGTGAGTTCGATGTACGGCTTGTGAATAGGGAATCCGAACTTGCCGGCATTCATCACAAGGTCATCCTGCATCTTGCCCATCACATCTCCTCTCCAGCAGGCCACAGCTCCCTGATATATGCTCAAAGTCTGATCGGGCACCACAAGGCTCTCGTCTATTCCTACAATTTTGCCATATCCTCCACATACCGGACAGGCTCCCAAAGGATTGTTGTAGCTGAACAGATATTCCGAAGGTTCCTCGAATCTGATTCCGTCCGTTTCAAATACACTGGAGAAGTTGTGCATTCCCTCCCCGTCGAATACGGAAATATACCCGTTTCCTTTGCTGAATGCTGTCTGAACCGAATCCAACGCCCTGCTTCGAGTATCATCGTCGGTGTCAACCGTAAGCCTGTCCACCAGAAGCATCATTCTCTCACGATAGGAGTCCATCTGCTCAAGAACCTGTTCTATGCGTGCTATTTTGCCGCTTTCCGAGCAGAGTCTAGTGAATCCGTCCTCCTTTAGGCTGAGCAGTTTTTCCACCTTGTTGTCCTCTTCCCAACGGATTTCCGCCAGAATCAGAGCCGTGCTTCCTTTTTTGAATCCGAGGATAGTCTCCACCACGCTCTTTGCCGTGTCACAGGTGACCTCCTTTCCCGAAACCGGAGAGTATGTCTTTCCAATCTTTGCGAAAAGAAGCCTCAGGTAGTCGTATATTTCGGTGGTGGAGCCGACAGTGGAACGCGGATTGCGGGTGTTCACCTTCTGTTCTATAGCAATAGCAGGCGGGATGCCGCTTATTTGATCCACGTCAGGCTTTGTCATTCTGCCGAGGAACTGGCGGGCGAAGGACGAAAGGCTTTCCGCGAAGCGTCTCTGTCCCTCTGCGAAAAGCGTGTCAAAGGCAAGCGACGACTTGCCGCTGCCTGAAATGCCTGTAATCACGACGAATTTCCCGATAGGGATGTCAAGGTCGATATTCTGCAGGTTATTTACTCTTGCGCCCTTTATGTGTATCTCCTTTTTCTGCATTTTCTGTCGGCTTCTTCCACTCTATCTCCAAAATCCTGTAAGGGAAATTCTCTTTCAGTCTGGCTGCGTTCGGACAGCTCTGTTTATGTATCTTTATTCCGTCGCGTATGGTCAGGAATCCAAAAACCTCGTCACCATATGTCGGATTGCAACACTTGGCCGTCTTGTAATCGAAATCCTTCAATCTTGCATCGAGTTTCGGCTTCTTCTGCTGTGTCTGGGCGTGCTCCTGACGGCCTTCGGCCGCCTGCTGGGACACTTTGTCCTGCGTGAGGAATTCCTTGACCGCAGCCGGATCAACCGAGCCCTCTCCAATTGCACCGAAAAACTCGTTTATTGTCTTGAACTTCAGCGTTTTGACCAAGTTGGCGAGTTGCTCGTCGCTCATAGCGAGCTTCCAATTCTTCAATCTCCTGTCAAGCAGCTCCTTACCTATGGCGGCACGTTTGTTCTCCTCCTCCTTCAGCTTCTGTTTTATCTTGCTTTTTGCCTTTGAACTTACTACGAAATTGAGCCAGTCGGCATTCGGCTTCTGATTCTTGTTGCTTATGATATCAACCACGTCACCGGAATGTAGTTTCTCGCGTATGGAGGCAATCTTTCCGTTGACACGCGCTCCACTGCATTTCAGACCCAGATTCGAATGTATTTCAAATGCGAAGTCAAGTACTGTGGCTCCGGAGCGCAGCTGTCTGAGGTCTCCCGTTGGAGTGAACACGAGAATTTCGTCGAGCATGAGAGAAGACTGCTCGTACTTCTCCTTCTCACTGCTCTGCATCAGGTTGCGCAGATTGTTGAGCCACTGTGTGAATCCCTCGCGGCTGCTCTTCACGCCCTTGTATGACCAGTGTGCGGCATGCCCCTGTTCCGCAATGAAATCCATCCGCTGCGTACGGATCTGCACCTCCACAAAATATCCATCCTTGGTCTGAACGGTGGTGTGAAGCGATTCATAGCCGTTTTCCTTCGGCTTTGAAATCCAGTCGCGCAATCTGCTTGTATCGGGAACATATTCCTCCGTCACAAGGCTGTAAACCTTCCAGCAGAGTTCCTCCTCCTTGCTGTGGTCCCCGTCACATTCGATGATGAAACGCATTGCATACACGTCGTAAATCTCCTCGAATGGAAGATTCTTCGCCTGCATCTTCTTCCAGATGGAATACGGGCTCTTCGTACGTGCCTTGAGGTGGTATTCTATACCGCTGTTGCTGAGCTTCTCCTTGAGCGGATTTACGAAATCGTTCTGAAGCTTGACGCTTTTCTTTTCGAATTCCTTCAGCTTTGCCGAGATGTACCTGTAGCTGTCCGGATCATACAGCCTCAGGTAGATATCTTCGAATTCGTTCTTTATCTGGTAGAGACCGAGCTGGTGGGCAAGGGGTGTGTAGAGCATCATCGTCTCCGCCGTCTTCGTCTTCTGCTTGGCCGCAGGAAGTATCCTGATGTTGCGCATCACTTCCAGACGGTCGGCTATCTTTATCAGTACTACCCTCGGGTCGGTGGAGTATGATACAATGAGCTTGCGGTACCGTTCAGGGTCAAGGTTGGTCTGTTGCAGCGTGATTCCCGCAATATTGTTGAGTCCGGTAACAATGTCAAGTATATCCTTGGAATATTTGCTTCGGAAGGATTCCATCAGAGCGGTGTGGTTGAGTTCGGATATCTTTTCCGTTTCAAACCTGTTCGCTTCGTGGAGAAGGACAGCCGTGACCGCTTCTGCACCGAGGCCAAGCTCCTTCACCACTATTTCGGCAACACCCAGAGGATGCTCGATGAAGGGGTGATTGTTGCCTCTCGTGCGCATGGCCAGGTGAATGGCTGCACATTCGAACGCAGACATAACCGTTTTCTGGCCGGCAGGCTCGAAAGCTGCCATAATATCTTCAAGAACCTTCGGTATCATAGCTTTGCAATCTCTTTAAGTGCGTTCATCTCATCTCTATATCGGGCCGCTGCCGTGAAGTCCAGTTCAGCCGCTGCATCCTCCATCTTCCTCTTTGACGAAAGGATTGCCTGAGCAAGTTCTTCCTGAGTCATTCGCGAAATTACAGGATCGTCCTGCAGTATTCTCACCTTGTCATCAAATGAAGCCGCATACGTGGTCTGTCTTGCATCCAGCGGACTTCTGGCCGTCATTCCCACCTGAGTAGGGGTGATGCCGTGCTGTTTGTTGTACGCCATCTGAATCTCACGCCTGCGATCCGTCTCGTCAATCGTTGTACGCATCGATCTGGTGATCGTGTCGGCATACATTATCACTTTCCCGTTAACGTTACGCGCTGCACGGCCCGCTGTTTGGGTGAGGCTCCTGTCGGAACGGAGGAATCCCTCCTTGTCTGCATCCAGAATGGCTACCAGGGAGACTGTAGGCAGGTCAAGTCCTTCACGCAGAAGATTGACTCCGACCAGTACGTCGAAACGTCCTGCCTTGAAATCCTCAATGATCTCCACTCTCTCCAGAGTATCGACGTCAGAATGGATGTAACGCGTACGGACATCCATTCTGGTAAGGTATTTCTCGAGCTCTTCAGCCATCCTTTTGGTAAGTGTCGTAACGAGAACTCTTTCGTCGTGTTCGGCTCTGATCTGTATCTCCTCAAGCAGATCGTCAACCTGATTTTTTGTCGGCCTGACTTCGATAGGGGGATCGAGAAGTCCCGTCGGCCGGATAAGCTGTTCTATAATCTCTCCGCCTGTCTGCTCCAGTTCATATTCTCCCGGAGTTGCACTGACGTAAAGCCGCTGTCCTACAAGCTGCTCGAATTCATCAAATTTCAGAGGCCTGTTGTCGGCCGCCGCAGGGAGGCGGAATCCGTATTCAATCAGAGTCTGTTTGCGGGAACGGTCGCCTCCTGACATCGCCCGTATCTGCGGAATGGTCACGTGGCTTTCGTCTATGAACAGCAGGAAGTCTTTCGGAAAGTAGTCGATCAGGCAGAACGGCCTCATACCGGGCTTGCGTCCGTCGAAATACCTTGAATAATTTTCAATGCCGGGGCAGTAGCCCACCTCCTTTATCATTTCAAGGTCATATTCTACGCGGGTCTGAAGCCTTTTCGCCTCCAGATTCTTTCCTATTTCCCGGAAATATTCGCATTGCTCGCGCATATCATCCTGGATTGAAGAGACTGCCTGGCGTGACCTCTCCTTTGAAGTCACGAAGTTGTTGGCCGGAAATATGGATATCCTGTCCAGGAATTCAAGAGTCGCTCCGCTTATCGGGTCAATGGTCTCGATTGATTCTATTTCGTCGCCGAAGAATATCACTCTGCAGGCATAGTCGCCATATGCGAGGAAAATGTCGACGCAATCGCCTTTTACGCGGAATGTGCCGCGCTTGAAGTCGCCCTCGGTGCGGGAATACAACCCGTCAACAAGGCTGTACAGAAACTTTTGTCTGTTGAGTTTGTCACCGACGGCAACAGTGACGGTGGTGTCGTGGAAATCTTCAGGGTTCCCTATGCCGTAGAGGCATGATACGGAGGATACGACAATCACGTCCCTCCGCCCGCTGAGCAGAGCGGAAGAGGCGCTGAGCCTGAGTTTCTCGATTTCATCGTTGATGCTCAGATCTTTCTCGATGTATGTGTCGGTGATCGGAAGGTATGCCTCCGGCTGGTAATAGTCGTAATACGATACGAAGTATTCTACGAGGTTGTTCGGGAAGAATGACTTGAATTCGTTGTAGAGTTGAGCTGCAAGTGTTTTGTTGTGGCTCAATATGAGTACCGGACGTTGCAGGCGTTCAATCACGTTGGCCATGGTGAAGGTCTTTCCGGACCCCGTGACACCCATAAGTGTCGTGGCCTGGTTGCCTTCCCTGATGGAGGCACAGATCTGGTCGATGGCCTTTGGCTGGTCTCCTGTCGGCTTGTATTGTGACTGAAGCCTGAACTCCATTACTCGTCTGTTAGTCGGAATTTTTTGCTTCCCTGACTTTCTTGAGGTAATCCTCGAGGCCGAGGGCCACCTTCTGTGCTATTTTCCTGAGATAACCCGGTTCAGAGAGTTTTTCCTCGTCAGGAAGACTGCTCATGAAAAGGCACTCCACAAGCGCGTTAGGATACTCTGTCGGTGCATTCAGCGAGAAGTTGAAATTGCCGGTGAGCCCGTAGTTCGGAACATCCTCAAGTTCTGTCATGCGGTCGAGCAGGCAGGCTGCAAGTTCGCGGTTGACGATGTGCTTGTAGTATGTGCTTGTACCCATCGGAACAAGAGGGGATCCTCCGGCATTGTTGTGGATGGATATCATCAGGTCGATGTCGTTGTCAAGGAAAGTCTTCTTGCGGTCTGACATATCGATTCCTACGTCTTCCTTGCGGCTCAGAACGACTTTAGCTCCCTTCTCCTCAAGAATCTTCTTCAGTTCGTAAACGATGCCGAGGTTCACGTGCGCCTCCTTCAGGCCGGTTGCACCGACAGCTCCGTATGAGCGTGGTCCGCCGTGCCCTGCGTCAAGACCGATGACCATTCCGTCGACACAGATCTGGGCTGGAGAGTGCTTGACGTCAATGACAAGGCTGTTTCCATTGTACTTAACGGAATATCCCCAGGAATATTTTTCCTTCAGTTTGATGACAATGCGGAAAATGTCGCTTTCAACCTGCTGTGCATCCACATATTCGACCATTCCCAGATCCCTGCGCTGGGTTATCCAGTTGCTGTTGTTCATCGCTCCGTAAATGTCCACGTTGATGATTGTCGGATCGACCTGTGTCCAGGAAACATATGGCAGCCTTTCGGGAAGAGAGATGCTGACGCGGTCGCACTTTCCGTTGTTGTAAATGCTCATGCTGTTGGTGTTGACGAGCTTGTCGCTCTTCTGTGTCGGTTGGGTGTATTCCTTGTCGATGAATGCGAATCTGGTCTCTGAAAGACGGATTCTGTAGAGGTCGCCGATTTCACCGGAAACTCTCATCACGATGCCTTCGTCGAGATATCCCATCTTGGAACCTCCGAGACGGTCTTCTCCGGTACCGTACTGCAGGTATGCGCCTTCAGCGGTCTCCACGCAGAAATTCCTTTCTTTTATCTCCATTTCCGGTGTTTCCTTCGGTTCAGGACGTCTGTCTCTCTGCTTGAAATGGACGTTTATGTTCTGTTTGAGGGTCTCCTTCCCGTTTGAGATGCTGATGATAATAGGATTGTCACCTTTCGCCAGTCTGTATTCTTTTCCGAAAGTTCCTGTCTTGTAAACTTTTACCTGTTCACCGTTCATTATGACCTTGTTGCCGGGGTCGGTTATGCCCACGAAATAGTAGCGGGAACTTGATACGGTGTCCTGGTGGCGACGCGCCTCTTTGAATGAGATTTCAGCGGATGCCGGAAGGAACGCTCCGACAAGCAGAAACGCTGAGAGAATAATGGAAACCCTTTTCATGTTCAAAAGAAATTAAAGATATTTTAATAGCTACAAAGATACTGAAAAAATTACTAAATTTGCCCGGTTTTTGAATCAACGTGACAAAGGAAATTCAAACATTCAAAAAAGATATGCAGTATTCATCAGATGTACAGCACATGTGTGTTGTTGCTAAGGGCCCGAATCACGGCCCGGCTCCAATTCCTGAAGAGGGAAAATGGGTAAAGGCAAAGGAAATAAAGGATATCTCCGGAATGACTCACGGAATCGGTTGGTGCGCTCCTCAGCAGGGTGCGTGCAAGCTCTCTCTCAACGTGAAGAACGGCATAATCGAAGAGGCTCTCGTGGAGACTCTCGGATGCTCCGGAATGACTCATTCAGCCGCAATGGCCGCTGAAATTCTCCCGGGCAAGACTCTGCTCGAGGCACTCAATACAGACCTTGTATGTGACGCTATCAACACGGCAATGCGTGAACTCTTCCTTCAGATTGTGTACGGACGTACCCAGTCGGCTTTCTCTGAGGGCGGTCTGGTAATCGGTGCAGGCCTTGAAGATCTCGGAAAGGGCCTTCGCAGCCAGGTTGGAACCATGTTCTCAACCAAGGCAAAGGGTGTCCGCTATCTTGAAATGGCGGAAGGATATGTTACCAAAATCGCTCTCGACAAAGACGGAGAGGTTTGTGGCTATCAGTTTGTACGCCTTGGCGTGATGATGGACAAGATCAAGAAGGGAGTTGACGCAAACGAGGCTCTCAGACAGTCAACGGCAACTTACGGACGATTCACTGCCGAGCAGGGCGCCGTCAAGTTCATCGATCCAAGAATTGAATAACAGGAGGAAAAGCAATGATACGAGAAGTTAAATTCGAAAGTCAGGACCGTCGTCTTGACAACATCAACAAGGTACTCAACTCCTATGGCATCGCTTCCATAGAGGAAGCCAACAAGATTTGCGACAAATATGGTCTGGATCCTTATCTCGAGTGTGAACAGACTCAGAATATCTGCTTTGAAAATGCAAAGTGGGCATACGTTGTCGGAGCGGCCATCGCAATCAAGAAGGGTTGCAGGAATGCCGCTGACGCTGCCGAGGCAATTGGAGAAGGACTTCAGGCTTTCTGCATAAAAGGCTCAGTGGCAGATGACCGCAAAGTGGGTCTGGGACACGGCAATCTCGCAGCACGTCTTCTCCGTGACGAGACAGAGTGCTTCGCATTCCTCGCAGGTCACGAATCCTTCGCGGCCGCTGAAGGCGCCATCAAGATCGCCGAAATGGCGAACAAGGTCCGCAAGAAACCTCTCCGCGTGATTCTCAATGGCTTGGGAAAGGACGCGGCGATGATTATCAGCCGTATCAACGGTTTTACATACGTTCAGACAAAGTTTGACTACTTCACAGGAAAGGTAAGGGTGGTTGCGAGAAAGGCTTATTCTGACGGTCCTCGCGCAAAGGTTAACTGCTATGGCGCGGATGACGTCCGCGAAGGCGTTGCAATCATGTGGAGAGAGAACGTTGACGTTTCCATTACAGGCAACTCAACCAACCCTACACGCTTCCAGCACCCTGTTGCCGGTACATACAAGAAAGAACGCGTCCTTGCAGGCAAGCCATATTTCTCAGTGGCTTCCGGCGGTGGTACAGGACGTACGCTTCACCCGGACAACATGGCTGCAGGCCCTGCTTCATACGGTATGACGGACACTATGGGACGTATGCATTCCGATGCCCAGTTCGCAGGTTCTTCATCAGTTCCGGCACACGTCGAGATGATGGGATTCCTTGGAATGGGAAACAACCCGATGGTAGGAGCAACTGTTGCAGTAGCAGTTTCGGTAGCACAGGCTTTATCGAAGTAATACAACAGTTTACATAAATAAAAAAACCTGCATTCCGTAATTGGATGCAGGTTTTTTTCTAATCTTGCGGATAGTGGAGATTTTCCGGCTTAATCTTTTCAAGCACCTCTTCGAGATATTTCCGTGACTCCTTCTTCGCGAGTTCGAGATCTTGAAAGCTCCAATTCCCGCAATCCTTCGGAGAGGCTCCGGGAACATCCCCTTCAAAGTCCGCTATGAAGCGGAATGTCTCTTTCATCAGTTCAACTATATCCTCCGACTTCAGATCTCCCTTCACCAGGAAGTAATTGCCGGTAAGGCATCCCATAGGACCCCAGTAAATGACCTTGCCGCTCCATTTCCTGTCGTTGCGCAGAAATGTGGCTGCGATGTGCTCGATCGTGTGAATCGCCTTGGGGTCGAGGGCGGGTTCGCGGTTGGGCTCCTTCATTCTGATGTCAAAGGTGGTGATGACCTCTCCATTGACCGAATCCTTGCGTGAAACGTATATTCCACGCAGCAGCTTGAGATGGTTTATTGTGAAACTGGCTATTTTTTCCATATTCGTACTTGTTTGGTCTGCACAAAATTACAATTAATTTTATTATATTTGTAGATTATTACCCAATATGAGAAACATATGAAACTTCATTGCTACAAATACCAGGGAGCCGGCAACGACTTCGTGATTATCGACAACAGAAAAGGCGACGTCAATCTTACCGACGAACAGGTAAGACAGTTGTGTGACCGCAGATTCGGTATCGGCTCCGACGGGCTTATGCTGCTTGGAGCAGCCCCATCATCCGGTAAGAATCTGGATTTCACGATGCGCTATTTCAATTCCGACGGTCCGGAAGGCACTATGTGCGGAAATGGCGGAAGATGTCTGGTGGCCTTCGCCGCTCATATGGGCATCAAGAAATTTGAGTTTGAAGCCATTGATGGATATCACAATGCCGAAGTGCTGGAATATGGCCCTTCACGATGCATAGTCCGTCTGAAGATGCGCAATCTGCCTGTTGTGGATGGAAAGAATCCTGTTGCCAAGCTGGAGGACGGCTATTTCCTCGACACCGGATCGGACCATTTTGTAGGCTTCGTCGGAAATGTTGATGAATATGACGTTGACACCAACGGCAAGCGTCTTCGCTGGGACAAACGTTTTCCGAAAGGAACCAACGTCAATTTTGTGGAGATTGTCAATCAGGACAGACCGGATGCGGCCCGTGGCCTGAAGGTCCGTACATACGAACGTGGAGTCGAGGCGGAGACATGGGCGTGCGGTACAGGTGTGACTGCATCCAGCATTGTCTCATATCTGTCAGGCGCAAAGTCGTACGACAAGTTTGAGGCGAACGGCGTGGAGCACGTCAGATTCGCCATCCGGGCCCGTGGCGACAAATTGAGCGTGGATTTCGTTGCGAATGCGGACGGTTCGTTCGAGGATATCTATCTTACCGGTCCCGCTACAAAGGTCTTTGAAACCGATATGGATATTTAGAATTTCAGGTGATGAAACTGTTCAAGGAAATAGGTATCAAACGCAAAGTATTCTACGGATGCATCGTTCTGGGAGTGGTGCTGTTCTTTTCGGGTGTGATAAGCATCTTTGAATACAGTACGATGAACGATTATGTTTCCGAGCTTATTGGCGATAATATCAAGAGTATCAATACTGCGCGTGAACTGCTTTCAGTATCGGAACAATACAATGTCAAGTTGATGAGAGACCTTGTCCTTGACAATGAACAGGACACCATCGACCAGAATATGGTTTTCGAAAACGCTGAGGTTATCGAGTCATTCGAGGAGGTGAGCCGCGATTTCATAACGAAAGCCGAACGTCAGGCGGCGGACTCGGTCATCTTCGCCTATGCCGCCTATATGCAGGTGGCCAGGGAGGCTGAACAGATTTATCAGAAGACGTATGCCGAGCGTGAGGATTGGTATTTCAACCGCCTGCAGCCTGTCTATCTCAAGTTCAGGGGGTATATGATGAAGTTGACGGCGACCTGTCAGGATGCTCTCGTAAAAAATTCACAGAGCCTCCAGGAGGGATTTTACAGGAGTATCATGCCACCGTTCGTGTCGATGATCATCGGTATCGTGATGGTGATTCTCCTGAACTATTATCTGAACTATTTCGTCATAAATCCGATATTGAAAATCAACAGAGGGATAAAGGTGACAAAGAAACTCGGAAGCTCTTATTCCGTGGATGTTGACAGCGACGACGAGATAAAGGAGCTGAATGAAAACGTCAAGGACATAGTTGACCTGAACCAGTCATACAGGAAGAAACTCAATCAATGAATCTAGGAATCATATCCAGAAATGTGGGGATAGCGCTTATATGCAACGCCGTCTTCATGTTCCTGTCAGCTGCCGTAGCGGCCATCAATGGCTTCGATTCCTCATTTTCCCCTTTGATGGTGAGTGCAATGATTACGATGATGGTGGGAATTTTTCCGCTCATATTCGTACGCCGTAAAAATGACATCAACACCAAGGAGGGACTCGCCATCCTGCTTTTTGCGTGGTTTCTGAGCTGTATCTTCGCAATGCTGCCGTATGTTCTCTGGGGCGGCCCGTTCTCGGTGGCGAATGCCTGGTTCGAGAGCGCATCCGGAATTACGACTACAGGGGCGACCATTCTCAATGACATCGAATCCCTTCCGAAAGGACTCCTCTTCTGGAGGTCTTCCACCCACTACATAGGCGGTTTGGGAGTTGTCGTTTTCATAATGATGATTCTTCCATCTTTCGGAACGGTCCGCTTCAAGATGAGCAAGATGGACCTCGACGATGTGTCAAAGAGCAATTATCGCTATAAATCAGGCAAATTCATAAAGGTGATCATCTCTGTCTACCTTGGAATTACCATCTCCGCTTTCTTCCTGTTGATGATTGCCGGGATGCCTATGTTTGATGCTGCGAATCATGCGATGAGCGTTGCCGCTACAGGAGGATTCAGTACGAGGAATGCATCCATCGCGGCATATGACTCTCCTGCCATAGAACTGGTGCTGGCATTTTTCATGATTGTATCAAGCCTTCACTACGGACTGATATATGCTTCTTTTGCCACAAGGAGTTTCAAGGTGCTGAAGAACCCCGTTTCAAAATTCTATCTCTCGACAATATTTGTCGTGACAATTGCAGTCACCATCAATATTCTTGCCTCCGGCCTCGCTGACAGTTTCCTCGAGGGTTTGAGAAACGGTTTCTTCGAGGTGGTTTCAACAATTTCAACCACAGGTTTTGCCATAACGGACACAAGTTCGTGGCCTGTATTCTCGATACTTCTGCTGATGTACGTTGCCATTCAGTGCGGATGCTCGGGGTCAACGACCAGTGGACTGCGCTCTGACAGAGTGTGGATATTGCTGAAGGCGGCAAAGGCGCAGCTCGTAAAGATGGCTCATCCCAATGCCGTTGTTCCGGTTAAGACCGATGGTCAGGTGATAGAGAAGGAGATGCTTTCAAGCGTTTCGATATATGTATGTCTCTACATCATCTTCGTCTTTGTAATGGCTCTGGTATATTCTCTATTCGGGTTTGACATAATGGGCTCGATGAGCGCATCAATATCGATGATGAGCAACGTCGGTCCTTGCTTCGGTGAATTCGGATCTTCACTCGGTTCATTTGCCGCAGTTCCTGCGATGGCCAAGATACTGATGGGATTCCAAATGATAGTGGGTCGTCTCGGACTTTATTCAATACTTTTGGTATTCTTCGTATATCGCAGACGTGCAGCATAATGGGAGTCGAGAGTTTTTTTGTTGACAGCCTCAGGAAGAATCTTCGGTTCCCTGCGACTCCTTGTCAGGAGCATTTGTTCGATGTGCTTGCGAAATTCACGATGCAGTATGAGGAGTGCGACCTTCTGGTCGTCAGCGGCTATGCCGGTACGGGAAAGACATCGGCCGTTGCCGCATTCGTCAAGACGCTTTCGGATCTTGGCTATAAATACGTACTGCTTGCTCCCACGGGGCGTTCAGCCAAGGTTCTTTCGAATTTCACCGGACGGAAGGCTTCGACAATACACAAACATATCTACCGCCAGAAATCACTTAAAAACGGGATAGGGGAGTTTGAACTCAATTTCAACAAGACAAAGGATACATATTTCATCGTGGATGAGGCTTCCCTCATTTCAGTTGACCACTCCGCCGGCGGCGCTCCCAATCTTTTCGGCTCGGGAGACCTTCTGGATGACTTGATATCCTTCGTTCGAAGCGGTGTTGATGACAAACTTGTGATTATCGGCGATCCGGGACAGCTGCCCCCTATAGGCATGGACCAGAGTCCGGCTCTTGACCTCTCATATATGGGACGTTATGGGAAAGTGATGACGGCGGAACTTTCCACCGTGGTCCGGCAGGCGGCCGAAAGCGGCATTCTGACCAATGCCACGCTTGTGAGGAATCTCATCGAAAGAGGTGTGGCGGAGAAGCCGAAGATGAGGCTCGACGGATTCACCGACGTGGAGCGAATCACGGGAACGGAACTTATCGATGCACTCTCTGACGCAATTGACAAGTATGGTCTTGACAATTTGGCAGTCCTCTGCCGTTCCAACAAGATGGCTAACCGGTACAATGCTGGCATACGCTCAAGCGTGCTGTATCGTGAAGAGAAACTCTCAAAGGGTGACAAACTTATGGTGGTCAAGAACTGCTATCAATTTGTTGAGGATATACCGGAACTGGACTTCATCGCCAATGGGGATGTCGCCCGTCTCGAGAAGATATCTCATTATGAGGAGCGGTACGGAATCAATTTTGCAGAGGCTGTATTGTCGTTCCCTGATTACAATGACGTTGAGGTGACTGCCAGGGTTATTCTTGACACGCTTCAGAGTGAGAAGCCGGCATTGTCGGATGAACAGCAGAACGCCCTTTATCAGGGTGTCAATGAGGATTATTCTCACATAAAAGGTGTGAGAAAAAGGTATGAAGCTGTTCGTGAAGACAAGTATTTCAATGCTCTGCAGATAAAATACGCCACGGCCATCACATGTCACAAGTCGCAGGGAGGACAATGGAAATGTGTATTCATTGACAATCCCTTTTGGCACGAATTGACGGTGGATGACCTCAAATGGCTTTATACGGCCATCACCAGAGGAGTGGAAAAAGTATATTTCGTCAACTTCAAAGATGATTTTTTTAACGGTTAAAACATAAGACATATGAATGCGAACACTACTTATTGGGTTTTGTTCATCGGAGTGGCGGTGCTCAGTTACATTGTCCAGGCAATGTTCCAAAGAAGGATAGACAAGGCCTCGAGAATCCCTATGAAAAGGGGACTTACAGGCCGTGAAGTGGCAGAACTCATGCTTCGTGACCACGGAATAAACAACGTGTCGGTAATATCCACCCCGGGCCAGCTTACCGATAACTTCAACCCTTCCAACAATACTGTGAATCTCAGCGAATCCGTATATTCCCAGTCATCTGTTGCAGCGGCCGCCGTGGCAGCTCACGAGTGCGGGCATGCAGTCCAGCACGCGACAGGCTATCTTCCTGTCAAGCTGCGCAGCGCACTTGTTCCAATCGTATCTTTTTCTTCAAGGGCTGTGACGTGGGTGCTTCTTCTCGGGATGCTTCTGCTGAAGATATTCCCAGGACTGATGCTCTTCGGCATCATACTTTTCGCCTTGACGACTCTGTTCAGCATCGTCACACTGCCGGTTGAAATCAACGCCAGCAGAAGGGCCCTGGCCTGGCTTGAAGGTGCGGGTATGACTGATTATTCAAACAGGGATGAAGCGGAAGGCGCATTGCGTGCCGCGGCATATACTTATGTGGTGGCTGCCTTGAGCTCTCTTGCCACATTGATATATTATATAATGATATTTATGGGCGGACGCCGCAATTGATGTCATGAAGAGATTTTTTGTCACATTGTCATTCATTCTGGCTGTCTGCCTTGCACAGGCGCAGACACAGGAACTGATTGAAGGTTGGGTTAACCCAACCTATTCACCGGATTCCACAAAAATTGCATATACTCTTGACAATGACCTCTATTCGATAGATGTGAAAACGAAAGAGGTTGTTCGTCATACTTTTGACGGTACTAACTTGATTCTCAACGGATATGCCTCATGGGTATATTATGAGGAGATATTGGGCAGGCCTTCAAAGTACAGGGCTTTCTGGTGGTCGCCCGACAGCAAGGTGATTGCATACTACCGCTTTGATGACACGAATGTCCCGATGTTCCCAATATATTATGCGGACGGACAGCACGGCTATATCAGGGAGACCCATTATCCGAAGACGGGAGATCCGAATCCTGAAGTAAAAGTGGGCTTTGTTTCAGTTGATGGTGGAGAGACGGTGTGGGCTGATTTCAATCCCACGAAAGACCAGTATTTCGGCATTCCGTTCTGGAGTGCTGACGGCAGGAACTTTATGGTAGCCTGGATGGACCGCGCCCAGGATAATCTCGAACTTTTCAGTGTCAGCCCGGTGGACGGACATAAAGTCTCCATTTACAAGGAGCATCAGGACTGCTGGATTGATTGGATGGAAGAGATGCTCTTCACTGACAAAGGAATGTATATTGTCCGCGATTTCTCCGGGTGGCAGCAGATATATTTCCTTTCGTTTGACGGATCAACTTTCCAGCAGGTCACAACGGGTGAAAACTGGGGCATTCATCTGCTGAAGGCGGATAAGAAGCACGTATATTTCACGGCAAGGCGTGAATCCCCGGTCCGTAATGACGTATACCGTGTTTCCATTGTCAGAAATGCACCTGGAAAGGTTGAACGTCTGTCATATGGTGAATACAATTTCGCTAACGTTCGTTTTTCTCCTGATGGAGAGACGTTCTCTGCTGAAGTTTCGAACTTCAAGACTCCGAAAAGGATTGTAACTCTTCCATTGCAACCGATGAGGAAGTTTGATCAGACAAAAGTCACAATAAGGAAGGATACGTACAATCCGTCTGATTCCCTGCTTTCAACCCCTGACCTTCTTTTTGTAAAGATGCGCGACGGAGTTGAGATCCCGGCTTCGGTTATCTGGCCGAAGGATATGGATACGACCAGAAAGTATCCGGTAATCGTCTATATCTACGGAGGACCTGACAATCCTCAGGTAAAGGATGTCTGGCGCGGTAACAGATTCGCGGAACAGTGGTGGGCAGGCCATGGTGTGATTCAGGTCACCTTGGACAATCGTGCAGGAGGATATCTCGGCAAGAAGGGAATTGAATCCGTTTACAGAAAACTCGGTGTGGTGGAACTTGAGGACTTTATCGACGGAATCAAATATTTCCGCTCCCTGCCATATGTCGACGGAGACAAAATAGGTGTTTACGGATTTTCCTTCGGAGGGACAATGACGACTCTGTGTGTCACTCAAGGCAACGAATATTTCAAATATGGAATCACCGGAGGAGGCGTATATGACTGGAGTCTGTACGACACCCACTATGCGGAGCGATATATGGACCGTCCGCAGGACAATCCTGAAGGATATGCCGCATCACGTGTTATCGACCGGATGTCGGCATATAAAGGCGACAGTACAAACATGCTTCGCCTGACTCACGGTACTGGAGATGACAACGTCCATTTCCAGAATACTCTGCAGTTGATAAACGAACTTCAGAGGCAGCATAAGGACTTTGAACTTATGATATATCCGGGTGGAATGCACGGATACAGGAATGATCAGGGCAGGCACTCTGATATGCAGGATTTCAGATTCTGGTACAGACATCTGTTCGGAACGGAATTGCCTGAAGAATTGAAAGAACATTTTAAATGATTTATACGATGGCAACGGATTATATGGAAAGAGCCAAGAGCTGGCTTTCCGAAGAATTTGACGAAAAGACACGCCGTGAGGTTATTGAACTTATGAAAGGGGATCCGAAGATTCTTGAGGATGCTTTTTACCGTAATCTGGAATTCGGAACAGGTGGACTGAGAGGCATTATGGGCGCAGGCACAAACCGTATGAACAGCTATACTGTCCGTATGGCTACGCAGGGCCTGGCAAATTACCTCAAAAAGACATTCCCGGGTGAAGATATGAGTGTGGTCATATCCTATGACAGCCGCAACAACAGCGCACTTTTTGCGAAGGATACCGCCAGAGTTCTGATTGCCAATGATATAAAGGTTTATGTATTCGACAATATACGACCTACGCCTGAATTGAGCTTCGCCATCAGATATCTCAAATGCGAGGCCGGCATTATGATTACGGCCTCCCACAATCCAAAGGAATACAATGGATACAAAGTTTTCTGGGAGGATGGCGGTCAGATAATAACTCCACACGACACTGCCATCATAGAGGAGGTCAACAAGATAGAATCCATATCCCAGGTGCTGTACGATGAATCCGGACATCCTGACGGAATCGGCGCTGACGTTGACAATGCTTTCCTGAGCAGCGTCCTCTCTCTGCTTCTTTCTCCCGACAGTATCGCCCGACACAGCGACTTGAAGATTGCCTACACACCTCTTCACGGAACAGGTGTGCGTCTTGTACCTTCCGCTTTGGCCAGAATCGGCTTCAAGAACGTATATCACGTCGATGATCAGGATGTGAGTGATGGAAACTTCCCGACGGTCGTTTCTCCTAATCCTGAGGAGCCTACCGCCATGAAGATGGTGATTGACAGAGCTGACGAAGTTGGAGCGGACATAGCTCTGGGCACTGATCCGGATGCGGATCGCGTCGGACTGGCGGTCCGGGACGCCGACGGCAGAATGGTTCTTCTCACCGGCAACCAGACAGCCTCCATTCTAATAAGCTATATGCTTACCAGATGGCAGGAACTCGGCAAATTGAAGGGGAACGAATATGTGGTCAAGACAATCGTCACTACAGAACTCATACGTACGATCTGTGACAAATACAAGGTCAAGATGTACGATGTACTGACCGGATTCAAATACATTGCGGACATTGTCCATAATAACGAAGGAAAATCCACCTTTATCGGAGGCGGAGAGGAGAGCAACGGATTCAATGCCGGAGAATTCGTACGCGACAAGGATTCAATCGTGACCTGCTCGCTTATTTGCGAATGCGCCGCATGGCTTGCCGACCCGGGAAAGACATTGTACGGATACTTGCAGGAGATATATGCCGAATACGGCTATTATAAGGAGAGGCTTCTTTCCGTTACAAAGAAGGGAAAAGATGGAATTGCCCAGATACAGCAGATGATGGTCGACTTCAGGTCGAATCCTCCGAAAGAGCTGGCAGGCTCACCTGTAGTCAAGGTTATGGATTACAAATGTCCTGAAAAGACAGGTCTTCCTTCATCCAATGTCCTGCAGTTTTTCAGTGCTGATGGCTGCAAGGTCACTGTACGCCCTTCAGGCACGGAACCGAAGATAAAGTTCTATGTTGCGGCTCGTGGGGCTGATGCTGATTTGAGGAGCGAACAGCTGCTTGAGCAGTTCAGATAATGGTCGACGAGGTTACCAGGGATTTCATTCTCGAGCACGGCGGGGAAGAGACTTCCAGGCTCCTTTTTGCTGCGGACTCATATCCGGGCGTGGACGTCAGGCAGGCTGCCAGGCTGATAGATGCGAGAAAGAAGGCGGCTCGTAAGTTGCCCGAATGGTATTCTCATCCCGAAATTGACTATCCTTCCTCTCTGTCACTGGAACAATGCTCCTGCCAGAAAGCAGCGCAATACAAACAGCGTTTCGTCCCGGAAGGGTCTGTCGTAGCCGACATTACGGGAGGTTTGGGAGTTGACAGCTATTTCCTTTCAAGAAGGGCTGCGCATCTCTACTATTTCGAACGTCAGGATGTTTTGTGCGAGGCTGCCCGCAACAATTTCGCCGTGCTCGGTGCTGACAATATCACGATTACCTGCGCAGAGGCGATAGATTCTTCGCGCCGGTATGACTTGATATATGCCGATCCTGCCAGAAGAGGCAAATGTTCGGAAAGAGTCTATTCCGTAACGGATTGTGAACCGGACATCTACGCCTTGAAGGAGAGCCTTTTCTCTCTCTCTGACAGATTGCTTGTCAAGATTTCTCCGATGGCGGACATTACAAGAACTCTGAAAATGTTTCCTGAATGTTCCGAAGTACATGTGGTGAGTGCCGACGGTGAGGTGAAGGAGATACTGCTTTATATGGAGAAGGGGTTCTGCGGCATGCCGAAGACTTTTGCCGGAAATCTTGAATTCACACAGGAGCAGGAGAGGGAGGCCGGTCTTCGTATCGCGTCCCGTGTGGGCAGGTTGATATATGTGCCGTCGAAGGCAATTCTGAAGGCCGGGGCATTCAAACTCGTTGCACAAAGATATGGTGTGGAAGCACTTGATGTCAGCACCCACATCTACACTTCAGACGAATATTCTCCTGAATTCCCAGGCAGGTGTTATACCGTGCAGGAGGTTGTCCCTTGGAACAATTCCGCCGCCTCCCGGATGGCCGGACGCTACCCTTCGGCTGAACTGACTGCCGTGAATTTCCCGCTCGACACCAATTCGCTTCGCAAGAAATTGAAAATGTCCGACGGAGGAGAGGTCCATATTTTCGCCCTTACGGCCGCAGCTCTCAAAGAGGAAAACAAAAAGGGACTTGCAATGATTGTGGCCAAGCCGTATGACTCCGGAAAAAGCAATATAGAGTGGCTTTTCGCGCAGGTGCCGTCGTTTCAGAAGGTGGGCGCCAGAGCATACAAACCCGGAATCGAAACTATGAAGCTGTTCGACGGTAAACTCGGACATCCTCATCTCAAATACAGGACAATCCATATTGCCGGCACGAACGGAAAAGGTTCGACAAGCCATATGCTTTCCGCGGGACTTGCCGCGTGCGGGTATAAGGTTGGGCTTTACACTTCGCCTCATCTGAAGGATTTCCGCGAAAGGATGAGAATCGTTGAAGGATCAGGCTACAGGATGATTTCTCCGGAAAAAGTCGACGGATTCATAGATCATTGGAAGCCTTTTTTCGAAAAGGAAAAACCGTCATTTTTTGAAATAACCACTGGAATGGCATTTGACTTCTTTGCGAGGGAAAATGTTGACGTGGCCATAATAGAGACAGGCCTCGGCGGACGTCTCGACTCGACGAATGTCATTACGCCGGTAATGAGTGTCATAACCAACATAGGACTGGAGCACTGCGAGCAGCTCGGATATACGCTTGAGGAAATCGCAGGAGAGAAGGCAGGAATCATCAAGCAAGGCGTTCCCGTAGTGGTCGGGGAGATGGTTGAGGAAACCAGGCCTGTCTTTGAGCGGAAAGCCGAAGAGATGAATGCTCCGCTCACCTTCGCCCGTGAATGTGGACCGTATCTTTCAGTCAATGTGTCTGAACTTGACTTGAAAGGTGATTATCAGCAGCGTAACCTGGTTACCTTAAGCGCTGCGTCAAGCGTTTTGAGTGAAATCCTTGATATTGACAAAAAGAAATTCGAGGATGGCGTCCGTTCTGCGGCAGGAATCACCGGTCTTCGCGGGAGGTGGGAGACATTGCGGGAAGCCATCCCTTCAGATGGCACCGGAGGCAGAGGCTTTGCCCGCATAATATGTGATACCGGGCACAATGCTCATGGTTTTCGCTGGATCAGGGAGCAGATTGACCGTATATGTTGTGACTACGACAATATATTTTTCATCTTCGGTGTTGTGGCTGACAAGGATATTGAGGCAATTGCCTCGCTGCTGCCACGCGACGTGAATTATATTTTCACCCAGGCTTCGACTCAACGTGCCTTGAAATCCGTGGATCTGGCCAATGTGATGCACGACCACGGAATATCCGGCCGCGTGACGGCAAGCGTGCGTGAGGCTCTTGCCCTGGCCGACAGCCTTGCAGGAGAAAAGGATCTGATATTTGTCGGCGGCAGCAATTTTGTTGTGGCGGAGGCTATTTGAAGGATTATAAACATTTTTGAAATATGAAAAGAATAATTGCAATCGTTCTGACATTCTGTGCTTTTGTATGTTCAGCACAGACTCTGCCAAGCAAATGGAAAGTTACCCGCACCAGTGCGAAGAATTATTGTGAAAGCTGGACGGGCCCGATGCATATGGTTCCGGCAACAGAGTGTGGAACGGCCTATCTTACCGTTTTACGGAAAGACGGTGGAAATGATGCCGGGCTCAGGTATTCTATTCACAAGGAGCAGATGCCACGTGTAGAGGGGCTTACGGAGGGGGATTGTATGATGATTGTGATTCCTGCCGGAAAGGGGAAGATCGGCCCATACGTCGAGATGGACCTTATGCTTGGAAGCAGACCGGATTCTCCAAAATATTTCCTGGTGGAATATTTCGACAAAGGTGAGTGGAAAGTTTCACAGGCGGCTCTACGTACCGCGAAGGAGGACCCTTCCATCCGATATAACGTGAAATGCAGCGGACGCGACAATGAACCTGCAAACGTGCTTCAGACCATACGCTTCTCAAAGCCTGTGAAGGGGGACGTGAAGATCAGGCTTCGTGTCGTTGGAGATATCTCCTGCAGTGGAAAACCACTTTCCGGAGATGCGCCAGACAGTGGTGTCCGTATGTTGAGTTACGGATACATAGGCGGATATGTGGCTGACTTCGGGGCCTGGATACCGAAAGATACCCTGAAGGTAGGCTGGGTCGGCAATTCGTTCACGTTTGTCAATGCGGCTGACTTTATTCTGAAGAATCTTGCATGGAATGAAGGTCACTATCTTGATTTCCGCATCAGCGTATATCCTGGCGCCCGTTTCCGGAACCATCTCATACTTGGAAACTCTCTGGATGTCGTGACTGAAGGCGGGTATGACTATGTGATTCTGCAGGACCAGAGCCAGCAGGCCGCCCGTTACGGCCGCGACTCCACTGCCACCATCAGGGAACACAGCAAGACCCTTTCGTCTGTCTTCAAGTATTTCTCTCCTGACTGCAAGTTCATTTATGAGCAGACCTGGGCGTTCGCACAGGACGATTTCGGAGGATTCGGCAGTTTCGAGGAGTTTGACAGGTGCGCCGACAAAGGTGCCGCGCTGCTTGCCAAGGTTGTAGGCGGTGAGGTCTCACCGATTGCACAGGCTTTCGCCATCGTACGTGCAGAGCGTCCCGACATCAACCCGTACAGCACCGATTTCCATCATCCGGCAGATTACGGGGCATACTTGAAGGCTTGCGTGAATTACCTTGTGATGTTCAAGAAGCCCTTCGGCGACAATCCTGCTGATTTCGCCCTCAATCCTGAGATTACCGCTTATCTCCGCTCAGTTGCCGAGAGGGTGGTCCTGAAGTAGCCGATATCTGATTATATATGGCTTATGTCGTTTTTGAACCATATCATAATCAAGTTTATGGTCGTTCAGGGCCATATGTCTGTCCGCAGGATGGAGCGTATGGAACGCAGCGGTCGTAAGACAAATGAGAGACTGCTGTTTTCCATTTTGAGACGCAACAGGAACTGTGAGTTTGGTAAAGAACACAATTTCAGGAACATACATTCCATAGAGGAGTTCCGCTCCTGCGTTCCAATCTCTGAATACAAGGACTACGACCGGGCCATTTCCCGTATGGAGCAGGGACAAAGGAACGTCCTGACTTCATATTCTGTCAGGTCTTTCGCAAAATCTTCAGGGAGCGTCGGAAAAATCAAGCGCATTCCCATTACGAGGCCTCACATCAACGTATATATGCGTTATACCCTGACAAGGGCCCTGGCCCTTGCCGACATCCGGCACCGTGAACTTTACAAACGCCCGCTTCCAAGCGGCAAGATATTCGGCGCGTTGTGTTCGGAAACCAGGATAGTCAACGGCGTCCGCTACAGTAATGTCGCTGACCTCGGAGCAAGGCATTTGAGATTCATCTATCCCTATATCCTGACAATCCCTTTGCGGACACTGCTGCCATTGGAGGGCAACGGGTTTGTCTATTGCTACATCCGTTTCAGCCTTGCTCAGGAGAATGTCAGTTACTTCTTCACGGTCTTCCTGTCGGACTGCGTATATATAATGGACTATATCGACAAGAACCGGGAGATGCTGCTCAGGGATATTGGGAATGGGACAATTGATGAAAGCATCGACTTGGAGCCATCCGTACGCCGCTATCTTGAGAAAAAAATCAAGCCTCTTCCACAGCGTGCGGCTTTCCTGCGCGAAGAGTTTGAAAAGGGGAAAGATCCGGGACTTGTCAGGCGCATTTGGCCGAAGATGCAGGTATATAGCGCAATTGGTTCCGCCACATTCTATCCCTATAAGCATATCGTTGACTCCTGTGCCGGCAACATTTGGCACGACAACCTTATCTACGGCGCTTCGGAAGGGCTGTTCGCCGCTACCGACAGCCTTGATTCAGAGCGTTACCTGCTCCTTGCGGACAGCTGCTTCTATGAGTTTATCCCGGAGGGTGAAGAGAACGCAGCCCCCCTGCTGCTTGACGAACTCGAGGTTGGAAAGGAATATGAAATCGTCATAACGAACCAAGCCGGACTGTACCGTTACCGCATCGGAGACATCGTACGTATCCTGGGATATAAAGGGGAGACTCCATACCTGGTGTTCTCGCGCAGGCGCGGGGAACTCATCAACATTTGTGGAGAGAAAACCACGGAGGAGGAGATGCAGCATGTGATAGACCTTCTCGGGAAGGAATCCGGATGCTCCATCCTGAATTGGGCAGTCTGCGCTGATGACAGCGATTTGGTGCGATGTTATATGATTCTTGTTGAAAATGACCGGGGAAAAGACCTTTCCGTATATTCGCAGTGGATCCATTCCCAGATTGCTCAAGCCAACACAAGGTATGCTGATATGTCAGCTTTCATAGGCCGGGCAGTCATTCTCAACCAGATGCCGGGAACTCACGCGCAGTGGCGCGAACAACGGCTTTCAAATGGCACCTCCGCGGCCCAGTACAAGCCTGTCCATATTCTGAATACGGAGGAAAAACGGGAATTCTTCCTCTCCCGGACACTCTAGAACAGCCCCGGTTTGCCGGGGTTCCTATGGGTCAGTTCAAAGCCCCAGATGTAGAACGTTGCAGGGAAGTGGTCTAGACCGTAAAGCGTCCTCATCCTGACATTTTCGTTGTTGCCGCTGTCATGCAGGTTTCTGTACAGGGTCTCGTTGATGTTGTAAGGCATAAACGTGTCGCCCTTCGAACAGAATATCAAGAGCGGAGTCTTGGGCGCATATCCGTCGATGAGCGAGTTCTCTCCCAAAGCGCGCATAAGGGCCTGCCACTCCTTGCAGTTCTTGTCAAGTGTCCCGTCTTCGTTGAAAAGATTGGGATTAAGTATGTCTGTCAGCTTCTCGAATCCGTGCAGAATGATTTCAGAGGTGATTCCGGAAGGGAAGGAGACATCGGCCAGCCAGTAGCAGTTGTCGTAGGCATCAAAAAAGGAGAGGCTTCCTTCTGCGAGTTGCAGCCTTACGGCGCAGAATTCCGGAGAGAAGAAATCTTCCAGTAGAAGTTTCTTTTTTTCTCCCTGCCCGTCGTTGTAGAAGAAATACTCCTTCGGGGAGTATACTGCGTGGGCCTTATAGGAGCTGTTGATGGTGGCGGCAAGAGCGTCAGGCTTCAGGAAATCCATCTGGATGGAGTTGTCATAATTGTCGATGCACTGGTCGTACAGGATACTGTAATCCGCGCTGCCCTCTCCCATAAGCGTGCCTCCAAGACGGATCTTGTCCCTGTTGATGTCCGCATATTGGGGATCGTTTTCCAGGATCTTCAGCACGGCCAGGGCGCAGGCGCCTCCGTTGCTTATTCCCATATTGTATGTGTGATAGTCGGGAGACAGCTCAAAGTTCAAGTCGGGATTGTCCTTGAGGACATCCAGAAGTTCAAGCGCTGCAAGCTCTCCGTCGATGGCCTGTCTTGCCTTCAGGTTATGCTCTGCAATCGGGACAAAGGTGCCCGGTTTTCTCTTGTTGATGCCACCTCCCTGATAAAAAGGAGAGACCACCATATCCCTGAACAGAATGCATCTGGCCTGGGTGACGGTTGCGATGAGTTTCGTCATCGTGTCTGTCATATTGAACATCGAGTGGCTGAGGGAGATGTTGGAGAAGGTGATTTTCCTCCCGTTCTTGAAGGTAGGGAACGATACCAGCGTGGAAAGGACGATATCCTCTCCGGCAGCGTCCTTGGAGAGATAACTGACCTGATAGGTCCAGAGAACGAGGTTGAGAAGGGTGTCAGAAGAGCACTCAATCTCCTCGAAGGCGGGAACACCCTCGGTGCCTTCCATATAGGTGTCCTGAAGAGAAGCCATGGTCGAGTTTGCCTCTTCCAGCGCCAGGGCGGCGGATTTGACGCTTACCAGGTCGTAGGAAATCAGCTTCGAAGGCTCGACGACCATCACCCGCTGCTCCTCCTGAACATTTTCGGGCTCTTGTGGCAGAAGAGGTTCGGCTATTTCAGCACAAGCGCATACGGCGCAGGACATAACGGCCAGCAAGGCGGCCTTCGTCAATTTGTCAAAACAAGTCATATCTGCATCACACTATTTCCAATCACACAAATGTACCAATTTTTCTTTTCATATCAAATTCATCTGCCGCATATGCAGCTTGCAATGCCATTTATCGAAAACAATGAACCGCAATTCCTCGCGGCTGACTTTATTCTGAAGAATCTTGCATGGAATGAAGGTCACTACCTTGATTTCCGCATCAGCGTATATCCTGGCGCCCGTTTCCGGAACCATCTCATACTTGGAAACTCTGTGGTTGTCGTGACTGATGGCGGTTATGAATATGTGATTCTGCAGGATCAGAGCCAGCAGGCCGCCGGTTACGGCCGCGACTCCACTGCCACCATCAAGGAGCACACTCAGACACTTTCTTCCGTATTCCGGTATTTCTCTCCTGACTGCAAGTTTGTCTATGAGCAGACCTGGGCCTTTGAGAAGGATGAGTATGGAGGATTCGGAAGTTTTGAAGAGTTCGACAAGTGTGCTGACAAGGGAGCTGAATCGCTTGCCAAACTTATCCATGGGGAGGTTTCTCCTATTGCGCAGGCATTCGCCGTTGTAAGGGCGGAGAGACCTGACATTAATCTGTATAGCACTGATTATCACCACCCTGCTGATTTCGGTGCATACCTTAAGGCTTGCGTGAACTACCTCGTGATGTTCAAGACGCCTTTCGGCGATAACCCTGCGGATTTCGCTCTCAATCCTGAGGTTACCGCATATCTTCGTTCAGTTGCAGAGAGAGTGGTTTTGAAATAGCGATTCAATTTACAGGCTGTACTGAGAATTGCATTGTCGCCTGTGATTTAATTTTCTTTAAACGATAATTATTGCTAACTTTGTACCTAATATGGTGGTCTCCGAAACCCCATAAGGCCGACCTGCGGTCAAAAGATTCGACCTCTTCCTCCAGCGACTGGGGAACGTTGAGAGCGGCACAAGCCGTATCTTACTGATATGCTGCCATATAGTTTCAAACGGAGTGAAACGGCGGCAGGTTTTGTTGTATATATAAATCAGACTTAATATTATTGAACAGAAGTTCAGTTGGTTTGCCGCGAAGATGGTTAAGAACCGTCCTCTGGTCAAGAGTATTGTCCAACGTGACGGAGTGAAGACCTACATCGCGCCGGTTGTGTCCAATATCCTCTTCATCTGCTGCACAAGAAGATACATCGATACTCTGGTCGAATGCTGCCCCGGGTCGCTTTATTTCTACGGCAACCCGGAACGAACCGAACCACAGGCCATAAACGAAAGGCAGATGCGCAATTTCATGCTCGTCACTTCCGCTCCCGAGGACAGCCTCATACCCCTCGACGAGGTGGACCGCGAATTCCTGCAGGGCCAGAAGGTCCGTGTGACCGGAGGCATTTTCGAAGGTGCCGAGGGGGTGG
>JAGHSK010000013.1 GCA_018065895.1 Candidatus Cacconaster equi
TTTAATTTTATTCCATTTTAAATAATTTTTATACATTTGCGGTATGAGAATTATTGCTGTCAACAGTCTTCGTGAGTATTGGGAAAGACATCCTGAAACCCAGCAGCCATTGAGCGAATGGTATTTGAAAGTCAGCCGTGCGGAGTGGGAATCGTTCAATGATATGCGGGCGGATTTCAACGCCGTCGACTATGTTGGGAATCAGCATTACGTTTTTAACATCAAAGGCAACAAATATCGCCTGGTAGTAGATCTGAAGTTCACGCCGAAACTGGTTTACATCCGTTTTGTGGGAACTCACGCAGAATAATTGACGTTTCAAATATTTAGGTTATGGCACAGATTAAAAGTAAGGAACAGTACGATGCTATCATGGCAAGGATTGATGAACTTTTCTTTGCCACTGATGAAAACACGCCAAAAGACGACAAACGCCTGCTTGAACTGGACGTCCTTTCCGCGATGGTTGAAGAATATGAGCAGGAGCACTTTCCTATTCAGACCCCATCCTTGTCAAGCACTATTGTGGCGAGGATGAATGAACGCAACTATTCACAGAAGGAACTTGCCTCTCTGCTGGGGATATCAGCGCCAAGGTTGTGTGACATCATCGGCGGGAAGAAAACTCCGACATATAATCAGGCACGTACCATTTCCAAGAAACTTGACATTGATCCTGTTATTGTTCTTGCGCTCTGATTCTTCTTCTGTGCTCAATGAACATCGGAGTTCCAAACAATCCTCTCCAGAAGTGATCCGGGATTCGGAGGTGGCAGTTTTCTGAAAATAAAGCAGGCCGCCCAAAAATGGTATGCTTCAAACATTGTAGACATTGTCCTCCGTGTCGTGCGGGCAATAACAATGGTGACTGCGCTTATGATGGTGGTCGGATCCGGTCCACCGTTCGATTGTGGATGCATTCAACATTGACAGAATAATAATGCCAGAGGACGATTCGGCGAAGGAGTTCGTGAGCCAGCTTCAGTTCAGCCCTCAGGTCAGGGTCTTCAATGTGGCAAACGGGACAGATATTTTCAGGTTCCCTGTCCCGGATTCAATGGTGGGAAAGACCTTGAAAGATGCTGCCCTTCAATCCAGATTCGGGCTGTCTGTCATTTGCGTAGTGAAAGCGGACCAGACTGTGAACGACGTTGGAATATTGTCTGTAGGCCTTGTCCCCGAAAATGATATTTCAGAAGATACAATTATCAACGACGGCGATATCCTTATCTGTTACGGATCGGAAAAGGGATTCTTAAAACTGGCTCCGATTACATTGCCGCGTCAGTGAAAAAATATAGTGAAACATAATTTTTAATATATTTGTACACCTAAAATTACGATAATGAAACCTAGTACTAAGATTTTCGCAGCGCTTGCCGGAATCGCCTTTGTGGCTCTCGGCATTTTGTGTATCTGCAACCCTGGCGCAACAATTCTTACCCTGGCCGTTTGGCTGGGAATCATCACTTTGTGTTCCGGCATCTCCACTTTGGTGATGTATTTCAGAACTAGACGTTATCTGCCTTCCGGCAATATGCTTCTTTCAGCTATATTCCAGATTATTCTTGGATGCATATTCTTGAGTCATAACTTGTTTGTTGCAGGAACCCTTCCTATCATCTTCGCTTTCTGGATCTTGATTGAAGGAATCATTCTTGCGGTCCGCTCTTTTGATTTCAAGGCAATTCATTTCAGCTACTGGTGGCTGTTCCTGATTCTTGGCATACTTGCGGCACTTGTCGGCTTGTACTCAATCAGAGAGCCTTTCACAACAGGTGCGTTCGCTTTGAGCTATCTGGTTGGATCTGCGCTTATTTTCATCGGCGTCGTTTATATCATGACCGTTTGTGGAATCAGCAGTCTGGAGAAGAAAGTTCTTCCGGAAGACTAAATTTTCAAGACAGAAAAAAACTTCGGGCTTGCGTCCGAAGTTTTTTTTGTGCCATTTCATCAGGTTCTGCACGAATCCTGGTCCGGCCTGTCAGGAGCCAAAGATTTCATCAACGTCGGAAGACGGAACGTAGAATCCTGCCTCTCCCCCGCTTGCAATTGCGCGTACCGCCACATAAGGCTGAATCTCTTTCTGTTTTAGAGCCAGGTCAATATCTTCTCCAAAATATGCCTTCAGGAAGGCAAGCCAGAATCCGGCTGCCTGCTCGGGAGTGCAGTGATAGTCCTCAATAAATTTTTCCGGTGCAACCTTGCTGAAAGTCAATAGATTGGGAATCATTCCGAAATCTATCAGAGGCGGTCCGTAACACAGGTTGACAAGATCTATGAGATATGTCTTTCCTTCAGCTTTAATCATATTGCCGAAGTGAAGGTCACCATGAAGGCAGGTGGCCACGTCCGGGAGGGAGTAGAGGAAATCCAGCGCTCGTTTGATAACCTCCTTGCTGCGGAATACATTGCGGCGGATGCTTGCTTCATAAATCTGTTTTACATTCGGAACAGCACTTGTGTCACAAGGCGTTGAATGTAAAATTCTGACTATTCCGGCAAACTCTTCTGCAAGAGAACCGATCTCTTCGGGATGTTCGCCGATGGCTCTTGCATAGGATACTTTCCCGACAATGCGTTCGAACATCAGACCCAGCCTTTTTCCGTCAGTTACCAGTTCGCCTGGTGCAGGAGTGGGAAGACCAATCCTGTAGGCATATTGTGAGTTGGAAACCTCTCTCAGAAGGTCATTTTCAGTCGTATTGCCTGCCATGAATTTAATCATCCGAGCGGGATTGCTCCTGTGAAAATATATCTCACTGAAAATTCCTCCTCCGCTTGGAATCCATTCGTCGAGGTTTATGAGTCTGGCGTTCATCACTTTTTCTATCCTGCTTCAGTTTAGAATGCTTTTCTTGTCAAAGGAGTGGCGATTCTCTCGTACAGGCAGTCTTTCAGGCTTGCAAAAACCGAAGAGGCAGAGGATGTGTTGGCCATCTCAATTTCTGAATCTTCAATTTCAATTCTCAATTTTATCACGCCTTTTTTGATGATGTCATCCAACTGCTTGCTTGTGATGTAATATAGTGCGTAGGAATAGGTGCTTGTGGTTACCGTAGTCCTTGGAATGAAGGTGGAAACCTCGTATGGGGTCAGATATACGCCTGGATAGAAAGGGTCATAGGCATATGCCAGGCCATAACTGTCAATCCTTTCCCTTGTGACATTGGTGTTGGTCTGTTTCTCGAACTCCTTGTGGTAAATGTTGGTCAAAGTTATAACGGACTGATCGGAGAGCCGTATCAGCATTCTGTCATCCTTGTCGAAGATTCCGTGGTCGCTATGCCTGTCACAAGTTACAATGACTGCGAGGGTGGTGTCTTTCCCGGAAATTTTTGCGCCCAGTGCCATATCAATATGGTTGAACAGACTTTTGTCTGTAGTGTAGACCAATCTGGCCCCTTCCTCAGTTCTTGAATCCATCGCGATTCTTAACGGGCTGCAGCCTGCAATTGCAATGGCAGCCGCCATAATGACGAGTAGTTTTTTCATATTGCTAAAAATTTCATGTCCGATGTATGTACCATCCGATAATAATTGTCAAATGTAATGATTTATCGTCAGTTCTCCTAATGGCCGAAAAAATTGATACTGACGGTAACTTGGGAATTCTCCAGGACGGGTTGTCATTTTCAGCGGATATTTTGTTGATAATAAATCCGGAACGGTTTTAAAAGTGGAAATAAAAACGTAAATTTGCGGGATTAAGAAATAATGTATAACTCTATAATTAATAAAAACTGATAAGAAATGGCAAAACAACTCTTTACCGAATTCCCTCCAGTTCCTACTGAAAAATGGGAAGAGGTAATTATCAAAGACTTGAAAGGTGCCGACTATGAGAAGAAACTCGTATGGAGGACACAGGAAGGTTTCAATGTTCGCCCTTATTACCGTGCCGAGAATCTTGAAGGTATCAAGTACCTTGGTGCAAAACCGGGAGAATTCCCTTATGTAAGAGGAACAAAGAAAGACAACGAATGGTACATCAACCAGTGGGTATGCTGCTGCAAGAGCCAGTTCGCCGAGGCTAATGCACAGGCTCTGACAATTCTTTCCAAGGGAGCAGAGTCAGTTACATTCTACCTCGAGCCTGCCAAGGTTCTTACAAAAGGTGACTTTGCAGTTCTTCTGAAAGACATCGACCTCACAAAAGTTCCTGTAAACTTCGGTGACTGCTGCATCAAGGCTGCCGACATGGTCAAGAATTTCGTCGCCTACGTTGACTCTCTTGGCATTGACAAAGACTCAGTAAAGGCATTCTTTGATTTCAACCCTCTCAAGAGACTCACCACTAAGGGTCAGCTTTGTGAAGACAAGGCATTCAAGGCTCTTGCTGAAATCGTAAAAGTCGTTGAGAACTACAAGAAAATCCGCGTCATCGAAGTTGACGCCAACGCATTCAACAAGGCAGGATCTTCTACAGTTCAGGAGCTTGCATATGCCCTTTCAGAAGGCAGCGAATATATGTCACGTCTGACAGATGAAGGCATTGCCGCTGAAACAGTGGCTCGCAAGATTGCTTTCACCTTCGGTGTAGGCAGTACATATTTTATGGAAATTGCCAAGTTCCGCGCTGCCCGTATGCTTTGGGCAAATGTCGTTGAGGCATTCGGCGTTGAGAACTGCGCACGCAAGATGAATATCCACGCTGTTACAAGCGAGTGGAATCAGACAGTTTACGATGCATATGTCAATATGCTCCGTGCAACCACTGAGGCGATGAGCGCTGCAGTTGCCGGCGTAGATTATCTTGAAGTGACTCCGTTCGACTACGCGTTCGAGGTGCCTACCGAATTTTCAAACCGCATCGCACGCAATGTTCAGAGCATCCTCAAGAAGGAGTCTCACTTCAACAAGGTTGTCGATCCTGCAGCAGGTTCATACTATGTTGAGAACCTGACCAAGTCGATTGCAGAACAGGCCTGGAAGATTTTCAAAGGCGTGGAAGAAGCTGGTGGATATGTCGCTCAGTTCAAGGCTGGCAATATCCAGAAGGAGATCAAGGCAGTTGCCGACAAGAAAGATTCCAATCTTGCAAACCGCAAGATGACTCTTCTCGGTACCAACCAGTTCCCTAACTTCCTTGAGAAGGCAGGAGAAAAGATTACCAAGGAGATCGTTTCACGTGAAATCAATACCGAAATGGGTATGGTTTGCGAAGATGGCAAATGCTGCGACAAGGTGGCTGAACCTCTCGATTCATACCGCGGAGCTGAAGAGTTCGAAGCCCTCCGCCTTGCTACTGACCGCAGCGGCAAGGAGCCTAAGGCATTCATGCTTACATTCGGCAATCTTGCAATGTGCCGCGCACGCGCACAGTTCTCATCCAATTTCTTTGCAGTGGCCGGTATCCGCAATATCGACAACAACCGTTTCGACAGCGTTGAGGAAGGCGTAAAGGCCGCTCTCGAATCAAAGGCTGAAATCATCGTTGCCTGCTCATCCGACGAAGAGTATGCAGATGCAGTTCCTCAGATTGCCAAACTCGTGGGCAACAAGGCTATCGTAGTGGTTGCCGGTGATCCGGAATGCCGTCCTGCTCTCGAAGAACAGGGCATCAAGAATTTCATCAATGTAAGATGCAATGTCCTTGAAACCCTTAAGGGCTATCAGAAAATGCTGGGTATTAAGGAACTATAAAAACACTTGAGAAATGAGACCAAATTATAAAGATATCAAATTCGAAGGCGCAGCTGACAAATGCTGCAATTGCGCTGAAAACTCAGCACCTTGGGTTACACCTGAGAAGGTTGAGGTAAAATCTGTCTATACTGAAAAGGATCTCGAGGGTATGGAACATTTGAACTATGCCGCAGGTGTAGCTCCTTTCCTCCGTGGACCTTACTCAACAATGTACGTTCAGAAACCTTGGACCATCCGCCAGTATGCAGGTTTCTCTACAGCAGAAGAGTCAAACGCATTCTACCGTCGTAACCTTGCTGCCGGTCAGAAGGGTCTGTCAGTTGCGTTCGACCTTGCCACTCACCGCGGATATGATGCTGACCACCCACGTGTAGTAGGTGATGTCGGAAAAGCCGGTGTATCAATCTGCTCAGTTGAGGATATGAAGGTTCTCTTCGACCAGATCCCTCTCAACAAGATGTCCGTTTCAATGACAATGAACGGTGCCGTTCTTCCAATCCTCGCATTCTATATCGTGGCAGGTCTGGAGCAGGGTGCAAAACTTGAGGAAATGGCCGGTACAATCCAGAACGATATTCTCAAGGAGTTCATGGTCCGCAACACCTACATCTATCCACCTGAGTTCTCGATGCGTATCATCGGTGATATCTTCGCCTATACGTCCAAGAATATGCCTAAGTTCAACTCCATTTCGATTTCAGGTTATCACATGCAGGAAGCAGGCGCTACCAACGACATTGAAATGGCCTACACTCTGGCCGATGGTCTTGAGTATCTCCGCACCGGTATCAAAGCCGGTATCGACGTAGATGCTTTCGCACCTCGTCTTTCATTCTTCTGGGCAATCGGTATGAATCACTTCATGGAGATTGCAAAGATGAGAGCAGCCCGCATGATCTGGGCAAAACTCGTCAACCAGTTCAATCCTAAGAATCCTAAGTCACTTTCACTCCGTACACACTGCCAGACTTCCGGTTGGTCACTCACAGAGCAGGATCCTTTCAACAACGTTGCCCGTACTTGCATCGAGGCTATGGGTGCCGCACTCGGTCACACACAGTCACTGCATACCAATGCCCTTGATGAGGCTATCGCCCTTCCTACAGACTTCTCTGCCCGTATTGCCCGCAATACCCAGATCTACATTCAGGAAGAGACCAACGTATGCCGCAGCATAGACCCTTGGGCTGGTTCATATTATGTTGAGAGCTTGACCAATGATCTCGCACATCGCGCTTGGGAGCACATTGAGGAGGTTGAAAAACTCGGCGGTATGGCAAAGGCTATCGAAACAGGTATTCCTAAACTCCGTATCGAAGAGGCTGCCGCCCGCAAACAGGCACGTATCGACTCAGGCCTTGAGAAGATCATCGGTATCAACGAATATCGTCTTGACCACGAAGATCCTATCGAGATTCTTGACGTTGACAACACAAAGGTTCGTGAAAGCCAGATTGCCCGTCTGAAAGAGCTTCGCGCAAATCGCGACGAGGCTAAGGTACAGGCAGCTCTCGACGCTATCACAAAAGCAGTTGAGACAAAGAGCGGCAACTTGCTCGAACTTGCAGTTGAAGCTGCGAAGGTTCGCGCCACCCTCGGTGAAATCTCTTATGCTTGCGAAAAGATTGTTGGACGTTATAAAGCTGTTATCCGTATGAACACAGGTGTTTATTCATCAGAAGTGAAGAACGACACTGATTTCGAGAAGGCTAAGAAGATGGTCGCTGACTTTGCAAAGAAGGAAGGCCGTCAGCCTCGTATCATGGTTGCCAAACTCGGTCAGGACGGTCACGACCGTGGAGCGAAGGTTGTTGCAACCGGCTATGCTGACTGCGGTTTCGACGTTGATATGGGACCTTTGTTCCAGACTCCGGAGGAGGCTGCCAAGCAGGCAGTTGAGAATGACGTTCACGTAGTGGGCGTTTCATCACTCGCTGCAGGCCACAAGACTCTTGTTCCTCAGATTGTAAACGAGCTCAAGAAGCTTGGCCGTGAAGATATCATTGTAATCTGCGGTGGTGTTATCCCTGCACAGGATTACGATGCTCTCTACAAGGCAGGCGCTATGGCAATCTTCGGTCCTGGTACTCCGATTGCTACTGCAGCCATCAAGATTATGGAACTTCTCAACCAGCGTTTCGAAGACTAATCTTCAATCATGCATTTCAAAGAGGCGACCCGGAAGGATCGCCTCTTTTGTCATAATGATGCGAGCATCCGTATTGCTGAATCGAGCAGATGGATCGCCCATTGGAGAAACGATGAGGTGATTGTGTCAAGCCCTGGAAAAACGGAGGCGCATATGGTACCGACTACGGAATACATCACGATTGTGGCCAAAGGTATGGCGATGAGGTTGGTTACGAGAAAAAACCTGGGGAATGTGCCGAAATAGAAATATGCAAGCATTCCGCATGTCGCCTGGCAGGATATGCTCATACAGGCAGTCTGCCACATATATTTCAGGATTCGCCCGCCAAATGAGAGAAAAGCAGATTCACGCTTTTCTATTTTCAGAAGGCCCGAGAGCCACGGATAGATGGCGAATATGCCGATAACTGCACTGTAGGAGAGCTGGAAACTCAATTCCCGAGGGGATTCCGGCTGCAGGAGCATTATCACGATGGCGCTGCCGGCGAGTGCGGCAGGTCCGTCACGATCAGATGAAATGAATCCTGAAATCTCATAGAATGTAATCATAAGCACTGCCCTGAAGATCGAGGCGCTCAGACCCGAAATTAGGGCGAATTGCCATAAAAAGGCGACAATAAGGATGCTGCGACTCATACGGGCTGCTTTGCTGCCTCCAAGAACTCCCAGAAAGAAAGACATTAGAGCATATATCAGTCCGACGTGAAGTCCGCTGAGTGCCAGCAAATGCATTGCCCCGCTTTTACGGTATGCTTCCTTCAGCTCTTTCCCGATCGAACTCTTGTCTCCGATGGCAAGAGCCTTGAATATACCAACCTCCTCACAGCCTTCCGGGAGCATCTCTTCGAGTTTTTCGGAAATTGCGGATCTCATATGGTCAGCTCGCCATTCAAGTGCACTTTGAGGGGGGCTGGGCGGCATTCTGTCGATCTGGAGGGATGCGGCTCCAAGCGCAATGAATGTCAGGAGCAGAATAGGCGATCTACGGAAAAACAGGGATGCTGAAGCAAAGATGAAAGAGGCTGCAAGGCAGAGAACAGGGGATGGCGCAAGAATGTCGCCGAGCATGTTGCCGACGAACAGCGCTCCCGCACAGAAGACAATCTCCCTACCTTTCCACATACCTCCAAAATTTTCTGCAATTTACGATTAAATGGTTAACTTTGTAAGATAGGTTTTGAAAAACAATAAAAATTCATAGAAATGATAATTCTGGTTCTTAACTGCGGAAGCTCTTCTCTGAAATATCAGGTTCTTGATATGAAGAGTAATGATGACTACACCCTTATGGCAAAAGGCCTTGTGGAAAGAATCGGTGAAAAGGTGGGCTCAATTGCCCATACTGTCACCGGACAGGACAAGTTTATTATTGAAAAGCCAGTTCCAGACCACTCCGCCGGTATAAAAGAAGTGCTTGACCTGCTGGTCAGCAAGGAACACGGCGTTCTGGACTCCCTCAGCCGGATTGATGCGGTGGGCCACCGCGTAGCCCATGGGGGAGAGTTCTTCAAGGGCAGTGCTCTTGTCACTCCTGAAGCGGAAAATTTCATTGAAAAGTGCTGCGAACTTGCACCGCTTCATAACCCGGCCAACCTCCTTGGCATCCGTGCCGTGAAGCAACTTATGCCGTCAACTCCTCAGGTGGCGGTGTTCGACACTTCGTTCCATCAGACAATGCCTGATTATGCATTCACATATTCAATTCCATACAGATTCTACGAAAAGTACAGAGTCCGTCGCTACGGATTCCACGGTACGAGCCACAAATTCGTTGCCGCAAAGGCCGCGAAGTTTGTCGGAATCGACCTTGAAAATTCGAAGATAATAACCTGCCATCTCGGTAACGGAAGTTCCATCACTGCTGTGAAGAACGGCAAGAGCGTTGATACTTCAATGGGCTTTACTCCGATAGAGGGCGTTACCATGGGCACACGCTGCGGCAGTCTTGATGCAGGCGCCATCTTATTCCTGCAGGAGAAGGAAGGTCTTGATTCCGCCGGAATCAGCAAAGTTCTCAACAAGCAGAGCGGATTGCTCGGCATATCGGGTGTGTCTTCAGATTTCCGCGACATTCAGGCTGCCGCTCTTGAGGGAAATCCTAGAGCGCTCCTGGCCCGCAGAACACTCACATATGGCATCAAAAAGACAATAGGCGCATATGCGGCGGTTCTCAATGGCGTGGATATGATTGTTTTCACGGGCGGCATTGGTGAAAATGCTTCGGCTGTCCGTTCAGAGGTGTGCAACGGTATGGAATATCTGGGCGTAGAATTCGACGACCGGATCAATGACGAGATTCACGGCAAGGATGCGGTTATTTCCAAGCCTTCTTCAAGAGTTAAGGTTGTGGTGGTTACTACAGATGAAGAACTCGTGATTGCGCAGGATACAATGGCAATAGTTAAAAAATAAATAAACAATAAGACAAGATGATTACAAATTTCGATCAGGTTTTCGAGGAACTCCGTTCCAAGACCAAAAAACGTATGATTGCAGCTTGGGCTGTTGACAACCACACTATCACCGCCGCCAGCATGGCGATTGCAAAGGGCATCGTTGACGTAACTCTCGTAGGCGACAAGGACAAGATAGAGGAAGTATGCAAAGCAGAAAAAATTGACTCTTCAATCTTCACGATTATCGACAACAAGGACGAACTCAAGAGTATTGCCCAGGCAGTGGGTATGGTTCGTGACGGTGAAGGCGATATCCTGATGAAGGGTCTTTGCAGCACTGACAAATATATGCGCGGAATCCTCAACAAGGAACGCGGACTTCTTCCTCCGAAGGCTGTCCTGAGCCACGTGGCTGTAGTTGAAAATCCTAATTATCATAAACTTATTGTACTTGGCGATATGGCGGTCATCCCTGCTCCTGACTTCAAGCAGAAACAGGCTATCTGCAAATATCTCGTGAATACCGCCAAATCCTTCGGAATTGCAAAGCCAAAGGTTGCTGCAATTGCTGCAACGGAACAGATGCTTGATGGCATGCCGGCCTGCGTAGAGGCAGCAATGCTTGCAAAGATGGGTGACCGCGGACAACTCGGTGGATGCTTTATTGACGGCCCTCTCGCACTGGACGTTGCCATCAATGCTGAAGCAGCCGGTATCAAGAAACTCAATAGCGAAGTTGCCGGTGACGCAGACTGCCTGCTCTTCCCTAACATCGAATCAGCCAACGTATTCTACAAGGTCAATTCAATGCTTTGTCTCGGCGTACGTCAGGCTGCAATCGTAGCGGGTGCAATGGCTCCTTGCGTTCTTTCAAGCCGCGCCGACAGCATTGACACCAAACTTAACTCAATCGCTCTCGCAGCCCTCACTGCTAAATAGTTCGGGATATGAAGATATTGGCAATCAACCCAGGATCAACATCCACCAAGATCGCTTTGTTCGAAGACAGCGAGCAGGTGTTTACAAAGACACTCCGTCACTCTTCAGAAGAACTGAGCCAGTACCCGAATGTCGTTTCCCAGTTTGAATTCCGCAAGAAAGTCATTCTTGAAGCTCTCAAGGAGAACAATATCGATGCAATGAGCATCAACGCCATAGTAGGTCGTGGCGGTTTGCTCCGTCCAATTCCTTCAGGAGTATATGAAGTGAACGGGAAGATGCTTTCTGACCTTCAGTCAGGACAGTACGGAGAACATGCAAGCAATCTCGGAGGTATAATAGCAGATTCCATGGCTAAGGAAATTCCGGGATGCCGCGCTTTCATCACTGACCCTGTAGTCGTTGATGAAATGCAGGATATCGCCCGGGTTACCGGACATCCTCTTTTCAAGAGACTCTCCATTTTCCACGCACTCAACCAGAAGGCAATTGCCAAGATGCATGCGGCTAAGATGGGCAAGAACTACAATGAGATGAATCTTGTAGTCGTTCACCTCGGTGGCGGAACTTCAGTGGCAGCTCACCGCAACGGTCTCGTTGTTGACGTGAATGATGCTCTGAACGGCGATGGTCCGTTCAGTGCGGAGCGTTCAGGCTATCTGCCTGCACGTCAGGTGGCAAACATCTGCTTCTCCGGAAAATATTCCAAGGAGGAGGTAAACAGGATGATCAGCGGAAAGGGTGGTACTGTCGCGCTTCTTGGCACGAACGACTTCCTTGAGATAGAACACAAGATGGAACACGATGCCAACTTCAAGTTCATCTGTGATGCATATCTTTACAACATCGCCAAGGTAGTAGGTGAGATGGCCGTCGTCCTTAAAGGCAAGGTGGACGGTATTCTTGTCACTGGAGGTGTGGCTTACGGTAAAGGAATGATGGCCGACCTCAAGAGTTACGTAGACTGGATAGCTCCCGTTTACATATATCCTGGTGAGGATGAAATGGGCGCTTTGGCCGGCAACGGATTTTCCGTTATGTCAGGGAAAGAAGAGGCAAAGATTTACTGATCCTCGTCAGATTCGTCAAAGAAAAAGGAGTCGTAGAGAGAGTCCATCTCTCTACGCTCTTTTTTTGTGGGGCGACCCGTTCCGCGGTCTCTTTTAATGAAGAAACTTTCCACGGGAGCATGCATTTTGTCAATCTCGCTTTGGGGAGTGAGATTCTGAGCATATTTCTCGACCTCTTTTGCACCGACCCTTTTCTCAAGCAGGTCGAGTACTTTATAGGTGAATGTGACGGCGCCTTTGCGCACCTCAATTATGTCACCGCACTTTACCTCTCTCGAGGGCTTGATGGATTGTCCGCCTACGGAGATTTTGTTGCCTTTGCAGGCATCGGTTGCGTCAGTCCTCGTTTTGTACACCCTGATTGACCAAAGATATTTGTCGATTCTTACACTGTCCATTTCAATTGAGCTTGTCTTTTATATATGAATCCTCCTCCAGATCAAAATGAGGCATTGTGACTTGAAGTACCGTGGATTTATTCTCTTTCGGGGCTATGCTCAGTTCATCGAGAGAGGCGGGAATCAGGATTGCCTCCATTTGCGAAAGAGTGTAGAGCTCATCTTTATAGCGTATTTCGCTCTCTCCGTCAACACCGACAAACACAATCATGCTTTTATATGTTTCCGGTGAAATCAGAAGGGTTTTTGTCAGAGGAATCTGCCTGATGCAGAATTTGTCGATTTCCTCCTTCGAATCGGATTTTGCCTTGAAGTCGATGATGTCCAATGCCTCTTCCAGATGAATGTCCCTGCACTTGCCCGGATCGTTTTCCCTGCCCCAATCGAACAGACGGAAGGTGATTACGCTTGGTTGGCTCACTTCAATGGCTGTGACCCCACTGCCTACGGCGTGGACCGTACCGGCCTTGACCGGATAAACGTCACCCTTGCGTGGGGTGATGCAATTCAGAAGCTCTGCTGCCGTGCCGTTGTGGCATGCCTCATAGAATTCCGTTGCCGTGACGTCACGTTTGAATCCCATATATATTCTGGCATCTTTTTTTGCCTCTGTGACAAGCAGATATTCGTCTTTTCCGTAGGAATAATAGCGTTCCATGGCCGTCTCGTCGTCAGGGTGAACCTGTACGGACAAAGGCTCCCGGGCATTAATTATCTTGACAATCAGAGGAAATTGAAGATTGAAATATTCGAACACCTCATCGCCTACCAGGTCCCCGAGATAGGTTTCCAGAATGTCGGATAGGTCGTTGTCTGCAAGAAATCCGTTTTCAACCACTGACACCGCATCATCCATATCGGAGAGGAGCCAATTTTCATTGCCCCAAATCTTCTCTTTGAGAATCGGAGTGAACTTCAGAGGATACAGTTTTTTCATATATGAAATATATTGATGCTGCCAGCATAATCATCGCCACAGCAAAAAGAATCCAGTAATTGCTCCCCATAATATCCATGAGGCCCTCATCCACCTCCTGGTCGGGCAGCAATCTTGCCATGACGGTGGATATGGAATTGTTCATGCAATGAAGGAATATTGTAAGCCACAGGCAGCCGGTCCTATAGTAAATCCATCCGAAGAACAATCCGAAAATCAGAGCTGGAATGGACTGCCACGGATTGGCGTGCATTACGGCAAAAATAACTGCGGACCATATTATCGCCCGAGCCGGAGACCCGTGGCTCAACATTCCCCGCATCATTATGCCGCGACACAGAAATTCCTCAGCGAGAGGGGCCAGAATGCAGGTTGAGAGAACAGAGTCCCACAGGGGAGTATTGTAGAATACCTTCTCAAACAATGCTTTGATACTCTCCGGCATCGGTATGAAGCTTGTGCAAGGTTCTGACACTACCATGAGGCAAAGCATTGCAAGTGCACTTATTGCGAACGCTCCGAACGCTCCGAGATGTTTGAAATCTGGATTATTCAGTGCAGCGGCACACCTTTGCTTCCTTCCGAGGAATATGATGTAAATCATAGGGAAAGCCATAGATATGGCATACGTCAGCGACATCGGAGCGGCTGGCAGGGTAAGACCGGTGACAATGCTTCCTAAAAGGAGAGCCACCACTAAAATCCAGCACTCTCCCAAATTGGGGAGATATCGTTTGAATACATCCATAATATTTCCAAAATTAATATTAATTTTGTGAAAAATCAATCCGGATGTCTGTTTTCACGCCAATAGTCTCAGCTTGGTCAAGCGTTGTACAGTTCTACAGAAGGTGCAAGGCCAGTAAAGCGGGGAAAGTGCTATTGAACAAGTACTTCATCGCTACGTTGGTCTTTCTTGTCATAGTCGGTTTCGTAGATACCAACAATGTAGGAGAGTACATCCGTACAAACAGACGTCTCAAGGAACAGCGCCAACAGATTGATTCTTACAAGGAGTCAATCAAGACAACTGAAAACAAACTGATGAGCCTGCAATCGCAGAAGGATTCCCTTGAGCGTTTTGCCAGGGAAGAGTACTACTACTCCGAGGATGGCGAGGATGTATATGTGATGGATGAGTAGTGTTGCTATAGTTGCAATACGTCATCGTCGGAATACTCGTCCAGTTTGTCGTTCCATAGATATTTCCTGGTCTCTGCGACAATCACCCCACTCAACAGAAGAACTGATATGAGGTTAGGGACAGCCATCAGGGCGTTCATGATGTCGGCGAGATTCCATACCACCGACAAACTCATCACGGCTCCAATGTAAACGGCAACGATCCAAAGAACTCTATAGGTTACAAGTGCCACTTTACGGATTCTGCGATGACTTCCGCAAAGGTATTCGACAGCCTTGTCACCGTAGTATGACCAGCCGAGTATGGTGGAGAATGCGAAGGTGATTATTCCCACGTTGAGAATGAGCGGACCGATTATAGGCAGTTTGTCGAAGGCGGCTTTGGTGAGCGCGGCTCCTTGAGTGCTGTCGATATCGGGATGAGCGATGATGCTGCTTACAAGTACGAGGCCCGTTATGGCACAAACTACCACCGTGTCCCAGAAAGTGCCCGTGGATGAAACAAGAGCCTGACGTACGGGGTTACGGGTCTGGGCTGCAGCTGCTACAATAGGGGCTGATCCCAATCCGGATTCATTTGAGAACAGGCCTCTCGCAATTCCGAAGCGGGCTGCCATCATTACGCTGGTTCCAATGAATCCTCCGCCGGCTGCCCGGGCTGAGAAAGCTGATTTGAATATGAGGGAAATGGTGTCGCCAAGATATGCCCAGTTCAGTCCAAGAATCACAAGGCATCCGAGCACATAAAACAGAGCCATGAACGGCACGAGGGCTGAGCATACGGAAGCGATTCCCTTTACTCCGAAAACGGTGACCAGAAGCACCAGTACGGCCAGGATGATTCCTATCCAGATTTTGGAGATACCATAGGTCTCGTTGAGCAGAAGTGATATTGAGTTGGACTGCACGGTGTTTCCAATACCGAATGCCGCAAGGGCTGTAAAAATGCAGAACAATACTGCCAGCAGTTTGGCATTCAGTCCTTTACGAAGGGCGAACATAGGACCTCCAATCATATTTCCTTTTGGCGTGCGGGCTCTGTATTTGACGGCCAGTAAACCTTCGGAGTATTTGGTAGCGATTCCGAACAGACCGGTAATCCAGCACCATAGGACGGCTCCGGGGCCACCGAGTGCGACTGCTGTAGCCACTCCCACGATATTTCCTGTTCCGATGGTTGCAGCCAAAGCCGTTGCCAACGCTCCGAACTGGCTGACGTCACCTGTGGCATCCTTGTCCTTTGCAAATGAAAGTTTTATGGCTTTGAAGATGTTGCGCTGGGGGAATTTGAGACGTATAGTCATGAAAATATGTGTGCCAAGCAGCAGGATGATCATAGGCCACCCCCAAATCGCAGAGGATATCTGAGCGACGATGTCGGAAAAAGAGCTCATTTATGGGATTTTTATATGTACATTTGCAAATATAATGAAAAGAATCAATAATATGAAGAGTTGCAGATTGTTCCTTTTGTGCTTCCTTTCGATTGCTGCGGTTTCCTCATGTGGAAAGATGGATCCCGCCTATCGTGCGGATCTTCAGGCCAAGAAGTACCTCAGGGATCAGTATATGGATGTCTATTATTATTGGAACAAAGAAGTAAGGAGCCGGAATGCGAAGCTTTCGCCGGACGACTATGACATATACCGTTTCTTCAATGCGATGCTCTACTCGAAGGACAGATGGAGCTGGATGGAGGACAGGGATTCCTATGTGTCTTCGTCAACGGGAACATACGTTGGCGGGACTTATGCCATAAAGGTTACCCAGGCTGTAGAGGACTTCGATGACTACAGAGTGTGGATAAGGTATATTTTCCCAGGGTCACCGCTTGAAAGATACGGAGTTACGAGAGGCGCTCAGATGAAGGCTGTCGCGGATATCGACGTGAGCGAAGGTTTTTCAAGTCAGGAGAAAGTTGATGCATTCAACCGTGCGGTTGCGGTCTCTCCGCAAACCTTCACGTTCCGTCTTGTCGATGGACGCGATACGACATTCACTGCAATATGGGCCACCTCGTTTACTACGGACTATATTCTAAAGACGGCCGTTTTCACAAATGAAGATTACCCCGGATTGAATGAACCTGTCGGCTATCTCAACTTTATCAGCTTCAACAATAACAAGGTCCCTGAGTTGTGCAGGGCATTACGCTCGCTCAAGGAAAAAGGTGCAAGGAAGCTTATCCTCGATTTGAGGTATAATGGCGGCGGGGATTCCAGGGCCAGCGATACGCTTGTCAGCTTCATCGCTCCAAAGTCGGCTGTGGGGAAAACCTATGTCACAAGAACCCATAATGACAATCTCAGAGGCAGGGGGTACGACCAATCCACGGAGGTGAAACAGAATGCTGACAATCTTGGTCTTGATGCGATTTATTTCATAATGGGCAGCGGATCCGCATCAGCCAGTGAGATGGTCTATAATGGTATGAGACCTTTGTATGCGGAAAATGTCCATCACGTTGGTCGTGTGACTTATGGCAAGCCGAATGGAATGTACGTGCTGATGTACCCGGGAGACAGGTCATCGCATAATTCGTATGACAAAGGAGACTATTCGAAACTGGAATATGTATTCTACCCGATATCATTTTACAATGTAAACAGTGCTTCGCAGCACATTCCCGATGAAGGTTTTACTCCAGAAAACAGCGGTTGTGATGATATCTACAATGACTTCGGCCCAAAAGAGAGAGACATAGCGGCATGCCTGCATCACATTGTACACGGTTATTACCCCGCTGAACCGGCAACGGTAAATCTGCGCCGCCAGAGTGAGGGTGGTGTGATTGACAAGTTGCTGCTCCCGGAAGAAAAGACGAATAGTAACTACGGGTCATATAAAGTGCAATTATCCAAATAATTGACAATTTATTTTGATATTTGTGGAAAGTACATAACTTCGGCATCGGATTATAAAAGATTGACTTATAACTCATTTCTATACTATTACAAACTAAAAAACTATTATTATGAAAGAACTGGTTGCACAGATCAATGCTGAAATCGAAGCTTTTGTAAAAAATGCTGAAGCTCAGGTTGTTAAAGGAAACAAAGCTGCTGGTACACGCGCTCGCAAAGCTGCTTTGAACATTTGCAAACTTATGAAAGAGTTCCGCAAAGCTTCTGTAGCTGAGTCAAAGAACTAATCGAAACATTTTTTCGCTAACTGGGGATAATCGCCAACGCGGTTGTCCTTTTTTATTTACCGGATTCTTAGTAAATTCGCATAATATTTTACTCGCGAATAAAATGATACCACACGTACAATTGGAACTTAGCAGAAGCGGCATGTTGAGCAACTACCGTTATTTCCGCTCAAAACTTAAAGATACAACCAAACTTCTTATTCTTGTCAAAGCGAACGCCTATGGTCATGGTGCAGTCGAGTTTGCCCGTGAAATGGAGAAGGCGGGTGCGGATTATCTGGGAGTTGCCTTTCCTGTAGAAGGCGTTGAACTCAAGAAGGCTGGCATCAAACTGCCGGTTCTTGTCCTTACTGCCGGTACGGAAAGTTACCCCCAGTTAATCGAAAATGATCTTGAACCGGGTATTCCTGACATCGGGGCTTTGCGCCGTTTCAAGGAGGAGGTCAGAAAGGCCGGCAGGAAAGATTATCCTGTTCAGATAAAGCTTGACACCGGAATGCACCGTGTCGGCTTTATGGAGAAGGATCTCCCTGAACTTCTTGAAGAATTGAAGAACTCTCCTGAAATCAAAGTGAAGGGCATCTATACTCACCTTGCAGCCTCAGACGAAGCTCAGCACGATGAATTCACCCTCGGCCAGATTGCTCTTTATGAGAAACTCAGCAGCCGTATTATGGAAGTTCTTCCGTACAAACCTATCCGCCATTGCCTCAATTCCGCCGGTATCGAGCGCTTCACCCAGTACCAGTACGATATGGTCCGCCTTGGCGTGGGCATTTACGGCATAAGCGCTGTCGATCAGAGCGCTATGAAACCTGCTGCGTTCCTTCGCTGCCCTATCATCCAGATCAAGGAACTTACTCCTGAAGACGGCACCGTAGGCTATGGCCGTCACGGCAAACTCGCTCCCGGACTCAACCGTACAGCAACCCTTTGCGTCGGCTATGCAGATGGTGTAAACCGTCACCTTGGGCGTGGAAATGCCTGCTTTGAAGTCAACGGAAAGATGGCTCCTACACTTGGCAACATCTGCATGGACTCCTGTATGATAAACATTACCGGAATTGATGCGAAGGTGGGAGATACTGTCACTATTTTTGGCGATAAGCCGACTGCATCCGAACTTGCCAGGATCCTTGACACGATTCCATACGAAATATTCACTTCAGTGGCAAACCGTGTAAAGAGAGTCCTTGTTGACTGATAAGACTTTGCACTATTATGAAGATATACACCAGAACAGGCGATAAAGGCACTACTTCCCTTGTTGGAGGAAAACGCGTGAGCAAGGCTTGCCCGCGTGTTATGGCCTACGGCGACCTTGATGAGCTTATCAGCTGTCTGGGCCTTATCCGTTCGAATTCCGACATTGCTGATGAACCGTTGCGCAGGATTCAGATTCATTTGATGAATGTCAGCGCACGATTGGCCTCGGAGGGAGAATGTGTGAAACTCAAACCGCTTGATGAGGATGAAACCGCCTTTCTTGAGTCGGAAATCGACCGTATGACGGCTGAATTGCCTCAACAGACAGCTTTCATTCTCCCGGGTAAACCGGCGATCTCTTCGTATTGCCACATGGCACGGACCATCTGCAGGCGTGCCGAGAGGAGTGCTGTTCTGATAGAGGATAAAAGTCTGCAGGATGAGGTTGCTTGCGCGTATATCAACAGGCTGAGCGATTATCTGTTCATTCTGGCACGTTACTTGTGCTATGCAAATGGTGGAAAAGACGATTTTTGGCTTCCTTAAATCGTTGTTTTTCAGTTACAAACATTATTTTTAAAAATATTTGGCGAAAAGATATTTTTTATATCTTTGCAGTCCATTTAGAAAAATTGCTGTTATGTATTGGACACTGGAACTTGCATCAAAACTTGAAGATGCCCCATGGCCTGCAACTCGTGAAGAGCTGATTGACTATGCAACTCGCTCAGGCGCCCCTCTTGAGGTGATCGAGAATCTCGAGGACCTGGAGGAAGATGGAGAGGTTTATGACTCCATCGAAGACATTTGGCCCGATTACCCGACCAAAGACGATTTTTTCTTTGATGAGGAGGAGTATTGATTATCAGGAAGTTATCTACTGAAAAAGTCAATAAGATATGAAAAAGCCGAGGAACAAACCTCGGCTTTTTTTATGTCACAAGGATTGGCTTTGAACAGGACGGCTAATTCCGGCAATCATTTTTGAAAAGCCTGTAGGCATACCAGGCAACAGGGACGGTCATCAGAAGGATGATCAGTTCTGTGAGCCACATTCCGAGGCCCTGCCTGCTCAATATTACGGCTGCGGCATCCACCATAAAGTGCAGGAATATTGCCAGCGGGAAGAGCAGTGCGCGTTTTCTCGTAATGCCCATCCAGACAATCACTGAGAGGGCGATGTGGAAGATGATTGCGATGATTCGCTCTATCGGGGCTATCAGGAATGTGGCCGGTGAGGCGGCTGCCAGTTGGCTAAGGACTGCTTGAAAGGCAGCTTGCTGCGTTTCGTCGAGTGGGGCCGTGATCAGGGAGATATTGCCCGTATTATATAGAATTGAGTATATCAGGTTGTTCACCATCCCGATCCCCAGAATTACAAACGCCTCGATGCCTCCGTGTCCCGCTCCATATAGAATGGCGTTCCTGTCATCGTTGTGCTCTTTCTTGAGAACGGTCTTCATTGCGATATACCTGCCGGTTTCTTCGAATAATCCCGCTGCAAGACCTCCGTACAAGGCATAGCGCCAGACGTTGCCTTGGATGACGGCGCCCATAGGTGATTTCAGAACAACGGTATGCAGAATCTTTTCCAATATCATCACGAAGATGATCCATACGGCGCAGCCCACGAAGAAGGGCCTCAGGCCAAGTTTGAATTTTTTTCTCAGAATTAATGCCAGAGCGACAGGCAGGGCGATGCCGAGCAGCAGATCAAATGCCATGACGGCTATTGAGAGGTATGAGACCATTTTGAAAGGGTATTTGTAACGAAAGTAAATATTTTTGTCGACAGCACAAAATTATTTGAAAGAGTCATATAAAGATGAATTATATTTGTGGGTAATTGAAGTTGATGACGGATGAAGAATTTCAGAAGCAGCATTAAGGGTGTAGTGGATGTTTACCGCCTTTTCAGGTGGCGTATCGTCATCAGTGTCGCGTTGGGTCTGATGCGGGTTGCCGCATCTCTGGTTTTTGTCTGGGTAAGCAAGCACCTTGTTGACATAGTCACCGGGGTGATTGATGACTCTCTTCCTGCGTATGTCTGGATGATTGTCGCTGTGGTTCTGCTGCAGATCGCCCTGAACGTATTCTCCTCTTATTGGGAGAACATCAATCTGATAAAGGCCAAGAACGAGCTTAGGGAAAAGACGTTCGCCCACGTACTCAACAGCCGTTGGAATGGTATGGAAGAGTACCATAGCGCCGATGTCCTGAATCGTATCCAGGAAGACATCCGCGTAATGATAGACTTTGTATGCACCCGTATCCCGGACATTGTCGTTACGGCCTGCCAGTTGTTGGCTGCATCTGTTTTCCTTGTAATGATGGCGCCGGGACTTCTTGGCTTGGTTATGCTGCTTATGGTCTTCTCTTTGCTCGGTTCCAAGATGTTTTATAAAACCCAAAGAAAGTTGACCGAGCGCATACGTGTGCTCGACAGTGAGAGCCAGCAATATGTACAGGAGAATCTCCTGAACAGGGCTCTCGTCTTGTCCCTCGTTGGTGTTGAAAAGGTCATGTCCAAATTCGGCTTGATACAGAAAGACATAGAAAAGGAATCAGTCAGCCGTTTGAATTACAATACCATAGCACGCACATTCATGGGGCTGGGCTTTATGGCTGGCTACACAACAGCCTTTCTGTGGGGCATATACGGAATACGTGATGGAAGTGTCACTTATGGTATGATGACTGCTTTCCTGCAGCTTGTCGGGCAGGTGCAGCGGCCACTGGCTGAATTGGGCAGACACGTTCCGGCATTCATACAGGCATTGACTTCGGAAGAACGTCTCTCTGAATTGAATATGCTGCCCGAACTCCACAAATCAGAAGAACCTCTGCTTGAAACATCCCCTGATATCGTATGCGACGGTGTATGTTTCTCCTATACGGGAGATGACAGAATTGTCCTCAAGGATTTCACCCACATTTTCCCGGCGGGAACGATGACTGTTGTGATGGGCCCGACCGGCAGGGGAAAGAGTACCTTGGTAAGGCTTGCCATGGGCCTGCTCATTCCGAAGAAGGGTAGGATATTTTTCAGAATCGATGGGGAAAATCATCCGGTTTCTTTGGGTAATTTCATGTATGTTCCACAGGGCAACAGCCTCTTCAGCGGCACTATCCGTGAAAACCTGCTGATGGCTGACGCTGATGCGGATGATGCAGCGATCAAAGAGGTCCTTCATGTCGCTGCAGCGGATTTTGTGCTTGAACTTCCTGATGGTCTCGATACCCAATGTGGAGAGACGGGCTCTGGCTTGAGCGAGGGACAGGCGCAGAGAATTGCCATTGCACGGGCTTTGCTCCATAAAGGCACCGTTCTTGTGATGGATGAGGCCACGTCGGCCCTTGACGTTGAAACGGAGGAAATCTTCCTTGAAAGACTGGTGGCAAAATACAAAGGAGAGAAGACGATAATTTTCGTCTCCCATCGTGAGTGCGCCATCCAATACGCTGATGATATTCTCAGATTAAACTGATTGCTTGACTTCCGGTGCCGTCAGGTCGATGGAGTGGTTGAATTTGTTCATCGCCCGGTCAACGCCCTCCGTCCCGAAGCATTTGACGGCGGCAATTGCTTCATCGAGTATCAAAGGCATTGCCCTTTTCTCCTCGAGCAGCCATTCTCCCAATACGAAATCAATCTGGCCCCCCTCTGCGAATCCTCCGTTTCCGGTGCCTATCCTGAGGCGTGCGTAGTCTTCGGTGGCAAGGCAGAAATCAATGTTCTTCAGGCCGTTGTGCCCACCGGCAGACCCTTTCTTCCTCATTCTCAGAGTGCCGAAAGGTATCGCAAGGTCATCTACGATTACAAGCAGATTTTCTTTTGGAAGATTGAGCTTCTGGAGCCAATAATTCACCGCCTTCCCGCTGAGGTTCATATATGTGGAAGGCTTGAGAAGCGTGAATTTGCGTCCTTTGAACGAAACTTCCGTCAAGGCTCCGTAACGGTCGTTTCTAAAAACAGCATTGGATGCCTGGGCCCAGGCATCCAATACCATAAATCCAATGTTGTGTCGGGTATTCGCGTATTCCTGGCCAATGTTTCCAAGTCCGGCAATCAGATAGTTCATACCCTCGACTTTGCTTTTTTAATAACTATTCAGCAGCAGGTGTCTCAGAGCTTTCAGCAGAAGCGTTGCGTGTCATACGTACAGCAACAACGAGTGTGCTCTTCGGAGAAGCAATCTGGAAGTTATCGTATTTGAGGTCACCGGCATTGATCTGTTTGCCGAGGCCGAGAGTGGTGATGTCGATAACGAGCTCGTCCGGAATATTTGCTGCCAAACCGGAAACTTTGAGCTTGCGGCAAGGCGCGTTGAGTTTACCACCGGCGCGTACACCTTCCGAGTTGCCTGTGATTTTGACAGGAACTGCAACGGTGATTGGCTTTGCTTCGTCAATTGCGAAGAAATCCACGTGGAGAGGACGGTCGGTTACAGGGTGGAACTGAATGTCCTTCATGATTGTCTTGAACTGTTTTCCCTCTACGTCAATGTTTACGATGTGTGGGTAAGCAGAGTGGGTCAGTGTGTTGATTGACTTCTCGTCAACTGAGAATGAAGTGTTCTCCACACCATTTCCATAAACTACACAAGGAACTTTCTCTTCGCGACGTACACTGTTCACGTCAGCTTTCTTTCCGGTTGCGCGGAGCTTTCCGGTAAAATTGATTTCTTTCATTGTAAATGTTTTAAAATGTGTTACTCATCCTGAAAACGGGTTCAGGACCCATTGCACCAAAAGGAACTCCTTTTAGCAGTCGGCAAAGATAAATAATTTTTCTTATGCAAAAAAATTGTTTATCGATAAAAACATTGATACCTTTGTATTGTTTAGAAT
>JAGHSK010000006.1 GCA_018065895.1 Candidatus Cacconaster equi
CAGTCTTCTTTGCCGGATATACAAATGGCCAGAACGCCTACCTGGCATCTAGCGCGGATATCAGGTAAGGAAAGGGTATGAATATGAGATTGAGCAGATGCTTATATACACCAAGTCCCCATACCCTCTTTCCGAGACTATGCCCGATGTCTATCAGTCATCGATAACGGAAACGATATCAAATGTGTCGTAAAGCGCCGGGGAGGTCGGGAATACCGACTAAATTTCTTGAAAACAGATAAATGTTATGGAGCAGAGACAGGCAAAACTGATTGATTTGAATGAGTGGGAAAGGGCTGGAGGCGGAGGAACAGGATGGTCCTACATCAACAGGAACGACAGTTCCATTATGCTGAAACTCAACAAGGAGGAAATTCCGGAAGAGATGTCATATCATGAGTATCTGATATCCGCTACACTAAACGAGATGGGAATCATCTGCCCGAGAGTGTTTGACTTTGCCACAGACGGTACACGCTTCGGGATGACTGTGGAAAGAATGCAGGGCAAGAAATCGTACGTAAGAATGATTGCCGACAATCCGGAGTTGCTTGAACCGCTTGCCAGGGACTTTGCCTTGCGTTCCAGAGAGTTTCACAGCATCAGATGCGACACTACGAAGTTTGAATCCAAGAAAGAAAAATGCCGTCGCCTGTTTGCGGCCTGCCCGGAACTGCCGGACGTCGTCAAGGAGATGCTCTACGACTGTCTTGACTCACTGGAAGATGTTCCGTATCCTGTCCACGGGGACTTTACACCGGGAAACATCATCCGTGCCGGCGGCAAGGACTATTGGATTGACCTTGGAGACTTCACATATGGAGACCCCGATATGGATTTTGCTTGTCTTGCTTTTCTTGGCCGATATACTCCGGCTAAAATTGTAGAATATCTTTTCCATCTCACAAAAAGGCAAATAGGACAATTTATGGAAATATATGGGCGCGAGTATTATGGCGACAGATGGGGCAGCAGAGAATTGAAACAAAAATTAGATACTGCGCTTACAATAAAGGTTGCTCTGGCTATCACCAACCGCCCTCGTGCCGCAAAGCTCTATCTTCCTCTTCTTCGTGGTCAGAAATTAAAGTTCGCAATCATCATGAGATTTGCAGACATTCTGGTGAGGAAATTCAATTGAGAATCAACAAGAAATATGATAGAAAAGACTAATACCAATTCTAAAGAGAACCAACTTGGAAACAGTATAGTCAATTCAAGCTACAGCTTTTTGCAGCTGACACTCACTGTTATTTTCACCGTCGCATTGTTGCTGAGCAATATCATAGTGAACAAGCAGATCAGCCTGCCATTCGGACAGGCTACGGTGGGATCTGTCATTCTTTTCCCTTTGACATACATCCTTTCGGACGTTTTTTCGGAGGTATATGGATATCGCTGGAGCCGGGTCACGTGTTACATTGCATTTGCTATGAACATCGTCATGGTCCTGATATTTGAGCTCACGCTTTCCTGGCCTTATCCTGATTCCTTCACCAATCAGGACGCATTCCTCACCGTGCTCGGCAGCACACCAAGGATAACTGCAGCCTCACTGATTGCATTTGTGGCCGGTGACTTTGTGAACGACAGAGTCTTTGCGCGAATGAAAAGAAAACATTCTGACATGAACGGTTTCGCATGGCGGGCTATTGTTTCCAGCTGCATCGGAGAACTGTCCGACTGCCTCGTGTTCCTCCCGCTCGCGTTCATCGGCAGGCTTCCGGCAGCAGTGCTGGTCGGCATCGGGCTCGCTCAGGTTTCTGCAAAGATTTTGCTTGAAGCCATACTTTTGCCAGTTACGGCTGCGGTTACCAAGGCTGTTAAAAAAGACGACGACCGACGTCGGAATATAATTTCTACATGAAAGGATACGCGAGCAAGAAATTATTAATGCCATATATGAGATTGGCAAAGAATATATCTCATTATTCGATCCATCAAATATTTGCCGAGCAAAACGTACATGCGTATTGGAATGATAAAACATACATTCCTGATTCATCCGTATGGCCGTATAAACCAATGCGTTTGAGAGCAGTACGCCAAGGACTCCCACGGTATCTTTATCCATTCCCAACCGTTCGGCATAGTGGCGGATGATTCTCTCGCTTCCTTTATGCGGCGTTTCGTATTCTCCCTGTTGCGTTCCATTATTTCAATGTCTCGTGGATGACCATCGCAGGCCAGGAGCTGTGGCAGAGGGACATATCAACGGTGCAGTTCATGCATTCGGAATCATATCTCCCTGCCACTCAGTTCCTCCTTTGTGCAGCTTGATAGAGTCAGTGCAACAGCTATGATTATCAATACAAATCGTTTCATATGTGGTAACATGCAAGAAATTTCCACTGAAAATCTTTTTTATAGAAACTTCTGTTTGCCTCATCTTTCTTTTTTGTCTTATGACATAATTTGTCAAAGACATTGAGTAAATTTGCAATCCGTTAAAAAATGGAGATGAAAACGATTCAGGTGGTAGCGGCTCTGATTGTCCACGACAGACGAATCTTCGCAACTCAGCGCGGTTACGGCGAATGGAAAGGCTGGTGGGAGTTTCCCGGTGGAAAGATAGAATCCGGTGAGACTCCTGAAGATGCGCTGTTGCGTGAAATCCGTGAGGAACTTGATACGGAAATACGCATTGAAAAATATGTGGACACCATCGAGTGGGACTATCCCGCTTTCCACCTTTCGATGCGTTGCTATCTGTGCAGTGTGGTCAGCGGAGAACTGACCCTGCTGGAACACGAAGCGGCAACCTGGCTGGATTGCGGACATCTTCGAAGTGTCCGGTGGCTGCCGGCTGACGAAACTATCCTTGACAGGATAGAACGGGCGTTGAAATAATTCTTGACTTATGATAATCAAAATTCTTATTCTCATTCTGTTTTTCGCCGTAATGATCGGTGTCGGGATCGCTTGCAGGAAAAGCGCCACTGACGTGAAGGGCTTCGTCCTCGGCGGAAGAAACGTAGGATCATGGCTCACTGCCTTTGCATTCGGAACCTCATACTTCTCCGCAGTAATATTCGTGGGATACGCAGGACAGTTTGGGTGGAAATACGGGCTTGCCGCAACCTGGATCGGCATTGGAAATGCTCTAATCGGATCATTGCTTGCCTGGAGAATTCTCGGGCGCAGAACAAGGCTTATGTCACAGCATCTACAGAGCGCAACTATGCCCGACTTCTTCGGGCAGCGTTTCAGAACGCCCTCTCTCAGAGTCGCCGCTTCAATAATAGTCTTCATATTCCTCATTCCCTACACTGCTTCGCTCTATAACGGCCTGTCACGTCTCTTCGGGATGGCGTTTGGGATAGACTATATCTGGTGTGTAGTGGGAATGGCCCTTCTGACTGGGATTTACGTGCTGCTTGGAGGATATATGGCCACTGCGGTGAACGATTTCATTCAGGGAATGATCATGCTTGTCGGCATTTCGGCCGTCGTGGTGTCTGTTCTCAAGGGCAACGGAGGATTTATGGAGTCGATGATATCGATGTCACAGATAACGTCAGAGGCGGAGCCGGAACTTGGCGGTGCGTTCATCTCTTTCTTCGGACCGCAGCCCTTGAGTCTGCTCGGCGTGATTCTTCTCACGTCGCTCGGAACTTGGGGATTGCCGCAGATGGTTGGAAAGTTCTATGCCATCAAGGATGAAGGCGCTATCAGGAAAGGAACCGTAATCTCCACCATATTCGCATTCATAGTGGCTGGAGGCTGCTATTTTCTCGGAGGTTTCGGCCGTCTCTATGGCAATATGATCGAATATGCTCCGAACGGGACTCCTATATACGACAGCATCATCCCGTCAATGCTTGAAACACTTCCCGACATAATGATAGGTGTGGTCATAATACTGGTGCTCTCTGCTTCAATGTCGACACTCTCCTCTCTTGTGCTCACCTCCGGTTCAACTCTCACCCTTGATATCATCGCTCCGGCGGTCAAATCTTCCGGTAGTGGACATATGAAGGAGAAATCCCAACTTCTCTGCATCAGACTGCTGATTCTCTTTTTCATTGCCGTCTCATCCATTATCGCAATCGTTCAGGCGAAGAGTTCGGTCACTTTCATCGCGCAGCTTATGGGAATATCCTGGGGCGCTCTTGCCGGAGCATTCCTTGCTCCGTTCCTTTACGGATTATATTGGAAAAAGACGACACCTGCTGCTGTGTGGGCAAGCTTTGTCTGTGGAATTCTGATTATGTGCGGCTGCATGTTCTGCACTTTCACCGGTAAGATGTTCATCAATGCCTTCTTCACATCGCCTATCAATGCGGGCGTGCTTGCAATGTTGGCCGGCCTGCTGATTGTCCCTCTGGTGAGCATGTTCACGCGCGTGAGAGATAAGGAGAAGGTGGACGGGATGTTCGAATGTTACAACCACCGCGTTACAGTGAATGCATCAACTGCTCTTGAAGACTCTGAAGCTTAGCCTGAATTATTCATAAAGAAAGCAAAGGAATCCTTATAATTATTTGGTAATCAGATGATTGCGTGTTATATTTGCATTGGCGCAACAAAAACATTTTTTCCTTTACTTACTTCATGATAGAACGCATCGGATCCTGCATCAAAATGGCTCACCGGTAAAAAGTATGTGTTTGAAGTCTATTGTATCAGAAGCCTCTGTATTGGTATATTCTCTCATTTCTTGCGGGAAACCCTTGCCGAAATGAACAACAGAACTGTTTTTAGCAGAAGGGGACCACAAATGCCCAATAGGACAAATGTTAGTAAAGTTAAGACAAAATGATTTTCCTGGGTGATTCCGGCAAGCGAAAGTGTAGCCTTGCCAAATTCTCCAAAGGCAGAATGGAGCAGAAAAATAATGAGAGAGTTCTTTCCTATGAACAGTATGGCGGATCTGACCTTCCCGTATGTGGCTTCAGACAAAATCCGGGATACCATTAGGATGAACAGAATACCTACAAAAGGAAGTACCCTTTTCAAGACCGGGGCACACACGCCATAGGCATACAGATATTCCATGACTGCAAATAGTACAATAATAATTGGCCTTAAGGTCTTTTTGAAGTCAGGAGTGTGGCCGAAGTTGCCGGTCAGCATTCCTGTTGCAAAGAAAACCGCATTGGCTTTGAACTGGTTGAGCGAGAATATGTCTGGAAGATTCAACGGCAGTAGCCACAGCGCAACTGCGCCAGCAAGAAATCCAAGGCTTGCAAATCTTTTCCTGCAAAGTGGAGCAACTATATAGAGCAACATCAGCGCCCATATAAACCATAGGTGTACGGCTGCGCTTGGCCTGTATAACATTGTGAGGAAGTCTTGAGCCACGGCAGTGTTCTTTACTGATAGAGTGCCCTGCAAAGTAAGTTTTATAGTTATAATAAGGACTGATGTGAGGAAATAGGGAACCATCAGATGCCTGAATTTCTTCGAAATAAAGTTCAAGTAGGGCTGCTGCCTGTAGGTCTTTGAGAACAAGAAGCCGCTCACAAACATAAACAGCGGCATATGAAAGGTATAAATGACATTCATGGCAGTGTGCCAACCATCCGGTGTAGGTGACGGATTGAAATGTCCAACTACAACAAGAATAATGCAAATGGCCTTCGCAATGTCCAAATAATCGATTCTCTGCACAATTTACATTTGCCTGAATGTTCATAAAGAAAGTAAAGGAATCCTCATAATTATTTGGTAATCAAAGGATTAAATGTTATAATTGTGATGCATTTACAAAAACATTTTTTCCTTTACTTCATGAGCAAATTTACCTCTTCTTCCGCAGATTATCAAACTTTTCCGACATTGTTTGAACTTGAGCCCGTGGCGGGCAAGAAAGTGACGGTCGATTTCACCGCGCCGGAACTCTCCTCGCTTGGTGGACTGACACTCGTCCGCGAATATGAAAAGTCATCAAGCCGTATCATCGAGCGCATTGAGTCCTGCATCAAAGATCCCCGCTGGGAGCCTATGGTGATACACAGCCAGACGGAGATGCTTTCAGGCACATCAGACGGCTTTTGACGGAAAATCTGTGTGGCTCCGGGAAAATCCGAGCCGAGCGGACGGCTACTACGACAACAACAGGTGGCGGATATGAATAATGCAGGTTAGAGCAGGAAGAACATTGCCACACCGATTATCGTAACGATTGTTCCGAAGACCTCCTGAAGCTTGATCTTCTGTTTGTAAATGAATGAATACGGCAGGATGATCAGCACAGGAGTCAGCGCCATAAGTGTTGATGCAATACCTGCCCTCGTGTACTCCACCGCCATCAGGGAGAGTGAAACACCGATGAACGGACCGAAAAGGGTTGTGAAGAAAGCCACTGTCAATGACAATATTTCACCGATGTACTGCATATTCCGGTTTTTCGAGCGTCAAATGTAGCAATAAACTGCACTTTTTGTTCACCTTTTCATTTTATTAAATTTAACTAATTTGTTAAATTTGCTACAAACTGATAAAACATGAAACGAATCATCACCACTCTTGTTTCACTTATGGCCGCATTCAGCGCCTTTGCCGTCACATCACCGTACAACATCTATCCGGTACCTCAGAAACAGGTACCTGCAGAGGGAACGGCTGGGTTTACGGCAGAAGTGGAGATAATACCGGAATCCGGCATAGACCGGGCAACAATCAACCGTGCCGTTGAAATAATGGAAAGACTTGGCCTTACCGCAGTTGAATCGGGCAAGCCATCAGGCAAAAGATCCTGCATAATGCTGGGCATCAACGGGTCGAGGGAACGTACCGACCGCCTCGCCTCGAAGCTGAAGCTTGACAGAACCCTGTTCAACTATCAGAAATTCGACAGGCACATTCTTTCCCTAACATCTGACAAACACGGAAATGCCACTGTGGTGATCCTTGCCGAGAACACTGACGCCGCTTTCTGCGGTCTTGCCTCCCTCGAGCAGATGCTTGACAACGGCTTCACCTCAATGCAGTGCGTGACCATATACGACTGGGCCGACATACAGAACCGCGGAGTGATCGAAGGATATTACGGAGTTCCGTACAGCGCCGAAGTAACCAAGGATCTCTTCCGTTTCATGGCCCGTTACAAGCTCAACACATATATGTATGGAGCCAAGTCCGACCCTTATCACTCGAGATTCTGGTCAGAGCCTTACCCTGAATCAATCACTGACGAGCAGATGCGCATAGGCTATCTCTCACAAGACATGCTTAAACAGATTACTGAGGTGGCTCACGCCTGCAAAGTCAATTTCGTGTGGGCCATCCATCCGGGAAGAGCCTTCACAAATCCTGAAGATAAAACCGTCAACGAACGGATAATGAACAAATTCGAGAATATGTACAATCTCGGAGTACGTCAGTTCGGAGTATTCGTGGACGATGTCGGAGTTCCTTATGACGCACCTACCCAGAAACTCGGAGCAGACCGCCTGACTGACCTTCAGAACAGAATCGACGCGAAATGGAATGTTGACGGAGCTTCTCCTGCCGACACGGTCAAGCCGCTGCATTATGTGCCGCAGCTCTATGCTTATGCGTGGGCATCCCCGGAAAATGCCCGCATCTTCTTCGAATCGCTAAGCGTAACCCCATCCAAAATAAATATATATATCACCGGCCGTGCCGTATGGAGTGTCCCGAACAATGAGGACCTTTCGACAGTCAAGGATTACCTCGGACGTGAGGCAAGCTGGTGGTGGAACTATCCGTGCAACGACAATGACGTCACGAAACTTTTCCCTATGGATATGTACACCAATTTCCGTGACGAAACGCATATTGACAACCTTGCCAGACTTGAAGACGGACTTACCACAAACACTTTGATCATAAATCCGATGCAGCAGGGAGAGGTCTCAAAGATTGCTTTGTTCAGTCTTGGCGATTATGCCTGGAACAATGCCGCTTTCGACTGTCAGCGCAGCTGGGAAGCATCGATTCCGGCAGTTGCCGGCAAGAAATATGCTGCCGCGCTCCGTTATCTTGCCCCATATTTGAGATATTATGATTCCGATGCTCTCTCCTACGCTGTAAATCAGTACAAGAAGAGCTTCGAGAGGGGCAATCCGAAGCCTGAAAGCCTTATTGCCAGAATGGAAAAGATACTTGAGTCCTGCAAGGAGCTTGATGCTATGGCTTCATCGTCAAATCAGAGTGACAGACTCCTTCATGATGATATGAAACCTTGGCTCGCGAAGCTTGAAACACTTGCGCAAACTACTATTGATTTACTTGAAGGAAAGGACGTTTCATCTGTTGATTTGGAGAATGATTCCAAGTTCCAGTTCGAGGTTCTCAGAGGTATGGGAGCAGGTATTGTAATGCAGGTCAGGAGTGCTGAACCTTGTGCCGAGATACTCTGCCCGTTCATAGAGTGGCTTAAACAGCAGCAGAAGAAAACATTCAGCCCTTCAAACACAGAATCAAATAAATAATGTTATCTTTGCAGGCGCTTGCGGGACACCCCGTCCCGCAGCTCCAAATGGGGAATTAGCTCAGTTGGTAGAGCGTCAGGTTCGCAATCTGAAAGTCGGGAGTTCGAATCTCCTATTCTCCACAGGCACACCATCAGTGCCGGAATATCCCATGAAAATCAAATCAGCATTCATTTGTCTGTTTTTGTGCTGCGTAACCCTTGGCGCACAGAATCAGAAGGTAGAAAATGGTTACGTCAAGAGAGAAGTAAAAATTGAAATGCGTGACGGCGTAAAGCTTCACACTACAATCTATCAACCAGTGGACTGTGGAGAAGGAAGACCTGTAATAATGCGCCGCACTCCTTACAGCTGCTCTCCATACGGAGAGGACTTCCGCACGAGAGATTTGTTCGAGGCCGAAATGAAATGTTTCACCGATCACAAATACATTGTCGTATATCAGGACGTGAGAGGCCGTTTCAATAGCGAAGGAAGTTATATGAACATCCGTCCTCTCAGCGGAGACGTCAATGACGTGACGGACACTTACGATACCATTGAATGGCTTGTAAACAACACGCCCAACAACGGAAACGTCGGGATGTGCGGTATTTCCTACCCCGGTTATTATTCGATGGTAGGTGCGCTCTGCGGACACCCGGCCCTGAAGGCATGTTCACCTCAGGCGCCTATCGGTGACTGGTTCATCGGTGATGACATCCACCACAACGGAGCATATATGCTGCTTGACACCGACGATTTCGGAGGTACATCGGTATTTGCTGACAGAGAAGCATTCGCGGCAGAGCCATACGAGGTGAATATTGACTACGGCCAGAGCAAATTCGACTATTATGAACGTCTCCACACAACAAAGAAAATAATAGGAGCATATGGTGACGAAGAGACCCTGCGCAAATACTATCCGTTCTGGTATCAGATAATCAACCACCCGAATTACGATGAATTCTGGAAATCCGTCGCCCATCTTCCGTATATAAAAGACGTAAAGCCGGCAATACTTGTTGTGGGCGCCCTTTTTGACGCGGAGGACTGCTACGGGGCAATCCAGACTTACAAGACACTTCTTAAGGAATCTCCGCAGACTGAGACATATTATGTGAACGGTCCGTGGATTCACGGATCCTGGACAAACAGGAGCTATGACCATCTTGGCGCCTGGTATTTCGGTGAGGGTCTTTTTGACTTCTTCTTCGACGAAGTGGAATATCCGTTCTTTGCGCATTATCTGGAAGGAGCTCCGGAAAAGCCGGCTGCAGTGACGCTTATCCCGGCCTTTGCATCCCAGGACACTACAAGCCACTGGACATCTTTCACGAAGGATAAGATGCCGGAATACAAAATGAAGAAGATGCCTTTCAGACGTCGTTTCTCCCGCAAAAGCTCGTATGTGTCAGACCCTGCCAAACCGTTGCGCTACCTGCATCCATCCAAGAAGAACGTACGCGACCGCAGTTATATGGCTGACAACTACGTTGACGACAGCACGGCATTCGTGAACTTCGATTACAAGCCTGTGGAGGACACTGTGTTCCTCTGCGGTCCGATAGATGTCGATCTGCGTTATAGAACGACAGCAGAAGACCTTGATTTCATTGTAAAAGTGCTTGACGTTTCTCCGGACGGCAGTGAAATGCTGATTCGAGGCGATGTATTCCGTGCCCGATATGCAAAAAGCTTCGAAGAGCCTCACTTCCTCAGACCGGGGCATCGGGAAAGACTTCAGTTCACTTTGGATGACGTGATTCACTATCTTCTTCCGGGCCACAGCATCAGAGTCCAGATACAGAGCACCTGGTTCCCGCTGGTGGACATCAATCCGCAGACAGCCGTGGAAAACATATACAAGGCTGAAGAATCCGATTACAAGGCCGCTACAATAACGATTCTGCACAATATCTGGAACCGCTCAAGCATCAGCCTGCCTATTGCTCAAAGAGGCGAATAATGAACAAATACCGTAGTTTCGTGCTGCCTGTGGCAATCCTTCTCGGACTGCTGCTTCATCGATGGTGCGCTTATGCCCAGGTAATCATTCCCTATATGATTTTCACCATCCTGCTGATGAATTATTCGGCTGTTGACGTGAAGAGACTCAAACCCTCGAGAATGGACCTGTCTCTGATGCTCATTCAGATTTTCGGAAGCATTATCCCCTACCTCATACTGCATTTCAGCGGAGTAGATGAAATTATTGCGCAAGGTGTGATGATGGTGGTGATATGTCCTGTCGCCGCATCTGTTGTCGTCATTTCCTGCATGCTCGGAGCCAACCGGGAAAGGGTTACGACATACACAATTCTTGGAAACATAATGGTATCCATCGTTGCGCCGATCTATTTTTCATTTATAGGCAAGCAGCAGGAGATGCCGTTCCTGCAGGCTTTCTGGATGATTTTCCGTAAGACTGCCGTAATAATAGCCCTTCCGTTCATAGTTGCAGTCATCACTCAGAGATGGATGAAACGTGTCAATGCCTTCATCTGCAGAATAAAGATAGTGTCATTCTATTTGTGGGCAATTACCCTGACAGTCACCTTAGGACAAACCATCCACTATATTTTTCTTCACGGAAAGGATAATGTCGGGAACATAGTGATTCTTGGGACCGCATCCGTCATCATATGCGCCATCCAGTTCGCCCTTGGCAAATGGTTGGGTGAAAAATATGGTGACAGAGTAGCCGGAGGTCAGCTTCTTGCACAGAAAAACGTGGCGATTGGAGTGTGGATGGCAAACACCTTCCTGTTCCCCCTTGCCTCGGTGGGGATTGCTTTGTACTCCATCTGGCAGAATGTGTTCAACAGCTGGCAGATGTGGCGGTTCAATTCTAGAACTTCATCAAGAAGTTGACTTTGTCGTTATTTTCGTCGATCATCCTTTCGAGGTCCTCTTTGTCGAAGGTGAAGACAAATCCCATACAGCCGAAGGAGAGGACTTTGAAGGAGGAATCTCTTTCGATGCCACCAATACTGTAAATACCCCTCTTCTTGACGACAAGACGGTTGTTGACTACAGATTCGAATGCATCGTCACCAAGGTCGGATGTGAGTATCGACCACAAGTCGATCCGGTCTGATTTCTTAGAACTCAAGTCATCATCCAGCAGATCGTCCGCAATTTCACAAATTGCTTGTTTGTGTCGTTTTTCTCCTGGACAAAGGATAATTGCCAGAACAAGAAATGCAACAATTGAGGAGAGGATGATTATGGATTTTCTGGATAATTTCATTTGGAATCTCCCTCCTGTCTGGCTTTTTCAAGAAATGTTTTCAGATGTGTCATATAGTCTGCCTGGTGATCATGGAAGGACAAAGCATGTGTAGGCGTATTGGAAACAATCCAAAGCTCCTTGTAGCCCTGGGTTTTGGCATCGTAACACTTGTAAGCGAATTTCGACGGTACGAAAGTGTCTTCCTCACCGTGTATGAAAATCATAGGCTTGCTGCATTTGGCGAGTTGATTGACGGATGATGCCTCCTTGAAATTCCAGCCGTATGTCTTCTCACAATATTCACTTGTCCGTTGCATCAGCCTGTCGCTGACAAGCAGTTTCTTTCGAAGATAGTCAAATTCATCCCAAACGGAACTGTATCCGCAATCCTCCACGAATGCGCGGACACACTCCGGAAGGTCAGGTTCTCCACTCAGCATCATTGTGGTGGCAGCCCCCATGGACACGCCGTGAACCACCATAAAGTCGTTTTGCCACAAATCGCACGCAACATTCACCCAACGTTTGGCATCCAGACGGTCGAACCATCCCATTTGTACGACATCGCCTTCACTTTGACCATGGTGCTGCAAATCAGGAAGAATGACGTTGAACCCCAAGGAGTCGCGATATACTCTCGCAAAATGGATCATGGCGTAGGAATCCACCCCATAACCATGGATTATCAGGGCAGTACCCTTATTCGAAGGTTCACCGGCATAAATCGCGTGAATCTTCTTACTTCCTTCTCCCGTGATGACCGTATCGCGGAAAGTGCCGTTTAAATAAAGACTGTCGTACCATGCATTGATGCCAGGATAACGTGTTTCCTGCATCTCTATGGTCTTCTCGTGAGTCTGTGCAAGCATTTTCGGTTGCAGAGCGAGCTCACAAAGGGATTTCGGGCTGCATCCGATCAGAAACGGGAGTGTAGCCGCAATCAGGAATATTTTTAAATGGAATTTTGTCATATGCGTATGCCAATCTGGAATTCAAAGAAATCAGCGTTCTTGAATTTGGTCGATCTGATGTTCCAACCCGCGAAAGCATTGCTGAAATGTGGAAAATAGAATCTCATTCCGATACGCTGATAAAATCTTGAAATATCTTCATTGATTCCAACGTGACGGAAGAGGTACGCGCTGCACCCCATATATGCTGTTACGTTGCCGTAATAGAATTCGTGTACAAAACCGAGAGCAAGGCTGAAAGGACTGTATCCTTTTGATGCCGCCACCGCTTCCGGACCGTATATGACAGTGTCGCTCCTTTTGAGCATCTCGCTGTCCCAGTTATAACCGGCTTCAAGGGATAGACCGGTCGAGCAAAGGAGACTGTATCTGTAAACCGCATCAAATCCCAAACCGATTCTCGGACGACTGCGGAAATCCTTCTGTTTCTTTTCAGGGTCTTCTACCATTTCGTTGAAGGCCTTGAACTCAGTCTTGCATGCGTGAAGCCCGTAAGTGGTGAAGAAATCATAATGCATTCCCTTCTCGTACTCTGGATGGAGGGTGAGACGCGACACCTGTTTGGTGTATGGTTTGTCGATATTGTAGGTCAGTGTGGCTCCGACCGCATATCCGTTGAGCCCGATATTGCTCATCCACATATTGCCGTTGGAATGGTGGTACCAGTATGCGTTGATGGCAAGTTCGAAGTTGTCTACAGGGCGCAGTTTGATTTGCGGGCCACAGGTAAGATAGATTGAGAGCGGTGCTCCGATATGAAGTTGATATGGATTTGTAATGGGGTCGTACATCACGCTTGTAATGCCCATACCTATACTTGCCCAATAACCGATGGAACCGTATTTGTTCTTATAGAAGGCGCCCTCCATGAAAGTATATACGTTCAAGAAATTGCCGAGACGGGAATCGTTCTTGAACTTCATTGTGGTGCAGTTGTCGAATGTGGCGCCGAATCCGAGTACGGGATAGTTGTATCTCTCTGCAAAGGCGGCGTTCGGATCATCAGGTGAGGTGTTGAAACCCACCTTGAAAGTATAAGACATATGGCCGTTGCGGTCAACGAAAAGATCGCGCATATTATCGGTGTTGGTCAGATAGCAATAAGCCGCACCTGCAGTAACGCTAGGCCAGTGTGACCCGTCAGCGTGAGCGTTGACACACGCCAGAAACAAAAATAGAATGGTTATTATGCAGTTTTTCCTGAACATTCAACCGAAGTTTGTGCAAATATAATAAAAAAACAGCAACAGCCATAAGGTTGTTGCTGCTTGGGTTTCAATGGACAAACGCTATCTTCTCCGTCCACCGCCCATACGGCCTCCCATCGGACCGCCCATAGGACCCATTCCGCCGCGATTTCCACCGAAATTACCGAAACGGTATGTAAGGCTCAGGACAATGTAGCGTCCAAGTGTATTGTTGCGGACGTCCTTTACAAAGTTGTCGGATGTGCTTCTGTAAGTATTCTTCGACTGATTAAGGATATCGTATGCTTTGAGGGCGAGCGTGAACTGTTTCTTGAACAACTGCTTGCTTATCTCTGCATTCCATACGAACTGAGGAGTGTTGTATCCATCCTCGTAACCGATATAGAATGTGTATCTCGCATCTGTCTTGAATGAAAGAATGTCTGAGTTGAAGATGACTTCCCCATTGACGTTGTTGGTCCATGTCGGGGTCTTGTCGTTCGTTACGGAGTACCAGGCCTGTGAGTACCGGGCTCTGCCTCCGAGTGATGCCTCAAGCATGTCAGTACGGAAGGTAAACCTTGCATTGAGCATTGCCGATACGTTCTGGAAATTATTCCTCGTGTAGTTTTCAGGATCGAGGTATGAAGACTCATCCTCGATTATCGCACCTGATTTGCCGATGAATGACACTCCGGCGTCATATGAGGCACGGCAGAATGTCATGAATGAGAACTTGCTCTTTCCAATCGGAGTGTTGAACATGACTGACGCACTTGCCGATTTGGTTCCGCGATCATTGTTGAGAGGCACCGAATACTGAACTCCAGCCTCGTCATACCATGTGGCGTTTACAATTGAATTGGTTGAGTATCTGAAGTTTGCATTCACGTTCAATGATGCGTAGTTAGTCATATCGGTGCTCCGGTACATCATCCATACATTGTGTGAGAAAGACGGTCTCAAACTGAGGTTACCGAGCTTGACGTACTGAGGGTCAGAATTGTCGGGAACAGGCATCATCTGGTTGATTGAAGGCTGTGATGTGCTTCCCCGGTAGTTGAGACGAAGCATCTTGTATTCGCTGAAATTGATGTCAACCCTTGCATTAGGCGACCAGTTGCGCGTCTTGAGAACGGTATCTCTCTTGAAGAGTCCGTTTTCAGTATAGTTCACAGTCTTGGAAGGCTGATATGAAGCTCCGACAGAGATGTTGTACTTCTCCTCCTGTTTCCTGAAGTCAATGCCGACGTTCTGATTTGTAAATTTGTTGTCGGTCAGATTGGAGTAGATTTCATCCCTTACGTCGTAATTTCCACTCTTTCCCTTGTTGTAGGTATCCTTGTATGAATCGGTTTTCTTGTAACTGTACATATAGTTGGCAGAGACGAAGAAATTGTTTCCAAGAGGCTCCGTATAGTAGATTCGACCGCTTACTGTCTGGCTTCTTGAATTGCGGAGGTACATCTGGTCAACAGTGTCCTTGTATGCCGGATCAATCTGATGGAAATCGTCATAAACATTTTTGAGCGAGTTGTTGTATCCGGTCAGGTCGTTGTTTGAAAACTGGTACCTTGCATTCACAGAGATGGTACGGCCCGGCTTGCCGAGTCTCTGACGCCAAAGAAGACGTCCGCTGGCGTTCTGAGAATTGCTCTTTCCCGTTGATGTACTGTAGCCGTCGTTGACTTTCGACCGTACACCGGTTGCGGTAACTGTTCTGTCAGAAGAGAAATCATTGCGCTCGTCGAATCCGCCCCATCCTATATTGAAATTCGGATCGAACAGAAGCGATGTGGTCTTGGATATTTTCCAATCGGCTCTCGCGCCTGCACGCACTCCGTATGTCCAGTTGTTGTTAATACTGTTGTCTATGTTATAGAGGCTCGTCTTGTTGTCATCCATGAAACGTGTCGTGGCGGTATTCTCCTCTACAACCCGATTATTGCCATTGAACAGAGCATTTCCCATCACCTCCGATTTGTTGTCGAAGGTATGGCCTCCGTTCAGACCTGCCATATATGTCTTGGCGATACCATAGTTACCGCCACGCATTCCGCCCATTCTCATGTTTCCCATACTACTTGCGGCCAGATCCTGGAATCCACGGTTGTTGGTGTTGTTGATATTGCCGATGAACGCCAGCTGGTCGCTGTTCGTGAATCTGGCCACCATAGCGGCTCCCTGATATCTTGCGTCATTGACGGCCTCTTTGCCTTGAAGGTCATATCCGCCGCCACCCATAACGTTTCCGAACCAACCGTTCATCATTCCCTTCTTGACTCCGAGGTCAAGAACAGTCTCCTCTTCTCCATCATCTATTCCTGTGAATTCAGCCTGTTCGGATTTCTTCTCCACCACTCTCACTTTCTCAATGATCTTTGCAGGAAGGTTCTTGCTGGCCAGTGATGGGTCATTAAGGAAGAATTCCTTTCCGTCAACGTAAATCTTGTTGATTTCCTTACCATTGGCGGTAATCTTGCCGTCAGAGTCAACCTCTACGCCCGGAAGCCTCTTCAAGAGATCCTCAAGCACGTCATTGTCCGCACTTTTCATCAAGGCCACATTGTGTTCGATAGTGTCTTTCTTCACTACGATAGGATTTCCGACATCAGTGACAGTGGCTCCTTCGAGGAAGTTCGCCTGCATATTCATCTTCTTCACACCGAGATCGACATTGTTTGATACGGTTATGACTTCAGTGTAGTTGTCATAGCCCATCAGGATACCCTCAATCTTGTACTTTCCGGCAGGAATTCCGGAAACTGTGGCTGCACCGTCGCCATCGGTCTGAGCATACTTGAAGACCGTTTTCTGTCCATCTTTCGTGATGGAAACGGCAGCGTACCCGATCGGTTCCCCTGTCTTTGAATCCTGCAATTTCACCTTCACGCTGTACTCCTGGGCATGGGCGCTTACCGTACCGAAAAGCAGCAAAAGCCCGAATACCGCACATCTCAAAAATCTGTTTGTCATATCTTTTGTTGAATCTTTCATTTTATATGCATCTTTGACCTCTATGGTCGATAAAGGTTTAATGGTATCTTTCAAATGTTTTCTTCGCAGACATATATGTCAGATACATTGTCACTGCAATCAGACAGTGGGCCAGATCGGTGAAATTGAACCATCTGTCAATTGAGCAACGTGTTGCCATCACAGCGAGAGCAACAATCATGCAGAAGGTGGCGGCAAGAATGTATTTGCTTTCTGCATTTTCCCTCTCCCTCGACAGAATTCTTATCTGCAACGGCAGGGATAAAAAGATCATCGCAAAAAAGATGTGAGCACCGGCAACGTTGTATGTGAGAAGAATGACGGTTAGAACAAAAGCGGCCGCAGACTCCGCTGCAATAAGCATATACAGCCATCTGACCGGAAGGTCTTTCAGCACCTGGGAACTGCGTTTTATGGTTGCAATTTCAAAGAAGGTGATGGAAATTATATTGAAAAGCCAGTTGGGCAGGTCGTGAAGGTGCCACACGAACCTTTCAGACCATGGCAGCAAGTCCGCCTGGTGCCTGTCATAAATTCCTTCTGAAAAAAGATAGTAGAACGAATGAGTCATAATAGCTGCGCACAAAGTGCCCGCCCCCATAAAAAGGAAGAACAATGGATATTCGCGCAGGTATCCTCTCTCTGCAGAAGGCTTGCGGAGCTTGAAATAAGCATAGAAACTGATGGCAGCCACGAGAAGGTCCGTGATTGCAGCCATCGGCTCCATGATGAGAAGGTTCCCTATTTTCCAGCAAGTTGTTTCCAAGAGAATTTATTTTATGCGTTCAGGATGTGATTCCACGAATTTTTTCCAGTTCGTGGAGGAACTTACATCGGAAAGTGGACTGATCAGTTGATAGAAGTGGCACATAGCGATGGCAAGGGCATCCGACGCATCAAGGAATTTGTTGTCCATAACAGTCTTCAAAGTCTTTTCCATAAGCAGCTTGACCTGCTCCTTGGAGGCGTCTCCCCTCCCCGTTATGGCCATCTTAACCTTGCGCGGCGCATATTCGAATACAGGAATCTGGCGGAAAAGTGCAGCAGCGATGGCTGCGCCCTGTGCCCTGCCCAGTTTCAGCATCACTTGCGGGTTCTTTCCGTAGAATGGCGCCTCAATGGCCAGGTCGTCCGGAGCATAACGTTCCATAAGCTGGCCGACCTCGCGGAATATGCGGTTCAGCTTCATGAAATGATCTTTCTCCTTGCGGAGATCGAGCACGCCCATATCCACAAAGTGTACGCTTCTGCTATCAACGAGAATGACCCCGTAACCAAGAATATTGGTGCCGGGGTCTATTCCCATTATTATTCTCTGCTTGTCGTCCGCCATCAAGCTCCGAATTATCCGATAATGTCGAATCCAGTATATTTGCGAAGCACCTCAGGCACGATGATCTTTCCGTCAGGAGTCTGATAGTTCTCGATGATGGCAGCGAGAATTCTCGGGAGAGCGAGAGAACTGCCGTTGAGAGTATGTGCTATCTGTGTCTTGCCGTTTTCGTCCTTATATCTGAGTTTGAGGCGGTTGGCCTGATATGTTTCGAAATTTGAAACTGAGCTTACCTCCAGCCAGCGTTTCTGGGCTGCCGAGAAGACCTCAAAGTCGTAAGTGATTGCCGAAGTGAAGCTCATGTCTCCACCGCAAAGTCTGAGGATACGGTATGGCAGACCGAGTTCCTGAACGAGAGATTCTACGTGTGCCACCATTTCCTCAAGAGCCTTGTAGGAATTTTCAGGGAGTTCAAGACGTACTATCTCAACTTTGTCGAACTGGTGCAGACGGTTCAGACCGCGGACATCCTTTCCGTAAGAGCCGGCTTCACGACGCCAGCAAGGCGTATAGGCAGTCATCTTGACAGGGAAATCCTCTTTCTTCAGGATGACGTCGCGATATATGTTGGTGATAGGAACCTCTGCCGTAGGAATCATATAGAATCCGTCCAACGGAGCGAAATACATCTGTCCCTCCTTGTCAGGAAGCTGTCCGGTACCGAAGCCGGAAGCTTCGTTCACCATATAAGGCGGCTGATACTCCATATATCCTGCTGATGTGTTCTTTTCGAGAAAATATGAAATCAGGGCGCGCTGTATGCGGGCACCTTTTCCTTTGTATACAGGGAATCCAGCACCTGTAAGCTTCACACCCAGATCGAAATCAACAATATCAAGATTCTTGAGAAGTTCCCAGTGCGGAAGTGCGTTTTCTCCAAGATCTGGAATTTCGCCGGCCATCTTGACTACAAGATTGTCCTCCGCCGTCTTTCCTTCAGGAACCTGAGCGCAAGGAAGGTTCGGAAGCAGCACCAGAAGACGGTTCTGTTCATTCTGACTTTCATCAAGCGATGTTTCAAGACTCTTCGAGCTGTCCTTGAGGGAAGCCACTTCGTTTTTCACTTCATCGGCCTCGGCCTTCTTCCCTTCTTTCATGAAACTTCCGATTTTCGAGGCAAGAGCTTTCTGTCGTGCAAGGCAGGCGTCAAGTTCGGTCTGCAGGGCGCGGCGCTGTTTGTCGATGTCTATGATTTTGTAAACAATCTCTTTTGCGTCAAAATTCTTGACTTTGAGGCGCTCGATAACGAATTCGGGCTCTTCGCGAAGAAGTTTAAGTGTCAACATTTCTTTATACGGTTTTAGCGAACGCAAATATACTAAAAAAAGAGTCGCCTTATATAGGCAACTCTCTTTTTATCTGTGCAAATCAATGTTGTGGTTATGCTTCAGCCTTCGGGAAAGGAAGAACAGAAACATAAGACTTGTCATTTGCCTTCTTTTTGAATGTAACTACGCCATCAATCAAAGCGAAAAGAGTATGGTCTTTACCCATTCCCACGTTTTCACCTGGATAATGAACTGTACCTCTCTGACGGACGATGATGTTGCCAGCCTTTGCAGACTGTCCACCGAACAATTTCAGACCGAGGCGCTTGCTTTGTGATTCGCGGTCGTTCTTTGAACTACCGACACCTTTTTTGTGAGGCATAATCTAAACGTTTTTTAATTAAGCGATTTCTTCAATTTGGATTTTAGTCAAATACTGACGGTGGCCGTTCTTCTTCTGATAGCCTTTGCGGCGTTTCTTCTTGAAGATGATAACCTTGTCTGCCTTGCAGTGCTCAAGGACAGTTGCCTTTACCTTTGAGCCCTCTACATAAGGTGCGCCAACATTTACCTTACCCTCATTGTCGAGAAGGAGTACTTTGTCAAACTCGAGAGCAGCTCCGACCTCAGCAGCCTGACGGTTTACGAAAACCTGCTTTCCAGCTTCAACTTTGAATTGCTGTCCTGCAATATCAACGATTGCGTACATAATAAATTTTTTAAAAATTTATAACCGCAAGCGGATGGCATCCCATTCAAAATGGTCTCAACCATCTCTTATTCAAGAGCTTAACGGTTGTTATTCAATAATTTCGGACTGCAAATTTATAAAATTTTCTAAAGAGAACAAAATTTTATTGGAAAAGAACATTCTTCTCATTGAAGAGTTTTCTCTCGTTGAGTTTCACTACTTTGCCGAATTTTGCGAGATCCTTTGCATTTATGTCCTTCGGATTTCCTATGATTCCGATGACCACCGGACGTCCTTTCACTTTGTCGTTGTAATATTTGACGATGTCATCGAATGTGAGGGTTTCCGTCTGTTCCACAAGCTTGATTGAAGGATCCTCAGAATAGCCCTGTCTCTCCCACTCCGCCACGGTGGTTGTGAGGGATCTGGCGTCAGGCTGTTGCGACAGCAAAGTCTCCTTGATATAATTGCGGATATTTCCGATGCTTTCAGGATTCTGAGGCATGTCGGAAAGCAGCTTCGTGAAGAGTTCAATCGCACTTACCGCCTTGTCATTCTGTGTTCCCACATATCCGCTGAAGTAAGTCTTGCAGCCAGGCAGCTTGCGGCTGCGTACGGAACCGTATGCAGTATATGCCATAGAGTTCTTTTCGCGGATCTCCTGCATGACGAGACCGTTGAATCCACCGCTGAAATACTGGTTGAACGCTATTCTGGCGATTTCATCATTCTTGTCATAATCTCCAATAGGGATATAGAAATAAATCTGAGCCTGCTGAGCGTCACTGTTAGGAACGAACAATACGGTATTCTCGCCATATTCCATCATCGGCCTGATAAGAGGAGAGCTTGAAGGCTTCTCTCCCTGAACAAGCGGCAGATTGCTTTTAAGAATATCATATACAACGTCACCATGCATACTTCCGGAATAATGTATTTCTGCGGCATATCCGCTTGCTTTTGCAATGTCACCGGTGAGACTCGCAATATTCAGGTCAACGATATCCTGATCGGTGATCTCCTTGCGGTAAGGAGATTCATCGCCATATTGCACATATGCTGAAAGTGCTGACGCGAGTGAATTCACGTTCTGTTTGCGGCGCATCCTTCCCGAAGCCATGGCACCCTTCAGACTGTTGAGCTGTTTTTCATCCAGAGATGGCATGAGAATAAGCTTCGTGAGAAGCAGGCAGCATTCTTTCAATGTGTTTTCATATCCCCTGACGGTAAGATAGAGATATTCATCGTCAGCAGCGATGGAATAGGTTGCGCCAAGTTGTCCGAACATCTCTTTTACCTGATTGTAGGAGAAGGTGGCCATCACTCCGGCGCTGTTCATCAGCTGGGTGGCCACACCCAGTTTCGGGAAGAGCTCCGAATTGGCTCCATACTTGAGTTCAAGAGTATATATGTCATTCGCTTCATTCTTGCTGTAATAGAATTTTGAATATGAATTCAGCTCCTTCTCCTTCACTTTGCTCCAATCAACGAAATTCAATGCGGGAGCAGGTGCCTGCATGGCCTTGAACCTTTGGGCATACATCGAGGACTGCCCCACAGGAGGGACAATCGGATCGTAATCCGGTTTCTTGATCTTCGGCTTCTTTTCAGGAGTGCCCATTTCGTTGTCGATCACAATGAAGTTGTCGTTCAAATATTTGGCAGCCACTCTCTTCACGTCGTCCATTGTCACAGCATAGATCTTCTCCTTGAAGTTGAGCAGTTCATCAACACTTTGTCCATTGACGAAAATATCTGCAATGGCTGACACCTTGCCGTCATTGTTCTCCATCATCAGATCAAAATCACGGGAAAGATTAAGTTTGACTGCATCGAGGTCATCCTGAGTGAACTCTCCGTCCCTGACCGACTTCACAGCCTTTGTCAGGAAGGCTTCCACTTTCTTGCTGGAGTCATACCGTCGCTGCAGTTCATCATAGAAAGGAACTGCCTGCAAAAGAACCCTGCCCGCTCCAATGAAACTCAGAGACGATGCCGAAGCGCCCATTACATCTCCTGACAACGTCAGTTTGTCAAGAGCACCCGTAGAGGATGCGTTGGTAAGGAGTTGCAGACAGACCTCCAGCGCATATTCATCCGGATCGCCATTTTTCACGCCATTATAAATGATGCAGGTACTCGGATAATATGAGGACTTGGAAGTGTACGATACCCTTCCCTTTACATTGAACTCCGGACAGGTTGTCCTTTCCGGCGTCTCACTTGGCTGGAGTCTTCCGAAAGTGTTCTGAATGAGACGTATCAGGCTCTTGGCCTTGACGTTTCCTGAAATGATAAGCGCCATATTCTCGGGAACGTACCAATCGTTGTAGAATTTGATGAGCTGGCTGAGTCTTGGATTCTTGAGATGTTCTCCAAGCCCGATTACGTCACGGGCATAAGGTGTCCCCTCGAAAGCCTTGTCCAGAACAAAATGGGATGTAACGCTCTGTGGATCGTCGGAATACATGTTGTACTCCTCATAAACCGTCTCAAGTTCGCTCTGGAATGCGCGGAATACGGGATTGATGAATCGTTCTGATGCCACATCAAGCCATTTGACGATCTGATTGGCGGGAAATGAATTGTGGAATTCAGTATAATCGTAGCTGGTTCCTGCATTCAAGCCATTTCCGCCAATGCTTTCTATGAGATTGGAATATTCCTGGGAGACGCTGATTTTTCCGGCTTCAACCGTCAGATTATTGATCTCTTTCGACAAAGCGGTTCTCGCCGCCTCGTCGCTTGCCTGAGCAAGTTCGTCGTATTTGGCGATAATCTCTTCATACAGCGGTTTCTCCTTCTCCCAGTCCAGTGCACCGATTTTTTCCGTACCCTTGAACATTACGTGTTCCAGATAGTGTGCAAGTCCGGTGTATTGCCCGGGATCGTTGACAGATCCGGTGCGGACAACCACTTCTCCGAGTACATCGTGTTGGGTCGGGTCTTCACAGATATAGACGGTTAGGCCGTTATTCAGCTTGAAACTGGCGATATCCTGCGCTCCGAGAGGCAGCGAAAGAAGTGCCGCAAGCAGAATGGCAAAAATCACTTTTGATCTCATATTGCAATGTATTTTCTTCGAATTCATCATTTCATTCTTTGACGCACGCATTCGTACATAACTACGGCACATGCTACGGAAACGTTCAGGGAGCCGATTTCCCCCATCATCGGAATTTTCGCTTTAACGTCGCACTGCGACAGGATGGAGCTTGATATTCCGGTTCCTTCCGAGCCCATCACAATGGCCGTAGGTTTGCTGAAGTCCACGTCATACAGCAGGCTTTCGGATTTTTCCGTGGCAGCCACAATCTGGAATCCGGCTTCCTTCAGGTAGAATACAGGTATGCGGAGATTCGTCACCTTGCTTGTGGGGATTCTTAGCAGGGCACCCGCCGAAGTCTTGATGGCATCCGCATTTATTGCAGCGCCTCCTTTTGCCGGAAGAATGATTCCATCTATCCCGGCGCACTCGGCGCTTCTGGCTATAGCCCCAAAATTCCTGACGTCACTCACTCCGTCAAGCATGAGAAAAACGGGGTTTGAGCTCTTTTTCAGGGCATTTTCGACCATTGTTTCAAATTCCACATAATCTATCCGGGCCATATACGCTATCACACCCTGATGCGCCCCTTTAACAAGGTAATTCATCTTTTCTCCGGGAACGAACTGATAAGGGATGCCTTGTTTCTCGACCTCTGACAGAAGGGTACGGAACTGTTCTCCTTCCAGACCTTGTTTGAAAAGAATCTTTTCGAACTTCCTTCCCTGACGGACTGCCTCCTCCACCGGATGCATTCCATATAGATAGTGCTGTTTTTCTTCCATTTTGTGACTGTTTGTTATTAAAGTGACGCCCATTCCTCCATCTTCGCATCGAGGTCTCTCTTGAGATCGAGATATTGGCGGGTCATTTCCATTATATCCGTCTGAGGTGTCGGCTGGGCAAGGACTTTCTCTATTTCAGCCATCTTTTCCTCTAATGTAGCAATCTGCTTCTCGAGCAGATTCTGACGGTTCTTTATCTTCTTTGCTTCGCGCGACTGTGCCTTCTGCTGTTCATAGCTCAACTGAGGTTTCTGAGCCCTTTCCTGTTTCGGCTGCTGAGCTGCGGCTGTCGGATTCTGCGGATGGACAGGCTCTTTCTTTGCGGCTTCGATATCACGGAACGATTCGGCTTTCTTCCGACGGAGGAATTCGTCCACCCCTCCAAGATGCTCACGCACTTTGCCGTCACCGAACTCATATATCTTGTCAACCAAGCCATTCAGGAAATCACGGTCGTGGGACACGACAATCAACGTTCCGTCGTAGGATTTCAACGACTGTTTGAGCACGTCCTTCGAACGGATGTCCATATGATTAGTAGGCTCATCAAGAGCAAGAAGATTATGTGCCTTGAGCATCAGTTTGGCCATCGACAAGCGAGCCCGTTCTCCGCCGCTGAGAACCGCAACCTTCTTGTCGACGTCATCACCCTTGAACAGGAATGCACCAAGAATATCGCGGAGTTTGGCCCGTATATCACCCACTGCAATCTTTTCCAGGGTATCATATACCGTATCACTCTTGACAAGCACATCCTCCTGGTTCTGTGCGAAGTACCCGATATCGACGTTATATCCCACCTTGGCCTCGCCCTCGAAAGGCTCCAGAAGCCCCATCATAACCTTCATCATGGTGGTCTTCCCCTCTCCGTTACGCCCGACGAATGCCACCTTCTCCCCTCTCTTCACCTCAAGATTGGCGCCTTCGAGTATCACTTTATGCGGTGTGGTATCGGAATATCCTATAACGGCATCTTTCACTTGAAAAGCCACGTCTCCGCTGCGCGGGGCAGGCGGAAATTTAACGCTCAAGGTGGCGAGATCCTCGTCATCGATTTCTATGCGCTGTAACTTTTCAAGCTGCTTGACTCTTGATTGAACCTGATTGCTCTTCGTCGGCTTGTAACGGAACTTCTCAATGAATTCCTCGGTTTTCTCAATCATTCTCTGCTGATTGAGATATGCTGCCTTCTGCTGTTCGATGCGTTCTTTCCGGAGCTCCACATATTTGGAATACGGAACTTTGTAATCATAAAGATGGCCCAGCATAACCTCCACTGTGCGGGTCGTGCAGTTGTCAAGGAAGCGGCGGTCATGTGAAATAAGCACAATGGCCCCGTTATAGACTTGCAGATAATCCTCAAGCCACTGTATTGATTCGATGTCAAGATGGTTTGTCGGCTCGTCGAGAAGAAGGACATCCGGTTTTCGGAGAAGGATCTTTGCAAGCTCGATGCGCATGTTCCAGCCTTGGGAGAAGGTAGCCGTCATACGGTCGAATTCCGAACGTTTGAAGCCCAGCCCCATAAGGGTGCGCTGCGCCATCTCCATAGGTGATTCGCTCTGCACCATTGCAAGGCGGTCGCTCAACTCATTGAGTTCCACCATCAGATTGTTGTACGCCTGAGATTCGTAGTCCGTACGATCCGCCAATTGCTGCGACACCTTGTCAATCTTCTCGTTGAGTTTGTCAAGATCGGCAAAAACGGTCATCACTTCGTCAATCACGCTCTTATCTTTCGCGTGTTCCATTATTTGTGGCAGATAACCGATTTTCTGATCGTGCGTCTTGAGAATGGACCCTGACGTAGGGCTCTGCAAGCCCATAATCAATTTCAAAATGGTGGATTTTCCTGCGCCGTTCTTTCCCACAAGGCCGATTCTGTCCTTGTCTCCGATATGAAGGCTGATATTGTCCAGCAGATCATATCCGCCGAAAGAGAGAGTCAGATCATTGATAGATATCATTCCACAATCTCCGCTTCCTGAGGTTCATCACTATTTTCCTCATCCTCCCCTTTTTCTTCCTCCGGCTCATCTGTTTCTTTATCAGCGGGCTTCGCCACAGCAATGCTTACCTCATAGAGAGCATATAGAGGGACGCTCACGAAGAAAAGGGTTATCGGGTCGCCGCTCGGGGTGATGACTGCAGCGAGTGTCACCAGAATAACTACGGCGTGTTTCCGGTATTTTTTCAGCCATTGCTTGTTGATGATGCCGAAACGCGACAGAAGTGCCGCCAGAATAGGCATCTCGAATACTATTCCCATCACCAGAACAAGACCTATGAGCATGCTTATATAGGAGTTCAGCGAAATCTGGTTTGGAACCAGCTCCGATACCTGATATGTGCCCAGAAAACGTATTGTCAGAGGAAATACGAGCAGATATCCTGTCACAACTCCGAGATAGAACTGCAGTGCTGCAAAACCGAAGGATTTCTGGATGGCATGCTTCTCGTTCTCATATAGAGCCGGACGGATGAATGTCCATAATTCATAAAAGACCACCGGCATCGCCACAACAAGCGCAACATAGAACGAGACTCTGATGTGCGTGAAGAATTGTGCCGCCATCTCCACGTTTATCATTTTGATTTCGAAATCAGCCAGAGGGTTCAGCCCCATAAGAGCCAGCAATTTGTCCAACCCCCTGTAGAGGATGAAATCAGATGACAACGGGGCGAGGAGAAGCGTATCGAAGATGAATCCTTTCAGAAAAAAGATTGCAATCATCAATACGAAGAGCACAATGGCTGAGCGGAAGAACACCTTCCGCAGATCGTCGATATGCTCCCAGAATGTCTTGTCCTCGCTGTCGGCAGCCACGAGATATTACTTCTTTGAAGAGTCTGAACTTTCGCTCTCGATCTCTTTTTTGATCTCCTTCATGTCGCCTTCAACATCCTTCATCCCCTCTTTGAAGTTCTTCACGCCTTTGCCCAGGCCGCGCATCAGTTCAGGAATTTTCTTTCCTCCGAACAGAAGAAGGACGATAAGCAGGATGACAAGAATTTCCTGCCAACCGATTGATCCAAGAAAAAGAAGAGTTTTCATATGCTTATGGATTGGTTTTCAAAAAGGTTCCTAAAGTTTTGCAAGTCGCTCCCGGAGATTCTCAATCTTTGTCGTGGCATCGGAGAGTTTCTTGCGTTCAAGCTCGACGACCTGAGCCGGAGCGTTCGCTACGAAACGTTCATTCGATAGTTTTGCCTGCACACCTTTCAGGAAACCTTCGAAACGTTGTATCTCGGCGAGAATCTTGGACTTCTCCTCAGCTACGTCAATCATTCCATCAAGCGGAACATAGAACTGAACCGTTCCTACCATGAATGATTGTCCCGACTTGGATGCATCGATATCACTGACTATATCTATTTCAGATATATTAGCCATCTTGCGGATAATAGGGTTCATGGATATCGGATAGCCCTCCTCCTTCACCTGAAGTTTGAGCGGCTCCTTCGGAGAGATGTTCTTTTGCTGGCGTATTGCACGTATCGCGGCAATTGCTTCAGTGGCAAGAGCAAAATCATTGATCAGAGTCTCATCAAACGGAGCGGCGACAGGCTGCATCTGCAGCATAACTGTTTCACCCTCCTTACGCGGGGCTATGTTCTGCCATAGTTCCTCCGTTATGAAAGGCATGACAGGATGAAGGATCTTGAGCAGAGAATCAAAGAATCCAATGGTGGCATCATACGTCTTTCTGTCCATTGAAAGCTGTTTTCCATCTACAAATGCAGGCTTGACAAGTTCCAGATACCAGGCGCAGAAATCATCCCAGAAACATTTGTATATGCCCATAACGGCGTCATTGATACGGAATTTCGAGAAATCCTCGTCAACCTGAGACAAAGTCCTGTTCAACTTGGACTTGAACCATTCGACCGCCATCCTGCTCTCTTCGCTCTGAGGCTTGTCTTCAACGCTCCATCCCTTTACAAGCCTGAATGCATTCCAGACCTTGTTGGAGAAGTTACGTCCCTGTTCAACCTGACTCTCGTCAAAGAGAATGTCATTTCCTGCCGAGGTGCAAAGAAGAATACCCAGACGCACACCGTCTGCTCCGTATTGCTCTATGAGTTTTACGGGGTCAGGGGAATTTCCGAGCTGCTTGCTCATCTTTCTTCCGAGTTTGTCACGCACTATTCCTGTAAAGTAAACGTTACGGAAAGGAACGTCATTCATATACTCCTCCCCTGCCATTATCATTCGCGCTACCCAGAAGAAGATGATGTCCGGACCGGTTACAAGGTCATTTGTCGGATAATAGTATTTTATCTCACCGTTGTCCGGATTGTTTATTCCGTCGAAAAGGCTGACAGGCCAGAGCCAGCTTGAGAACCACGTGTCAAGCGCATCTTCGTCCCTTGAAAGCTGTTCTGCGGTCACATCGGCATATCCTGGGAGTTTTCTTGCCTCTGCAAGAGCCTCGTCAAGTGTCAGTGCAACGACATACTTTTCCTCTTCTCCTTCCGCAACAGGCAGGAAATAGGCAGGAATTCTGTGCCCCCACCAAAGCTAACGGCTGATACACCAGTCCTGAATATTCTCCAGCCAGTTCTTGTATGTGGTCACATATTTTGAAGGATGGAATTTTATCTTTCCTTCCAATACCGGTGGAAGCGCGATATCGGCGAAATGTTTCATGCTGAGGAACCACTGCTTGCAAAGACGCGGTTCAACAGCCGTATCGGGATTGCGCTCCGAGTAACCCACCTTGTTGTCATAATCTTCAACCTTCTCCATAAGCCCCGCTGCTGCGAGATCCTTGGCAATCTGCTTGCGGACATCCATTCTGTCGAGTCCGACGTACATTCCCGCAGCTTCGCTGAGCGTTCCGTCAGGATTGAATATGTCAATTGTCTCAAGATTGTGGGCCTTTCCGAGATTATAGTCGTTGACGTCGTGTGCCGGGGTGACCTTCAGACATCCTGTTCCGAATTCTATATCGACGTATCGATCCTCGATTACAGGGATGATTCTGCCTACAAGCGGAACGACAACCTTATGCCCGCGGAGCCACTGGTTCTTCGGGTCCTTCGGATTGACACACATTGCCGTATCGCCCATGATCGTTTCCGGACGTGTTGTAGCCACAACTGCATAATATCTTCCATTTTCATCCTTGTGGAGAATCTCACCCTCTTCGCCGGTAGGTTTTACAGGATTCACGTCAGTGTCGGCAACATAATAACGTAGATAGAAAAGTTTTGATTTCTCGTCGCGGTATACGACCTCCTCCGTAGAAAGAACCGTCTGTGCCTTAGGATCCCAGTTGACCATACGGAGACCTCTGTAGATAAGCCCCTTCCTGTAAAGGTCAACGAACACTTTCATAACGGATTCGCTTCTCACCTCATCCATCGTGAAGGCGGTGCGGTCCCAGTCACAGCTTGCTCCAAGGCGGCGCAGCTGTTTGAGAATGATTCCACCGTGTTCCTCTTTCCATTCCCATGCATATTTGAGAAACTCTTCACGGCTCAGATCACGTTTTTTAATGCCCATTGAGGCGAGTTTGTTGACCACTTTCGCCTCCGTGGCGATTGAAGCGTGGTCAGTCCCCGGAACCCAGAGCGCATTCTTGCCCATCATTCGCGCGCGGCGGATGAGTACATCCTGAAGGGTATTGTTCATCATATGCCCCATATGGAGGACACCTGTCACGTTCGGTGGCGGAATGACTATCGTATAAGGTTCACGTTCATCCGGTTCTGAGTGGAAGAATTTATGTTCTGTCCAGTATGCGTACCACTTGTCTTCAGTGAGAGACGGGTCATATTTTATAGGAAGTTCCATCGGCGTATCAATTTCATTTCATGAAACTACAAATGTAGCTAAAATCCATAAAAAAATGAATAAATTTGCATCCGTATGAAGGAAACGCTGAAGAAATACTGGGGATATGACACCTTCCGCCCGATGCAGGAGGAAATCATCTCATCGCTCCTGGCAGGTCGGGACACCCTCGCAATCCTGCCCACGGGTGGCGGGAAAAGTATCTGCTTTCAGGTTCCTGCCATGATGCGTGAAGGCATCTGCCTCGTGGTCTCCCCGTTGATAGCCCTTATGAAGGACCAGGTCCAGAATCTGGACAGACGCGGAATAAAGGCTTTGGCCATCTATTCCGGTATAACACATCGCGAGATTGACATCGCTCTTGACAATGCCGTTTTCGGTGATTACAAATTCCTTTACGTATCTCCTGAAAGGCTTCACACAGCCCTTTTCAAGGCGCGAGTGGACAAGATGAACATAAACTTCCTTGTGGTGGATGAGGCGCACTGCATCTCCCAGTGGGGATATGACTTCCGCCCCGATTACCTTGAAATAGCTGAAATCCGTAACCTGATCGGGAAAGAGGTACCTGTAGCCGCATTGACGGCGACAGCCACACCTGACGTTGCGCTGGACATAATGAAGCAGCTGCAGTTCCGACAGGACAACCTGATAAAAGGCAGTTTCGAGCGTCCCAACCTGGCATACGTGGTAAGGAAGTGCGAAAACAAAATGGGCCAGATTCTGCGCATTTGTTCCGGTGTTCAGGGCAGCGGAGTCGTTTACGTTTCAAAACGGAAGAATGCCGAAGACCTTGCCGCCTTCCTGAAGGCTCATGGAATCTCAGCCGAAGCATATCACGCCGGAATGTCCAGGAGCACCCGCTCCACAGCACAGGATAGCTGGAAAAAAGGCGAAACGAGGGTGATTGTCTCAACCAACGCCTTTGGAATGGGGATTGACAAGGCTGACGTGCGATTCGTATGCCACTACGATATGCCTGACACAATCGAAGGCTATTTCCAAGAGGCGGGTCGCGCGGGACGCGATGGACAGCAGTCGTATGCCGTTCTTCTATGGAATGATTCAGACGTGAAAAGCTTGCGCCAGATACTCAGGACCTCCTTCCCTCCTCTCGATTATATTAAAGACATCTACCAGAAAGTCTACAGTTTCCTCGGATATTCATACGAAGAGGGCAAGGGCGCATGCGTGAAGTTCGAGCTGGAGAAATTCGCAGGAATGTTCAAGCTTCACGCCCTTACTGCATATTACGCCATCAAATACATTGAAACTGCAGGATACTGGACTCTTACGGAATCCCTGCACATACCGGCCAAAGTTCAGTTCATCGTATCGCGTGACGAACTGTACCGGATACAGCTTGGGTCAACTGATATCGACACCTTCATCAAGGTTCTTTTGAGAATGTACACGGGCATCTTCACCGAGTACGTGCCGATTGACGTGGAGCGCATCGCCAGATTCGGAAGATATGCGACGGAAGTTGTCACGGACAATCTCAAGAAGTTGGCACGGATGAACGTCATAAAATACATTCCGGTCATCGACTCTCCAATGATCAGCCTTAATTATGAAAGACTTGATCCAAAGAATCTGAGGCTGCCGAAGAGCGACTATGAAGACAGGCTCGACCGCAGGCGTGACCGTCTTGAGAAAATAATAGAATACGTGGAGCAGACGGAACTCTGCCGCAGCCGCTACCTCCTCAAATATTTCGGACAGGAGAATAGCGCCGACTGCAGGCAGTGCGACATCTGCAGAGAAAAATAGAATATGGACAGATTCAGCAGCATAAAGGCATTTGCATTCGACATCGACGGAGTCCTGACTGACGGTTCGCTGCTCGCAATGCCTGACGGAGACATACTCCGCACATTCAATACAAAGGACGGGTTCGGAATACGCACAGCTACGGACAATGGCTATCCTGTGGCGATAATCACCGGAGGATGCTCTGAAAGCATAATTCACCGCTGCCACTCGTACGGCATAAATACCTCCGACCTTTTCATGCTTTCAAAGGACAAGATCGCCGACTTCCTGCTCTTTTGCGAAAGACACTCCCTCAAGCAGGAAGAGGTGGCTTACGTGGGTGACGACATTCCGGATATTCCTGTAATCAAAGTGGCGGGGCTCGGTGTCTGCCCCTGCGATGCAGTGGATGAAGTCAAGGAGATTGCCGACTTCATCTCCCCTTACCCCGGTGGAAAAGGTTGTGTGCGTGACCTCATAGAGAAGGTGCTCAAACCGGCAGGCCGGTGGCAGTTCCATCCCGACAAGCCCTGGTCGGGAAGTTTTCCTGAAAATATCGTGAAATTTGCCGGACTCACCGGAAGAAACATATGAAAATGTTCGAAAAGCACAAAATCACTCTCGCATCTGCATCTCCGCGCCGCAGGGAGCTGCTCAAAGGCCTTGATATTGATTTCACTGTTGAAGTGGCCAAAGATGAGAAGGAGGCATACAGCGAAGGAATGGCCCGGGAGGATGTGCCTGAATTTCTTGCACGCCACAAATCCGAATCCTTCCACCGTCCGTTGGAACAAAACGAAATCCTCATTACGGCGGACACCCTGGTATTTGTCGGTGGAGAAATTATAGGCAAGCCGAAAGACAGGGCCGATGCCGTCAGAATGCTTGAAATGCTTTCAGGCGGCGTACATAAGGTGATAACGGGTGTATATCTGCGTTCAACTACGAAGACCCGTTCATTCAGCGTCTGCACGGAGGTCACCTTCAAGCAATTGAAAAAAGAGGAAATAGACTATTACATCGATAGATACAAGCCATACGACAAGGCCGGCGCCTACGGTGTCCAGGAATGGATCGGCTATATCGGCATAACCGGAATAAACGGTTCGTACTACAATGTAATGGGACTCCCCGTACAACGTCTGTACGAGGAACTGCGAAAATTCGTATCAGAGGATTAGTTCCACTTTACGCGGCACACCACTGGACGGTGGTCCGATGCCATTGCGGCCGCAGGTACAAAAGATTCAAAAACCTTGCAGTCAAAACCCTTGAGCACGGCGATATAGTCTATTGTCCGATCAGGTTTGTCTGAAGGGAAAGTGAATACGGATGTGTCTGTCAGAAAGTTGAAATGCTCTTCCATTTTGCGGATTGCCTCGGAAGAAGGCGTTCCGTTCCAGTCTCCGGCAATGAATACCGGCTTTTCAGGGCAGTTCTGCCGGAATTGTTTCACGGCATCCATAATGATATCCACCGATGCAAGCCTGTCCTCATCCGTCAATGAGAGATGTGTGTTGCAGAAGATATATGTACTGAATTCCGCCATCAAAAGAGTTCTTCTCTCTTCCCTGCCGGGAAGTGCGATACTTTCGTATCTCAAAGGCTTTTCCCTGCTCAAGATACCTATACCATAAGCTCCTCCGTCAAAATCGATAGCCTTTGCGTAGATATACTCCATTCCGGTGCGGTCGGCAAGCTGTTTGAGGACAAAGTAACGGTTGCGTGCGGTGAGGCTGTCAAGCTCCTGAACAGCCACAATCTGCGGATTGTAGTCGCTTATGACCGCGGCCACCCTGTCGAAATTGACCTTCTTGTCCATCCCCTTGCAGTTGCGTACGTTGAAGCTCATGAACTTCTTTCCTTCGGAGTTGTCCTTGAATGCCGCCTTTACTTCCTGGGAGCGAAGCGATTTGAGCAGCATCTCCTCCATTATCTTGTAGCCTGCGGCATTGGGATGCACTCCATCTTTCGACAGCGAAGCAGGCAATCCGTTTTCGTTTTCAGGGTTTTCCCGGTCAACCATAGCGGAAAAATAGTCTACATACGCGATATGCTCTTTGCCGGCATAAGCTTTGAGCTTGGCATTGAACTGCGGGATTCTCAGGTCCGGACGAAGCTTTTTCGCCCATGAGTACTGCTTTGCCGGCACCAATGCGCAGATTATCGGGGTAATGCCGTTTGCGCGGGCAATGTCGCACATGCTTGAGATATTTGCCAGAATCATTTCATCGGTAGACGGGCCGGTATTTCCCGCAATGTCATTTGTTCCGGCAAGAATCACAACCGTTCTCGCGCCGGTTTCAACCACATCGTGTCTGAATCTGACAAGCATCTGCGGAGTTGTCTGTCCGCTGATACCCCTGCATATGAAGCCGTACTTCTCAAAGAATTCCGGACTGCGCCTTACCCAGAAGTCGGTGATGGAGTCACCCATCAGGACAACCCTGCCCTTTCCATAAGAGGCAAGAGCCTGATCGGCATCGATAAATCTCGCAAGATTCGCCCAATCCTGCGCCTGGGCACCGATAAACAACATCGATGCAAGGGCAACGGCGAACAGTCTCTTCATCATCATAGAGCTATCAATATTATGTGATTACCTTTTGAAGTAGTGAAGAATCCGTTATAGTCGGCTTCACTGTCGAATTTGAATCTCAACTGTGTGCGGCACCTCTGAGGTACATTGGTGTTCATCAGCACATTGCCTTCCACGCTGTAGAATCTGTCGAGTTTGTTGCCGGAGAATTTGATGATTCTGTATCTTCCGCTCGGCATGCTGCCCGCGATGCCGATGCCTGTCGATGATTCGAAATGTGAAGGAAGCCTGTAGCCGTGAACCATTCCAAGAGGAATCGTACAGTGTGCAAAATCTATCGTGAGTTCAGCTCTGTTGGATGAGGACGGATTTGCCATGAAGGCCTGTTTGCCGAGGATCTCCTTTGCATACATCATTGTCCACAAGGCAGGGATATCGCCTTCGCATCCCGCAACAATGCCGTCATCATTGAGAAGCGCCAGGGCGAGACATGCCGTTGTCCTGCATTCGTCAAGAATTCCGAAACATTTTACCGTCAGTGCGGAAAGCTGATATCTGCCGCAGAGGTTGCGGAAAGCGACGTACAGACGGGCCGCCTTGTTCAACTCTTCGGCATCCCTGTCTTCAGTAACCAGATTCTCCATCTTCATGCAAACCTGCTTGACAGGTTTTTCATCCGGGGCTACGAGTTTGTATTCATCGATAAGTTCATCAAGTTGTATATCGATGAACTTCACATCGTACTCCTTTTCCATATACTCCCTGTCGACAGCTGAGGAAATCAGCCAGGAACTTGCATTCCCGAAAAGACCTATTTTCTTCCGTGAAAGGACTCTGCGGTCGGCACGGTCGAAATAAGGTGACCTGTTCTTGCTTGAAAGGTCATCACTCTGGATAGGCGGAATCTCTCCGAAAATCTTCTGCTCCAAAGTCTTGAAATAGTTTGGATTGTAGTCCAATGGAGCATTCAACAGACAGCATTCGATGTGATTGTGGTCAAGATATGTGCTGATTTCGAATGATGCCGCAAGCGAGTTGTGAAGTCCGTCGCTCAAAAGGATCACAGGTCTTGGCAGTATGTCGAGGTATTGTCTGAACATCTCCTCGGTTCCGCCGGTGGCGATAAAACATACTGTCCGGGAATCCTCTGTATTGGCAAATTCTATCTGAAGTCTGTCGCCACAGGAGAATACACCGTTTGAACCATGCATTCTGGTAGCAAGCGTTGAAGGATAAATAATGTTCAATTCAGCCATATCCCGCAGGGCCTGGAAAAGTGGTTCACGGGAGTTCATCACACTTGCATTATCGTGAAGTGCTGAGGAGAAAACGATGAGATTGATCTTCTTCATATCTGTAGATTTTGTACTGCGGCACTGACGGAGTCCAATGATTCCGCCTTGCCTATATCAAACATTCTAAGTTCCTGGGGCACAGCTGCCCTGATTTTATATTTCCTGCAATAAGTCAAGTAAAAGTCCACGATCGGAAATTTTTCAGGCCACCCTTTCATCAGGTCGAAAATCATTGGAGAAACCATATGCACTCCGGAAAATGCAAGTTTTTCGCATTGATCGAGGTCTATTTTCCCATAAGGGCTTCTCACCTCCCCTGTCTCGACATTCGTCCAGCCGACAAGCTGCCTGTCGGAGTCGAAAAGGAAATATCTCGCAGTTTTACGGTCACTTACAAGGATTGTTGCCAGATCCCCCTCCTGGTGCTGGTTTCTGAACCACTCGAGATCAAGGTCGGATATGATGTCGACATTGTGTATCAGGACCGGGCCGACAGAATCATTGAGAAGCGGTGTGGCGTGCCTGAGTCCGCCTCCGGTTTCCCTGAGAAGGTCCGTTTCATCCGAATATGATATTTTAACGGAGAAATTGCCGTTGGCCGCTACATAATCCTTTATCTGGTCCGCGAAATGATGCACGTTGATGACGATGTCGTCATATCCGGCCGCTGTCAGGCGGGTGATGACCCGTTTGAGCATGGGCACTCCTGCCACCGGCACCAGCGCCTTCGGCATCGTGTCGGTGTATGGCTTCAGCCTGGTGCCCAGCCCCGCGGCAAATATCATCGCTTTCATCTTGAACGGATATTACAGCTGTTTTTCAAGTTCAAGCTCACGGTGTACGACGTGAACCCTTACGTTGAATTTCTTTGAGATATGTTCAGCCAGATGCTCCGCGCAATATACTGAACGGTGCTGCCCTCCGGTACATCCGAAAGAAACCATCAGATGGGTGAATTTGCGCTCGATGAAGCGGGCCACATGCGCATCCACCAGACTGTAGGCATTGTCAAGGAATTTCAAAACGCCTCCATCATCTTCCATGAACTTTATCACTTCAGCGTCCATCCCCGTGAAATGCTTGTAATGTTCGTATTTACCGGGATTTTCAAGCCCGCGGCAATCAAAGACATATCCACCTCCGTTCCCACTTGTGTCGTTAGGGATGCCTTTCTTGTATGCAAAACTGTAGATTGTGACTTCAAGTGTCTTGTCACGGTTCATGTCGGTGAACTCCTTGAGGGACGTGAGCTCGTTGAGCACCTTTGTCAGATAAGGATACTCCTTGAAAGGAGTCTTCAACAGCTTCCGGAGATTTTCCATCGCGTACGGCACGCTCTGAAGAAAATGCGGCTTCTTCTCGAAATATCCCCTGAAACCATATGCACCGAGTACCTGAAGCGTCCTGAAAAGAACGAAATGACGGAGCGTTTCGAGGAAGGCCGGCTTGTCAACCGGCATATATTCCTTGAGTGCGTCAAGGTACGCGTCTATCAGCTCAGCTTTCAATTCATCAGAATATGAAGCTTTGGCCTGCCAGATGAAGGATGCAACATCATAGTAGATAGGACCCTTCCTTCCTCCCTGGAAATCGATGAAATATGGCTCGCCATTCTTCATCATCACGTTGCGGGCCTGAAAATCACGATACAGGAACGTATCGGACATACTCTTCATAAGGACTTCTGACATCTTCCGGAAGTCATCATCAAGCAGAATCTCACTGAATTCCACACCAGTGGCTTTGAGAAAGCAGTATTTGAAGTAATTCTGGTCGAAAGAAATCATTCTCTCGTCAAACTCCGGCTGCGGAAAGCATATGGAGTAGTCGAGTCCGTCGGAACCCTCGAACTGTATTCGCGGAAGGCATTTTACCGACTTTATGAGAAGATCCTTCTCTGCTTTTGAATACTGGCCTTTTTCACGGCCGTCCGCAATCAAATTGAAGAGGGTGTCGTTGCCCAGATCCTCCTGCAGATAATATTCGAAATCATCGCTGTGGGCAAGTACCGTCGGTACAGGTATTCCCTTGAGTTTGAAGTGCCGTGCAATCGTCCAGAAGGCTTTGTTCTCCTTCACGCTCTCGCCTTTCGCGGCTATGAGTGTACGATTATTTGAACCCCTTACACGAAAATATCTTCTGTTGCTGCCTGAAGATGGCAGTTCCACCATTTCCACGGGCTTCTCCCCGCAATAACGTTCGAATAAATCCTCTATCTGTTTCATATCCTACAAATATAGCGAAAAAAGATGATATTGTATCAACTGCAGCGGTCAGTATCAACCCGCCGAAACTTCCTTGCGAAAAATCTTATATCCGATGGCAGCGATGAATATCGACATCAGCGGAGAGATCAGATTGAAGAAGCAGTACGGGAGGTAATCCAACGTAGGAACCTTTAAAACAGTCGATTGTGTCATACCGCAGGAATTCCACGGAATCAGTACCGAAGTCACCGTGGCTGAGTCCTCAGTCGAACGGCTCAAAAGCCTTCCTTCAAAACCCATCTTGTCGTATAACTTCCCGTACAGGCTGCAAGTCAGGATAATGGAGAGGAATTGATCTCCTGTCATCATGTTCGAGGCAACACCCGTGAGGACAGTGGAAGAGACCAGGCCGGTACGCGACTTGATTCTGCGTGTCAGGGCTTCGGTCAGGCTCTGTATCATCCCGCTGCCGACAAGAACGCCGCCGAATGTTGCGGCACTCACAATAAGAAAAATCGTCGGCAGAATTCCCGTCATTCCCCGGGTGGCCACAAGTTCGTTCACCATCACATTACCGGTATCGACTGCCGTGCCGTTATAAAAGGAGATGAACATTCCCTTGAAACCGTCGGCAAACGAGAGGTCGGTATAAGCACTCCCGGCAGCACCGCCGTGGGCTATACTCCAGATAATCTCCGGCTGAGCAATCAGGGAACAGATCCCGGCTGTAAGCGAAGAAAGAAACAGCGTAGGCAGAGCAGGGACCTTCCTTGCGATAAGCACCCCCGTCACTACCGGCACAATCAGAAGCCACGGCGAAATGTTGAAGGACGATTCCAGCGCATCACATACCTGATTCATCCGCCCGGCATCTGCCACATCGTGTGAAAGGCTGACACAGAGGAATATAATCAATGCTATTGAAATTGACGGAACAGTTGTGACAAGCATATACCTTATGTGAGTGAAAAGAGGCGTTCCGGCAGAAGAAGATGCAAGCACTGTCGTATCCGACAACGGGGAGATCTTGTCACCGAAATAAGCCCCGGAAATGATGGCACCTGCAGTCCAGCCGGCAGAATAGCCCTGTGCCGTACCGATTCCCAACAGAGCGACACCTATCGTGGCGATAGTCGTCCAGGAGCTGCCCGTCATCAGAGAAACCACAGCGCAGATAATGCAGGTGGAGAAAAGGAACAGTCTTGGAGTCATCACCTTCATTCCATAACAGATGAGAGTCGGCACGACACCGCTCGCCATCCAGCTTCCGGCTACAGCACCGATAAGAAGCAGGATGATTATTGCAGAGCCTATGGCATGGATATTCTCACCTATGGCCTTCTCCAGATCCTTCCACTTCGCCTTGTAGAAAATCACGGCGATGGCAACGGCGACGCCTGCGGAAAAAAGAAGGGCGACCTGGCTTCCGCCATCCATCGCAGCGGAGCCGAACAGCCTGATCACGACCACCAGAACCGCAATCAGCACCAGAAAAGGAATCAGAGAAACATACCACGAAGGTCTGCGTGGACCGGATTCATTCATTTTTTCACTCCTCCCCGATATATCCGACAGTCTGCACAAGAGTAACGATCTGAGTCGGAGTGCAGCCCAGAGCAGCAGCCAACTCCGCTTTAGGCACCATTGCACGAGCCACCGTCACAAGGCCTTCCGCAGTAGCGGCCAAATAGAGATTCTCACTGATATACCCCGCATTGGCATAGGCGGACTCGATAACACCCTGCGGAGTCTTACCCGTAATCTTTGCCGTCTCCGACACCATCACGATCTGAAGAGGAGCCTTCATCGCATACTCCTGCACACATGAATTCATGCGCAGGTCCTTTTCAATATGGGCGCGCAGACGATTTTCAGCTGCTTCATAAATGAAAGTTCCGCACGGAAGCAACACGTACAGAGTCATTTCCTGCCTGTTGTGAGAAGATGGTGCGGTGCGCAGTTTTCCGCCGGCGTGAGAGAATCCCCACCCCGCCCACAGAACATTTGAAAGCACTTGCAAAGGCAGCTCCCGGCGGGAATAGCTGCGTGTGGAGCATCTTTTCAAAAGGGCCTCCCTGAGAGACATTCCACCCTCCTTTTGGGGAGCCGGAAGTATTATATCATTCATCATAACCAATTATCAATATAGTCCGAGAATAAGCGTCACTATGAAAGGAACGGCCACAGTAAGCACGAAGCCGTGATAAAGAGCCACCGGCGCGATACTGCTGCCCCCGGCTTTCACGGCGACACCCATAGTTGTATCCATCGAAGTAGCACCACCGGCCGCCACAACGGCATGCGGGCCGAACACCTTGCTTATCAGAGGAGCGCAAAGCAGCGTCAATATTTCACGAAGCAGGTTGGCGGCAAGCGCTATTGTCGCAAGTTCAGGGCCCCTTGCATCCTGAATCATTATGCTCGAAAGCGAATAATAGCCGAATCCCGAGCCGGCAGCCACGGTATCCAGGAGGAAGATGGAACCCGGCGAGACTATCGACAATACCACAAAAGCCAGAGCGCATCCGAAAAAAGTACCGATGATTGTAGCGACAGGCAGAAGCAGGTGGCGCAGCTGACCGGTTTTCATTGATGCGAAAAAATCCTTGTCCATACCCAGACCCAATCCGATGCAGAACAACAGAAGGTAGAGCATGTATGTCGTGTAGTCGGACGGGTTGAAGCTTTCAGGAATCAACCCGGCTACAGCCACTATCACACCGAGCACGAAACATCCAACTATTATCAGACTGTCTCTCATTGTCCTCCCTCCTTTCTCAAATCTCTCTCCTTAAGTTTACGGTATAGCCCGGAAAATGCCCTGACAGCCAAGGCACTGCCGAGAATTCCGAAGACCGCCACTGCGGCTGCAGTAAGTCCCATCTTGGGCAGATCTGCAAGCAACTCCTTGTTGGAGCCTATTTCCAACCCCAATGCAAAGAGAAGCAGACATATGGAAATTGTCGTGATCAATCCGGTCGGGAGCTTGAATTTTCCCTGCAGAAGCCAGCCTATGCCGAACCCCACGAAAAGTATCAGAATAATCCAGAACATAAGTCATCAGATATTTGCTCCGCAATTTACGAAATATTCGTAAAAACGCCCATTGATGGAATAATTTTTGTACTTTTGCCGACATCGGAAAAAGCAAAAACTATAAACATTATACGACATGGGAAACGTAAATTTAGAGAAGTACGGTATTACCGGTACCACTGAAGTTCTGTACAACCCGACATATGAGGTTCTGTACAATGAAGAGACCAAACCGGGTCTTGAAGGGTTCGACAAGGGACAAGTCACTGAACTTGGAGCAATCAATGTAATGACAGGCGTTTTCACCGGCCGAAGCCCTAAGGACAAATACATCGTTATGGATGAGAAATCAAAGGACACCGTATGGTGGAACACTCCTGAATATCCTAATGACAACCACGAACTTTCACAGGAAAAATGGGCGGAGCTCAAGAAACTTGCAATCAAGCAGCTTTCCGGCAAGAGGCTCTTCGTAGTTGACGGTTTCTGCGGCACACACACCGACACCAGGATGAAGGTCCGCTTCATTATGGAAGTTGCATGGCAGGCACATTTCGTGACAAATATGTTCATCCGTCCGAAGAATCAGAAGGAATTCGAACAGGAGCCTGATTTCGTTGTCTATTGCGCATCAAAGGCAAAAGTTGACAATTTCAAGGAGCTCGGTCTGCGCAGCGACACAGCCGTTGCATTCAACGTCACCAGCAAGGAACAGGTAATCCTCAACACCTGGTACGGCGGCGAGATGAAGAAGGGTCTCTTCTCAATGATGAACTACTTCCTTCCTCTTCAGGGCATCGCATCAATGCACTGCTCTGCAAACACCGATATGAACGGCCGGAATACAGCCATTTTCTTCGGCCCTTCAGGTACAGGTAAGACCACCCTTTCAACAGATCCTAAACGTCTGCTCATCGGCGACGACGAACACGGATGGGATGACCACGGTGTATTCAACCTCGAAGGAGGCTGCTATGCGAAGGTAATCAACCTCGACAAGGAGTCAGAGCCTGATATCTACAACGCAATCCGCCGCGACGCCCTTCTCGAGAACGTGACTGTTGACAATGAAGGCAAGATTGACTTCGCAGACAAGAGCGTGACGGAGAACACCCGTGTATCATACCCTATTTATCATATCAACAAAATAGTCCGTCCTGCATCTGAAGGTCCTGCCGCAAAACAGGTCATCTTCCTTTCAGCCGATGCCTTCGGAGTCCTTCCTCCAGTGTCCATCCTCACTCCGGAACAGACCAAATACTACTTCCTGAGCGGTTTCACTGCAAAACTTGCAGGTACTGAGCGTGGTATCACTGAGCCGACTCCTACCTTCTCCGCCTGCTTCGGACAGGCATTCCTCGAACTCCACCCTGCAAAATATGCGGAAGAGCTCGTCAAGAAGATGGAAAAGAGCGGTGCAAAGGCATATCTCGTAAACACAGGCTGGAACGGCACGGGCAAGCGCATCTCAATCAAGGATACACGCGGAATCATCGACGCAATTCTCGACGGCTCCATCGACAAGGCCGCAACAAAGCAGATTCCTCATTTCAACTTCGCAGTGCCTACAGAGCTCAAGGGCGTTGATACAGGCATCCTCGATCCACGCGACACCTACAAGGACCCTGCTCAATGGGAAAAGAAGGCAAAAGACCTCGCCGGACGTTTCGTAAAGAACTTCAAGAAATACGAATACAACGAAGCCGGAAAGGCTCTCGTAGCTGCCGGACCAAAGGTTGACTAGTTCCACATTCCATCATTATAAAACCGGATGAAAGTTTTCACCCGGTTTTTTTTATCTTTGCATCAAAACATCTTTTATGCGTCTTTTAGGAAAGTTATTTCTTGCTGTTGTTCTGGCATTGTTCACAGTCTCCTGCGGGAGAGAGAAAAAAGAGGAAATCGAGGTCGTTGAGAAATATTGTCCGTATGGATTTGATGAAAGCCTGTTCCTGTGTGAAGAGGGAAAGGTGGGTTCCGGTGAAACGTTCACTACCCTGATGCGCAGGCTCGGCCTGGATGCAATGGACGCATACGAGCTCACCAAGAAGTGTGACACCATTTTCGACGTGCGGAAACTGCGCGCCGGCAATGTTTACCACGCCTTTTATGAGAAAGACTCCATCTCCTCGGGACGTTTGGCATATATAACCTACGAACAGAACCGTATCCGCACCACAATATTCAAGTGCAGTGATTCTCTTGCCGTATGGAACTTTGACCGGCCTGTAGTGAAGGAGCGCAAATACTCCGACATCACCATTGAAAGCTCACTCTGGAACGACATGCTTGCTGCCGGCGCCTCCCCTGCCCTTATCGTGAATCTGGCAGATATTTATCAGTGGAGCGTGAATTTCTTCACACTTCAGCAGGGCGACCGTTTCAGAGTCATCTACAGCCAGACTCTATGTGAAGATGAAATAATCTCCATTGACACCGTATTCTTCAGCATCTTCAACGGAGGTAACAAAGAGGTGTCAGCAATGCGATACGTCCCTTTCGATGAGGAAAAGGCCGGATATTGGGGAAAAGACGGAGAGAGTCTCAGGAGAATGTTCCTCAAAGCGCCTCTCAAATACAACAGGATAAGCAGCAAATTCTCATATCACAGAAGACATCCGGTTACGGGCAAGGTGAAAGCCCACACCGCCGTCGACTATGCCGCACCTACAGGCACACCGGTACATGCCATTGGCGACGGAACGGTCACACTCTGCGGATGGGATGGCTCCGGAGGAGGGAACAGAATCAGAATCAAGCATATGCAGGGATATGAAAGTTGCTATATGCACCTCTCGAAGTTCGCAAAAGGCATACGTGCAGGTTCAAGAGTGTCGCAGGGGCAGCTGATCGGATACGTCGGAGCCACCGGAACTGCCACAGGCCCCCATCTTGATTTCCGTATATGGCTCAACAAAAAGCCGATAGATCCGCTTTCGCTGAATTCACCGGCCTGCGAACCTCTCGCGAGGAAATATATGGACGAGTTCAATGGTATCTACACGGCATACATCGCAGAGCTCGACTCTCTGTCAAACAAATAAGGATATCACGAATATTGCGGCAATCGACGCCAGACCCATGCACAGAGTTATCATTGTCTGCGTGCGGTAGCCGTCACGTGGCGATATCCCTCCGAAATTTGTGACCACCCAGAAATAACTGTCATTGGCGTGTGATACGGTCATTGCGCCGGCCCCTATTGCCATCACCACGAGAGCCGCGGAGAATGGAGTTGTCATTCCGAGAGCGTACATCAGGGAAGTTTCACTGCTGAACATTCCCATAAGTCCCGCCGTAGTGGTGATTGCCACCGTAGAGGAGCCTTGCGCCGACTTCAGAACAGCCGCAATAAGGAAGGGGAAGAACACGCCGACAGAGGAGAGGACAGTTGCATTCTGCTGGATATACTGGATAAATCCGGCTTCGACTATCACCTGCCCAAGTACACTTCCGGCCGCTGTTATGAATATGATGGGACCGGCTGTTTTGAGTGTCTCCTGTGTGATGTCATAAAGCCCGCTTACTTTTCCGCAACGCGATAGAAGAGGCAGTGAGCAAAGGAATCCGGCAGTAAGAGCTATGACAGGTTTTCCAAGAAAAACAAACAGATTTCCTGCCCATTCCGGCAATGAGAGCAACGCTGCGACAGAGCCGAATCCCATCAGAATGACGGGCACAAGAATAGGCATAAGCGACATACATGTGGAAGGAAGTTCCCCGAATGAAGCGAGTACCTTTTCATATTCAAGCTGGGAATCATCCGACTCGATATCCTCTACGGATTTCACTCTCTTCCCGATGAAACTGCAGTAGGCATATGCTGCAGCAAGTGCGAAAACCGATACCACCACGCCCATTCCGATAACCAGCAGAAGGTTGTTTTCCAACCCGACCATTCCTGCAGCCGCAATGGGTCCCGGTGTTGGTGGAATGAAAACGTGTGATGCGAACAGACCTGCTGCCAGCGCGAGCGTAAGGCTTACTGATGAGACTTTCGTACGTCTTGCAAGATTCTTTCTGATAGGGTTGACAATTATGAATCCGCTGTCGCAGAATACCGGGATGGATACCACCCAACCTATTATCATGATGGCAAGCTGCGGATGACGGGGGCCGACCAGGCGGAGAACCGCATCTGCAAGACGTACTGCCGCGCCGCTCTTTTCAAGGATCAGTCCGATCAGTGAGCCAAGTATGATTACAAGTCCGATACTCGCAAAGATGCTTGAAAATCCTTTTCCGATGGTGTTCGGTATCTGTTGGAGAGGAATGCCGACAACAATGGCCAGTAGAAGGGATACACCCATTATTGAGAGGAACGGGTGTATCTTCCACTTTGATATGGCCACTATCATAAGCACTATGGCCACCACAAACGTGATGAAGAGAGGAATTCCGGTCATATATCCAAAGTGCCTGAAAGATTACCAGATAATAACCCTGTCTTCTTCAGAACGCCACATCTTGTCGCCATCCTTTATGCCGAATGCCTCGAAGAAGGTGGCGAGATTTCTGACGCTGACATTTACGCGGTTGTTGCCCAGAGAGTGAACGTCAAGCAGGGTTCTGCGCTGAATCTCTTCATCTGTGATGTTCTGAGCCCATACGGCGGCATAAGCGATATAGAAACGCTGCTCTGCAGTAAAGCCGTCAACAGGTTCAGGGTGATTCTCTCCGAATGAATTCTGCATTGCCGTATAGGCGATTCTCAGACCGCCCTGATCTGCGATATTTTCACCGAGGGTTGCAGCTCCGTTGGCATATACGCCCGGGAGAACTTCAACTTCATTGAATTGTTCAACAAGTTTTGACGTCCTTGCCTTGAAAGCCTCTGCGTCAGCATCCGTCCACCAATTCTGCATATTTCCCTCCTTGTCGAAAAGACGGCCCTGATCGTCGAATCCGTGTGTCATCTCGTGGCTGATTACAACTCCGATGGCACCGTAGTTGACTGCATCGTCTGCATCAGGATTGAAGAAAGGTGGCTGGAGAATACCTGCAGGGAAGCATATTTCGTTGGTGGTAGGATTGTAATATGCATTGACTGTCTGAGGGGTCATATGCCATTCAGTGCGGTCAACCGGCTTTCCGAGTTTGCTGAGGTTGTCTGTTGAATACCAGAGGGAAGCTTCACGCATATTGTCGAGATAACTCTTTGACGGGTCGATGTTGAGAGACGAGTAGTCTTTCCACTTGTCAGGATATCCTATCTTGATTGTGAAATTCTCGAGCTTGTCGATAGCCTTCGCCTTCGTCTCATCACTCATCCATTCAAGTTTTGAAATGTGTTCGCCAAGAGCTTTCTGAATGTTCTTCACGATTTCGAGCATTTTTGCCTTATCCTCTTCAGGGAAATATTTGGCAACGTACATCTGGCCGACAGCCTCTCCGAGCAGTCCGTTCGGAACTGACATCGCTCTCTTCCAGCGTGGCTTCTGCTCTTTGGCTCCAGCCATCTGTTTTGAGAAGAAATCGAATGATGCGGCATAGAAATCATCGCTCAAGGCACCGCATACATTTTCCAGCAGTTGTGCCTGAAGATAATGTTTCAACTGAGAGGCGGTGAATTTCTTTGCAAGGAGGTTGACCGCTTCAAAATATGAAGGCTGTTCGAGAATGAGCTTGTCCTGAGGTTTGATGCCCAGATTCATGAAATATTCATCAAAACAAAGTTCCGGATATTTTGCGACGAGTTCTTCGGTCGACATCGGATTGTATTGAGCCTGAATGTCTCTCTTCTGAACCATTGACCAGGTAGGCTGTGCTATCGCCATCTCCAGATCGAATGCATCCTGAGCTCTTCCAGCGGCATCCTGATAGCCTGCCAGAGTGAATATCCTTTCAAGGAAAGCCTTGAAGCCCAACCGTATTGAGTCGTGCTGAGGAAGCAGGTAATAGTCGCGGTTGCCCATTGAAAGACCACTTTCAGAAACATACAGTACATTGGTGTTGCTGTCCATCATATCGGCGCTCACACCGCATCCGTAGAAGCCCCCGACTCCGTAAAGTTCGCACTGGGCTGCAACTGCGGCATATGATGACATATCAAAAACCTTGTTTTCAATCATTTCAAGATAAGGAAGAACAGGCTGCGCACCTTCTTTATTCAAACGTAGAGAATCAAGCCCCATCTTGTAGAGGTCTGCTATTTTCTGTTCCACACTGCCCGGAGTGGTCTTGGCATCAGCAAGATTCTTGAACAGATCATTCAACCTTATCTGATTGTTTTCGGCAAGGACGTCAAATGAGCCGTAGCGCGAAAATTCCGGTTTGAGAGGATTATTCCTCCTCCAGCCAAGGGTTGCGAAATCATAAAAATTCTCGCCGGGGGCGACAGTTGTGTCGAGATTGGCGAGATCGATGGCCGGAACAACTTCGTGTTGCGGCTTGTTGCTGCAGGAACAGGCGGCCCCTGCAAGTGTTGCACTGAGGATTATCCCCATAACAATTCTTGTTTTCATATGAATATACATTAGCGAAAAACGGGGATGCAGAACATCCACCCACAAAAATACAAATAATATTATTATATTTGTAGTTTATAATAAATGCAAAGCATACTATGCTCAACATTTCATACTGCTCCGACAAATATCAGTACACGATGGGGAAATCCTTCTATGAGAATGGCATGAAGGACAAGATCGCCGTATTCAATCTCTTTTTCCGCAAAGCCCCTGACAACAACAACTGGGCTGTGGTGAGCGGAATCAGGGAGGCCTTGGAAATGATTGCCGGACTAGGCAGCGAGGACATCACCTTTTTTGAAAAATTCCTTCCCGCCGAGGAATACAGGGAATTCCGCGAGTACCTTTCCAAAATGAAATTCACGGGAAAGGTATATGCAATGAAAGAGGGAGAAATCGCCTTCCCGAAGGAGCCGATTCTGACAATTGTAGGGCCCATCATCGAGGCTCAGGTACTTGAGACTCCCCTGCTCTGCATAATGAACCACCAGATGGCCATCGCCACGAAGGCCTCACGTGTCACGAGAGCGGCAGGAAAACACGCCGTCAGTGAATTCGGTTCGAGACGCGCTCACGGTCCCTGGGCTGCCGAATACGGAGCAAAGGCCGCCTTCATCGGAGGGTGTGCAAACACATCCAATATCCTTACCGGCATTGAATTCGGCTTCCAGGCCAGCGGCACGATGGCGCACAGCTACACAACCGCCTTCGGCTGCTCGATAGAGGGGGAATACAAAGCTTTTGACAGTTATATAAAGACACACCTCGGTGAGGGCCTCATTCTGCTGATAGATACTTTCGATACGCTCAAATGCGGTGTGAAGAATGCAATAAAGGCATTCAAGGCAAACGGAATAGATGATTCATATCCTTACGGGTACGGCATCCGCCTCGACAGCGGCGACTTGAGTTATCTCTCGGAAAAATGCCGCGAGGCGCTGGACAATGCAGGGATGAAGAACTGCAAAATATTCGCTACCAACTCACTTGACGAATACCTGATTTCAGACCTTGAGAGGCAGGGAGCCTGCATCGATTCATACGGTGTGGGCGATGCAATCGCAACGAGCAAACACAATCCTTGCTTCGGAAATGTGTATAAACTCGTTCAAGTTGACGGCCAGCCTGTACTCAAACGTTCCGAAGACAAGATCAAGCTCATCAACCCGGGATTCCAAATCACGTACAGAATCATACAAGACGGAAAATTCAAGGCCGACGTCAACTGTCTGCGTGGTGACAAATGTTCCAAAACCATAGAAAAAGGAGGCGAACTCAGGATTTCCGACGAAATCGACGAGACAAAGACCACCACTTTCAAGGCGGGAAGCTATTCTTTCAAGCCTCTGCAGGAACTTGCCTATGACAATGGAAAGATCATTGAGGACAAACGCACCATCTTTGAAAAGCGCGATTACTACAAGGCCAATCTTGCCTCTCTCAATTATACGCAGACGCGTATCGTCAATCCGCACTACTACAAAGTGGACATCTCGGACGATCTGTACAAACTCAAGATGAAGCTCATCAACCATCTCATCGAACAGATAAACGAATTGGAAGAGGAAGAGAACAGGTAATTCCATGAAAAGAGCCGCCGTCATACTGCTTCTGCTGACCGCATCGGTACTGTCAGTTTCCGCACGAGGGAGCCGTCAGGATTCCACTGCCCTCACCACAAAGCGCGCAACCGATTCGGTGGAAATTTTCCATCCCGATTCGACATTGGTGGCTCAAATCGACTCCGTCTATACAGCGTACATTGACTCGCTTTCCCAGTACTTTCCCGACTCCACCGACATCAGGAAGGCAATCCGCAAGATAAAGAAAGAGGAACGTGACAGCATCCGCATCAACAAACCGAGAATCCTGGAGACTTTCGTGGTTCCCGACACGATGTGGTTCAGAAGGATCCTCATCTGGAACTCCGACAGCAAATTCAACGAGGCCCACATAGTGGATCTTGACACAACCTTCAACTATCATTACAACGATTATCCGATGATGAAGAAGGACGTGAACGCCACCTATCTTGGAACTGTAGGTTCAGCCACACTCTACCACAACTATTTCCGCAGGGAGAGCGTGGACCAGGCGCCTATGTTCACCCCTTATATCGGCGACTCCCACACCTCCGAGACAGTCCGTCAGTTCAATGTCAAGACACCTTACACCGAGCTGGCATATTGGGGAACGTTGCTCGCAAAAAAAGAGATGGAAGAGGCCGACCTCAACCTTCTCACCACCCAGAACATCACGCCAGGCCTGAATATCACCCTCTCCTATCAGAGATACGGTTCAAAGGGTATGCTGAAGAATGAGAACACCTCCAACCAGAATACGTACATTTATGCCAACTACATGGGCAAAAAGTATTTTGTCAATGCAGGGCATCTGCGACAAACCGTAACGAGAGAGGAAAACGGCGGTATTGTCGATTCCCAATGGATACGCGACACCACCATCGACACGAAAGCCATAGAGGTGACCCTTGACGACGCCGACAACAAACTCAAACGCCGCAGCTATTTCATCCACCAGACGTATGCCATTCCAATGAACTTCTTCCGCAAGAACAGGGATTCCCTGGCAGTTGGAGAGGGAACTACGGCGTACATCGGCCACAGTCTGGTTTACAACACATACAGCAAGGAATACACCGACAAAATTTCTCTGATTGACCGGAATGCACGGGATTTTTATTTCAACCAGTTCAATTTCAATCAGACTGCAAGCCACGAGAAACTGTATGCCGGAAGTTTTGACAACAAGATTTTTATTAAACTCCAGCCATTCGCCCCTGATGCCATCGTTTCGAAAATAAACGGAGGAATCGGATATCAGATGCTGAAGACCAAAAATACGGTATTCCTCAATGACTCCTCTTCGATATACGGCAGAAACGTTCAGAACAACTTCTACGTATATGCCGGAGTGAACGGCCAGTTCCGCAAATACCTTCATTGGGAGGCTGATGCCGATTACTATCTGGCCGGCTACAAGATGATGGATTTTGACATCAACGGCAAAATCACATTCTCTGCATACCCGCTTGAACAGGGAATCCACCTGACTGGAAAATTCAGCACCTCGCTCAAGGAGCCTCATCCTTTTGAACAAACACTTCTGACAAACCACCATCATTGGGAGAACAACAATTTCAAGAAAGTGTCGGAAACGAGAATCGAGGGGAACTTCACGATTCCGAAGTGGAAACTTGAGGCATTCTTCGGCTATGCGCTCACAGGCAATATGATATACTACGACACTCTTTCTGTTGTACGTCAGCATTCAGAAAAGCCGGTGAACGTCATAAGCGCCTACCTGCGCAAGGATTTCAAGATATGGTGGTTCCATCTCGACAACAAAATACTGTTCCAAAAGAGTTCAAATGAAGAGGTACTCCCCCTCCCTATGCTCTCGCTCAACTTAAGGTATTATCTGCAATTCCCTGTTGTAAAAGATGTTATGGAGATGCAGATCGGTCTCAACGGATTGATGCACACAGCATATTATGCTCCGGCATACAGCCCTGACCTCGGACAGTTCTACAATCAGACAAGAGAGAAGATTGGCGGCGTACCTTATTTCGATGCCTTCGTGAACGTACAGTGGAAGAGAGCCTGCGTGTTCATCAAAGTCACCAACGTTTTCAAGGGTTGGCCCGCATCCGACTATTTCTCAGCCTATCACTATATAAGACCTGGCAGGGAGTTCAAACTTGGAATTTTCTGGCCGTTCTACTAGATGAAAAAAGCCTTGACCTTCATATTGCGTCTGCTCACCTGCATCATAATATTGTTGTTGGCTGTGGTGATTCTGTCTCCGGATCCCAGGGATCGGGAGATAGTGATTGATGACAACCGTGACACAATAAAATGCGCAATCGGCCTGAATCACGCGATATTTTCAACGCAGGCAAGGAACGTCGGATTTCACTACGAATTGCTGAACACCTTTGGAAAGGATAATGGAAATCGTGTCAGCATACTGCAGCCGATTGATGAACCCCGTTGCTGGGATATGCTCATCAACGACTCAATCCAGGTGCTGGTAATGAATGACACTGACACCATCCCCCCTGAATATGCGTCGAAGATTGTATATTCCGTCCCTATCAAAGGCAACGACGTGTGGGTGGTTTCCGTCGGCAATGAAAGACTTTTGAATTCCATCAATTTCTGGTTTGCCGAACTGCAAGGAGAAGATATGTTGGAGAAACTATCGCACAGTTACTTCCGCTCATACAAGCTCGATTGGCTCATCAATCACGCGGGACAGATATCCTCTCTGTCTCCGTATGATGACATAATAAAGAAATACAGCAGGCAGATAGGATTGGACTGGAGGCTTCTTTCAGCTGTGGTATATCAGGAGTCACAATACAGGATCGGCGCCTCATCGCCGAAATCCGCCAAGGGACTTATGCAAATCAAGGAAAGCACCGCAGCCAGATATGGGATAAGCGACATATATGACCCGGATATGAACATCAAAGCAGGTACAAGGCACCTCGACTACCTTCTGAAAAAATATCGGGACCAAGGACTTGATTCCGCCAATGTAATCAAATTCGCACTTGTCGCATACAATATCGGCGAAGGAGCGCTTGAAAAGAAACGTCACACGGCAGATTCTCTGGGATTCAACCCGAATGACTGGGACAGAGTCGCCGAATCATTCCATGTTGCGGGAACAAATATGCATACGGCGGACTACATCAACAGTGTGATGCAGATATATGATGTCTATAAAAACATCATTCAGTAAACAGGTCATTCAGCCTTGAGCGTCTTTTCCGGACTTACCTTGGATATAAATCCAGTTGAAAGAGAGACAATGAGGACAATCAGCACGAAGGCCGCAATGTCAAGGGCGGCTATCTGCCAGAAATCCAGGGATATCGGCACGAAATCCACAAAATAGTTTTTCGACTCAAGCCTTATCAGGTGGGTATGCTTCTGTAACAGGCACAATGCTATGCCGATAACATTGCCGATGACAAGGCCCTTCCCGACCAGGGAGGCCGAATACATCAGGAACACCTTTCCGACCTGAAACGTTGTCATACCGATGGACTTTAGCAGTCCTATCATTGAAGTCTTCTCAAAAAGAATTATCAGCACAGCAGATATCATATTGAAACCGGCTACTGCCACCATAAGGATAAGAATCATCATCACGTTCAAATCAAGCAGTGAAAGCCAGTCGAAAAGATGCGGATAGAAATGTTTTACGGAATTGACCACAAGTGGAGCATCGGAATCGGAAGAACGCAAAGCCACCAATTCGGTCAGCATGTGCGTCATTTCATCCATATCCGCCTCTTGCGGAAAATAAATCTCAAGGCTTGAAACCGCATCTTCCGGCCATTCATTCACCCTTCTGATCTGACGGATGTCAACAAATGCGAAATTATTGTCGATTTCGTCAAGCTGGGAATCAAATATGCCTGATACGGTGAACCTTCTCACTTTGACCTCATCTCCGATAAAATACACCGTCATCTTATCCCCGACTTTCAATCCCGTTTTCTTTGAAATTGATGCGGAAATTTTCACGTCATTGATATCTCCTTCCCAGCCTTCGACTCCTTTGAAATGCAAGCCCTCAATCTGGTCATCTGTCTTGACAAGCCCCGAACGGTAGGCTGCCCCACGGATGGAAGATGCTCCGCACAGGCTGTCGATTGCATTGATGTAGGAAAGATTTTCAGAAAAAAAATACTGTTCATCAATAGGGGAAATTCCAGGCTGGGTCAGAAGGGCCGACCCCATGAACCCTGTGAGTTTCGAGCGTATCTCCACCTTGAAGCCGTCCACAACCGCAAGCGATAGAATCATCACAATGAAGCTGATGCTGACAGAAAAACGCGCAATGGCATTGCTTTTCCGCCCCATCCTGCCGTTTCCTGCAGAGAAGTCCAGTTTAGATGATATGAATCTTGTTACACTCATTTTATTTTTTTACCTTTGCGGTGCTCCTGCGGTAGTAGCTCAGTTGGTAGAGCGTTGGCTTCCCAAGCCGAAGGTCGCGAGTTCGAGACTCGTCTACCGCTCACATAACATTTTCACGAATTGCAGAATCACCATCGTCCTCTTGTACATAAGCGGGAAGTTGATGATTTCTTTTTTATCTGTAATCTTGTAAGTGTGGTCGTGAAACGCCGAGCTGAAAACAACCGCAGGTATTCCTGCACGGCTGAATGAAATTTGGTCGCTCATCCCGTAGAAAAGTTTCCTGAAATCCCTGCTGCCATAGAAACTCTGGTCAAGCTGCATTCTGTACGGATTTGATGAACATATCCTGAACAACGTTCCACGGTACCTATCAGGCAGGGTCTCCTCCCCGACCTCAATCAGATATTCCCTGTTCTTTCCCGGTGGGACCAGATCGGTTCCAATCATGTCAATGTTGACATCACATACTATTTTATTGCGTGGTACAGGCAGATGATCCACAAAATAACGGCTTCCGCCCATACTTAACTCCTTTCCGTCAAAGGCTACGAATATTATGTTCCTCCCGAGCGGAACTCCCATATCCTTCATCCGCTTGAAGGCTCCGGCAAGTGAGAGCATGACGGCAACCCCTGACGCATTGTCGTCAGCACCGTTGTAAATTCTGCCATTAATGTTCCCGAGATGGTCATAATGGGCGCTGACGATGACATATTCGTCAGAATTCACACTTGATGGAAGTATCCCGAGCACATTTCTCATTATAAGTGTGTCGTTGTAGCGGCTGCTTTGAGTATAGGACCAGTTTACGGGAGCAAGTCCGAGATCTCTGAATCTGTCGGCGATATATATTGCGGAAGTGATGTTTCCGATACTTCCCGTTGCCCTTCCCTGCGCATCGTCGCAAGAGAGGAACGAAACATCAGCCACCTGTTCCTCTTGTGAAACAAGCGATCCGAAAAACCCGTAATTCTGAGCATAAGCTATTGAAGCACAGAATATTAGAAATACCAGCAATATTTTTTTTGCCATTCGCTCCATTACAGTTACAAATTTAGTATATTTGTAGTTTGTAGAATCATTTTTTGAAGTTTATGATTAAAAAAGTGCTCCTTTCCCTGCTTATGACACTCGGTCTTACCGTGATGTCCTATGCGCAGTACGATCAGGACCACTTTTTCTACAAAGGACGTCAGGCACTGATTGACGGTAAATATTCCCAAGCAATAGAAAACTTCAACATTCTGTCGCATCTTGATTCAACTTCATACGAAGCCTATTTCTTCAGAGGCATCGCCAAATACAATTTGGGAGACTTCACCGGGGCGCAGCGCGACTTCGACAGGACTCTCCACTTCAATCCGATTTACACGCCCGCATATCATTACCGCGCCATCACCTTGAGCCGGACGGGCAAATACGATATGGCGCTGAAGGATCTGGAGGAAGCCGTGGATCTGAGACCGAGCTATACCGACCTCTATTTCAGCAGAGGTGTCACCTATTTCCTCTCCCAACAGTTTGAAAAAGCCATAAAGGACTTCAACGTATTCATCAAGAAACAGCCAAAGGAGAGCGACGCCTATCTGAACCGTGGAGCCTGCTATCTTTACGTCGGCGACACCACGAAGGCGATGAATGACTACAACAAGGCCATTGCCCTCAACAGGCTGGAGCCGGAAGGTTACATCAGGAGAGCCCGTCTCTACGCAATGCTGAACGACAATGAAGAGGCCATTTCCGACCTCAACACAGCCATACGCATTGACAGCACCAACACATTCGCATTCTTCAACAGGGCACTTCTGAAATATGACAGGCAGGACATTTCCGGAGCGGTGGAAGACCTCAACAAGGTACTCGAGGACGAACCGGGCAACGCACTGACCCTTTACAACAGAGCGTTGATAATGGCACAGGTGGGCAACTACACCCAGGCTCTTGACGATTACGACAGAGTCCTGAACATCAATCCGAACAATGTGCTCGCCTACTTCAACAGAGCTTCCGTGTTCCTTGAACTGGGAAGATTCAGGGAAGCGATAAACGACTATTCGCAGGCCATCAATCTTTACCCTGACTTTGCAAAGGCATATATGAACAGAGCCTATGCTAAAAGCCAGCTGGGGCAGTTCACATCTTCGAAGAAGGACTATGACATTGCCCAGAAGAAGATCCGTGAATATCAGGCGAAGACCAGCGATTCCACCGGATATGCCGCTTTTGCCGACACCACGCGCAAATATGACCACCTGCTCGCCCTGGACGCAGATTTCGCAAAGAAGGACTTTACCAACGAACTCCTTCAATATCGTGACATCGACATACGTCTCAAACCACTTTATAAGTTTACACCGAGCGACAGTGTCGTGACAACCGTTGCCCTCACAAGGAGATTTGAAGATGCCGATCTCGACAGATTCATCAGCGAAAGCCCGCTTGCACTCAAATTCAGCGCAGACGGAAAGACGGCGCTCAAGAATGCGCCGAAGATGCGGCTTGACGTAAATGCCGCACTCAAAGAAAACAGGAGCAGCGAGGCGCTTTTTGCCAAAGCCCTGCTTGAAACCGACAACAAACAATACAACACAGCCCTTGCCTGCTATGACGAGGCCATAAGTCTGTCACCTGACAACAGCTTCTACTACATAAACAGAGGGGCTCTTCAGGCAGAAATGATTGATTTCATTTCATCGATAGAAAACAACGTACAGGTTCTCACACTTGACAACGCGAAGACTATTAAAACACGAGTTCAGGACCAGGTGGCAAGAAGTTACGACTACACTTCCGCCATCCACGACATGACAAAAGCCGTCGGCCTGAATCCAAACTTCCCGTTTGTCTATTACAATCTGGGCAATCTCTATTGCCTCTCGGACGACCTTCCGGAGTCTATCTCACAGTACACCAAAGCCATTGAGATGTACCCCGGGATGGCTGAAGCGTACTACAACCGAGGCCTTGTGCTCATCTATCTAAAAGACAAAGAGAAGGGATGCATTGACCTGAGTACGGCAGGAGAGCTTGGAATTCAGGATGCATACAGCGTCATAAGCAAATACTGCAAGGTGGAGGAAAATTAATGTTATGAGAAAATTTCTATTTGCACTTTCATTTATCACACTTTTTTACGCTCAATTGTCAGCACAGAACGAGATAGTCGAAGAAGAGATTGAGGGTGAAATGGTAACCCCTGTGGATACTCTCAATACTTCCGACAAGTATATGAAAGTCATCATATTCAGTGATTATACCTGGAAATATCTCGACTGCGGGCATCCGGTCATCGACACCACAGGATTATATGACGAATGGGACATTGAAAGCATCCATGCATTCCGCGAGCATAAGATTTCCGAACTTCCTGATGAAATCGACTTGCTTCTTGCAGACGACAACAACCCTTACTGCATTCCATACAGAGGAAGAGTCAGCTCCAGATATCAGATGAGACGCTCACGCCCTCACAGAGGCACCGACCTTCCGCTGAACATGAATGATTCCATAAGAAACGCATTCAACGGTGTGGTAAGATATACAGGCCCTACAAGAGAGACGGGAGGATATGGAAATCTTATCGTAATCAGGCATCCTAACGGGCTTGAGACATACTACGGCCATCTTTCAGTGGTATATGTTTCATCAGGAGAGACTGTCAAGGCAGGTGAAGTGATCGGCCTGGGTGGAAGCACAGGCAGAAGCACCGGCCCTCATCTCCACTTTGAAACGAGATATATGGGTCATCCTTTCGATCCTGAGAGAATCTTTGATTTTGAGTCGGGAGAGCTCCGCAGCACCACATTTACGCTGAAGAAGCACTACTTCAACATATACTCACACTACGGCCAGACTGACGCTGAGTCCAAAGCGACCACCGGAAGAGTTTATCACAAGGTCAGGAAGGGTGAGAACCTTGGCGTGATAGCCCGAAAGCACGGTACGACAGTTGCCAAAATCTGCAAATTGAACGGTATTTCATCCAATAAGATACTCCGTGTGGGACAGAGCCTGAGAGTCCGTTAAATAGACTCTAAGCCTCCTCGTCGATGGAAAGGAATCTCTCGCTACCGAGAATGTCAAGTGCCTGGCCAAGTGCCAGGCTTTTTCTTTCTTCCCCGGCATTGGAGCAGATATATTGGAGCGACTCAAGATATATGGTCAGCAGAGCATTGTCATCCCTCACCTTGAAGGATGTGACATCCATATTCAGACCAAGTGCCGACACAAATTCGGTAAGCCTGTCCTTCAGGAAAATCTCACCGTTGCGGTACACGTTGATATAGAACAGTTCCTTCCCGTTCTCCACATATATCGGAACGAATCCACCGGGGAAAGTGAGAATTTCAAGCGGCAGTCCGGCAAATTTTGCCGCCATCACGTAGATGTAGGCAACAGTGAACGGATTGCCCTGTCTGGTACGCAGGGCATCACTTATCAGAGCATATTTCAGCTCGGACATCTCAACGTCATATATGGCGAAATGCAGCCTGTGGAAGAAAATATGGTTGAATATCCTGATATTTTCCACGGCAGTACGCTGATCGGAGCTTTCCGCGACATATTCGGACGAACACCTTAAAAAGAGATCCTCGAACGTGTCTCGCTGCAAAGAGGGATCCATTATCGAGCTGACAATGAACCCCGCCTCAAAAAGGGACAACCTTCCCCCACCCTGTCCGGAGAGTTCCTCCAACTTCCGCAGCTGGTTTTCGGAATTGATATCGGCTGCAGTATCGCGGAGCATCTCCTTCAATGAATCGTCCTTCTGCCGGAAACTCAAAGCCATCAATTCCCTCACCACATCAGGCCCATACTGCCTCAGGCGGTTCCTAACGCATTCCGACACCACGTTATCCCTGTCATCAAGCAGTTCGACAAGAGAATCAAATTCATCGCGGTCAAACATATCGCTAAATTATAAGAGCGGATAAAGACCTTTCCACAAGGTCATCCATCAATTTCTTGTAATCAGGATTACTGTTTCCGACGTGCCTGTTTGCCGCAACAAGGCAGACAGTCCCGACTTTGTGTCCGAGAACGGAAGCCATTCCGGAGAGGGCCGAACTCTCCATTTCAATATTGGTGATACGATGTCCGTCAAACCGGAAATCTTCAAGTTTTTCAATAAGGTCGGGTATGGTGAGTTCCATTCTGATCGAACGGCCCTGCGGCCCGTAGAATCCCGGTGCGGAGACTGTCATTCCCATAATCGTCCAACCTTCGAACCTCCGTCTGAGAGCATCATCTCCTTTCACGAAATATGGTCTGGAGAAGCGCTCGGGCCAGTTCATATATTTGACAAAGGCCTCCTCATACTCCTTGAGCATATACTTTTCACCCTCTTTGTACCAGTTGAGGACACCGTCGAAGCCGATGGAAATCTCACTGAAGATATAACTGCCCAACGCAATGTCAGGCTGGATTGCGCCGCATGTCCCGATTCTCAATATACGGAGGGATCGATGTTCACTCCGTATCTGCCGGCTGGAGAAATCGATGTTTGCGAGGGCGTCAAGTTCGGTGAGCACAATGTCGATATTGTCGGTTCCAATGCCGTGCGAGAGGGCCGTGACGCGTTTGCCTCCATACGATCCGGTAATCGTTCTGAACTCGCGCGATTGTTTGACAAACTCCCTGCTGTCGAAATGGTCCGCAACTATATCCACTCTGCCGGGGTCTCCGACAATGACAATCGTGTCGGCTATATCCTCCGGAAGAATGTGAAGGTGAAATGCCGAACCATCTTCATTGATGATAAGTTCGGATTTTCTGATTGTATCAGGATTCATATTATTCATCTGCAGAAGCCAAATTTACGACTTTTTTTCCTACTTTTGTGAAATAACGGGACACAATATGTGGAAAAGAATCCAAACACTTCTTCTGTCGATAGTTTCTCTGCTCCTTCTCCAGATGTTCTGGATGGATATGGGCCATACTACCGATCCTCAAACCCTTACACAATACACAATATGCTTTTATGAACGAAGTCAGTTTCTCCTGATGACGTTCGTAACCTTCATGCTTTCGGTGACCACAATTTTCTACTATAACAAGCGACTGATGCAGATCAGGTTGTGCCTGCTCAACTCGATTATCCTGTTTGCCTATCAGATTTGGATCCTGGTTGAATTCTTTCTTGTAAAGCACCTCGGAACCACACTCGCTTCACAATTCACGCTCTCTATCGCTTCAGTGTTCCCGGCAATATGCATAGTGCTCCTGCTCCTCTCGATAAGATATATCGGGAAGGATGAAATCTACTATGCCTTCACGTCAACGGGAGCCGAAGACAAGAATGGCGGCTCCGGCAAGAAGCAGAAGAAGGATAAGAGCCTTTGACCTGATATTGCCCTCCTTGAAGAAGATGGCACCGGCGATGAAAGTCACGATCACGGAGCATCGTCTGAGAAGGGAGACAACTGAAATCATTGCATCCGGGTCAGTCAGTGAGTAGAAGTAGAGGAAATCCGACACTGTCAGGAATACTGCAATCCACACGATGGTCCAGTCCCAGGTGAACTTCTCATAAAGGCGGCTTTTCGACAACCGGCATACGACAACTATGATTGCCATCATCAGGGTGATGTAGAAGTTGCACCAGCTCTGCACGAAGATAGGCGACATCCAGGTCATTATCTTCTTGTCGATCAAAGCACTGACCACACCGGCAAAAACAGAGCCGAACATACAGTATATCCATTTGTTGCGTGTGAAGTCAACGCCTTCGTTCTTGCTTGAAAGGCTCAGGAGGAACAGGGCCGTGATGGTAATCACCACCCCTATCCACTGATATGCATTGAGATGCTCACCGAAAATCAGGATGGAACCGAGCAGTATGAACACAGGCCGGGAAGCCTTTATCGGTCCTACTGTAGTGATCGGCAGATTTTTCAGGCCGAAAAGACCGAGGATCCACGAAATTGTAACGATAAGGGACTTTAATATTATCAGAAGGTGATCATTCAGCGTACCGCGATGCATCTCCAACGGAGTGCCTTCAGCCAATCCCAATTCGAATACGGACGAGATGATGAAGGGCATAAAGAACAATGCGCCGATGGCAGTCCCATACAGAAGTATGTGAAGAACGCCGTTGCAGGTGGAAGCCTGCTTTTTGGTTACTTCATAAATGCCAAGCAGAATCGCAGAAAAGACTGCAGCCCAGATCCACATATCGCTACATGCTTCTTACAAAGATCTCAAGCACCCTACCCTTGAGTTCCTTCCATTTTCCTGCCACCATATTGAAAAAGCTGTCGGTCTGTGCATTGAGACGCTCTGAAACCTTGTCACCCTTTCCCTCTGCAATCATGGCCTTGACCTCATTCTGAAGGGCTTTGTCCTGTTCGAGCATCATCTTCTCAAAATTGGCCTGAGCGGGCTCAAGCAATTTGCGGGTCTTGTCCCAGTAGATAGTGGCTATACGGTTTGTCTCCCTGAAGGCCCAGATTGCAGCATCTTCACGATATCTGTTCTGTCCGCAGTGGCCCATCGATTCAGGAAGCGCCGTCTCCCCTGCATAAATCGGGAAACGCGGGCTCTGCGCCGCATTGTCGAATGCAAACCAGCAGACTCCTCCCACCTCGTCAGGAAGCCAGTCGCGGCACTGTGCAACCCAAGTGTATGAAGATTGTATCACGGCAATCGTGCGACGGTTCGTCACGATGCCGGGAGCGATTTTGTTGAGCATTGCACGAAGGTCACTCGACATGAAATTGGATATAGGCGTTACGGTTTCGTCGTATTCGTCATAATCCGCCTCCGGATAAGGCTTGCTGTCGAGATCCTTTATCCTTCTGTGGACTGTTACGCTCAGATTCCTGCTCATATCGAATTCAGTACCTTCATAAGTCTGACGGTAGAAAGCGAACATCTGCTCCGGGGTGACAGGCTTCTCCGGTTTGATTGAGAAAGGAAGTTCCTCATCATCCATACTGATGTTCAGTGATGGGGCCAAGATCTTCATTATGAAATACTCCCTGAGGCTGAAAGGCTTGTCGCCGCCTACCACTTTCCAGAACTTGAGAGGGCCTTTGCCGTCCCAGTATCCCATCTCCTTCGCCTTTTTCTTCAGATCCTTGCAATACATGAAGTTGTCAGGATCATCGAAATCAATTGCACCGATTCTCGCAATGTTGGCAGAAACTCCGACGTGATCGTCAGGAATGCGCTGCGCCGCCCAGATTGCTCCCGGTTTGCCCGGACCCGGTCCGTTGATCTCGAACTGCCACACCTCATTTTTGTCGGCAACTGTGAGGCATTCGCCCCAGTCAACGTAGCCGTACTCTTCAGCGAGCGATCCCATAAGACGGATGGCGTCGCGGGCATTGTCGCAATATTCGAGGGCGATACGTTCAAGCTCTTCAATCCAGAACAGACCGTTGCGGTTCAGAAGTTCGCGACGTCCGTCGAAGGTGGTCTCTCCTATCGCGAGCTGTTTTTCATTCATGCAAGGATATGCAGTATTGAGAAAACGGTATGTCTCGGATTTTGGAGGGACTATCTTTCCGGTCTCCGTCACTCTACGAGGGTCGGAAGGCTCCTCTTTGTGAAGAGCGTTGAAATAGACTGATTCAAGTTCGCCTTTACCGAATTTGCGGCGTGGCTCAATGGTCACGTAAGTGCGATAATATGAATCACATGCGTGAGCTGTCATGACAGATCCGTCTGACGAAGCCTTTTTACCCACCATAATCGAGGTACAGCTTCCAACGAAACTCTCATCGTCATCATATGGATAGATTTTTGTCTGTGCAGATGCCGTGAATGAGACAAAGAGCAGAGCAGTTGCAAGATAAAGGGCGATCTTATTCATTTTCAACAGTTGGTTTAGGTTTGTCGATTTTATATCCGAGAGCGGCGATTACGATTCCCATAATCGGAGAGACGATATTGAATATGCAGAACGGAGCATACGTGAGGGTGGCGATGCCCAGCACGCTGGCCTGCATAACGCCACAGGTATTCCACGGACAGAGAACTGAACATACCGTACCGCAATCCTCCAGTGAACGGCTGAGCAGTTCCGGCTGCAATCCCTTCCTGTCATACGCTTCCTTGAACATCTTTCCCGGAATGAGGATGGATGTGTACTGGTCTGCCATTACAAAATCGCAGCAGAAGCAGGTGCAGATGGTGGCTGTGACAAGGGAGAGCGTGGTCTTGGTGACCTTGAGCAGATAAGTCGTGATTGTCCCGAGCATTCCACTGGCTCTCATAATGCCGCCGAAGCTGGAAACGCATATCAGAAGCCATACCGTGTTGAGCATTTTCTGCATTCCTCCCGTTGAGGCAAGCGTATCCACCATATCGCTGCCTGTCACCAGCTTGTGAGGCTGAGTGATAATGCTTATCAAATCATACAGGAACGGGATTCTGGCGGAGGTATTGGAAACCTGGGCCATGACGTCCGGCTGGAAGAGGATGGCAAATATTGCACCGCACAGAGCCGAAACGAAGAGCGTCAGAAGAACGTTAACCTTCCTGACAAGCATAACTATTGTGAGAACCGGAACAAGCAGCAGCCATGGGGAAATCACGAAGATGCTCTTGATTGCATCAGACTGGGCGGCGACTGAAACGGAATCCGACACGTCGAACGTGAAGCCTACGAAGAGAAAGACAACAAGTGTTATTATTACGGCAGGGATTGTCGTGATGAGCATATACCTGATATGCTTGTACAAGTCCACGCCGGCCACTGATGAGGCCATGATTGTCGTATCGCTCAAAGGCGAAAGTTTGTCACCGAGGTATGCTCCCGACAGGATTGCTCCGGCAAGCCACCCATCCGGCAAACCGATTATCCTGCCTGCCCCCAGCATTGCAAGGCCGATGGTTCCGACTGTAGTCCAGGAGCTCCCGAGCATAAATCCGACAACCCCACACAAAAGGAAGGATGCGGCCAGAAAGAGTTTCGGACTGATGATCTTCAAACCATAGCAGATTATGGTAGGCACTACTCCCGACAGCATCCAGGCCGAGTTCACCGCACCGATCAGAAGCACGATGATAAGAGCCATTCCCATATCGCTCAGACCTGTGCAAATCTCCTTCTCGAATTTGCTCCACGGGACCTTGAAAATATAGATTCCAAGAAAACAGGTAAGCATTGCCGCCGTCAGGAGGGAGAACTGCGCCGGGCCTCCCGTCATATTGTCGCCGAACATCATGGATCCGGTCACAAGAAGGGTAATCAGCAGTACTATAGGAAGCAGAGAGGCTAGAAGACCAGGCTTTTTCATCTTTTTAAAGCATATTCCTGCGCCTGAAGATAATCAGTGCAGAGAGAATGGATATGAGCATCACAGAGCCGACGACGAATATGTCCCAGTTCCCTCCTATCAGAGGAAGCTTGATGTTCATACCGTATATGCTCGCTATCAAGGTCGGAGGCATCAAAAGAAGGGAAACGAAGGTAAAGACCTTCATAATCTTGTTCTGGTCGAGGTTGATGATACCGAGAACAGTGTTCTGCAGATACTCGAGTCTTTCAAAACTGAAATTTGTATGGTTGATAAGCGAAGATACGTCCTTCAGAAGAATGTTGAGCTTGTTGGCAACTGTAGCCGGAGTCTTGTCACTCTTGAGAATACTTGATATCATACGCTGCTTGTCCACGATATTCTCACGCACCATCATCGTGTTTTCCTGCAGCTGATTGATATCCAGAAGGAACTCTTCGTTAACGTCTTCACCCAGGCTGACCCTGCGGCTGTATTGTTCTATCTCCTTCGACATCAACTCTATCATATCGGCATCAAGGTCGATTCGGTTCTCAAGGATACCGAGTAGGATGTGCAGTCCTGAAGGATAGAGAGAAGCATTGAACTGCAGTCTGCGCTGGATGTCAGTAAAACTTCTCAGGGGGACCTGACGGATGGATGTCAGCGTGCTGTCGGTGATTATGAAGGAAACCGACTCCATATTGTAGTCATCTGGGCCAGGAATGAGGAAACTCGTGTTGATGAACACGGAGCGGGTGTCTTCATAATATCTTGAAGAACTCTCGATCTCCTCCGCCTGGGCGCGGCTCTGTAGGGTAGTGTGAAGGAAGGCCTCTACGGAGCGTTTTTCATCCCCAGTAGGGCTGAAAAGATCAAGCCACAGAGCATCAGAGGCATTTATCATCTTCAATGTCCCGACATTCTCCGACAGTTCGATCTGCCCGTTCTTATTGTAAAAAATCTGAATCATCCTCCAAACCCTTCTACCGGATTATAGAACAAAGGTAGGGATTTTAATTTATAATAGAAAGGTGCTCGAGCAATATTTTTACTCCAATTGCAATCAAAATCAATCCACCGATCAGATTGCTCTTGCTTCCGAGGAATTTTCCGAGCTTTTCGCCCCCTTCAAGGCCGATGGCGGCGGCAATGGCGGTAGCCGCAAAAATCACGGCGGAAGCCCCCGCGCAACGCAACAGGGACATCTCTGTGAAAGCAAAGGAAACGCCCACGGCAAGAGCGTCGATACTTGTAGCTATTGAACTGATTATCAATTTCCTGGTATTGAGAAGATCGACATTTTCGCCCTCCCCGCCACGAATGGAGTCATATATCATCTTCCCTCCTATATAGAGCAGCAGGGCGAAGGCAAGCCAATGGTCGAATTTGTCGATATATTGGCTGACCGAAGTACCGAGCAGCCATCCCACAAAGGTGAATCCACCCTGGAAAAAGGCGAAGAAAAATATGATCTTTAGCCTCTTCTTCCAACTGATGTCACGAATGCAGGCTCCACCGGCCAGAGAAACTGCAAGCGTATCGAAACAAAGGCTTACGGCAATAAGCAGAATTTCAAGGAAAGACATAGCATTCAGGCTGTAATTACCACTATTTTCTTTTCAGCGAAATACTCTTCATCAAATATTCCGGAGATATTGAACTGACATATCTTTTCTGGAGAGACCCTGCATCTGCGTGACATTTCCGAAATCTCGGCATCCAGATCTCCCCCTTTGAGATATACAATGGCATTCGAAAATTTTCCCCTTACCCAAGGGTAGAATGTCGCAAGGTCGGTCACGGCACGGGAAACAACATAATTGCAGCGTTCTTTCAGCTCCTCCACCCTTCCGTTGAAAAACTCCACGTTGTCGAGGCAAAGCTCCTCAGCCACAGCCTGCGCCACAGTTATCTTCTTGCGGATCGAGTCGCACAGGACAAACCTGCAGTTAGGATAAAGAACGGCAAGAGGTAATCCCGGAAAGCCCCCTCCGGTGCCTACGTCAAGAATGACTGAGCCAGCCGGGAAGTCCACCACCTTCGCTATGGAAAGCGAGTGAAGTACGTGATGGAGATATAACGAATCCATATCCTTGCGGGAAATCACGTTGATCTTCGCATTCCACTCACGGTACAGCGGCTCAAATGCGGAGAACTGGTATCTCTGCTTTTCGTTGAGGTTCGGGAAATATTTAAGAATCTCTTCCATAATCAGGAGTTTCTACAGACTTGATAAGCATTTTTCTGGCCCTGTTTATCCGTGTCTTGACCGTTCCAAGCGGCAGGTCGAGCTTCCGTGCAATCTCCTCATAGGCATAATCCCTTATGAAGCGCAATTCCGCTATGACACGGTAGCTGTCGGGAAGATTCGCGATGGATTCCTTCAGCTGATTGACAGCCTGTTCGATGATGAATTCATCCTCGGGGGTGGAAGCCGCCACCACATTGAGAGCTTCGTTCTGAGCCCTCATTGACGTGGATGCTATGGTGTTGCGGTTGCGTCGCAAATGGTCTATCGCTTCATTGCGCGCAATATTGTAAAGCCAGGTGGAGAAGGCGAACTGGTGATTGTACTGCGAAATGTTCATAAACGCCTTTTCAAATGTTCGCTGGCAGATGTCTTCGGCATCCTCCGGCATTATGACGAACTTCGATATGAACGAGAGCAACGCCTCCCGGTATTTGACCAGAAGTGACGAAAAGGCGCTCTGGTCCGACTTGAGGGCCAGTTCGACAAGTTCGATGTCGTTTCTGCTAATGCGCTTCACGCCAGTTTTTTCCATAATTGCACTCTACTGTAAGCGGAACCGAGAGCCTGCACACGTTCTCCATTTCGCGCTTTACCGTTTCCATCACTTTCTCACGTTCTCCGGCAACCACGTCGAACACGAGTTCATCGTGGACCTGCAGCACCATCCTGCTCTTGAGCCCCTCCTCCTTGAATCGCCGGAAAACATTTATCATCGCAAGCTTTATTATGTCAGCCGCACTTCCCTGGACAGGCGCATTCACGGCATTTCTCTCGGCAAGACCACGCACGGTCTGGTTGCGTGAATTGATGTCAGGCAGGAAACGTTTGCGGCCGAAAACAGTCTCGACATATCCGCGTTCCCGTGCCGATGATACAGCTCTGTCTATATAATCCTTTACTTCAGGATAACCGCGGAAGTACCCTTCAATGAATGACTTGGCTTCACTTCGCGGAATACCCATCCTCTGCGAGAGCCCGAACGGGGAGATTCCGTATATGATGCCGAAATTGGCTACTTTGGCCTGTCTGCGCTGCTCTGCCGTAACATTCTGTGGGTCGACGTGGAATATGCGTGCAGCCGTAGAGCGGTGAACATCCTCCCCGAGTGTGAAACTCTCTATCAGATGCGGGTCACCACTCAGATGAGCCATTACACGGAGTTCGATTTGCGAATAGTCCGCAGAAACGATGCATCCGTCCGGAGTTGCAGGCACGAAAGCCTCCCTGATTCTCATCCCCTTCTCGGAGCGGATAGGGATATTCTGCAGATTCGGCTGTACGGAGCTCAATCTACCTGTGGCAGTAAGCGCCTGATTGAAAGTAGTATGAACCCTTCCCGTAAGAGAATCGGCCATTCTTGGCAACGGCTCCACATAAGTGGAGAGAAGTTTCTTCACCTCCCGGAATTCCAGAATAAGCGGCACAACCGGATGCCTGTCGACAAGTGCAGTGAGAGTCTCTTCATCGGTGGTATAATTGTCGTGGCTGTTTTTCTTTGCCCGTGGGTCGATTGCAAGTTTCTCAAAAAGAAGCTGTCCTATCTGTTTCGGGGAGGAAAGATTGAGCTCCGGCTCTCCGGCAAATTCCCTTGCCTGTGCCTCGATCCGGGCAAGTTCAGCACCAAGCTGATTCCTGTATGAGGCAAGCATCGCGGAATCGATCTTCACTCCGGCATCCTCCATATCGGCAAGAACCTCTATGAGCGGCATTTCAATATTCACATAGAGGTCGAGAAGATTCTCCTCCTCAAGCTCCTTGCGAATGAAAGGCTCAATCATCCACGCCGCAACGCATTCCCGCACCGGAGTGTCATCTTCAAAATCGAAGAGCATTGCCTGCACACTTTCATCCTTCGGCTTGATATCGGCATCAAGATAGGTCAGAGCGAGAGACTCCAGCTTGTGGGAACGTTCGGGATTGAGCAGGTAATGCATAATCTCAATGTCATACACATCCCCCGCTACTGCCGTATTTTTAAGAGCAAAACCAATTTTTGCAATATTCTTGTCTGCAAGGATTTGAGCCGCGTCATTTAAAGTAACTCTACAATATTCCTGGCCGACTGCCAGAACCACGTCAGCGCCTATCTTCACAGCCACTTTCCTCTCCTGAACCGCCTTCTGGAAGAGCTTCTCTTCCGGTATTCTGGCGAAGACTATTTCTTTCGGTTTATGAGCTTCCGCGATCACACCTCCGGGGAGCAGATTACGCAGCGAATTGAATTCGAACCGTTCGAAAAGCTTGCTGATTCTCTCCATATCGGGGCTGGTGACAAGCAAATCGTCCCGGGTCACGTCCAGCTCCACGTCCGTAGCAATCGTGACAAGCCTCCTGCTAAGGGGAAGGTGGTCGGCTGCACGGACGAATGCCTCTCTCTGTTTCTCCGGAAGTTCATCGAGATGAGCCTGTATCCCTTCAACAGAGCCATATTTCGAAACGAGTTTACGGGCGCCCACCTCACCTACTCCGTCAACGCCCTTCACGTTGTCGGACGCATCTCCCCAGATGGTCAGAATGTCGATTATCTGCTGCGGGCTGCTGATGCCATAATGCTCACATACAGCCTCTTTTGAGACTATTTCGCTTTCATCCCCACCTTTTCCCGGCTTGTACTGGAAAATATGCTCATCTATCATCTGCCCGAGATCCTTGTCAGGTGTGACCATATAGACGTCACAATCCCGGGACGCGAATTTTTTCGCCACTGTGCCGATGACGTCATCTGCCTCATATCCAGGCTTCATCAGCACCGGTATATTCAAGGCCTTCACTATCTCTGTCAATGGCTCAAGCGCAGCCTTCACCTGTTCTGGTGCGGCGCTTCGCGTAGCTTTGTACTGTGGATCGAGTTCGTGCCTGAAGGTCTTTGCAGGCGGATCGAACATCACTGCGACGTGCGTCGGCTGCTCTTTCCGAATCAGTTCAAGAAGATACTTCGTGAACCCGAAAAGCACGGATGTGTCCTCACCCCTTGAATTTATCATCGGGCGGCGACGCAGAAAAGCGTAATACATCCTGAAAATCAGGGCGTGTCCGTCTATCAGAAAGAGTCTGTTCATAGAAAAAAAAAGACCGGCTTATATGGCCGATCTGTATTTCAAACCGAACGTATCGATTACCAGAGGTCCTCTGATGATACGGTCAATCTCTTGCGACCATGACGGCGGCGTGCTGCAAGTACGCGACGTCCGTTAGGAGTGGACATTCTTTCACGGAATCCGTGTTTGTTGCGTCTTTTGCGTTGTGATGGTTGAAATGTGCGTTTCATTGTCTATGATTTTTATATTTTTCTTCAATTTTGGGAGGGCAAAGATAATCCTTTTCTCACCAAACTCCAAATATATTTGAATATTTTCTTCCAATGATCAGAATCAGTCAAGCAGACCTTTCTCTTTCTTGAGTGAAAGGATGCGATAAACACTTTCGTCGATCCTCTTCTCATCAATCACGCCACCTTTGACAGCATTGATGATGCCGTTGACAGCCTGGACGTAGTCAGTAGGGAGAAGAACAATGTCAGCCCCTGCCTTCACCGTCTCAATCGCCGATTCGGCGGAAGTGTATTTCTCGGTGATGGCCCCCATCTCCAGAGCATCCGTAACGATAATACCTTTATAACCCAATTCGCCACGCAGTTTTTCCTGCAGAATGACAGACGACATTGTGGAAGGAACATCCGAGCCGGTCACGTTCGGAGCCGCAATATGGGCGGTCATTATCAAATCGGTTCCGGCAGCGATGCCAGCCTTGAAAGGAATCATCTCACAATCGAGCATTTCATTCCAGGTCTTCTGACTGGCCGCATATCCGGTATGGGTGTCGTTCTTGGTGTCACCGTGGCCAGGGAAATGTTTTATACATCCTGTAACGCCCGAAGACCACAACCCCCTCAGATAAGCAACGACCATTACGGCGGCGACCTGAGGATTGTCGCTGAAAGCCCTTGGCCCGATCACAATATTCTCAGGATTGGTATTCACATCAGCCACAGGGGCAAAATCGACGTCAAACCCATACTCGCTGACATACGAACCAATGTAATGTGATGCTTCGTAAACCGTTTCCTCGTCATTCGCTGCAGCCAGAGCAGTCATACTCTCGAATTTTTCAAGTCCGAACTTGTCATTGTTGGCAATGCGCGCCACGCGCCCGCCCTCTTCGTCAATGCACAGAAGCGGCCTTGGCCGGAGAGAATGCAGGTCGGAAGTTAATTTCAAAATCTGGTCAGGATCTATGATGTTCTTTGCATAAAGGCACAGGCCACCCGCAGGGTATTCACGGAAGAAATCCTCCATTGGTCCGCTGAGCTTCGTAACTTCGGAGCCGGCAACGTCCGCGTTGTATCCAAGAGCCTCCGGGCGAAGAATGAACATCTGGCAGACTTTCTCCTTCAAAGTCATCTTCCCCATCATACGTTTTATCGGATCCGTCTCCGTGTCGTCATCCACCTTGCTGCAGGAAACCGATACGACCAGCATCGCAAAAGCAATGAGCCAGAATTTAATCTTGCAATTTTTCATCATACTTTTTTTTTCAAACGGCGCAAAGATACTCACTTTTCCTGTTTTTTGCTAACTTTGCACGGATTCATAATCGATTCATCTGATGAAAAAACACTGGATTATCACCAACATCATAGCCGCCTGCGTCTTCATATTGCTGCTCACTCTCCTCGCCCAGATAATATTGAAAGGGGTAACCCGCCACAACAAGGAGATTGAAGTGCCCGACTTCAGTTCAATGAGTGTAGCCGAGGCGACAAAGACGGCCAGACACAACAACATCAAAGTGGAGGTCACCGATTCGGTTTACACAGACCGTCTCGCCCGTGGGGCCGTTTTCTCACAAAACCCCAAGGCAGGCAGCAGCGTAAAGAGAGGAAGGCGCGTGATGCTCACTATAAATGCGATAATTCCGAAGACAGTGAAAATGCCGGATGTAGTGGGATATTCCCTTCGTCAGGCAATGACAGAACTCTTCTCGAAAGGTCTTACGGTAGGACGGCTCAGTTACGAACCCGACATTGCCACAAACAATGTGCTGTCACAGCGATTCAAAGGGTCCGTCATACGCCCCGGCAGGGAACTTGAGGTGAATTCGCCAATCGACCTTGTTCTCGGATGCGATGATGAGAGTGTCGCATACGTCCCGCTGCTAAAGGGCTTCAGCCTGAATGTGGCAAAAAACAACATCTGGGAGAATTCTCTGAATGTCGGAACAATCCGTTATGACGAGACGGTGCAGACCTATCAGGACACCCTCAATGCCGTGGTTTACCGGCAAGACCCCCTCCCCGAAGGAGAGGAATCGGCCTGTCCGATGGGAAGCACGGTCAATATCTATCTCACCACAAGCCAGCAGAAAATCTCAGCCAACTGATGATAGAGGAAGATGAGATCATAGAGGAAGCCGCCTGCGACGACGAACAGCAGCAGATGTTCGAGCATTTCCGCTTTGACGTTGACAAGGGTCAGGGAATGCTGCGCATCGACAAGTACATCACGGAGCATATGGAGCTCACCTCCCGCCACCGCGTGCAGCTTGCCATCGAGGCGGGATACGTTCACGTCAACGACAAAGTGGTGAAATCCAACTACAAGGTAAAGCCTCTCGACGTGATCACCATAATGCTGCCATACAGGCGGCATGGCTGCGAAATCGCCCCGGAACCTATTCCTCTCGACATTGCATACGAAGACGATGACCTGCTCGTTGTCAACAAGCCGGCAGGGCTTGTTGTCCATCCCGGTCACGGACACTTCAGCGGCACTCTTATAAATGCCCTCGCCTACCACCTGGGAATCAGGCAGGCGGCGGATGAAGGCGACGAACGGATGGGAATGCTCGTGCACCGAATCGATATGAACACCTCAGGTCTGCTTGTAGTGGCAAAGAACGACGAGGCGCAGCTGCATCTTGCCAAGCAATTCTTTTATCACACCATAGACCGCAAATACGTAGCCCTCGTGTGGGGAAACATCCAGGAGGAGAGCGGCACGATTGAAGGCAACATAGGCCGCGATCCCAACGACCGTATGCGGTTCAAAGTCTTTCCCGACGGCTCTGCGGGGAAAAGAGCCGTCACACATTTCCGTGTATTGGAACGTTTCGGATACGTCACCCTCGTGGAGTGCAAGCTGGAGACCGGCCGCACCCATCAGATCCGCGTACATATGAATCATATCGGGCATCCCCTGTTCAATGATGACAGGTATGGAGGCGACCAGATTCTGAAAGGCACGATTTATGCAAAGTACAAGCAGTTCATTGACAATTGCTTCAAATTGCTTCCGCGGCATGCCCTCCACGCCCGTACGCTCGGATTCGAACATCCGCGCACGAAAGAGTGGATCCAGCTTGAAAGCGCCATTCCTGCCGATATGGCTGCCCTAATTGAAAAATGGCGCAAATACGCTAATGTCCGGGAGTTGGAAGAGGAATAACTCAGTCGTCAATATCCTTGCAGATTCCTTTCGAATTGAATTCGAGTTCCAGGCCGTTGAGCAGTTCCACCTTGTAGCGGCGATGTTCGATCTCGACCTTCTCCACAGGAACGCCGGGGAATGATGTCTCAAGATATGCGGCGGCAGGAGCCGGCAGGGAGGCCGCCACAGAAGCAGGAACCGGAATATTCTTCATATCTACCTTCCTCCACTCCCCTTTCTTGTTGAATTCGAGCTGGGTGCCATCGGAAAGAGTCACCTCATACTCACAGCACTCCTTAATCACATATGATGCATTTGTGCCGGGAAAATTTGTGGAGATGAAAGTCTGGGCCACAGGTGGAAGTTCATTCACGGTAACAATCTTCTTGCAGCCTCCGGCCGCAAACACGCACAACGCCAGAATACAGGCGGTAAATAAAAATCTCTTCATATCGATTCCGTATTAGAAAGTCTCGAAAAAAAATCAGTCGTCAATCCTGAGGAACTGTCCTGCACGGTTGAACTCCACCTCAAGGCCATTGTTGAGCTCGATTTCATAGCCCCAAACCTTCACCTTCACTTTGGTAATGACAGCCGAAGGATAGCTTCTGACAACATAGGCATTGACCGGCTCCGGAATGAGTTTGATAACTGAAGCAGGGACGGCCTTGTATTTGCAGTCAACCTCTTCCCAATTACCGGCCCTGTCGAATTCTATTTCGGTGGCATCTGAAAGACGCACTTCATAGCTGTGGTTGTCGCGCAGGCAGAATGAAACCTGCTCCTTGGCGAAGTGTGTGGTGACAAATGTCTGTGAAGCAGCAGGAATCTGCTCGAAGGCAACGGCTACATCGTCGTCAGGGGCAGCAAATGCAAATAACGACGATACGGACGTCACGAGTAATGTCAAAAAAAGTTTCTTCATCCTATTTTTTTATTTAAAGCATACACAAATCTAAGAAAAATATCCGCTTATGCCTACAACAAAAAATGCTCCAAACATCAATGTCTGAAGCATTTGTTGTAGCGCCAACGAGATTCGAACTCGTATTTCAGCCTTGAGAGGGCCGCGAACTAAACCCTTATTCGATGGCGCCGTCCCTGTTGGGAGTGCAAATGTAAATCAACTTCTTGAATTTTCCAAAAGTTTTCCCAATTCTTCTATGTTTTCAACAATCAGGTCAGGAGGATTTGGCGCCGACTGCGCCACTTCCAGAGTTGTTTCGCCACTGAGGACCAGCACGCCGAAGGCGCCGGCATTCTGCGCCATTGCAATATCAGTATAAATCCTGTCCCCCACCATCGCTATTTCTGAAGGTTTCAGATGCTTCTGCTCTATAATATTGATAAGCATATTGGGATCCGGCTTGCCGAGAGTCACGTCAGGCTTGCGTCCTGTGGCATGCTCCAAACATTTGCAGATTGAACCGCAATCCACCAACACAGTACGCTGGTCAGTAGGACACACCCTGTCAGGATTTGTAGCAAGGTATGGGATTCCCTGTGACACCCACCAGGCAGCGCGGCACAGACGCGGATAGACGAGCGTCATATCAAAGGAGACAACAACAATGTCAGGAACGTCGTCGGGATCATCAGAAGTCTGTTCGAATCCGGCAGCCTCAAACTGCGACTGCATGCTCGGTGTACCCAACAGGAAGAGCCTGTGTGCTTTCGGGTAATGGAACTTTATATAGTCTATCATCGCCACGGTAGTGGTGTACATCTCGGCAGGAGTGGCCTCGATGCCCATCCTGTGCAGCTTTGCAAGGTAATCGTCCAGCGATTTGGTAGGATTGTTGGTCAGAAACGAATAGGAAATGCCAAGTCTGCGCAGTTTTTCCAGAAAGGGTATGGTGAAGGGGAAAATGGTGTTGCTCAGGTAAATCGTACCGTCCATATCAAGCGCAACGTGCCTGATGCCGGCAAGTCTCTTATTCAGATCATCCATAATCATTCCTCCCCGTTCTTCTTATTGAACTCCTCAGTGAATTTCCGGGCACGCTCATAACCGTCACGCGGTGCATTCCACATAGAGGCGAAAAGCAGCACACCTATCAGGCCGACACCGACAAAAGCGATGAACACCACGCTCCAGCCGAAATTATCGGCAAGCAGTCCGACGCCCATCGCAGCAATGGCTGGGCCGAGATAGCCCAGAAGGCCGGTCACACCATTCGCGGTGGCGGAGGCCTCCTTAGTGGCGTGATTGGCAGCGCCGATGCCAATGAGAGCCTGAGGTCCGTAGATGCAGAATCCTCCCATAGCAAGGAAGATTATCGAAAGAACGGTAGGCATCTTAGGGAACAAAGCAAACACACCGAGAAATACACAGGCTCCTATCATTGAGACAAGGCACATCCTGTGGGCTTTCCCGTCAAACCATTTGTCTGTTGCCCATCCGGCGAAAATAGTGCCCACAATGGCGAGCAGTTCAAATGCCGCGACAGACCATGAGGCGGATTTTATATCCATTCCCCTGTCTTCGGTGAGAAACTTAGGTCCCCAGTCAAGGACACCCATCCTGAGTATATATACGAAGATATTGGCTATGGCAAGAGTTATCACCCAGCGGTTCTTGAAGACCATATGTTTGAGGAACTCCTTGTGAGCCCCCTTCTTGCCTTCAGTTTCATCCTTTCCGGTATGAGTGCCCTCCACCTCAGGCAGTCCTACCTGCTGCGGAGAATCCTTGAGTCCGAAGAAAATCAATGCGGCGCCCCCCAATGCAAGACATCCCGGGATGAGGAAACACCAGCGCCACGCGCCGTAATGGCTGGCGTAGGTCATCACCCGCGACATCTGGTCGGACTGGCTCAGAGTATCCCATCCCTTTATGCTGTTTGCCAGATTGGCCGTTATATGACTGACAATACTGCTGTCTCCACTCATATCCGCACCACAATTCGTCATTATGGCACCACATACTATTACGGCAAGGGAAGCTCCTATGGAGTGTGAAGTATTCCATATTGACATCTTTGTAGCCAGTTCATTCGGGGCAATCCAAGTAGGCAGAAGCCTCGCGCAAGGAGGAAATCCCATCCCCTGGAAATATTGGTTGAGGATTATGGTGACTCCCATTATGAGAATAAGCATATTGACAAGTTGTGGACCTTCGTGCACCCCCGTTATCAGATAGCTCAAGTCAACACCGAATCCGAATGCGAAATTCGCCCCCGCACACAGAAGCAGTCCAAGGGCCATGAATGCCTTCGTGCTCACACGATCGACAATGAATCCGTTGATGAATCGCGAAAAGCCGTAGAGAATCGACCCTATGGCTATCACAATTCCGAAACTGGTGTTGGAAATTCCATATTCCGCCGTAAGCCCCGGCATTGCGATGGAGAAATTCTTTCTCACAAAATAGTAGAGAGAATAGCCTATCATCGACACGATGATAATCTTGTTCTGCCAATATTTGAAGGAGTTCTTGGTATTTGATGCCATATGCGTTGTATTTTATTTCAAAGTCTCGATTGATTGTGCAAGAAGAGAAATCGGATGAGCCACCCTCGCTCCGGTATTCATCTCAATCTGCCAGCGGCAGGTCTCGCAGTCGGTCACTACCAGATCGGCTCCGATGGAGCGAATCTGGTCAAAAAGCGGCTTTCCCACATTGCGGGAAGTCTGTTTGTTTTCGCTTTTAAAACCGTACGTGCCTGCCACACCGCAACAGTTCGAATCCAGAACAGTCAGTTCCACCCCCGGAATCATCCTGAGCAGGGCAACGGTATAGAGCCCCCACCCCAGTTTTTCAAGGTGGCAAGGCATATGATAGGCCACCCGAATTTTCGGCAGATCCTTCCTGAAATGCAGGGAAACGGCTGAGGAATCAAGCAATTCGAAGATATATTTCGTTGCAGTGTACATAGAATCGCTGAAAGCGCTCATATCGTATCCGAGCACATTCTGATACTCATTGCGCAAAGTGAACATACAGGTAGTGCTCGTCGAGATGACCGGCATCCCTTTTTCAACCGAAGTACGGACGGAGGCGATATTCTTCTCGGCATTCTTCCGTGCCTTTTGCACAAATCCGTTTGAAATCAAAGCAATACCGCAGCACGATTCATCGTCGAGCAGCTGTACCCCGATGCCCAGAGCATTCATCACCTTCACGAAGTCCATTCCAAGTGAAGGATTGTTGTAGTTCACGTAACATCCGTGGAAAAAGCTCACCTTGTGGTCGAAACAGCTCTGCCGTGCAGCGGTTTCACTGCCGATGAACTGCCTTTCGAAAGTGCGTGATGCGTAGCGTGGCCCACCTTTGAACATAAGAGAGGCCACAGCATTGGCCATTGGAGAGAAATGCGTCCCAAGGAAGCCCATTGTATCCGTATATGACAGGGCGGCATTACGGAGAACATGGCTTTTCCTTCCATATTTGAGCTTGGCCTTGAGTATTATATCACCGATATGCACGTCCGACGGGCAGGAGACTTCACATCGCTTGCAATTCAGGCAGAGATTCGCCGCCGGGTCAAAGAAGGCGGCATCCATCATACGGTAACGTTCTCCGTCAGGGCCAAGTCGTTTCGGCCCAGGAAATACAGGATTTACCTTCGCAACCGGGCAATAGCCGCTGCAGATGTCGCATTTAAGGCACTGTTCAAAATTATTGTCTCTTTCCATCTCCCTTGATAGAACCTATTGCAGTCAAATTTCCAACTTTTACTCCATTTTTCAGGGGATGGCCCTCCTCATCCGTAATCACGCCGAAATGCATGAATGGCTGGTCAGCGTAGAAATCCGGATTGACCCACTCTTCGTAAGTTCCGGAAAAATCAACGTCAAGCCCGAAAATAGGCTCAACGACTGCATCCCTGAGAGCAACAAGTCCCCTGCTGAAGAAACTCCCGGTAGCAATGAAGAACTCCTGTGCGTAAAAAACCGTTTTCCCCTGGGCGGCCGTGCGAATAAAGGAGAGCCGTCCGGAGCCATCGAACTGCCCGCCTGTGACAGTATCACCCATCACATAGACGCCGCCGAGCCTCTCGAACTCCTTTCTGTGATTCAAATGAGAATACGACGGATCACGGAATCTGTGTCCTCCTTCTCCCGTTGAGAAAATGATACACCCCCGCCCTGCCTTGAGCAGTTCGATGCCTTTGCAAAGGGCGCTGTGCCCACCTCCGATTATGATTACGTCACTTCTCATCCCTATATATCCATTGTGTCAACTGGGCCTCTCGAAGGGCATCCCCCCAGGCCACAGGAACTATTCCCTTCCAACGTTCCCTTACGAAATCCTTCAAATCGGCGTCAGGAAGGAAGCCGGATGCACGTCTGGCGCAGAATTGCCCCTGACAGGTACCCATTCCAAGTCTGGTACGCCGGCGGAGCATCGTGAAATCACGCGCTTCCAGGTTGTCAACCGCATAACGGATCTCCTCTTCCGTGACATTCTCACATTCACACACAAGATTGCCGCCGAACCGGGCGTTGCGCACGAGTGGGTTCGGAAGCATTGTACCGGCAGTCCTGCACTCCTGATTCACGGAAAGTTTCCGACACACCAGATCAGAAGCCATTTCAGCCATCAGACGATAAGTCATCAGTTTGCCTCCGGTTATGGTGACGAATCCCTTTATTCCGTCGCGGGTTTCGTGATCAATAAGCACTATTCCCCTGCTTATGCTTCTGCCGGAGGTGTCATTGTCTGCCGCTACAAGCGGACGGACACCCGAATATGCCCTCAAAATCCTTGTCTGAAGCAGAGCAGGCGCAAGTTTGGCTCCTTCGCGAAGCAGAAGGTCCACTTCATCGGAGGTCGGACGCACGTCATCTATCTCACCGTACGGAACTCTGGTTGAAGTGGTACCGAGTATGGTTACTGACTCTCCAGGTACAAGAATGTCACCGTCAGCAGATTTGCGGCAGCGGTTGATTACCATTCCGTTGACTCTGTGGCCGAAAACAAGCAACGTTCCCTTCGCCGGGAACATCTGTATGGCAGCGCCTGCCATTTCTGCAACAGCCGCTCCCCATATACCGGCCGCATTGACCACTATTTCTCCGTAAAAATCCGTTATCTCCCCTGAAGCGCCGTTTCTTGCATTGACGCCTATCACCTTTGAGCCGTCCTTGATAAGGCTTACTGTCTCGTGATATACAAGCACCTTGGCGCCATGAGTCTTTGCATCGACGATATTCGCCATCGTAAGACGGAAAGGATCCACTGAACCGTCCGGGACTTTCACAGCACCTGTCAGATCAGGATTCACCGCTGGCTCCATAATGCGCGCCTGGACGGGATCTATCTCCTCTGCTTCGATGCCGGACCTGTGGCAAGCATCCACGAAACGCCTCTGATAGTCAAGGTCATCTTCAGGCAACGTGATGAAAAGTCCGTCGTTCCGCTCTATGCAGTGCGGTGCAATCTTTTTCAAAATTCTGTTTTCCCGTATGCATTCCGCGGCTGACTCGGCATCACCCATAGCATATCTGGCTCCGCTGTGGAGCAGGCCGTGATTCCTTCCGCTTGCCCCTGATGCGAAGTCGCCCTTCTCAATCAGCAGCACTTTCAGCCCTCTCATAGAGCAGTCTCTCGCCACACCGGCACCTGTGATGCCTCCACCTATTATGATGACGTCATAATGATTGCGGCTGCGCCTGATTTCAGTGGATGATATGTTATGCAGAGGGGCATCAAGAAGTTTCACTCCTTTCACACCTGAAGTGGCATTATATCTGTCGCAAAAGGCTTTGGCATCGAATCCGATGCGCGGGTAGACCCATATTTCAAATTCGGAGAGCAGCGCCAGGCTTTCGTGCCACTTGTCGACACTTGCGATGTTGTCTGCGCCCATAACCAGAATAAACTCCTTATCGGGTTCGTTGTCGCGGAGGAAGCGCAGGGTGTTGATTGTATAAAGAGGCGCTTCGAGATGGAATTCCACGTCTGACACGGTTACGTCAAGGCCGCTTTCAGAGAGTGTTTTTCTGGCATCTTCGAGACGTTTTCCGGCAGATGACATCAGTCCATCCTTGAAAGGACTCTGTGGAGAGACGACAAGTCTTGTCTGTGAAATCTCGGGATGATTATCAGCGATATGGCTGAGTATGGCGAGATGTCCCTCGTGTATCGGATTGAATGATCCGAAAAGAAGAGCTACTTTTTGTTTTTCATCAGAAGAAGCCATATTGCCGGGATGTATCTATTTCGAGAGAAATTCACTGACTATTCTGACTGCATTTGCAAGACAGACATCCAACTCGTCATTAACGAGAATCACGTCAAACTGCGGAGCATAAGTCATCTCTTCGGATGCCTTTGCCAGCCGTTTTTCTATTGCCTCGGGGGTATCCGTACCTCTTTTCACAAGACGCTCGCGCAGAACTTCCACTGAAGGCGCCTGTACAAAGACCGACATTGCCGCATCCGCGAAATATCGCTTCAGGTTGATTCCCCCCTTCACGTCGACATCGAACAGAATGACGTTGCCCTTCGACCAGATTCTCTCCACTTCGCTCTTCAAAGTACCATACTGGCATCCAGGATAGACCTCTTCGTGTTCCACGAACTCTCCCGCGGCAACTCTGCGGTTGAATTCATCATTGGTTATGAAATAATAATCCACACCATCCTTCTCCTCACCACGCGGGCTGCGGGAGGCTGCCGAAATTGAAAAGTCGAAGCAGTCAAAATTTTCAAGAAGATGATGCACTACAGTGCTCTTGCCCGAGCCGGAAGGAGCACAGAAAATAATCACTTTTCCATCCATAATCTTACAAATATAGCAAATAAAAAGGCAGCCTTTACACTACGTGTAAAAAAAACCGCTATCTTTGCAGGCGTTTCAAAAGGCAAAAGATAATAAACATACTATAAAAATGGTTTCTTACAAGGATTTAGGATTGGTGAACACTCGTGAAATGTTTGCCAAGGCAGTTAAGGGCGGTTACGCTATCCCGGCTTTCAATTTCAACAACATGGAGCAGCTCCAGGCCATAATCATAGCTGCTGCGGAGACAAAATCACCTGTCATTCTTCAGGTTTCAAAGGGTGCGCGCAACTATGCAAACCAGACTCTTCTCCGCTACATGGCAGAAGGTGCCGTAGCATATGCAAAGGAGCTTGGTTGGGAAAGGCCGCAGATTGTGCTTCACCTCGACCACGGTGACAGTTTCGAGCTCTGCAAGAGCTGTGTGGATATGGGTTTCTCATCAGTGATGATTGACGGAAGCGCTCTTCCTTATGAGGAAAACGTCGCTCTGACGAAGAAAGTGGTTGAATATGCACACAAATATGACGTAACGGTTGAAGCTGAGCTCGGCGTTCTTGCCGGTGTTGAAGATGAAGTTTCGGCTGAAGAATCCCACTATACAAAGCCTGAAGAGGTCGTTGATTTCGTTTCAAAGACCGGATGCGATTCCCTGGCCATTTCAATCGGTACTTCTCACGGCGCTTACAAGTTCAAACCCGAGCAGTGCACCCGTGACCCGAAGACCGGCAAACTCGTTCCGCCTCCATTGGCATTCGACGTTCTCGAAGGCGTGGAGAAACAGCTTCCCGGCTTCCCTATCGTGCTTCACGGATCTTCTTCAGTTCCTCAGGAATATGTTGACATCATCAATTCAAATGGAGGAAAACTCCCTGATGCAGTAGGTATTCCTGAAGAGCAGCTTCGCAAGGCTGCAAAGAGTGCCGTATGCAAGATCAACATCGACTCCGACTCACGTCTTGCAATGACCGCCGCAGTCCGCAGGGTTTTCAACGAAAAACCTGGCGAGTTCGATCCACGCAAGTATCTGGGTCCTGCCCGCGACGAGATGAAGAAACTCTACTCCGAAAAGATAAAGAACGTTCTCGGTTCAGACGGAAAAGCTGAATAGAGTATTCAGAAGCCTGAAAAATCAGTCGCTGTAGCCACAAGGATAGCCTCCCGCCGCCACTGGCAGGACGCCGGAGGCACCCGCTACAGTTATGGCCCTAGCCGCTGACTTATTGTTGAATTCATTGTCCGAGTAGCAGATGATGAAGGTCGTGAAATTCTTGTGAGCCGGAAGGAAATTCAAATCATAAGGATTTCCCATATAGCAGCCGAAAAGCATATGCTTGTCAGCCCACTTTGAAATCCATTCCAATTGTTGAGGGTCAATTCTGGCAAAACGCTTCGGACCTCCTGAACTGGAAACAGGCTTCCCGGAATGGAAGCCTACAATGATTTTTTTGTATCGTCTCACAAGTTTGCCAACGCTGTCAATCTGAGCTTCAGTGGCATCTGCAGGAAGATCGAAACGGGGGATATTCCCATAACGACGCAATTCTTTGTACATTTCCTTACTTGCATCGGAAGTTGCATTGAAAGCCACGTAAGCCACATTGTCGTGGAAACGGAAAGGCAATTTGTCCGAACCTTTTACGACAGTCATACTTCTGTCACTTAGATTCTGTATCAGGAAACGCGACATCGGACGATTTGCCAAAGCAGAAAGCCTGGAGGTATCGACAAAAGGTGAATAGCTCTCGGAAAGCATTCCGCAGCGAGCCTTGAGGCCGAGCATCCGTTTCACCCTGTGGTTCAGATCAGATTCAGAAAGTTCTCCCTTTTCAAAGGCAGCATCCAGATCGCGTATTGTAGCTTCCGCGTCAAGAGGCATCAGAAGGATGTCTGCACCGGCCTTGTATGCAGCAACCGAAGCATCCACATCACCCTCGGCAACTCCCTTCATTCCAAGAGCGTCAGTGATGATAATACCGTCATATCCAAGTTCATTGCGAAGAAGATCCGTAACGATGGGTTTCGAGATGGAAGCTGGCGTACCGGTTGAATCAAGAGCCGGAACACTGAGATGCCCCACCATAATCATATCCACACCTGCCCCGATCTGCTTGCGGAAAGGATACAACTCCAAAGAATCCAGGCGGGCACGGTCGAAGGTCAGGACAGGAAGTCCTTTGTGGGAATCCACGTCAGTGTCTCCGTGACCGGGAAAATGTTTTGCGGAACCTGCCACTCCGGCATCACGCATTCCCTTCATATACTGCACGCCGAACTTCGCAACCTTCTCACGGTCCTCACCGAATGATCGTGTATTGATTACAGGATTATTCGGATTGTTGTTGATATCCACTACGGGGGCGAAATTTGCAAAAATCTTCAGTTCTCTGAGTTCTTCTCCTATTTTTTGACCGACAGCATAGATAAAATCCTCATCGGTCAAAGCGCCGAGCTGCATCGCCCTTGGGAACTGGGCGAACTCGCGGTATCGCATCGAAGCGCCCCATTCTCCATCAATGGTAACAATCATAGGTATCCGCGAATGAGCCTGAAGTTCATTTACAAGCTGCATATTGTCTGAAAGATTGTCATCCATCACAATCAACCCGCCAAGCCCCTTTTCAGCAAGTTCGGCCTGTTGTGCATGGTGCAGGGTATCCTGTGAATCTATGGCTACAATAATAATCTGCGCGATCTTCTCCTTTCTGGACATTGAACCGAGAAGAACGTCTATATCCTGTGCATAAAGGCCTGCAGCGAAGAGCAGCGACCACAATATTACTGAAAGCTTCTTCATAATCAGAGAAGGTCCTTGAATGTTTTGAATCCATAGCCACGGTCACGCAAACCATCTATTATCTCACCGAGATGGGTATAGACTCTGTCATCGTCCGTGCGGTCGGGGTAGTTCATGGCGTGAATCAGGATTATGCATCCGTTCAGGCCGTGTTCCGTGTCAATCTTGTCATATAGCCAGATGTTGCTCACGAGCTCCTCTGCCGAGCAGTATTGCCCGGAATCAGGTCCAGCCCAGTCGAGGCTCGTTTCAATACCGTATGTAGGGTTGCACAGCATATAACCGAGGTTTCTCAAATCATCTGCATTCTCCTTGTTGTAACTTTCATAAGGAGGAATCATCCAGCGGTACTGTTCTTTCTTCAGACCGAATTTTGCCAGCTCCGCCTCCATTCCGGCGATATCCTTCGCCAAAGAGTCCGCAGACACAAGGGTTCTATGCTGTTCATCCGTCGAACAGAGTTCAAGATGATTGTTTGAATGGGCTGAAAGATAATGTCCTTCATCGATGATGCGTTGTATCGCATCCTTGTATTTCTCCTGACGGAAGCAGCATCCTGTCGGGAAGAAAGAGCCTTTTACATCTTTCTCCTTGAGAATGTCAAGGACAGGAACCACTCCGTCGAAATTCTCGAAATAGCCGCTGTCTATCTCGCTGTAGTGGGCTGTGAAAACAAGATATACATTCTTTTCGTCAATGTTGATGCGCCTGGTCACTCCGCACTCGTCGTTGTAGAGGTCAGCCTTTGTGGAATTGCGGTTGCATCCGGGCAGAAAGGCCAATGCGACGGCAAACAGGAGAAAGATGGATTTGCGTTTCATTCCGTTCAGATTAATTTTCCACAAATTTAGCAAATTAAAAGAAAAGTTGCGCATCATGCGAATGATTCGCGTGATGCGCAACTTTAAGAGTATCTTTAAATGATTTATTTAACCTCTTCGTAATCAACATCCTGTGGAGTACTGTTGTCAGAATCATTCTGCTGACCGCCCTGGGCCCCGCCATTGAATCCAGCGCCAGGATTCCCCTGCTGTGCGCCGGCTGCCTGAGCCGCCTTCGCCATATCTTCGGAAGCTGCATGCCAAGCGTTGTTCAAAGACTCTGTAGCCTTCTCGATTGCACTGATGTCCTGGCTCTTGTGTGCCTCCTTCAACTGAGAGAGAGCTGTTTCGATGGCGCTCTTCTTGTCTGAAGGAATCTTGTCACCATATTCCTTGAGATTCTTCTCAGTCTGGAATATCATCGCATCAGCGCCATTGATCTTGTCGATACGCTCCTTTTCTGCCTTGTCAGCCGCTTCGTTTGCCTTGGCCTCGTCACGCATACGCTTGATTTCATCCTCGCTCAAACCGGATGAAGCTTCGATGCGGATCTTCTGCTCCTTACCGGTAGCTTTGTCTTTTGCAGAGACATTGAGGATACCATTGGCATCAATGTCGAAAGTCACCTCAATCTGAGGGACACCGCGTGGTGCAGGAGTGATTCCGTCAAGATGGAAGTTGCCGATGGTCTTGTTGTCGCGGGCCATTGAGCGTTCGCCCTGAAGCACGTGGATTTCAACAGACGGCTGGTTGTCGGCAGCTGTACTGAAAACCTCGCTCTTGCGTGTAGGAATCGTGGTGTTGGCATCGATAAGTTTGGTCATTACACCGCCAAGTGTCTCAATACCGAGTGAAAGCGGAGTAACGTCAAGCAAAAGCACATCCTTCACATCACCTGCAAGCACACCGCCCTGGGTGGATGCTCCCACTGCAACAACCTCGTCAGGGTTCACACCCTTGTTAGGAGTCTTGCCAAAGAACTTTTCAACTACTGCCTGAACCGCAGGGATTCGTGTCGAGCCACCCACGAGAAGTACTTCGTCGATCTCGGATGCCTGAAGGCCCGCATCTTTGAGAGCCTTGCGGCAAGGTTCGATCGTAGCCTGGATGAGGCTGTCGCTCAAAGCCTCGAATTTGGCACGTGAAAGTGTCTTCACAAGGTGCTTCGGAATACCATTCACAGGCATTATATAAGGCAGGTTGATTTCTGTTGATGTCTGGCTTGAAAGTTCAATCTTGGCTTTTTCTGCTGCCTCTTTGAGTCTTTGAAGGGCCATAGGGTCCTTGCGGAGATCCAGACCTGAATTCTCTGCGGCGAATTCTTCTGCAAGCCAGTCAATGATAACGTGGTCGAAATCGTCACCTCCGAGGTGAGTGTCACCGTTTGTTGATTTCACTTCAAACACACCGTCACCGAGTTCGAGGATAGATATATCGAATGTACCGCCACCAAGGTCGAATACAGCTACCTTCATATCCTTGTTCTTCTTGTCAAGGCCATATGCAAGAGCAGCTGCGGTAGGCTCGTTTATGATTCTCTTCACTTTGAGGCCTGCGATTTCGCCGGCTTCCTTGGTAGCTTGACGCTGTGAATCACTGAAATACGCAGGTACGGTGATGACAGCCTCGTCAACGGTTGTTCCAAGGTAGTCCTCTGCGGTCTTCTTCATTTTCTGAAGAATCATTGCGCTGATCTCCTGCGGTGAGTACAGTTTGCCGTCAATGTCGACGCGTGGGGTGTTGTTGTCACCTCTTACGACCTTGTAAGATACTCTCTCGGCCTCTTTTGCAACGCGGTCGTATGTTTCGCCCATAAATCTCTTGATAGAGAAAATGGTCTTGAGCGGATTGGTGATCGCCTGACGTTTTGCAGGATCGCCTATCTTCCTCTCACCACCTTCAGCAAATGCCACTACTGAAGGAGTAGTACGTTTTCCTTCGCTGTTGATGATGACTGAAGGTTCGTTGCCTTCCATTACAGATACACAAGAATTGGTAGTACCAAGGTCAATTCCGATGATTTTTCCCATTTTTTTATCTCCTATATTTTTTTGTTATTTACTGATTCATTCAGGCAGTCCAACTGCCGTTACGGCTTACTCTCATACGAAGATTATGCCACGCCGGAAAATATGACAATTTGTCAGCGGTTTTAGGTTTTATGAATTTCCACATTGAAAATTATGTAATTATGGCTACTTTTGCATATATGATATACCCGGAATTGGAATCAACGGTTTATGAGGATCTTGCGGGCAGGATTCTCTATGAAGACAACCACCTTCTGATATTGAACAAACGTCCCGGAGAGATTGTTCAAGGTGACAAAACAGGTGACGAACCTCTGAGCGAAACACTCAAGGCCTTCATCGCCCGACGCGACTCGAAACCGGGTCACGTATTTATGGGTGTGCCGCACAGACTCGACCGTCCTGTCAGCGGCATAAGCGTCTTTGCAAAGACATCGAAGTGCCTCGAACGTTTGAATGAAGCTTTCCGCAGCGGAAACGTGCACAAGACTTATTGGGCGCTGACCTGCGGAAGACCGGATCCGCAGGAGGGTGAGTTGGTCCATTTTCTCATACGCAACGAGAAACAGAACAAGTCCTACGCGTACGACACGCAGAAAAATGGCTCAAAAAAAGCTGTCCTGCGATACAGGGTGATAAAAGATACGGACAGGTATCATCTGGTGGAGGTGGAACTGCTTACCGGAAGACATCATCAGATAAGGTGCCAGCTTTCAACGATAGGCTGTCCCATCAAAGGGGATCTGAAATACGGAGCGCCTCGCTCCAACAGGGACGGAGGCATTTCGCTCCACGCCCGGAGCATCAGGTTCACCCACCCTACCCGCGATGAAGAGATCTTCGTGGAAGCACCTGTCGATTGGAGTCCCATCATCAAAACAGAATAGCCATGAACATCTACAGCGAAAGAGTCAAACAGATACAGAGCCTCGGTTATGACGCAGTCATTATCACCGGGACCGATCCACACAACAGTGAATATCCGGCACAGAGATGGAAACAGGTGGAATGGGTTTCCGGTTTTACCGGAGAAGCCGGTGACATCGTCATCACCCGGAATCACGCAGGACTTTGGACTGACTCGAGATATTTCATTCAGGCTGACAAACAGCTGAAGGATACCGGAATCGAACTTCACAAGACAAGAGTTCCCGACGCCGTGGGCATTCCGGATTATCTTCGGAGCATCCTCCCGGATGGAGGCAAGATCGCAGTTGACGGACTTTGTCAGAGCATCAGTGCCATAAAGGAACTCAATGGCTTTGAAATAATCGACAGGCCGGATATGCTGTCACAACTTTGGGACGACAGGCCCGGCATTCCAGCCACACCTGTAACGTTCATTGACGAATCACTCGTCGGAGAGAGCCGAAAGGAGAAGATAAGCTGGCTGCGCGATTTCCTGAAAGAAAAAAATTGCAGCTCAATGCTTGTGACCGCACTTGATGAGATAGCCTGGCTGCTGAACGTCAGGGCCGAAGATATCGACTACAACCCGTACGTCATTTCGTATCTTCTGGTGAATCAGGATAAGGTGATATGGTTTGTGCGCGATATCGACAGCGTACCGGCGGCATCAGGTGTGCTGAACGCTCCTTATGAAGCCGTATGCGAATCATTTTCGAATCTTGCAGGGGACGGAAGGGTTCTGGTGGATCCGGCCACCCTCAACTACAGTTTATTCAAGCAGCTGCAGGAAGCTGTGACGCCTGAAGGAATATTGATGATGGCCTCCCCTGTCAAACTCAGGAAATCCATAAAGAACAGAAAAGAGATAGATTCGCTTAGAAAGCTATATCTGGATGACGGGGTGGCAATGGAGAAGTTCCTTTATTGGCTCGACACACAGAACAAGGCCGGCAAGGTGATAACCGAATGGGACGCTGCCGTAGAGCTCGGAAAATTCCGCAGGCAGATTGTCGATTACCACGGGGACAGCTTCGAAACGATCTCCGCATACGGAGAGAACGCCGCACTGCCGCACTACTGCACTCCTGTTGAGGGATCTGCTGTCATAAAGGGCAAAGGTCTGTATCTTGTGGATTCAGGAGGCCAGTACGACAGAGGTACAACCGACATCACACGCACGGTTGCCATGGGCAGGTGCGGAGTTTCCGCAAAAGAGGACTACACTCTGGTACTGAAAGGTATGATTGACCTTGCCATGGCCGTTTTTCCCCGCGGAACAGCGGGATGCCAGATTGATGTCCTGGCGCGTAACCCGCTTTGGAGCAGAAGAAAGAATTTCGGACACGGAACCGGACATGGAATAGGTTTTTACCTCGGTGTTCACGAAGGACCGCAGGACATAAGACAGAACTTCAACAAAACCCCTCTGCTTCCCGGAATGGTAACCTCGGATGAACCGGGTCTGTATAGAGAAGGTAAGTACGGAATCCGGCACGAAAACGTCATCCTTTGTCAGGAAGATGAAAGGAATGATTTCGGCCAGTGGCTGAGTTTCGAAACGCTCACCTGCTGTCACATCGATACAAGACCGATCAAGAAGCGGCTGTTGACGAAAGAGGAACGGAAATGGCTCAACAGCTATAACAAGAATGTCTATCGCCGCCTCAGGGACAGACTTCCTGAGGAGGTTGCATCCTGGCTGAGAAAAAAGACCAGAAATATCTGATAAATACGTACAAATTGAATCACGGATGAAGAACAGAAAACCAATAGTAGCTCTCATATACGATTTCGACGGGACCCTGTCTCCAGGCAATATGCAGGAATTCGGGTTCATACAAGCCATCGGACAAACCCCTGAGGAGTTCTGGGCAAAAAGCAATTTGGTGCCTTCCGGACAGGAGGTCAGCAGCATCCTGTCATATATGAAACTGATGATCGAGGAGGCGAAAGCCAACAACATTTCCCTTACGCGCGATTCATTCGTATCCTTCGGAAAGAAAATAAAATTGTTCGAGGGTGTCAGGGAGTGGTTCTCCATCATAAACGAATACGGCAGCAGGCACGGCGTGATTGTGGAACACTACATCAATTCTTCCGGCCAGACTGAACTGATTGAAGGAACTCCGATAGCAAAGGAGTTCAAGAAAATCTTTGCCTGTTCATTCTGGTACGACGAGAACGGAGTAGCCGTATGGCCCGCAGTAGCTGTGGATTACACCGGAAAGACACAATATCTTTTCAAGATAGCGAAAGGTATTCTGGACATCAGCGACGCAACGAAAGTGAACGAAAGCCAGGCAGAAGACGAGAAGCCTGTACCTTTCTGCAATATGATATATCTTGGAGACGGGACTACCGACATTCCCTGCATGAAGATAGTCAAGATGTTCGGTGGAAACTCCATAGCCGTTTTCGACAAAGGCAACCGGCACAAAATCGATACCGCACGTACGCTTCTCGCGCAGGACCGTGTCAACTTCATATGTGAAGCGGATTACCGGAAAGGGGGCGAAATATACAAAGTGGTCACAAAGATTATTAACAAAATCAAAGCAGAAAATGACTACAAAAGCCTTCACTAAGCAAAAGAATAGCACCTGTGCCATAATCATTTTTATTCTTTATCTTACGCTTGTGGCCGTGTTATGCTTCGGCAATTTCAACGACGAAACGCATTCTATCGGCAGGTGGCTTCCAGAGTCTATCTGGGGAATACCCATTGACAAATATATTCATTTCCTGATGTTTTTTCCATTCCCTATTGCAGCTTTTTATGCATTCCGCAGGAGCAATGATTGGAAAGCACTGGTTTTTGCCATTTTAGTGGCGATCTGCTTTGCGTTCATGTTCGAATTTCTTCAAAGCACATTGACCGGAAACGCAAGAACGAGCGATCCGTGGGACTTCGTATCAAATATGACTGCCATCACGACAAGTTCAGTCATAATGGCAGTCAAAGGTATCGTTTCCGATAGAAGAAATCGGAGTTGAGTTTCTAAAAGTCGAAATCCCTTGATACCGGGAAAAGGCCATACAGGCCTCCGGTATGGATGAAAAGAATGTTTTTTGAACGTTCGAGCATACCGCCGGCCTTCATCTCATTCACCATTCCGAACGTCGCTTTTCCTGTATATACGGGATCGAAGACAACGCCTTCCATCCGGGCCATCCTCTTGATGTGTTCCAGTTCCTCCGGACGGCTGAGCGCGTATCCTCTGCCCACATATCCCTCAATGAAATGGAAGTCCTCCTTTTTCATATTCTTGGCAAGTTCCTCCGCACGCGAAGCTGATATCTCACCATCCTTCACAAGATATGGAAGACAGTCCTTCGCGCAATTGAGACAGATATTCTGGAAATAAGGCTCATCATCGCAGACACATACCCCATATACCTTCTTGCCATAGCCGTTGATCATATTGGAGAGTTGCAGGCCTGCGGCAGTTCCACCCGAGCCTGTAGCAACGACAACGGTATCAAAAACGACGTCCATCTTGTCCTCCTGAGCAGCCACCTCCTTCATGGCATGGTAATAGCCCATCGTACCAACCCCGAAGGAGGCCCCTTCGGGAATGATGTATGGTCTAAGACCCTGCGCGGCATATTCCTGGGCCATCTGCTTCATTATCTCCATACGGGAATTGCTGTACTCTTCACGAGTGCAGAAACGTACGTCGGCTCCAAGCAGCATATCAAGGAAATAATTCCCTTCTACCGGAGGAGTGTCACTGATTCGCAGAAGCACGGCGGACCTCATGCCAAGGTGGGTGGCGACAGAGACCGTGGCCCGGCAGTGGTTTGATTGGATACCACCGCAGGTAATGAGCATATTGCACCCCATTTCCATCGCCTCCTTGACGGCGAATTCAAGTTTGCGGATCTTGTTTCCTGACCACTCGCTGCCTGTCTGGTCGTCACGTTTGATAAAAATATTCTTGCCGGTTTCTGCCGACCATCTCTCCAATTTGTAGATTTTGGTTGGGAGATTTGCCAGTGACAACTTGTTCATATTTTTATAGGTAAATGTATTTCCGATAACACAAATATACGTAAATTTGTGGAAGAATTAACTTGAAAACATGAAAAAATATCTGATTTTGGCGTTGTGCGCATTCTTCTGCTTCAGCAGTTATGCGCAACCAGCCTCAAGTGCAAGAGGCAACGAAGGCTTCAAGCCTATGAGTGATTCACTTACAACCTATCTTCGCAAAAAGACCACAATCAGTGTCAGCAGCCGCATACGGGTACAGGATGCGACAGTTGAGAAGAAAGGATTGAAGGTGATTCTCAGCGAGGGTATTTCCGACTATCCTATAAGGGATGAGGAAATTGCGGCGATATACTCAATCGTCAACGAACTTCTTCCGGAAGAATATGCCTCATATCGTGGCAAGATTACGGTATATGCAGGCAAGGAACCGGTTGAAAAGCTCAAAAGCAACTACTATTCGGCCAACCGTTCCGACGTTCCTGTCAAGGAACATGCGAAATATGTGGCAAAGGGACGCAAGAACCTTGTTCCTCTCGTAAAAAATGAATCGAAGCCTTACAGTATCACCAAAGGATTGCAGGACAGGCATATTGCAATGTGGCAGAGCCACGGATGGTACTATGAGCCTACACTCAAGCGCTGGGAATGGCAGCGTGCCCGCTGCTGGGAAACGGTGGAAGACCTCTATACCCAGAGCTACGTGCTTCCTTTCCTCGTTCCTATGCTTGAAAATGCAGGGGCCGTTGTAATGCTTCCGCGTGAAAGAGACTGGAACGTCGAAGAACAGATTGTTGACAATGATGATCCATACAGCATCTATCGCGAAAGCGGAAGCTGGTCAAATGCTCCTGACAGCGGTTTTGCCAACCCCAAAAAATTCTACGTTCACGGAGAGAACCCTTTCAGGATGGGTACTGCAAGAATGTCGAAAGCTGCAGGAAAAGGAGTTGAGAAGAGCACCATCTGTTGGATTCCGGAGTTCAAGAAAGAAGGCGAATATGGCGTCTACGTCTCTTACCAGACAGTTCCGAACAGTACAACAGCTGCTCATTATACGGTCAAACACAAAGGTGGTGAGACATCGTTCAGCATAAACCAGAAGATGGGTGGAAGCACCTGGATCTATCTGGGCAAATTCGAGTTTGCATCAGGTCGTAATGCTGACCAGGGTGTTTTCCTCACGAATGAAACTGACAATCCGAAAAGCGTGGTTACGGCCGACGCAGTTAAGTTCGGCGGTGGAATGGGCAATATCGCCCGCAAACCGGGCGACATTGACAAGAACGGTGAACCTGTCGATTTCCAGGTGGAACCTGAAACGTCACACTATCCGCGCTTTACCGAGGGCTCACGCTACTGGCTGCAGTGGGCGGGATTCAACGATACAATATATTCGTACAGTTTCGGAGTGAATGACTACAACGATGACTATATGTCACGTCCACGCTGGGTCAACGCGCTGATAGGAGGTTCATACCTCGAGCCGGGCAAGCCGGGATACAATATTCCCCTCGACCTGTCACTCGCATTCCACTCTGATGCCGGAAACGTGCTTGATGACTCCATCGTAGGTACACTTGCCATCTATACAAAGATGTCGAACGGAAAGGATACGTACTCCAACAAGGAGAGCAGAATGAATGCTCGTGAATACACCGACATCGTCCAGACTGAAATCGTCAAGGACATCCGCGCCAATTACGAGCCGAACTGGAGCCGTCGTCAGTTGTGGGACCGTTCATATGCAGAGAGCCGCATCCCTGAAGTCCCGGCAATGCTGCTTGAACTTCTTTCGCACCACAACCTTGCAGATATGCGCTATGGTCTCGATCCGTCATTCCGTTTCACGGTCTCAAGAGCCGTTTACAAGGGAATGGTCAAATACCTTGCCTATATCAACAACACGGAATACTGCATCCAGCCTCTTCCGGTAAACTCCTTTGAGGCAACCCTTGCCGGTGATCAGGCAGTCATGAGCTGGGCTCCGACAGACGATCCGGCTGAACCGTCTGCAGTCCCTTCAAGCTACATTGTGTACACGAAAGTGGACAACGGAGGATTCGACAATGGGCAGGCAGTCAACGGCACATCATTCAAAAAAACCGTTGAACCGGGACATATCTACAGTTTCAAGGTAGCTGCAGTCAATCAGGGCGGTGAAAGTTTCCCAAGTGAGACACTTTCTGTGGGAATTGCAGGAAAAGACGCCCCTGTAGCTTTGGTAATCAACAACTTCACCCGCGTAAGCGCACCAGTCAGCTTTGCCTCGAAAGACAGTCTGTTCGCGGGATTTCAGGACAAGATGGATGCCGGTGTACCATATATCCAGGATATCAACTACATCGGATCCCAATATGAATTCCGTCGCTGGATTCCATGGATGGACGATGACAGTTGCGGATTCGGATCCTCAAATTCAGACTACGAGACCAAAGTCATCGCGGGAAATACCTTCGACTTCCCTTACGTTCACGGGAAAGCCCTGATGGCAAACGGATACAGTTTCGTTTCGGCAAGCAGAAGCGCAGTCGAGAACGGAAAAGTCCATATGAGAAGATATGCGATGGTTGACGTGATCTGCGGAAAACAGATTACCACACAAGTGGGTCGCAAAGGCGCCTGTCCGCTCAAATACGAGGTCTTCACTCCGCAGCTTCAGAAACAGTTGACCGAATATGCCAACGCGGGCGGCAACATATTCATCTCCGGAGCCAATATTGGAAGCGATGCCTGGGAGCCTGTCTTCGATTATGAAGTGACCGACCAGATGAAGAAGGATGTGGTTGAGCCAACGCAGAAATTCATCAAGGAAGTGCTTCACTACCAGTGGATGACCAATCAGGCGACAAACGTAGGGACATTCTACGAAACGCAGAATCCTCTCGGATTCGGATATCACGCCAAGACATCCGCCGACAGACCGAGAGGGTATGTCTGGAATCCAAAGCCAAACACCAAAAAGTATGCAGTTGAGTCTCCTGACGGAATTATCCCTGCGGGCGACAATGCATACACCATTTTCCGCTACAACAACTCAATCTCAGCAGGTGTTGCCTACGAAGGATCCTACAAGGTGGTTTCACTGGGTGTCCCATTTGAAGTTCTTTCACTCGAAATGCAGCAGACAATGCTGATGAAAGACATCATCAAATTCTTTGAAAAATAATGACCATCGAGGAAAGAGTAAAGAAGGCGCTTGAGCGCACCACTGACACAAAAGAGCTTGTGATCGGCAAGGGTGCGCTCAGCAGATGCGCCGAAGTCTTTTCCAGGATGTTTCCCTCGAAACGAGCAATCGTCGTCGCTGACACCAACACCTGGCGTGTGGCCGGAAAGCAGGTTGATGCTTCACTGCACGAAGCAGGCATCGCCGTTGAACAGCCGTTCGTCTTTACAGACGATGACCTATATGCTGAATGGCGTTTTGTGGAGCGTCTCAAGGCTCATCTTGAAAAAAGTGAAGCAATTGCCGTAGCCGTTGGTTCCGGAGTTATCAACGATCTCGCAAAGTACGTCTCCCATACTCTGGAAAGAAGATATATGTGTGTCGGAACCGCCGCATCAATGGACGGCTTCACATCATACGGAGCCTCGATCACCAAAGACGGCAACAAGCAGACATTCGACTGCCCTGCCCCATATGCTTTCGTGATGGATCCGTCGATTGCCGCTGATGCCCCGAAAGAGATGGCAGCCTCCGGATATGCCGACCTCATCGCAAAGATACCCTCAGGCGCCGACTGGATGCTGGCACAGATCGCAGGAGCTGAGAAAATAGACAGATTCTCCTGGTCGCTCGTTCAGGACGGGCTCAAGGAGTCACTCGCCTCCCCTGCCGCGGTCTTCAACCGCGACATAGAAAAAGTAGAACAGTTATGCAGCGGTCTTCTGATGAGCGGCTTCGCAATGCAGGCGATGCAGTCAAGCCGCCCTGCATCAGGTACTGAGCACCAGTTCTCGCACTGCTGGGATATGGAGAACCTGAGCTATCCTGACGGAAAGCACGTGTCACACGGATTCAAAGTCGGCATAGGTACATTGGTATCAACTGCCGCTTTGGAATTCCTCTCAGAGAAAGATCTCCAGGCAATTGACATTGAAAGATGTCTCTCCGTATGGCCGGAATGGGAAGAACTGGAGAAACGTCTGCACTTGCTTTTCGAAGGGAAACCGGGACATCTTGCCCGTGCCCTCAAGGAGACGAAGGGTAAATATGTCAGCAGAGAGGAGCTTCGCAGACAGCTGACTGCACTCCAAGAGGAATGGCCTGAGACAAGAAAGAAAATTTCCGAACAGATTATTCCGTTCGGCCGGGTAAAGGAGTCCCTCAAACTTGTCGGGGCACCATATGAACCTGAAATGATATGTGTGAGCCGCGAACATCTCCGCAAAACATTTTCATATATTCCATATATGCGCAGCCGCTTCACCGGAATAGACGTCATCTACAGGTTCGACCTTATGGATGAACTTGATGAGAAGCTTTTCGGCAAAGGCGGTTATTGGGAGGTGAACAGATAACACGACGATTCATGAAAACAAAGCTTATCCTTATTTTTTCACTGCTTCTGGCATTTCAACAATTTGCCATTGCGCAACTTCCGTCAGTTGTAAAGGTTGACGGAGGAAAATTCCATGTTCAGGGGCTTGCCTTTGACAAGGAAAAGGAGTGCTTCTATTTCTCGTTCACAAGCGCTTTCTTTAAAACCGATATGGAAGGGAATATCATTGGAAGCGTAAGCGGCATCAACGGACATATCGGAGCGATGACATTTGACCCTGTTGGAAGAAAGGTATATGCCTCTCTGGAGCTCAAAGACGACGCCATAGGCCGGAACATTTCAGAAAAACTGGGAGCCAGGAGCTGGACACGCGACCAGAGCGCATTCTATGTCGCAGAAATTGACGTGGACAAGATCAACTCCATCGGGATGAGTCAGGATGAGGTAATGCATCTGCACCTTATCGAAGAAGCCTGCAAAGACTACAAAGCGTCTGTACAAGTGAGAGACAGCATTCTGGACCACAGATTTGCCTGCTCCGGGATTGACGGGGTGACAATCGCCCCTGCTTTTGGCGGGAAACGTCCTGGAGAGAGATACTTGTATGTTGCCTACGGCATATATGGTGACACCCTTCGCTCCGACAACGACTACAATGTGCTTCTCTGTTACAAACTGAACGACATCGGAGGCAGGCTGCAACACAAGTATTTCATTCATACGGGCAACACCACCTGGGGAGTGCAGAACCTTGCCTTTGACAAAGCCTCCGGCAAGATGTTCCTTGCTGTATATAACGGAAGCAAAAAGCAGTGGCCCAACTATGACTTATATGCGGTTGAGACCTCTCAAACGCCTTTCAGAGGGAGACTGGAGGGTGTTCCATACCTCAAAGGGAAGGTCGAACAGCTATCTTTGTCACAGGATGGGATAAAGGATCCGTCCAGCGGCATCTGTGGATGGAACTTCAAGTGGGGCAGCACAGGTCTCTGCCCTCTTGGAAACGGTACGTTCTACATCAGTGTCAATGGAAATGAGGGTGGCAGCCAGTTCTGCAAAGCCACCCTCTACCGTTGGACAGGCGATTCTCTAAACCCCTTTGAACCAATCAGATAGATTCGTATATCGAATCTAATGCACATAATTGTAATATCTGTCCTGTGTGTTTACGACCTGGCGGTCTATTCTCACAGGCAATGTTACGACCACGCTGTACGAATCTCCAGCCACGGTACGGCCCCAGTATTCATTTCCTGCCTCAATCCTGGTATCCTTATAGTACCACCAGTCGCAGCCTCCGTTAATGAACTTTTTGCTGGTATCGTCGTTATAGAAGACTTCAAAGCCAGGTTTCCTGTCAGTCTCACCGGAATAAAGAGTATTGACCGTACACTGCCTTTTATACCTTCTCATCCCGTATACTGAAAGAGCATCCAGTCCGTATGGTTGTATTTCACTGACAAGGCCTATGCTTCCGAGCAAAACATCCTTGTCCGTACCCTGCACATCGTGTGAGGCGCTCCCCTTGAGTCTTTTAAGCGGAGTGTTCCCACTGTAGACCTCGGAATACAGAGTCTCTCCGTAGAAAATCTTCGGTTCATTCAAAATTGTGGAAGTACCTTCATCCGGATAACCTCCGACAGAAAATTTCAGAACATACGGACTGACTGTAACAACAACTTCATTTGACTTGAGGTCACCCTTTCGAGCATATACCTTGACGTTGCCGGGTGACTTCCCTGTCAGGGTGCTGCCAGTAAAATAGGCAATATCAGGATTCGAGCTGAAGAATGAAACACCATCTTTAATGTCATATTCCATCGTTCCGTCAGAGTAGCCGAAATCGGCACAATATTGTTTGCTCTGGCTTACGTCAATCGACGAATCGCCGGAAAAGACAATCTTCATAAGCCTGTCGAAAGTGAAAACGTTAAGCTTTCCCTGACTCAAGGTGACGCCCGACAGCGACGTAGTCAGGTGTTTCCCATCCGACAATGTCACGTCGATCACGGCATCCGAAGGACAAGTTTGTGGAAGTAGCATCATAGTATAGGCTCCACCATATATTGTACCTGAGGTTGACCTTTCATATGACATCTGACGTGTCAGTGTTCTGCTTCCTTTGCTGCCTAAATTTGTCCAATGACCATATACGTTGATGCCGTCGCTGTTCGGTCTGAATTCTCCGGAAGTATATATATTCTTGAAAACAACGGATGAAACGTCCATTATCTTCGAGTATTCGGATGCCACACTCCCAACCTTAAACTGAACTCCGGCAAGAATATGTGAGAAACGCATGTTCAATGTTGATGGACGTCCCTGGTTCGGGCCACATAGCGCCGCCATGATGTCACATTGGGAGGAGACGCTTTCAGGTACCACATATTTGACTGAAGGAGTCTGATCGTCGTCAGGAAAAACATAACTGATCCCTTCCGCGTTGGCGGGTGCGACTGCCCAATAAAGAGTCTTCTGAGCCAAACTGACCGGCATAAAATCTGAAGATGCACTTTTCCAAACTGAGGATGTCCCCTCCCTCGTCATAATTTCTCTCGAATGCACCGGCCTGCCAGGTTGTTCTCCGGTATATATGTGTTCAAAAAGCTCGAATGTGTCGTACATCTCGAAAACAGAGGTGACTGGGGATGCTTTTGTCTCCAGATTCAGGAACGATGAATCAACGGAGACATACAAGCATCCATCTTCTCCTGCGCCTGGCAAAATTTCCTTGTCAGGAATACAGGCGGTCACACTGAGTATCAATACTAGGAAAATCGACTTTTTCATAGTTTAATGTCTTCCCAGAGCATATTAACTCACCGGAGTGAAGCTGACGTTCAAATCGGAGGTATCCCAAGGGGTCAGTTCGACATTGAACTGAATATTCTTCAAATCGTCCGAATCCTTGAATGAAGCTACTAGAGTGGATTTCTTTCCTGCGGGCAATGTAACACTTGCACTCTTGTTCATTTGCACGGCAGTTCCATTATAACTGACCGTATATTTTATAGACACGGTATATGTCCCAGGAATAACGGATATGTCTGCGACAGCGCTTCCGGTAGCATTTCCCGACATTGTTTCAGGGTATGGAAGATTTGTTGATTCCGCAGTTCCAAGAGAATTCCAGTTCTTGGTCACAAGATTGTATTTTCCATATTTCGGAAAACTTATTTTCAATTCGTTGATTGCAACGGTCGTACCTGTTCCGGCGTATGATGTCGTGAATTTCACACCCGCCACATTCGCGAGGATATGGCTGAATTTGAGCTTGACAGGAAGAGTATTCTTAGCAACGGATTCGCTCAGTGCGCAGACATAATCCTCATTGCCCGTAAGTTTTTTGTCCGAAGTACCAACAGGGACGGTTACCCCTCCCCCGTTTATCGTCATGTCAACAGGAGGATAGACCGCATAGAACGAAAGATTCCAGTCAGGCCAATAATAGTTCCCGACGCTCTGATACTCACCTGATGCGGTTGTTGTCTGATTCTCGAAATAAGTCTGGAGTGTCTGCTCCTTATAATAGATTGCACTCACTTTGAGATTCTGCACTTGCGTAACCTCGGACATGGCCCTGGTTCCGATTGATTCCATTGCCGGAGCGAAAATTATGTTCTGTTTTTTTTCAGGCAGAAGATCCCCGTTAAATTCATTTTTTTCACAGGAGGCAGCTGCAAGAAGGCATAATGCGGCGCAGCTTGTAATTGAAAGTAATTTTTTCATTTCTTTTTTGACTTGTTGGTTATTTGAATTTCATTAAAATGCTGTCTGTTTTCCATGGTTCAGCTGATACCTGGGCATACACCTCCGATTGCCTGATACGGATATGATATTCATAGTTTGTTCCGGGAGCCCACAGTATTCCGTTATCAGCAGAAACACTTTTCTCAAAGGAGGTGTGCAGTCCATCTCCGTTGGTGACGGTGAATCTCACCTTCATCCGACTGCAGGCCTGGGGAATGACAATAAGACCTGTCTCTTTTATCTCCACATTGTGACGTGATCCCAGATTTTTCCATTCATATCGGATTCCGTTCTTTTCGTTGTATGCAGCAAGATCGGCCTCGCAGAAAATATCATCAACGGATATCCCATCAATTGTAACTCCGCTGTTCTGTCCCTCATTTTCATCAAAAACGAATGTCAGAAGAGACAATGCGTGGGAGAACTGTACGCCGATCCTTCCGCAGGCGCTTTTACCGGCCTCACCCGACCCTGCGCCAAAAAGGATATCATCCTGACGAACACTGTTGTCATTCAAATGCATGTCAATTCTTTCCGTGCATTTATCGCCCCACCTTACAAAGGAGACGTCATCGAAATACTGTGCGCTGTATCCAAAAACTTCAACGTTTCCGGAAGGTGGCCATAATATATCTTCAGACCATTCCCCATTCTGCCTGTGTCGAAAGAATACATTCTTGAAATATTCTTCATTTTCAATGCTCCCCGAAGGTCCCGTGTACCGTCCCGAAAGACATATTGACCTGTCCTCAGGAAACTTTCCCGGTATTCCTGCAGGAATATCCCCTTCCGTTCTCGTGCATAAGGTAACCTGCGTGTCGGGAACGATACGCAGCAGGGTTACATCAGCCTTTACGCAGGAGAGTGTCGTCAGAGCAAATGCCGTTGAGCAGGAAATTATAAAAAACCATTTCGTCTTCATATCAGAATTCTATCAGTTGTGGTGAAACGATCCATTCGGCTATTGCCGGTTCAATCCTGACCTCACGCACATTTATGTAAACCGTGTAATTGGTGGCAACCCCGGCAAGCCATTCTCCATCAGGAAGAGCTGTATATTCCATATTCCTGTCAATAGGATTTCCGTCATCATCCCAGCCCATATGAATCGTGTATCCTATTGTCACGGGACACTGATTTCCCGGCACTACAAGTAATGATTTTCCGAGTACAGGAGACGGAGAAGCATTCAGATTCGTCATCGGTATATCCGGAATCTCCACATCTTTCATATTTCCGACATTTGACCACCGGATTTCCATATCACTGCCTGTACGCTGTATTGACACGTCGCCTGAAAAGGCAGCCCCTTTCACAATTATCCGGTTCAGGGTTACGCCCGTATTTTTTTGACTGTCATAATCCGCATCGCTGCATCCCTTGAAGGTAACAAGTGCATAGACGTGGCGGAAATCCATCTTCAGGACACTGCATTTCGAAGTGTTGTCGGCACAACCTACCAGAACGTCATCCTGTATCAGGGAATTGTCAGCAAGTGGGAATGAAACGTTTCTGGATGCGTCATCCTTATCCCACAAGGCATTTATCTGCTGAAATTCTGCGGAATATCCGAGAAATGACAAAGTGCCTGTTGACGGCCAATACGAGGTTGCCTGCCACAATCCGTTTCTACCGCATTCAAAGCAGCCTGAAACAAAATAATTGCAAGGTTCTTCCGATTCATCTGCTGGGATATGATATGCGGAAAGCATTATTTTTCTATTTTTCGGAATTGCCGTTCCGGATATCGGACCCCTGGTCGTAATGCTGACAACAGTTTCCGGAGATATCATCACCGGCATCTGACCAGATGAAAGTTTGTCACAGGAGAGTGCACAAAACAGTGTCACAACACATAACGCGTTCTTTAGGATAAATTGCATTCTTTTGTTTTCCATAGCTCTATTCAATTATCTGAACAACTGTAATCTCTTTTGCCACATCCACATAGACATAAATGTCGGCCAATTCCGGAGAGTTCCAGTCATACCTGTTGTCCCTGATGCTCTCTCCTATCGGAATCTCTATATCCTGACCTGGATTCGGGCTGCTCCTCTCCTTTATCACAACTCTCAGATCACATTTGTCCGTCTGGCGTGGCAAAATGCATTCATATAAATCCTCCTTTGGCCGCAATTCGTGCAGAAATGCTCCGGGAATCGGCTCGAACGTCTGGGTGCTTATGCCGCAGACGTCGCTCATCACCCACACGTCATATTCGTCAAAAGGCACTCTCCTCAGACGGAAGCTCAGCCGTACGAACTGTTTATACAATCTTACTCCTTCAATGTATGCATCCGCTCCATTGACATACACCCTTCTGGCAAACCCATAGAAGGGATGAAACTCCTCTCCGAGAGGTATGATCAATCTTTTCTCCTGTTCGTCAAATCTTGCGGAATCGCAAGGGGAAAAAGCTGCAATGTCCACCATTCCGTCACTTACCGGGATATCGTATGAATGGACATCCCGGTTATATGGCATATCGCTCTTTTCCACGAGAAAGTCATCGTGCCAATGCATCAGCTTCAAACTCTCATCACAAGATCTGTCAGGAAAGTAATCAAGGTCCAGGACCACAAAATCAGGACACATCCCCCTGTCTTCGAATAAAGAGCAGGCTGTTGTAAGGAAAATCGACAAAATTGCAAATACTCGTTTCATATCATTGGAAATCATTTGTTTCTTTGTTAAGGGAATATTTCTTTATCAGAATCCCGATCTCCGGATCCAGATTGCCACGATGGACCATCGCCGAATTTTCACTGCATGCCTTGAGATAATAGGAAACAGCCTTCTGAGCGTCCCCGAACCTCGACCATATTAGAGCCAGCATATAGTTTACCTTATCATCAGGTTCACACTTTTCAAGAGTCTCAAGTGCAGAGTGATTGTATCCCAGCGCAGCATAAGCAACCGCCGCGTTGAAATCGCCGTATTTGCCCAGGAGACTGACCGCAGTCTCAAAATCACGGTTTTCAATCGCTTCAACCCCTTTCATATAAGCGCTGTCTATTACTGTGGTATGGACAGTATCCTTCACCATTCCTTTTCGATGAAGCGCAAAATCGAAGTTCACGATTCTGAGTTTCGGGTACAGATTCTCCTTCACATATTTGTAGAAGGGTCTATTTTCAAGCATTGAGGAGCGCAGGTCAAGGTCGCCGGTGGATTCCGCAATTCTCCTGTAATCGTCCTTTTCAACTACACTGAGAACCGTATCACAGGCTATCAGGCTGTCAAGCATCGCCCAGTTTTCCGGCAGATTGTGCGTCACAAAAGTGATATCACGCCCTTTTTCCAAAGTTTCGAACGAATCATCCATATTTATTCTGAAACCAGCTTCTCTTCTTGCCGAATCCCTGTAACTCCTGATGAAAGAGGACACACGATCCACGACAGTTCGTCCTCTGAGCCACGACAGTTTCTTGTTCAAGGCATAGTCCCCCTCCGGAGATGCCGTTGCCGTCACAACCACGCTGTCAAGATCATACTCCCTGTTGTCGAGAAGTGATGCCATGATTTTCCTTATAGAGGCCATAGCTATCGCGTTATCCTCCCTGCTTTCGTCAAGTTCATGCTTCCCTGCGTCGAAATTGAAGTGGAATGCGGCATCCGCTGAAGCGCGGCGCTCAATCACTTTCGTCAGATAACGGGTGTTATGATTGGCGAAAGAGGCCAGTGAGCTGATGTAGAAGGTAAGGGTATCACTATCAGGAATGGTGTAAGCCCGTTTTCCGTTCTCCATAATCTCTCCCGCAAGGACAATTCTGGCATTCCTGAGTTTGGGCCGTGTCTTTATTCTTTCGACGTAATCATATCGAAAATTGCCGTTCGAAAGAGTCATAACCGTATCCAGCCGGATTCCTTCGCTGTCCAGCGGGGCTTTTACATAACGTTCGAACATTCTTTGCTTCGAGGCTATTTTCCTGCCATTGATTTTTCTCATGATTTTGTCGGTATAATGCTCCACAGCCTCCTGATCGGTTATCTCTCCATCTTCAGATATCACTCTTGCAAGAAAGAACCTGAGTTGGTCGTCGTTCACCATCAAAGTCGAATCAGTTATTATGGTGTTCAGAAACCTGCCGTACCGCTCGTAGCCGCGTATCTGGTTCCGCCGATATTCTTCTCCGGTTATCACAATCGGTTCCAGGCGGCTTTTATCTGAGTGTATGTACATATCCGGATAAAGTCTGAGCTGCCAGTTGCTGTTGATCATAGAATTAGGCACCGTCACACAGAATTCAAGGTCAACGAATCCGTTTCTTTCGGCCACATTTCTGAACTTTGCCGAAACAACGGCCGCCTGTATCACGTCGGAGGCGACCATCTCACCCGTGGTTTCATCCTTCACAGCATTCATTATCACACTCCTCCCTTCAATCGAATCTTCAACGATAATCGTATCCTTCATCAGTGCCTGCACGGAATCAGAGAGGCCCGCGTTTGAATATTCAGGCAAGGCTATGGATGCTCTCGTCTGCTCTTTTTCGATGGCTTGTAATGCCTTGCGGGAAGAAGAACACGAACATACAACCGTCAATGCCCAAATTGCAGCAGTAAGAAAACGGACGGGCCTCATATCAGATTTATCAGAATACATACGTCACTCCAACCTTTGTTTCATTGTCGGGAAGAAGGAAAGGACCTTTGTATTCGGAAAGTTTTCTTCCGCAATCAGGGCACTTGTACACGGTTCTATCGGTATATCCCACCCATCCGCCAATGCCGAATGAGAGATTCCAGTGATCCCCTACCATAAGTGCGTAGCCAGCTGACAATGAGGCTCCAAGGGCATATCCTTCGTGAAGCTCGCTCATTTTGAATATGCCACCCCTACTGTATTCCTCTGCTTGAGCCTTGACTGCAAACCACCATCCGCTGTAGATATGCCAGGGCCAGAAGCGTACCCCTATGTTGACGCCAAGAGCTCTGTTCTGATGTGAAGAGCCGCTGCTGTCCCTGAATTTCCATGGATTGTACCGGATTCCTGCAACCGCAGCCGAATATCGGTTGATTCTACGTGAAACCTCAAAGTTGGCAGTTGCAAAATTTGCCCAATCGAGCACATTGGTCTCAACCGCCCATTTCTGACCCCATACGGACGGTGCCGCACAAATCAGAAGAAACAGGATTAAAAGACGCTTTTTCATTTCTCTCATTTTTCGTTTGCGGAGGCAAATGTATGAGGGATTGTGAAGGCGTGAAAAAATATGGCATAACCGTCAAATTAAGCTCTTGAAGGCACTTTGACGGCCTATTCTTCATCTATTTTTAAAAAAAGGAAGAAAAAAGATGAAATGTCGGGGCACAAAAAAAAACCGATGTAAAAAAAATCGGCGCCGAATTCAACTTTTAAACGCAATTTTTGAGAAAAAATCTGTGAGATAAAGGTTTATATTAAGTATAAATCTTTACATCGGGGCGGTCTGCCCGCAAAACAGGATCAATAAGGAGATTGCCGAATATCTTCACGTCCATCCGTCAACCATCACGAGGGAGATTCAGAGAAACGGCTATAGATGGTGGGACAAGGCCCACGGCGACGAAAGGAAACTTGAGAGCACGAACGCGGAGCCAACGAGAATACCAACGGACTTATTCGTCAGTATATCCCCAAGGGTTCCGACTTCACAAATATCACGCAGGAGTTTCTGGAGGAAGTTGAGCGCAAACTGAACGGAAGGCCGAGGAAGAGGCACGGCTTCCTCTCACCCAATCAGGTGTTCAGCAAGTCAACTGGACTGGATGCAAGGGTGTTTGTGTAAACCACAACTGATGTTGTTAGACGGCGTAAATGATGTATGTTCTTAAAAAATCGTATCTTTGCCTTAGAAACAATCTGTAAAACCACCCGACTCAAACTCCCCCCTACCGATTGCGTATCGTGTTTGAACTCAGGATGTTAAATTTTAAACGAAAAGATATGAAAAAGTTTTTGTTTTTATTGATGGCAGGATTGCTGCTATGCAACACTAATGTATTGGGGCAAGTATCGAAAAAAGAAGCCAAAGCAGCTTTGAAGGCCGCTATAAAAAACGGGCCTCTTTCAGCAGACGCTATTTTGAGACCGGAGAAACCGGTGGACCTTTTTGTGGATGCACCATCGATTCCAACGAGTAATTTTTTTACAGTGCAAGATTCTACGGGGAAGATAGTCAAGCGGCCCTTTGATGAATTGCCAGCAGACACCAGAGCAAGAATGTATTATTTCGGGCGTGGTGTTGAAAGGAATTTGGATAAGGCTATCGAATGCTTTGAATCAATGATTGCAGAAAGCAAGAACTCCTATACTGATGTGGAGAAACATTATCTGCAATATATAAAATGCCTTAAGGAAAGTCAATATCTCGGTGTTGACACTAAGATGTGCACTTATTTTTCCGAAAATCTCGGAGAAACAAATGATTATTTTGAACGTGTCATACAGAACGATGCCCCGGTTGCAATCAAGCGAGAGAGAGCCCTTTTGTGGGTTACTGCCTTTTTTAGGCCTGAGGAATACACAATCGAATCCTCTGACAACTCTACCAAACTTATCATCAAATTCCGTTATAATGACAATTTTTGGATACCTCTGGTGGTAAATCCTGGAACAAGCAAAGCAACGGAATCGGATAGCGGTGATTGGTATTCGTTCAGTGGACAGTTGATGTTGGATTTCAAAGACACACGGTATCGTGTAAGACTTATGTACCCTAACTATTCAAAGAGATTCTTGACCTTGCTAGACCGGTCTTTGGAAAACAAAACATCGGCGAATGAGCGTCAAAATGGTGTTGTAGACCTTATGAATCAGTCGCGCAATAATATCTCATCCTGCCTCAGATATGAACATGGAATCGAATTGGTGGATGTGGGCTCGAAAAAGGTTAAAGAGAACGTCTATCGTAAAGATGCCCAGTCTGTATACGATAATGCAAACGCATTCTTGAAAATTATGGCTAAGTACAATTCGATTTTCTCGAGTCTGGAAGAAGCGCTCAAAAAGGCTGTTGACGATAGGAATGTAAAAGCAGATGATTTTTAGCCTGCATTTTTCATAGCCACAACTTTTTCCCCATACTGCCACCATTCATCCGTCCCAGATTTTCCGAATCCATACGTATTTTTTTAGGCCTGTGCCGCTGCAAGCGACACAGGCCTAAAACTTAACTGCGTATTTGAATGAAAAAAATCCTGTTTGGATTATTCCTCACAACTACAGAACACGTACACTGATTTCTCTTCCGACTCCTCGAAATACTTTCACCAGCGTTGACAACTGAATATCAGCCCGTCCTTTTTCCACGCGGGAG
>JAGHSK010000039.1 GCA_018065895.1 Candidatus Cacconaster equi
AGTATCTCTACTGAACTATGCTTTTTGAAATTGTAGTCCGCTAATCCAGAAAAACTCTTTCTTAACAAACTATCTTTTGCTTACAGTTTTTTTACCTCGTTATCTCTCTCAATAAGTCAATGAACTACCGTTTCCGGTCGGTTTCTTCCGAAACGGGCTGCAAAGGTAACCACTTTTTTCTTAACACCAAATTTTTTTAAGGATTTTTTGCTCTTTTTTTGAAGTTTTTTTTCACAAAAAAAGCCCGATTTTTCAATCGGGCTCATTATCACCAACATAGCCTACAGCACCGCTGCTACTTCAAAATATGGAAGTCCGGAGTAAACTGTGGTTTTGTAGAGGACATTGTCAACCTGATAATAGAGATTGCCGTCAATTACAACCTCTTCATAGCCGTCAGGCAACTGACTTACCAGAGCGCCCACCGGAGCATCAATGCCAATTTTACAAATCCCTTCATAGTTCTGTTTTTTCAGAAATTTTTCTTCGTCAAATACAAATATGCTTTACATATTTCAAATAGTTTGCCAAATATGCTTTATCTTTGCATAAACCATGCAAATTGATACAATATAAATTCAAATAATCTCACAATTTATGGAAAACGAGGATAAAAAACCGTTGTCTCTTCCTGAAAATGCGTACCGCGAATTGAAAGAAGGCGAAAGCTACAAACCCATACTGTCTCCAGAAAAAAATTATCCTGAAGTTACGGTATGGTCAGTTTCAATCGGACTCCTGATGACCATCATCTTCTCCGCGGCAGCCGCATATCTCGGATTGAAGGTGGGACAGGTATTTGAGGCGGCAATTCCTATTGCCATTCTTGCAGTCGGCCTTTCCAGCGCTTTCAAGAAAAAAGGGGCGCTCGGCCAGAATGTCATCATTCAATCGATCGGAGCATGTTCAGGCGTCATCGTAGCAGGCGCGATATTTACGCTTCCTGCCATTTACATTCTCGGGCTTGACGTCAATTTCACACAGATGTTTCTCAGTTCACTTCTTGGTGGAGTACTCGGAATCCTGTTCCTGATTCCATTCAGAAAGTATTTCGTCAAGGAGATGCACGGTAAATATCCGTTCCCTGAAGCAACTGCCACAACTCAGGTGCTCGTAAGCGGAGAGAGTGGAGGAGAAGGCGCGAAGACGTTGCTGATAAGCGGTCTTGTCGGAGGACTTTACGACTTTGCCGTAGCCACCTTCGGAACATGGGCCGAAACTGTAACGACCACCGTCACACATTGGGGAGCAGTGGTCGCCGACAAGGCCAAACTGGTTCTGAAGCTCAATACCGGTGCTGCTGTACTTGGCTTGGGGTATATCATCGGACTTAAATATGCATTTATCATATGCTGCGGCTCGTTCCTCGTATGGCTGGTCATAATTCCTCTGATGAACCTGATTTGGGGAGGCGACGTCGTTGATTTCATGGGGTCAGGCATTACGGAGTCCATCGGTCAGATGAGTCCTGATATGATTTTCAAGACTTACGCCCGTCATATCGGCATTGGAGGCATTGCCACTGCCGGAATCATAGGAATCATAAAGTCGTTCGGCGTGATAAAATCCGCTGTCGGACTCGCTGTGAACGAATTCAGCAAAAAGGGGAGCACGAAGGAGGAAAGTGTAATCCGCACGGAACGCGATCTTTCAATGAAGACTGTAGTGTTCGGAATCATCATAGCATTGTTGGCGATATTTGCATATTTCGCCTTCGGAGGCGTGGTTGACAACATCTGGCAGGCTCTCATCGGACTTGTCATTGTCGCTGTGATTTCATTCCTTTTCACTACCGTGGCTGCGAACGCCATCGCCATCGTGGGATCCAACCCTGTCAGCGGTATGACTATCATGACCCTTATCATTACAGCGCTTGTTCTGGTTGCCGCCGGATTGAAGGGCAACACGGGAATGGTTGCGGCTATGGTTATCGGCGGAGTTGTATGCACGGCTCTTTCCACTGCCGGCGGATTCATCACTGACCTGAAAATCGGTTATTGGATCGGTACGACTCCGGCAAAGCAGGAAACCTGGAAATTTCTTGGTGTCCTTGTTGCCGCTGCAACTGTCGGAGGCGTAATGATAATTCTCAACAAAACATATGGTTTCACCGGTGACAATGCGCTCGTTGCACCTCAAGCCAATGCTATGGCAGCCGTCATCCAACCGATGATGAACGGTGGGAATGCTCCTTGGCTTCTTTATGGCATAGGTGCGGCGATTGCCATCCTCCTGACCGTATTCAAGGTTCCAGCCCTGGCCTTCTGCCTCGGAATGTTCATTCCAATCGACCTCAACCTTCCGCTTCTTGTGGGTGGCGCGATCGCCTGGTTTGTAGGAAATATGAGCAAGAATAAAGAAGTGAATGCCGCACGTCAGGAAAAAGGCACTCTCATTGCTTCCGGATTCATTGCAGGCGGCGCCCTGATGGGTGTTGTCAGCGCAATACTCAAATTCGCCGATGTTGATTGGTATATGACATCCTGGTGCGAACATTATGGAGAGGCTATTGCCATTCTCCCATTCGCGCTGATAATAGTTTATATGATATGCGCGGCTATGAAAGTCGACAAAAAGTAGAGAAATGGAAAGAATTATTGACAAATTTTTAAGATACGTCTCTGTTGAGACCACTTCAAACGAGGAGAGTTCCACCCACCCATCTTCCCTCAAGGAACTCACATTGAGCAATATGCTCGTTGAAGAATTGAAAGCTTTGGGAGTAAGTGACGCATCCGTTGATGAAAACGGCTATGTAATGGCTCACATTCCATCAAACGCAGGCAAGGATACACCGGCTTTGGGATTCATCGCTCACGTTGACACTGCACCTGACGCATCAGGCGCCAACATCAATCCTCAGATAATCGCCAACTACGACGGAACGGACATTCCACTCAAGGGCGTGCCGGGGCTCTCTCTCAAGGTCAGTGACTTTCCTGAACTGCTCAATTACAAGGGTCAGACCTTGATAACCACTGACGGGACAACCCTGCTCGGAGCCGACGACAAGGCCGGTGTTGCCGAAATTATGTGCGCTGTGGAATATATCATGACACATCCTGAGTTCAAGCACGGCAAACTGTGCATCGGCTTTACTCCGGACGAGGAGATAGGTGCAGGCGTGGATTTCTTTGACGTGAAGAAATTCGGAGCCGAATATGCCTATACTATGGACGGGGGTGCAATCGGGGAACTTGAATATGAGAATTTCAATGCCGCAAGTGCCAAAATACATATACAGGGACGCAACATCCATCCCGGATATGCCAAGGGTAAAATGATTAACGCAATGCTTGTCGGAATGGAACTCAACGGAATGCTCCCTGTTGAGCAGAGGCCTGAATTCACAAGCGATTATGAAGGTTTCTTCCACATCACCTCTTTCAATGGAACGGTTGAAGAAGCATCAATCAGTTACATAATCAGGGATCACGACATGAACCTCTTCGAACAGAAAAAGGCCATGATGCAGAAGGTGGTCGATTTCATCAATGCAAAATACGGCAACATAGCTGAGCTGACCCTTAAGGATCAATACTACAATATGCGCAGTCAGGTTGAGCCACATTACCATATCATCGAAAAAGCCCTCAAAGCTATGGAAATGGCAGGAATCAAGCCGAAAGTCCAGCCAATCAGAGGTGGAACTGACGGAGCCAGACTTTCATTTATGGACCTTCCTTGCCCGAACATCTTTGCAGGAGGTCACAACTTCCACGGAAAGCTGGAATTTGTCCCTGTGGAAAGTATGGAAAAGGCTACGGAAGTAATCAGAAATATCATCTCGCTCTTCGCCTGCTGATAGCACTGACATTAAAAAAGAGAGGCCCCGTATTGCATGGGGCCTCTCTTTTTTCATACCGGCGGATACTATTTGTACAGGTAGTATTTCTTGGACAATGCTTTGAATGCTTCCGCATCTTTCATCCAGTAATCTACCATATCCTCTACCATGAATCTCTCGCTGAACATATTTCGGATCTTGTCTGTTCCGCATACAATGTCATTCGTACGGTTTACCTTTCCATCGAAAGGATTATGGTCTGGATACAGTTTGTGAGCGGCCTGGAACACATAAAAGTTTATGAGCGTAAGATTTGCCGCATCATAATCCGTGAAGAAATACTGGACTCCATGAAGAAGTTTTCCCTGGGCAGCGCCGAAGAACGGTTTGTAATGGATCGTCCTGAATCCCACACCCGGAATGTTATAACTGTCCAATTCGGCTTTCAGGGCCTCAGCATCCACCCATTCTGCCGCAAAAGTGAGGAAAGGCAAAGTATATCCGACTCCGATATTGAGGTAATCGTTTGAGAAATCGCCTGCAATGCCGGCACAAGGATAGCCTATTGCATTCTGGGCCTGAGGCACCTGAGGAGATGGGAGTATCCACGGCAGACCTGTCTTGTCATATGTCATATCACGGCTCCATCCCTCCATAGGAACAACTGTCAATTTGCACTTCAAAGGTTCCTTGTCTCCCTTTTCACCACAGTTGAGACCCTCTTCATTGATGAGATTTGCGAATTCACCGACTGTGAGTCCATAGACATAAGGAATCTTGAACTCTCCGATATATGAGAAAAATCCCGGTTCTACGTAATTTCCCTCGACTTTATTGCCTCCAAGCGGATTTGGACGGTCGAGAACCATCACCTCGACGTTGTTCTCAGCGCATGCTCTCATCATTAGCCCGAGAGCGCTGATGAATGTATAGGAGCGGGTACCGACATCCTGGATATCATAGACAACCACATCCAGATCCTTCAGCATCTCTGCTGTAGGAGCGCGGTGCTTGCCATAAATCGAAAGTACAGGAAGCCCTGTTGCGTCATCAACTGTATCATCGGCATGTCCCCCTGCATATATGTCGCCACGAACGCCATGCTCTGGAGCGAACATTCTGACAAGCTCCACACCTGGAGCCTTGAACAGGATATCTATTGTAGAGACCAGATTATGATCTATGCCGCTTGGATTTGTCAGAAGTCCCACCTTCTTTCCGACGAGTCCCTTGAATCCGTTGTCACGAAGGACTTCGATGCCCGGCTTGACAACATTGTTTTTCTTAGCCTTGTCGGCTTTGGCTTCGCAGCACACTCCTATGCAAAGGAGCATAGCTGCCATCAATAAAAATCTTCTCATATTTTCAATATTCATTATTTTCTACCATATTCAGGATCTATCTTCTTTCTAGCCACCATCGTAACGATTATCGGGGCTATGCAGCATACTATTACCATCCAGAAAAAGCCGCGGTATCCGAGCCATTCCTGAAGGAATCCTGCAAACATACCGGGAATCATCATGCTCAGAGCCATGAAAGCGGTGCAAATAGCGTAGTGACTGGTCTTGAACTCTCCTTCCGAGAAGTACATCATATAAAGCATATACGCGGTAAAGCCAAAACCATAACCGAATTGTTCGATGGCTATTGCCACGGAAATCCATACAAGACTTGTAGGCTGAACGATTGCAAGATATACGAATGACAGGCAAGGGAGTGTCATGCAAGCGGCCATCAGCCATATTGAATCTCTCAAACCCTTCCTCGAAGCCCACAGGCCTCCAAGGATTCCACCGACCGTCAGGAAAATCACTCCGATTGTGCCATACGCAATTCCCACTTCAGCTGTCTGCATTCCAAGTCCGCCGGCATCACGCGCTGCAACAAGGAATGGTGTGCACATCTTGAGCAGGAAAGCTTCAGGAAGACGGTAAAGCAGCATGAATACTATCGCAAGCAGAACTCCCGGTTTTGTGAAGTATGTCGCGAATGAGCGTCCGAACTCTTTGACAATGGCTTTTGCCTTGCTGCCCTGAGCGCTTTCATCGATATGCGGAACATCGGCAGGGACTTTAGGAATAGCGAACAGATGGTAAACTGTAAGCAAAGTCACAAGAACAGATGAACCGGCAAGGGTAAGCTGCCATGAGAGCGGAATGTTGTTGGTCTTGAGTTCAAGAATACCGGCCACTGCCACAATCACACCATTGCCGAATATATTGGCCAGTCTGTAAAAAGTGCTCCTGATGCCCACAAAAGCCGATTGATTCTTCTGGGAGAGCGCCAGCATATAGAATCCATCCGCAGCGATATCGTGGGTTGCGGATGCAAAAGCGGCAAACGCAAACATTATCAGGGTGAAGGTAAACAGACTCATCGGTGTCGTTCCTGCGGCAACCTGCTCCGCAGATGGATGAGGTAGGAATATCGTGAGTACGATGAATGCCACCGACATCAATGCCTGCATTGCAAGAATCCACCAGCGTTTCGTCTTGATGATGTCAACAAACGGGCTCCAGAAAGGTTTGATTGTCCAAGGAAGATAGATAAGCGAGGTAAAAAATGCCATCTGTCCGTTTGGAACTCCCATTTTCGCAAACATCAGCACTGAAATCTGATTTACGAGAAAATACGGTATTCCCTCGAAGAAATAGAGTGTAGGGACCCAAAGCCAAGGGTTTCTCTTTGTAAAAGCAACTGAATTAGCCATATTTAGTATTGTTTTTCTATCAATGCGTTAGGGAAATAGTGATGCAGTATCCGATCATACTCATAACCGTTCGCTCCCATCACTGCGGCGCCAATCTGGCACAGACCCACTCCGTGGCCCCATCCGGCACCTTTGAGAATGAATTTTCCTTCTTTCTTCTCAACTATGAATGCTGAACTGTATAGATGGGACTTTGAAAGAGTCCTGCGGATTTCAAGCTCCTTTCCGATAATCTTTGTTTTCTTCGAACCGACAATCTTCAATTTCCAGAGTCGTCCGGAAGTTCCGCGGGCCACAGGGATAAGATCGATTATCTCGCCATAGTCCTCACCCGAACGTTCCTTGACGAGAGCCGACAACTCCTCAACTGTATATTCAACTGTCCAGCGGTAGAAATGTGTGGTTTCCTGGTCATATGTGTTGAGCACCTGGGAAAGGACACCGGCGTCGTTGGTGTTGCAGAAGGCTTCCGGAGATGAAAGTATCCATTTCCTGGCATTCTCCTCCACCGTCAGGTCTGGAAAATCCTGTTCATTCTTCGAATCCCGCACCTTTACAAGGTATGGATAATGCTTAGGCTCCCAGCAATACTCGAACTGCTCGAACACGCCACCGCAGCATTTGGAGAATCTGGCATCACAAATCTTTCCGTCATATTTGAGCACTTCACCCCAAGTTTCGTCTATGGCCTCCCTTACATTGTGGGAGACTGCCGAACGGACAATGCCTTGATAGCGCTGACAATGGTCATCCGCACACACATCAAAATTGACGTGGTCCTCTCTATCATACCACTTTATAAGTTCCTCACCATTGTCAGTCGTAGCGTTGTACGGTGTCTGGTCAGCCGTAAGAGTCTTGCTTTTCTCTATCTGAGCTATCAACCACGAACGGGAAATTACTGCATGAGCCTTCAGAAGATTCTTTGAAGCAGTAGCACTCATTTCGGAAGATATGACACTATACAGGTAATCCTCGATTCCAATCTGATTGATGGCGGTAACACATCCGTTTTCCACTATAAGTTTCAAAGTGCCCTGGAATGTCTGGTTCTCTCTTCTTTCCCAGTGAAAATTCACTCCTATTATCACATCAATCAAAGTGAATGTGCCGTCTCCGGCAAATTGTACCACATCGTGAAGCTGTCCATCGAAAAGTACCTTGCCATCTTTTACCGTGGCCTTCTGCGGGCCTTCATATCTCTTTCCCCCGAAAGTATAGGGAGAGTTGAAGCAGAACGACACTTCCGGCAGGGAGAATATTCCTACGGACAATACCGCCTGGTCTCTTTTAATTTTGTTTTCCATAATTTGAGCTTTTTGGAAATCAGGTGAAACTTCTTTTATGATTTTCCCGAGTATCTCGGGGGTAAGTTTGTCAAAACTGTCGCGCGACGACACTATCGCCACTCCACTCATCTCCACGGATGCCGGACTTATGAGAATGCGTCTGTCGCTGTCCTCCGTCCAAAAACATTCGGGACGCGACTCTGCGCGAAAAAATACAATCGTAGTGAAATCCTTCCCGTCATACCAGGAAATGATATTCATACGTGGTTCCCACTCCCTTTCCGTCTGAACCTCTCCCAGAGAGACGAGCCGTGAAAACTGTCGTTCAAGTACTGCAGGATCGCTGCCTCTGAGGACAAATGCTCCCTCTGCATATTTTTCTATCTTCGAGATGATGATACCATCCCTATCAACTATCTTACGGATTCCTTCACCGTTTCTGACCATCTTCTCGACAGGCAGGCAGCCTGAAGGGACGGCCTGGAAATGCATATGGTCCGGAGCCGATGCCCCGCACATAGGCCCGTTATAAAATATCACATATTCCGGCAATTCGCGGGCAAGCGAAAGCATATCAGCATAGTGCCCCTTTATCTGTTGGCGTTCGTGCCTGGCGACAGAAATAGTGAAATGGTGGTCGAAAATAGGGAAAGGATTCACTCGGATCCAATACTCGGGGCCGTCTCCGGATTTCCAAACCGTTGTCTGCTGCTTTTCCTCCAACCCGTCCGGGCACAAAAAACATTTGCGGTGACGCAAAGTTTCCTCATCCACTTTTGCCATAACGGAGGCTACTCTGGCAGGGTTGAAAAACAATTTAGCCGGGAAGCCGTCAACAGGCATATCCTTGCATTCGACCGATGCAAGGGCCTGATAATTTTCAAATGCCCTCCCGTGAAGAGCCAGTTCACGGGAGAACATTTCGTCAATTATTTGAGTCAGCTGACTCATTTCTTATTCATAGCTATACGTGCTTTCAACTCCCATGTACGGATGCGGTCTTTGTATAGATTGTTTGCATTCATCTTAACCACATCGCAGTTCGCGTCTGAGTTATCATCCCATCGACGGCAGTTGTAAACCACGTCATAGATTCGGCCAATCTGATATTCACGGCTTACGCGAAGACCTACGGCATAATCCTCACCATACTTGGTGGTAGGGAAGTTGATTGTTCTGAGCATAGGAGTATAGAATCCGCGTGGTGCGCCCAGTCCGTTGATGCGCAAAGCATTGTTACGTCCGTTATCCGGAGTCCATTCCTTGTGGTCGATTACTCCAGGAGGGATTGTTTCACCTTCAAAATTTGTCATGCGATATGTACCTACAACCATTGCGCAGTTCTGCTCGCGGAAAGCATCGATGAATTTCTGAACGGTGTTTTCATCGAAATATGTGTCATCAGAATCGAGCTGGATGGCAAACTTACCGCATTTCGGATGATGAAGAGCCATGTTCCAGTTGCCTCCAATTGCATGATAGCTCTTATCCTGAGCAATATAGATAAGTTTTGGATCACCGACGAACTTCTTGATGACATCAACCGTTCCATCCTCCGAATTATCATCCACAACGATTACATTGTATTTGTATTTCGAATCCACTTTCTGGTTGAGGGCAGATGCGATGGCGTCACCGATGGTACGTACGCGGTTCTTGCAAGGGATGACAACTGAAGCCTCATATTCAAATCCTTCCGGAGAAAGATCGATATCCTTGAACTTAGGGGCAAGATATCCGCCGATAACCTTGAGGTGTTCCGTGCAAGCCTGTTCCATCTCAATCTGAACCGCACGGTTCTTAGGGTCCACGTAATCAAATATCTTTTCACCGGACTTGCGGTTGTCTGTCTCAACGTCATAGTAGAGATATTCGTTGATATGCTCAAGAGCGCCTTCCTCAGAAACCTTGAGACGCAGATCGTAGATTCCTGCGAACTTATAGTCCGTTTTCATCTTTGCAGCAGCCTTGACAACCGCCTGTGAGCGATAGAAAAGGAGCGATCCGAAGTCAAAATCGTCACGGAGCGATCCGAACTGATAGTCAATTACAGGAGCATCAGTGCGCACATCACCTGTCTGGTTGAAATGGTCAGCATATACCATATCGGCACCGGCATCTTCGATGAGGCACTCCATTCTCTCAAGTGCGAACAACACGAAACTCAACGTGGTGTATTTCGTTGAAATCGCAGCATATTTCGCATCAGCTCTCGCAGCTATGGCTTTAATTGCGGCAGTGCTGTTGAGGCCGGGCACCTCTATCACTTCACAACCGAGCACACTTGCCGGAGCAGGTGTTTCTCCCGCATGCAGCAGGTAGATGTTATTCACAAGTTCCTGGGCTTTAAGGTTCGCAACTGTCTGCTTCACCTGGGCCTCATCCTGAAACGGAATGAAAAAATTAATGTTCTTCATAAAAACGAATGTTTTGATATTTATTTTAATATTCTATTGTCTATCACGTGATTACCTTTACCCTGGCTACGTTCTATCGATCCTGGGAAAAGTACTCTGACCACAGCATTTATCGATATCACACTACGTATCTTGTCTGCCAGTCTCTTTTGGAACGATTCGATTGTCCTGACATCATCCGTAAAGAACTGAGGTCTGATTTCAACTTGAATCTGAAGTGAATCAAGATTATCGACACGGTCAACAATCAGTATGTACTGAGGTTCGAATTCCGGCATACTGAGAATTACACTTTCTATCTGACTCGGGAAGACATTTATTCCACGGATGATGAGCATGTCGTCACTTCTGCCAAGAATCCTGCCCATCCTGACAAATGTCCTTCCACATGGACATTCCCCACTCATAAGAGTGCACAGATCGCGGGTACGATATCTGAGCAGAGGCATTCCTTCCTTTGTCAGCGTCGTGAATACAAGCTCCCCAACTTCGTCACGGCCCATAGGTGAGAGGCTCTTCGGGTCAATGATCTCCGGGAAGAAATGGTCTTCATTGATATGCGAGCCTTCCTGACATTCACATTCATAACTCACTCCAGGGCCCATTATTTCGCTCAAGCCATATATGTTGTAAGCCTTCAGGCCGAGCCGGGATTCTATCTCCTTCCGCATACTTTCCGTCCACGGTTCAGCGCCGAATGCGCCGATTCTCAATTTGAGCTCCGATTTGTCATAGCCCATCTTCTCCATTGTTTCTGCCAAGTGGAGAGCATATGAAGGGGTGCAGGCAATTCCTGTAATTTCAAGATCATGGATGAGCCTGGCATGTTTCTCACTATTTCCGGTAGAAGCCGGCAGAACGGTTGCTCCCAGGTTTTCTATCCCATAATGAGCGCCGAGCCCACCTGTAAACATTCCGTAGCCATATGCCACAGAGAATGCATCATCACGGCTGACACCGAATGAGGTGAATGCTCTCGCCACTATTTCACTCCAAATGCCGATATCTTTTCGGGTGTATCCCACTATGGTCGGCTTTCCCGTAGTACCTGTGGATGCATGCACTCTTACTATCTCACTTTTCGGAGCAGCCTGAAGCCCGAAAGGATAATTGTCCCGCAAATCCTGTTTTGTAGTATACGGAAGCTTGACAATATCCTCTACTGTCTGAATATCGTTCGGCTCCAGACCCAACTCCTGCATTTTGCTGCGATAGAAAGGAGTGTTGTGGTAAACATATTCCACAACCCTGTGAAGACGACGCCCCTGCAAAGCGGCGCGCTCGTCAGCACTCATGCACTCTTTTGTATAATTCCAGACAGCCATTAATACTTGGACAGATCCTTTTCGGGAATGAACTTCAAGTCAGCCTTTTCTATCACTTCACGGGTGTGCTGCTCATTGTCTGTTCTGAAGACCAGAATACCTTTGCCATGAAGAAGGAATGAATACATATAGGCAATGTTGATACCTTCCTTTGAGAACAGGGCCAGTGTGTCAGCCGCACGTCCCACCTTGTCATCCAGTTCAAGAGCAAAAACCTCCGACAGTGCGACGGAAATTCCCTGATCCCTCAAAATCTCATATGCACGGTCCGGTTCACTGCAAATTATACGGTAAATACCATATTCCACAGTATCTGCGATAGTGGAAGCTATAAGTTGTACGTTAGCCTCCTTGAGAAGCTGAAGGACCTTTATCAAAGTTCCCTGCTTGTTCTCAACAAAAATCGAAAGTTGATGTATTGTCATAGTGCATATATTAGAATTTCTTTCTCAGGTCATTTACTCGTACTGCTTTGCCTTCACTTTGAGGCAGAGAACCCTTCGGCAGCAGTACCACTCTCGGAGTAACCAGAATCTCATCGCGCAGACGGCTTGTGATAGCCTTTGTCAAGTTGCTCAACAATGAATAGTCATCTGTTGCTATCTGCTTGAGTTCAACCTCAACAGTCATTGCGTCATTGTCAGAAAGGGTCTCAAGGGTAATCAGATAATCGCTGCTCAATTCTTGGAAGCTCATAAGTACCTGCTCTATCTGGATAGGGAATATGTTGACGCCCTTAAGGATGATCATGTCATCGCTGCGGCCTTGCATTCTGTCGAGACGCATATGATGCCGTCCACAAGGACACTCCCCGGGAAGTATTCTGGTAAGGTCGCGCGTACGATAGCGCAGGAGCGGCATGGCTTCGCGGTTGATGGTTGTAAGAACCATTTCGCCCACCTCTCCATCCGGCACAGGTTCAAGAGTCTCCGGGTCAACTATCTCAACAATATAGTAATCCTCCCAGATATGCAGACCATTCTGCTCAGGGCATTCGAATGCCACGCCCGGCCCGCACATCTCCGACATTCCGAAACTGTTGTATGCCTTGACGCCAAGCATATCCTCGATTCTCCGACGTGTCTCTTCACTATGTGGTTCCGCTCCTATTACCAGTGTCTTCAATTTTGTGTCACGGCGCGGATCCACTCCCTGCTCCTGCATTACCTCAAACAGACGCGCGGCATAACTCGGAATAGCATGAAGCGCTGTCGTGCCGAAATCCTTGATGAATTTAAGCTGCCTCAAAGTATTTCCAGCCGCAGCAGGGACCGTCAACATTCCAAGTTTTTCAGCTCCATACTGGAAACCCAGACCACCCGTAAACATTCCATATCCGGATGAGTTCTGGAAGACGTCATCAGGACGCAACCCAACCATCCATAAACAACGTGCCACTGCGTTCGCCCACTGATCAAGGTCACGCTGTGTGTGAAGTATCACTGTCGGTTTTCCGGTAGTACCGCTTGAGGAGTGCAGGCGCACACATTTGTCCAAAGGAACCGATGCCATTCCGAAGGGATATGTATCCCTCAGGTCCTGCTTCGTAGTGAAAGGGATTTTTTTTAGGTCATCAAGAGACTTGATGCTGTCAGGAGTCAGCCCGTTCTCTTCAAAACGCTTCTTGTAGAATGGAGAATTCATACAATGACGCACAGTATTCTGCAATCGCTCCAACTGCAGTTTCTGCAGTTGAGGACGAGTCATAGTCTCGAATTCCGGATTGAAATACCTATTGTCCATATCAGTCTCTTTTTTGTTTATGATCCTCGTTAAATGCCTTCACGCGTTCTTCCAGCAAAGGGAAGACATCATCAGTTATTCTTGACGTACATGCTCTCACCCCTTTCTGTCTGCTTCCTGTAGTGCCAAGAGATATGCTGCTTATGCCGTAGTAGACCAGTTCCTTCAGCAGTTGTTCTCCAGTCAGACCTCCATATCCGAGAGTAAAGAAAAAGCCGTCGCCTATCTCTTGAGTGACATCCCTGTCGTAAACGATATTGAAGCCATTGTTGCAGAATATTCTCTTCATTTTCTCCGCTCTCTCGGCATAGGCTTTTGTATCTTCAACGAAATTTATCTTTCCTTCACAGGCAAGTTCCATCATTCTGGCATATCCGAACTGCGCAGAGGCCGTACACCCGCTTGTAATCATATACATTATTGCAGCAACAAGTGTCGGTCCGAACACTCCTGTATTGTGGTACCGCTGGTCCAGCGCTGGATAGCGACGGTCAAAAAGATCGTCACTGATACAAGTCAGAGCAATTCTCTGGCCGGCATAACTGAAAATTTTGGAAGATGAGGTGGTGATGATATAATTATCCGTATATCTGGCGACTGTCGGAGCAAAAGGAGCCTTATACGGGTGGCTCAGGTCCCGTCGCGAATCCATACAGAAATATGCCTGGTCCTCCAGGACGATGGCATCATATTTCGTCGCCAGAGAACCGATTATTTCCAGTTCACTCTCTTCAAGACATATCCACGCAGGATTGTTCGGACTTGAATAGGTGATCACCGCCACATCTCCCGAAGAGAGCTGTCTTTCCAGCTCATCCCGGAGAGACTCCCCTCTGAATGGGAATATGTCAAACTCCTTCCACTCGATACCCAACACTCTCAGCTGGGATTTCATAATAGGGAAACCCGGGTCGATGAAAAGGACTTTGTCCTTTCCCGGAGTACGTTGCGTACAAGCTATGAAAGCGCTGAAAGAACCCATTACAGAGCCGACCGTAGGAATGCAGGCCCGGGGAGATATATCAATATCCATAAAGGCTTTCATAAATTTCGAAGCGGCCTGTTTCACTTCCGGTATGCCGTCGGCAGCGGGATATGCAGCACCCTCTCCTCTGTCGAGGGCAGCTTTTTCAGCCTCAATTCCATATCTGTTCTGCGGAAGGCTTGGAGAGCCCTGGTCCATTCTTACAAAAGGGATCCCAGTCTCTTTCTGGAGCCACTGCGACACAAGCACCATCTCCCCGATGGTGGCATGCGAAATGTCACCGACGTTGCAGGCAGCTGCTGCCCTTTCAACTATATCTTCACTGAACAATTTCATCTCTTCGCCTCCATTCCGGCATCAAATGCCTTGAGATTATTTTCAACCACAGCATCGCCCTTGGAAGCGAAAACACGTGCAACAGCCAACCGGAGCTCTTCCGGAGAAAGAATCTTCAGCAGCGGAGCTGCCATTCCCAGAAGGACCATGTTCGCGCTTTTCGGAGAGCCTGCCTTGGCTGCAATATCTTCTATGTCAAGTTTAAGGACATTCGGATAAGAATCCAGTTCCTTGAGCAGCTCCTGCCTGTGAGGATAATTCGGAATATTCACGAAAGATGCGGAAGATGTCACTATCCATCCTGTCCTGGAAAGGAAAGGTACATATCGCAAGGCTTCCATAGGCTCCATTGCAAGAATCATATCCGCCTGCCCGGTCGGGATGAGATCAGACCATATCGGCTCATTTGACAACCTAAGATTGCTCTGGACATCGCCTCCTCTCTGGCTCATTCCGTGGACTTCCGCCTGTTTGAGATTCACACCGGCTGAAGTTGCCGCTTCCCCGATGATTGTGGCAATTGAAAGAATCCCCTGGCCACCTACACCTGCAAGTATTATATCCTGTTTCATTGTCCCTCCTCCCACTTATTTCTTTTCTGCCTTTGCCTTGCGAAGCCTTCTATTCAATGTCTGCATACATTCACGGCGTGGAATAATTACTGAAACGCCCTGATATTCTATCTCCTTTCTGATAGTGTCAGTTATCAGGGGCATATTCTGCGGAATCGGGACAACCACTTTGACATGATCCGGATCAACTCCAAGTCCCAGACATATGGCTTCGAATTTATTGGTACCCGCACTGTCCTGACCTCCTGTCATGCCGGTGGTCAGATTGTCGGAAATAATAACTGTGATATTTGCATTGTCATTTACGGCATCCAGCAGACCTGTCATACCGGAATGGGTGAAGGTACTGTCACCGATAACTGCTATTGAAGGGAATACTCCTGCATCTGCCGCCCCTTTTGCCATAGTGATTGAAGCGCCCATATCCACAGTGCTGTCAAGAGCCTTGAATGGAGGAAGAGCCCCGAGCGTATAGCATCCGATATCCCCGAACACCCGGGCAGTCGGATAGGCGGAAAGGACCTGGCCCAACGCCGCATATACATCCCTGTGGCCGCATCCGTTGCAAAGTTGAGGAGGACGCGCTGAAATGTTTCCTGCTTGAGAAAATTCACTTTCGTTCACAAAGCCCAAAGCTGAGGCCACATTGTCAGGATTAAGCTCGCCCGTGCGCGGAAGCCTGCCGGTCAATCGACCCTCTATTCTGAATCCGGCGCCCACCATAGCCTTCACATCCTGTTCTACAACAGGCTGTCCGTCTTCAACTACAATGATTGAATCGCAGGTCGCTGCCATATCTTTCACGGCTTCCGTCGGAACCGGATATTGGCTGACCTTGAGGATGGCATATTCCGTATTCCTGCCGGAAATCGCCTCCATAACATAATTGTAGGCAATTCCGCAAGCGATTATTCCAAGTTTGTTTCCCTTCTTATATGAATTGAACCGGGATTTATCGGAAAAATCCGCTATCTGCGGCTGCTTTTCAATGAGAGAGATATACTGACGCCTGGCGATGGCCGGAAGAAGAACCCAGTGCTGGGGATTTCTGTCAGGATTGAAAGAGTTCTGTTCCGATGCAGTTCCCATAACCACCGCAGCTCTTGAGTGGGCCAGTCTTGTGACAACCCGCATCATTACGGGCAGTTTCAAGGTCTCTGAGAGAGAGAAAGCCTCCTGCATCATATCATAGCACTCCTGCTGATTTGACGGTTCCATAATCGGAACCATCGCAAACTTGCCATAGAATCGGCTGTCCTGCTCATTCTGGGAAGAATGCATTGACGGGTCATCTGCCGCAAGCAGCACAAGCCCTCCGTTGATTCCTGTTATGGCACTGTTCACAAAGGCATCGGCACACACATTCATTCCTACATGTTTCATACATACCAGCGCCCTCTTTCCCGCATACGACATACCAAGAGCAGCTTCCATAGCTGTCTTTTCATTCGTACACCAGCGTGAACGGATCTTTCTCTCCAAAGCGGTAGGATCTGTCTGAATAAATTCTGTTATTTCTGTGGAAGGAGTGCCCGGATATGCATAGACCCCAGAAAGCCCGGCATGAATTGCACCAATTGCAATAGCCTCATCTCCAAGCAATAATCTCTTATTCTCCATAACAATACGGTTGGGATATAATCAACTGCGTAAAGTTACGAAAAATATCCTTTAAAGTCGTCTGGGAAAGGCACAAAAAAAGGGATCCGCGAACCAAATGCGAATCCCGAAAAGTGGAGATAGTCGGAGTCGAACCGACGACCCCCTGCTTGCAAAGCAGGTGCTCTAGCCAACTGAGCTATACCCCCGAAGTGTGGATAATGTAGTAGTCCCTACTGGAGTTGAACCAGTGACCTCTACATTATCAGTGTAGCGCTCTAACCAACTGAGCTAAGAGACTGTATATAAAGGAGACTCAAAAAGTCCAAGCAAGAAGCAAAGCCTAGTCACAGTCATCTGCTCCAAAAAGGAGGTGTTCCAGCCACACCTTCCGGTACGGCTACCTTGTTACGACTTAGCCCCAATTACCAGTTTTGCCCTAGGTC
>JAGHSK010000047.1 GCA_018065895.1 Candidatus Cacconaster equi
ATACTGTTCTTCTATCAATTCAGCTTCCTGTATTTCTGATTCAGTGCGATATATTTCGTGTTCTTGCTGTATATCCTGAAGTTCAATATCACAATGCGTAAATTGAGGAGGGTAGAAAAATGAAAAGACTAGGACTTATGCTACCGCACAAATGCCAGACTGTCGGCTGGATAATTATTGCCATTCCGTTCATTCTGCTTGGAATTTTGTTACTTTTACAACTGCTTTGTGCAGAATCTCAATTCACCCATCTGGTAGAGAGATATTCCTGGATACTTATCTCTAGCCTGTACCTTTGTGTTCCGATTGGAGGGGCGATCTTATGTTTCTCAAAAGAAAAGGAGGAAGATGAAATGATTATGAGTATTCGCCTTAAAACTATTGGAATAATGGCCATTGCAGAGTTGTTGATATGTGTGGTACTCTTCTGTTATTGGGGTCTGAATACAACTTTCGGCTTCTATAACCCGGCCGCAGGATCAACGGATTACATATTTTTCAGGTATTTGGGACATTTCATATTCTGCTTTCAATTTCCTGTATATTTCCTCATATTCAAATTATTGCTCTACATAAACAGGAAACGTAATGAAGAATAATGTCAGGGTGGAGCGTGCCATCAAAGATATCACGCAGCAGGAACTTGCTTCAGCAGTCGGTGTCAGCAGACAGACAATTAATTCAATAGAAGCCTGCAGGTATATTCCTTCTACTGTTCTGGCGTTGAAAATCGCAAGATATTTCGGAAAGCCAACAGATTCTATTTTCTCTTTGGATGAGAATGACTGATCGGCACAGTGCCCAACGTTACTTTACATATTTTCTCAATTCTGATTCCAGAAGGTAGGTAAGTGCTCGCAATTGCCGATAAGCCATACGATATGAAGAACGCAGCAATTGAGCTATTCTGATCCGCTGCTCCAATGTGGCATATTTGAGAGTTTTCCTGCCGAGCAGTTTTTCACAGGCTTCTTCGCAAAGCTTTCTTGCAGCTAAATCTTCCAATGCCACTTCTCTGGTCTGTGCCATACGGCTCATTATTTCCTCGTCGCTTTTCCTTCCCCTGCACATAAAGAATCTGAAGCAGTTATGAGTCTTGTAAATACTTTCGAAGAGAGGTATGTCAACATAATTTGATGGTAAGATAAAACCGTTGCATATCAGCCAATCATCAGGAATAGAATAACGTGAAGCACATAATTTCTTCTTTTCACGTGAAGTTAATGTGTCAAAGCGAACAGGTTTGCACACATTGCCCCTTTCGTCCATCAGCCATGGTAAAATGCAATTGCTGCTTCTGAAATACAGCGCTCCCGTACCATACAGATAATCGTAAGGCATCACTGATTTCCCATCTTTTGTTGCTTGGACAATTGTATATGTACCGACATTCATAAGGTAGGATGAATCAGATATTTCACTTAATACACATTTCAGCCTGACCCCATCCAGAGAGCCTCTGTTCTGAACAATGCTGCGAAGTGAAATGCCTTCAAACAGTTTCAGAAAAGTTCGGCATTGTAAAAATGTCCCATAGATAAGAGCGTGCGGATGCGAATCTTCGATGGAAAAAGATGCAATGCGTACTCCCGTTGCATTTTGGCATACTCCAAACCGATTGAATGCAGTTTTGAATTCTTTCTCAGATGTGATGAAATTCTGAGCGTCATCACCATTAGCATACAAATGATAAAAATGCTTTTCCTCCATAATAATCTCCCGCCTCGAGTCGGACAAAAATAGGTAAAAACACTGGAAGTGGCAATAAAAATAAGCAAGTTGCGAAACGAGTTCCGTAACCCCCCTTCCAGGGACGGTTTTAGAGGGGTATTGTGAACTTCGTGGCCTCTCAGGAAACCCTGAAGTTCACGATACCTGGCGGGAATGCTCTCTGCGCGGGGAGGATGAGAGTCATAACCGGCTTTAATATCTGCTCCTGCCAGCTATCAAAATTGCTTGCGGATAATCAAGAAATCCTTTGTATTTTTGCACTTATGAAAAATATCAGGAACTTTTGCATCATTGCCCACATAGACCACGGGAAAAGCACTTTGGCTGACCGTATGCTTGAAGTTACCCACACGCTTGACCAGCGTGACATGGAGGCTCAGGTCCTCGATTCGATGGACCTTGAGCGGGAGAAGGGCATAACCATAAAGAGCCACGCTATCCAGATGGACTATACCTACAAGGGCGAGAAGTATGTTCTTAACCTTATCGACACTCCGGGGCACGTGGATTTCTCCTACGAGGTTTCCCGTGCGATTGCATCATGCGAAGGTGCCCTGTTAGTGGTAGATGCCACACAAGGTATCCAGGCGCAGACAATTTCAAATCTTTACCTGGCTATCGAACATAACCTTGAAATAATACCTGTCCTCAATAAGATTGACATGGAGGCCGCCATGGTCGACGTTGTCCGCGATCAGGTAACCGACCTTCTCGGATGCGACGATGACGATGTCCTTCTTGTATCAGCCAAGACAGGCGAAGGCGTACCTGCCGTTCTTGACAGAATAGTTGAGAAAATCCCTGCTCCTGAAGGAGATCCGTCCGCACCTCTCCAGGCGCTGATTTTTGATTCCGTGTTCAATTCGTTCAGGGGGATAATTGCATACTTCAAAGTTGTAAACGGATCCATCAAAACAGGTGACAAAGTGAAGTTTGTCAATACGGGGAAGGAATACGTCGCCGATGAGGTAGGTGTGCTGAAGATGAAGATGTGTCCTCGGAACGAGATTCCGTGCGGTTCGGTAGGATACATTATTTCGGGAATAAAAACTGCCGTGGAAGTGAAGGTGGGAGATACTGTCACTCATGTGGACAATCCTTGCAGTGAAGCTATTGCGGGCTTTGAAGATGTAAAACCGATGCTTTATGCGGGTATGTTCCCTGTTACTGCCGACCAGTATGAGGATCTCCGTTCGTCACTTGAAAAATTCCAGTTGAACGATGCTTCCCTCGTTTTTGAACCGGAAAGTTCCCTTGCACTCGGCTTCGGCTTCAGATGCGGCTTCCTGGGGCTTCTGCATATGGAAATCGTGCAGGAGAGACTCTTCAGGGAGTTCGACATGGATGTGGTTACAACAGTACCTAACGTTTCGTATAAGGTCTATACCACTCAGGGTGAATGTATGGATGTTCATAACCCGTCAGGTCTGCCTGCTCCGACACTGATTGACCATATAGAGGAACCGTTCATTCAGGCTCAGATAATTTCAAAGTCGGAGTTTTACGGTCCTATCATGAAGTTGTGCCTCGACAAAAGGGGGATAATGAAGAGTGAACACTATCTTACCGCAGATCGTGTGGAACTTACCTATGAGATGCCTCTGTCCGAAATTGTCTTTGATTTTTACGACAAGTTGAAGTCGATTTCCAAGGGGTACGCTTCATTCGATTACCATATCATAGGCTTCAGGGAGGCGAAACTTGTCAAACTCGACATTCTGCTCAATGGAGAGCCTGCCGATGCACTTTCAACGCTCATTCATCAGGATCACGCATATGATTTCGGACGTAAGATTTGCGAGAAACTGAAGGATTTGATTCCACGTCAGCAGTTTGACATTGCCATTCAGGCAGCCATAGGCGCAAAGATCATAGCACGCGAAACAGTCCGTCAGGTAAGAAAGGATGTGACTGCCAAATGCTATGGCGGAGACATCACCAGAAAGCGCAAACTTCTGGAGAAGCAGAAGCAGGGCAAGAAGAGGATGCGTCAGATAGGTCAGGTTGAGGTTCCTCAGAGCGCCTTTATGGCGGTCCTCAAGTTGGATTAGAGAAAGTGGTTGCCTTATGACACTTGAAGAACGCATTACCAGATTGGAGGATATCGAAGCGATCCGCTCGCTTCAGGCAAAGTATCAGCGCTGTCTCGATACCCGTGATTTCAACGGCCTGTCGGACTGTTTTGCAGAGGATGTCGTTTCATCATATGGCAACGGCAGGATGTCCTATAACGGCCGTGAAGCGGTTCTCTCGTTCCTTCGCAAAGCGATGACCTTGAAAATGCCTTCTTCCCATCTGATACATGGTGGAGAGATAGATGTGAAAGATGTTTCAAATGCCTCGGCAAAGTGGTATCTCGAAGATTATCTGTTGCACCGTAAATATAAAGTCAAACTTCATGGCGCAGCCATTTATGATGTCGATTACGTCAAAAGGGAAGGCTGCTGGCTGATCAAGTCAATCGGCTACAAGCGTTGCTATGAATATGTCGAACTTCGCGGAATTGTCAATATGCTCACACTTGGCAAGACCACGTTTCTTGATGCCTTGAAGGCGAAGAAAAAATCCGGCCGCTGATGGTTTTACGCAAGTACAGATACATTATCCTCGCAGTGATGACGGCATTGACGGCATTCTGCCTGACATTGTTCCCACGGATCAATATCAATGAGGATATGACACGGTATCTGCCGGACGACTCCCGGATGAAACAGGGAGTTGACAGCCTCAAGGTACATTTCCCCGAAATAGATATGAACGCCTATTTCGTCAAGGCGATGTTCCGTGACGTTGAGGACAGAGTCTTCCTGGCTGAGGAACTTTCGAATGTCGAAGGTGTGGCGGGGATCACCTCAGTTGAGGAGAAGGATGGCTATGTGTTGTATCAGTTGTCGGTTGAGGATGGTGCGGAGCCTAAAGCGATATCATCTGCAATTACCGGGCGATACGGAGATTCCGTAATCGTGGAGCACAATGCCAACAGCATTATGCCCGACAATATGGTTATGATTCTGATTGTCGGGGCAGCCATAGTTTTCGGCATCCTTTTCCTGATGTGCTCGTCGTTTGTCGAAGCCTTGCTCTTTATCCTCGCCATAGGAATGGCAGTTGTAATGAATATCGGGACGAATGCTCTTCTTCCGAGCGTTTCGATGATGACGAACACCATAGTGGCAGTCCTTCAGCTTGTGTTGTCGATGGACTACTCCATTATCCTGATGAACAGATTCCGCCAGACTTTGCAGGATGAGCCGGACATTGACAAGGCCATGGGTATTGCCTTGAAATCTGCATCACCTTCCATTCTGAGCAGCGGCCTCACAACCATCGTAGGACTTCTCGCACTCATATTCATGAAGTTCAAGATAGGGATGGATCTTGGCGTAGTCCTTTCCAAAGGTGTCTTTTTCAGCCTGGTTTCGACTTACACCATTCTTCCCGCACTGATACTTATCTTTTACGCTGGTATCAGGAAGACAGAAAAGAGGGTGTTTCTCATTCCGACCGACGGTCTTGCAAAGTCCGAATACGCTTTCCGGATACCTCTCGCCATCGTTTTCCTATTGCTTTTCGGCCTGTCGTGGCACCTCTCTGGCAAGACGGAACTATCATACGCCAGCATATGGCAATCACGGATAAATGAGATATTTCCTCCGAAGAACAACTTTTCTTTGGTTTACAGAACATCCTCTGAAGACACTGTTCCTTCGTTGATGGATTCTCTTGACCGTGACCAGAATATTTTCATGACAATCAGTTATCCTTCCTTGTTCAGAAGAGAGATGACGGCAGGGGATATGTGTGAGAATATCAAATCCCTGATTGCGCTTCTCCCCAATATCCCCGGCGCGGAGATTCCGGACATTCCTCTTGACGGCAATATCCTGGCAAAAGAGACCCTTCAGGTCCTTTATTACGCGGCTTCCCATCCAGTGCGTGACGAGAAGATGAGTTTTGAGGATATGATTCAACTTGGAGATGAGGTATCAAAATCAGGTATGCTGCCTGATGGTGTTTTACCGGAAGGAATGGACGTCGAGGCGATTGTACGTAAATTCACGACTCCGGAAAAGGAGGTTGCGAAATCATCTGGACCGGGCACTCCAGCCGACGTGGTCGTGGTGATTCCCGAGAAGCGGGAAGAGCCTGTTGCTCCTGAAATAGTGGTTGCAGAAGCAGTTGCGGATTCTGTTGCTGAAGAAAAACAGGAAACTGCAGAAGCTGCCGCCAGGTTCACGAGGGAAGAACTCAATACTCCGATGAATGCCGACCAGATTGCTGAATATCTCGGATTCAGCAAGAGCCAGGCATCAGCTGCCTTTTCGATGGCAAAGAAGCGTAACGGCACCATGACACCCGACGAGTTCATCGGCTACATGATAAACAAAGTCTTGAGGAACAAGTTTCTCCGGGGTATGATAAGTGACAGCCAAGCTGAAAGCCTTTATTCAATCCGCAAAGAAATGGACCAGGTGCTTGCGGTGGAATCGGTTCCTGATACGGTTGCCGTTCCTGCTGCTGACAGCCTCGATACATCATTGCTGTCCGACGAAAAAGTTGAGATTGCTGTCGCTCCTTCAGCCCCATCCGCAGCAGAGCGGCATCTTGAAAATACTCCGGAGCCTACCCCGATGGAGCGCCTTGCTGAGATGTTCGCCTCAGGCCGCAGATATTCCGTCGGGCAGATTTACAGATCCATTCATCGTGCGGGCATAGATGTGGTCGATGAAGGCACCCTGAACCTGATGTTTATGTATTATGGCAGCCGGAATAGCTATAACGACACCACACGTATGTCTCTGGACGGTATCATCGATTTCCTTTCAGAAAAAGTTGCGGTGGATGATGATTATTCCGTTTTCCTTGATGACAGTACCCGCACTATGCTTGGAGGGCTTCGCAGTATGGTTGATGAGGGGACAAGAATGCTTCGCAAGGAAGAGTGGTCAATGGCGGCGGTAGTGACGGATTATCCAATAGAGTCAGAGGAGACCTTCGATTTTGTGGAAAAGACTCTTTCAGAATGTGACGAAATTCTGGGACCCGGGAATTACTATCTTGTAGGGGAGTCTGTTCTATACAAGGAGATGAAAGACGGCTTCAGGAAAGAACTGTTGTATCTCACGCTACTGACCATTGTCTCGATATTCCTGATTGTTGCCTTGACATTCAAATCGATGATTGTCCCTACCATTCTCGTGATGATTGTGATGACAGGAGTGAACGTCAACGTATTCTTCAGCGGTACGGGTGGCCACACGATGTTGTATCTGGCATATCTTATCGTTCAAAGCATCCTTATGGGTGCAACAATCGATTATGGGATTCTGTTTACAAACTTCTATCTGACATACCGTCGTCAGGGGCAGTCTGTCGTCGATGCTTTGAAAAAGGCCTACGGAGGTTCAATCCACACTATAATGACTTCCGGCCTGATCATTATTCTGGCCCCGCTTATCATGTCCGAATTGTTGACGGACCCGACAATATGTTCCATCCTTTCAAGTTTGACGTTCGGCGCCCTTTCAGTTATTCTGCTGATTATTCTCGTCCTTCCGGCGCTTCTTGCCGTTACGGACAGGCTGATAATACGGAAAAAGTAAACTCAAATTTTCTATTTTTTGGTACTTTGCGTAACAAGGTACTAAAATTTTTATATATCTTTGTGTCGTAAACATAGAACAGAGTCTTATACTGAATGAAAAACTCACAAAGACAGATATGAAAAAAGTTGAAAACATTGGAATAGGGGGTCGCAGCTTCATCATTGATGAGGATGCATACAACAGGCTGAGCGTCTATCTGAACAATTTCCGCTCAAAACTTGACATAACGCAAAGTTCAGAGGTTATGGATGAACTCGAGTCAAGGATATCCGAGATTTTCGCTGCAAAGGTGGGAAATTCCTCCCAGGTTGTCAGCCTCTCCATGGTGGAGGAGGTGGTCTCTCAGCTTGGCATGCCTGACGGAAGCAAGGAAAAGAATGCCTCAGGGAATAATGCTCCTGAGCAGAATACGATTAAGAAGTTCTATAGAGATGTTGATAATAAGGCTATCGGTGGCGTTTGCAGTGGCCTTGCCGCATATTTCAGCATCGATGTACTTCTTGTGAGAATCATTATGATTGCCCTGCTGGTTTGTGCCAGTGCGGGATTCTGGATATACGCGATATTGTGGATAGTTGCACCGAAGGCTGTTACAGCCGCACAGAAATGCGAAATGAGGGGATGGCCTGTTACTGCTGAGAATATGGCCAAAGTATCATCAAGATGTTAAAGAAGCCATGGAGAATATTTCAGAAAACATAAGGTCAAAGATGCGGGGAGGATTGCTGGAATATTGCATTCTCAACATTCTTGCAAAGAAGGAGGCCTATGCCTCTTCAATTCTTGAAGATTTGAAGACCGCTGATATGATTGTCGTTGAGGGTACGCTCTATCCTTTGCTTATCCGTCAGAAAAATCAGGGGTTGCTCTCCTACAGATGGGAGGAGTCCACTCAGGGTCCGCCGCGCAAATACTACTGCATTACTGAAAAAGGGAGGGAATATCTGGCCCAGATGGATGCCTCCTGGAGTGAAATTGTCGAATCAATAAAGAAATTGAAAAATGAATAAGGTCGAAAAGGTAAGCATCGGAGGTTACGCCTTCACCCTTGAAGAAGATGCCTATGCCCAGTTGAGCCTTTTTCTGTCGGAGTGGGAGAAATATTGCTCCGGACAGAATGACGGGCAGGAAATTATCGAATCGATAGAAGAGAGGATTGCCGAGCATATCCTTGATAATTGCGGGAAGGACAAGGTGATTTCAATGGCAGACATCTTGAAGGTCACTGCGACCATAGGCCTTCCTCAAAGCAGCGGACAGTCTGTAAATGGAAGTGATTCCGATGTGTCGGCTTTGCTGCAGACACCGGAACAGAAGAGATTTATGCGTGATCCGGAGCACAGAATCATAGGCGGTGTGTGCAGCGGACTGTCGGCATATCTGAAGGTGGACGTGGTCCTGATAAGGGTTGCGTGGGTTCTCATATTCTTATTGAGTGCATCCGCTGCGAAGAGATGGGATTCTTTTTCAGGTGTTACGGTTTTCGTATTTCTGATGTATATCATACTTTGGATAGTTTCTCCTGCCCCGAAAACGGTGAAGGAGCAGCGTCTTGTTCACGAAGCTGCGTCCGCTGCACCGTCTTCGGATTTCTGGCCCGTTATGGGAAGAATCTTCAGAATCTTTTTCGGATGTCTTTTTGCAATGATCGGCATAACGCTGCTGGTATCCGCAATTGCATTCGGTATTTTCGGGAAAGACATACCTGGCCTTTGGACATGGTTTGAAAGAGGGGATGCCTCCGGGATCCTTTTTGCCCTTACTCTCTTTTTGCCGGCAGTTGGATTTTTGTGGGAGGGGGTCAGTATGCTCTTCAACCTGAAGCCGCTCAAATGGCATCCCGGCCTGGTATGCTTTCTTCTATGGTTCGCTTCAATCATAGTGTTCGGAATAGTTTTCTCCGCCGAATTTTTCACATAAGCAATGCAAAAAGCCAACTTGTTTCCACTCGAATGCCAAGAGTAAAACGGATTTATTAAATTTGCAAAGTGAGTTACAGGACAACTATCAAATCAAGCATATGAAAAAATTTTTATTTTCAATTGTTGTGGCACTTGCAGCCTTCGTTTCGATGAGCGCATCCGACAATGTCACAAAGAAGTATGAAAACAAGGACTTCGTAGGCCTTCAGATTACTAACGCTTTTTCCGTTGAAATAGTCAAGTCTGAGAGCTACAATGTTGAGGTAACTGTTCCTGAAGATTATTTTCAATATGTTGCAGTTCAGCAGACAGGTGGAAAACTTTCCATCGGCTTCAAGGACCTTCCACGCAAACTTCGTTCTTTCAAGTCAATGAAGGGTTTCAAGGCCTACATTGCAATGCCTGAATTGTATTCTCTCCAGGTGTCCGGATCTTCAAAGGTTGAATGCCATGACACTTTCTCTTCAGAAATGCGTGCAATAGCAATCGAATGTTCAGGTTCCAGCAGGATTGAGAATCTCGATGTTACGGCACCTTCCGTAACCGTGGATTTGTCCGGAGCATCAAGGCTTGGACTCAATGTCAAGGCAAGCGATCTCAAACTTGAAGTTGACGGAGCCTCAAAACTTGCTCTAACCGGAGAAGCTGATGCCGTGAAGATCAAACTTTCCGGTGCTTCAAGCATTGATGCCGAAAAATTCACCAACAAGGAGGTGGACCTCAAACAGAGTGGAGCTTCAAAAATGGAAATCACTATCGGCCACGCGCTCAGCGCTGAAATAAGCGGCGCTTCAAGATGTGTCTATTATTCAGACGGAAAGATAGACCTCGATTTGATCGGTGTGACGGGGGCATCTATCTTCAAGAAAGGAGAAAAGAAATAAGAAAGAGATGGAAATAAAAAAAGTCGGCTTCCGGCCGACTTTTTTTATTGAAGGGTTGTTCCTTATTCTGCATCCTCAGGAGTGGCAGTTGCAGGGAATTCAGGCTGGCCCTCTACAGGAACAGTCTGCTCAATCTGGTTCTTTACGCGAGACTGGTAAACGCCACCTTTTGTAGGGATGACGAATGTTGCCGCAACGCAGAACACAATGATGATGCCGGCAAGCCACCAGGTGAGTTTCTCGAGGAAGTCAGCGGTCTGACGTACTCCGAATGTCTGGTTTCCAGCTGCGAAATTCGCTGCCAGTCCGCCTCCCTTTGAGTTCTGGAGAAGAACTACGAGAGTGATGAGTACGCTTGCAACCACTATAATGATGGAGAAAGTAATATACAATGCTTGCATAGTTATTTTTGTTTTAGATTTTCTAATTTTTCGATAAGGGATGCAAAGTAAGCACTTTTTTCTGGATATAACAAAATAAGTTTCTTGTAAATATCTATTGCTCTTTGATAAAACATCTGATCAGCGAAAACTTCAGCGAGAGTTTCCGTCAGAATGTCATCCAATATTCCCTGGTCTGAAATGACTTTTGAGACGGGTGCAGCTTCATCACCTTCAAGCGCTGCGGCATTCAGGACAGGGGATTCCACTGCCAGCCCTTTCTCTTCAAGTTCCTGAAAATCCTCTTTTGTGAAATAGTCTCCGCCCACTACGTAATAGTTGGCATTCTTTGCCGGCTTTCGTGGTGCCTCCTGTGCCTCCTCAGGCAGTGTCTCCGGTTCTCCCGCAATCCTTTTTTCAAGAATGGCCTTGAAATCCCTTCTCAACAGGAAAAAGATGGCATAACGACGCGCAGATGCCATTATGGGTTCACGTTCCAGAGTGTCGCCACCCTGGCGCAGGATATATTCGGCCCTGGCCGCGGTAAACCACGGATAATTCTCAAGGGTCTGCTCGAGCTCGGCAGGGGAAAGTGTATGAAGCTCTACCATTGGGCGACTGTTGCGTTAAAGATGTCGTCGACAAGTTTTTCGACTATGGCATCACAAAGAGAAGCCTCGACGGCATCAAGGGATTGTGTTGCATCGAAGTCATCGTATCCGGCAAAAGAACTCTCCACGTTGTTTTCGGGATGAAGATTGTTCGTGAACTTGATTTTGACAGTGATTGTCAGCCTGTTCATTGCTGCAACGTCATTGGCGGAAATTGCAGCGGCTCTCACGTCGTATGATTCGATGGTTACAGCCAGATTGAGGTCTCCGTCCTCTTCTACGGTTGAAAGTTTGGTAAGTCTCTTGAACTTGTCGTTGAGCGACTCTGTAATCTGGTTTGCGAGGGCAGGGTTGACTTTCGTCGCTTTGTTCACCACCTGCTCGATGCATATTGTCTTCACGTCAGGCTGAATGGACGTGCCACTGAAGGAGTAAGTGATCTTGCAGCCCGCCAGAATCAGAGCAGCTGCCGCAAGTACGGTCACAATCCGGTATTCGTGGCGTTTTCCAATCATATTCCGAGCTCCTTGATTTTTCTGTACAAGGTCCTTTCCGAAATTCCAAGCTCCGCTGCTGCCGCCTTTCTCTTTCCGTTGTGCTTTTCAAGGGCTTTGCGTATGAGTCCGGCATTCACATCCTGAATCGAGAAGTTAGCCGGAGCATCACTGGCTTCCAGATAAGTGTCTTCTTCCTGGTTGAAAACCTGATCCTCGTCAGTCTGATGTGATTGCACTGATTCGGAAGATATGAAGAGGGGTGCATTTTCATGCTGCACCGCAGCATTGCTTCCGCTCTGCTTGAGAGCATCCACGTCCTGCCTCAGCTGGAAAAGAATCTTGAAGATGATGTCCCTGTCTGTCAAATAATCGGCCCCGGCTTCGGAAGTCTTTACCGGAAGTTTCGCCTCCGTATCGGAAGGGAGATATTTCGCAAGTACTTCTGCGGAGATGAGCCTGTTATGTTCGAGAATAGAGATTTGTTCGGCAACGCTTTTGAGCTGTCGGATGTTTCCGGGCCAGCGGTAGGATTCGAGCAATTCCCGTGCGGCATCGTCCAGATGAATTGCGGGCATGGCATATTTGTCGGCGAAATCAAGCGCGAATTTTCTGAAAAGCAGATAAATGTCGCCTTTCCTGTCCCTGAGGGCAGGCATATGGATCGGCACCGTGTTGAGTCTGTAATAGAGATCCTCCCTGAACTTGCCGTTTGCAATTGCACCCTGAAGGTTTACGTTTGTAGCTGCAATAACCCTCACGTCGGTCTTCTGGACCTTTGAGGAACCTACTTTCAGGAATTCTCCGGTCTGCAGGACGCGAAGCAGGCGGACCTGTGTCGAAAGGGGAAGTTCCGCCACTTCGTCAAGAAACAGGGTTCCTCCGTCAGCCTCTTCAAAATATCCTTTTCTGGCTTCGGTGGCTCCCGTAAAGGAACCTTTTTCGTGCCCGAAAAGTTCTGAATCAATGGTCCCTTCGGGGATGGCTCCGCAATTGACCGCAATATAGACTCCGTGTTTGCGTGGACTGTTCTGATGGATAATCTGCGGAATAACCTCCTTGCCTACGCCGCTTTCTCCAGTGACGAGTACGGACAAGTCGGTACCGGCCACCTGACGTGCAATTTCAAGGGCTCTGTTGAGCTCCGGATCGTTGCCGATTATTCCGAATCTTTCTTTTATCTGATTTAAATCCATACAGCGCAAAGATATAAAAATTTGTATTATATTTGTGTTTCATCGCCAATAGAATAAATCAATAAACAGATTTCATATGAAAAAACTAGTGTTCAAAGTTATGGCTATTGCCGCAGTCGCTCTTTCATTGGCATCTTGTGGCAATGCTTCAAAGATGGTTGAAGCAGCAGACAAAATCAAGATTGAATGTAATCCGGAAGTTCTTGAAGCTGTTGCCGGAAATGTCAGCGCCCAGGTGGACGTGACTTTTCCTCAGTCGTATTTTGACCCGAAAGCTATTCTCGAAGTTACCCCTGTAATCGTATTTGAGGGTGGAGAGGTTGAAGGAAAGAAGTTCGTATATCAGGGTGAGAAAATCACCGAGAATTTCAAGACAGTTACCAGATACGGTGCCACCATTTCGGAAACGGTCAATTTCCCATACGTGGAAGGAATGGAGAAATCGCAGCTTGTAGCTCGTGCGAAGGTTCTCTACAAAGGTGCTGAATATCCTTTCCCACAGGATATCAAGATTGCCGACGGAGTCAACACTACGTATATGCTTGTCAATACGAAAGGCTCTTTCGAACCTATGCCTGACGGATACAAGGAAGTGATTGATGAAAAGGAAGAGGCACAGATCCTCTATCTGATCAATAGCGCCGAGGTCCGTAATTCCCAGCTCAACAGCTCAGACATCAAGGCTTTTCAGGAGGCCCTCAAGAAACTTGCGAAAGACGACCGCCGCGAGGTAAAGGGTACAGAAATCCTTGCCTATGCATCTCCTGACGGATCAGAGGCTATGAACAACCGCCTCTCATCAAACCGCCAGAAGACAGCACAGAAGGCATTCAACCAGGTTACGAAGAAACTTGATGCAGGTGAAGTCACTTCACGCTCGATCGGTGAGGACTGGGAAGGATTCAAAGCCCTCGTGGAAGCTTCAGACATTGAAGACAAGGACCTCATTATCCGCGTTCTTTCAATGTATGGCGATTCTTATGTCCGCGAACGCGAAATCAGGAACATGTCATCAGTATATTCTTCTCTTGCAAAGGACGTGCTGCCTCAGTTGCGCCGTGCCCGCTTCATCACAAACGTGGAATTCACCAACTATTCCGCTGAAGAACTGGAACAACTCGTTGCAAGCAATATTGACGTTCTCGACGAGCCGGCTCTGCTTCGTGCTGCAGCCAATGCAAAGGACAATTCCACAAAGATTGCAATCTACAATCAGGCAATCAATAAGTTCGGAAGCGAGAAGGCTGAATACAACAAGGCAGTTGTATTTGCCAAAGAAGGCAAAGATGCCCAGGCCAAGGAGATTCTCGACAAGATGAACGCGGATGATGAATATGTTAAAAATCTCAAGGGTGTTCTTGCAATGCGCGAAGGCCGTTTGGTAGAGGCTTCAGAACTCTTCGAAGGCAACAGCCTTGCAAATGCCAAGATCAATCAGGGAGCGATTGATATCCTCAACGGCAAATACAATGAAGCGGCAGCCAAACTTGCCGGAACCGGCGACAAGAATGAAGCGCTTGCATACATTCTTACAAATCAGCTTGACAAGGCTGTTGAGGCCAATACTTGCGACTGCCCGAGAAGCTCATATCTGAACGCTATCGTAGCAGCCCGCCAGGGTAACGTCAATGCGGCACAGGCCGGTATCGATGCTGCCTCTGAGAAGGAATATTTTGCAAATAGAGCGAAGAAGGATATTGAATTCGCAAAGGTAAGATAGGATGAGCCTCACAGTAATCCTGCCGATAATTTTTCTGACAGGCATCATTCTGATAGCCTTGGAAGACTTTATCAAAGTCAACAAGGCTGCAGTTTCGGTGTCGATGTGCGTACTGATGTGGGTGATACTCCTCACCCATATGAAGGAGGTGATAACATTGAGTCATCCGGCCATCCTTGAGGCATTCTACAAGGCCTGGCCGAGCGATATGGCTCAGATGTCCAATTCTGAAGTCGCAGGAAAATATTTCGGATGGATCCTTGAGAGTTCTCTCGGTGGGGTTTCTTCCACACTGCTCTTCGTGCTTGCATCAATGGCCATCGTTGAGATTCTTGATGCCAACGGAGCATTCAACGTAATAACCAATGCCATCCGCACGCGGGAAAAAAGAGCCCTCGTGTGGGTGGTTTCCTTCATAACTTTTTTTCTTTCAGCAATTCTGGGAAACCTTGCCACAGTCATTATCATAGTGGCGGTTTTGCGTAGAATCATCCCTGACAGGGATGTGAGACTTCCTTTTTCCTGCTTGAGTATCATAGCCGCAAATGCGGGAGGCTGCTGGTCGCCTATCGGAGACGTTACCACGCTTCTGCTCTGGTCTGCGAAGAACATCTCCGCTCCTCATCAGGTGACGCATCTGATTCTTCCGGCTTTGGCAATGGTATCTCTGCCTGCACTCATAGTATCGCTGTCTTTTAAGAAAGGTGATATGCTGGCAGGCGTTTCGTTGCAGAGTGAGCATCCGCTTCCTGCCTACCTTACCGATAAGGTGCAGTCAATTCTTCTGGCAATCGGTATTCTGACACTGGTGATGGTGCCTGTCTTCCAGACTTGGTTCAATATGCCGCCTTATATGTGTGTTCTGTGCGGTCTGGCCATTCTTTGGATATTGACTGACAGGATGGCTTCCCACTCGAACGATCCTCGTGCGGGCGACTTGAAGATGTCCCATCTGTTTTCTCATCTGGACATTGCCACCGTTCTCTTCTTCCTCGGTGTGCTGATGTCGGTTGAAGCTTTGAAACAGGTAGGATCCCTCACGGTGATGGCCAATGCCATGAACAGCGCAATCCCTGAACCTAACATCATTGCCATAATACTTGGCGTATGTTCATCCGTATTGGATAACGTTGCGCTTGTTGCGGCAACGATGGGGATGTATCCTCTCGCCCAGACAGGTGCATATATGGCCGACAGTTCTTTTTGGACATTCCTCGCTTTCTGTGCGGTTACCGGAGGCAGCATTCTGATTATCGGTTCGGCTTCAGGTGTAACCGTAATGGGTCTGGAGAAGGTGAAGTTCGGATATTATCTGAAAAAGTTCACGCCTCTGGCAATAATCGGCTACGTTGCAGGATGTGCAGCGTATCTGTTGTTTTTTTCTTAGAGAGTTCCGGCATCGCGGAGTTTGAAGAATTCCTCCACAGTGCCGTTTTCGACAAGACTTGAAGGAGCGCCGCTTACGAGTTGGCGCTCTTTTGACAATAGCCAGAGCCTGTCTGCAAAGTTGATTGCATTGTCCAGATCGTGAGTTGATATGAGAACGGCTTTCCCCTGATTGTATGCCAGCTTGCGCAGAAGAGCCATTGTTTCTATCCGGCTGGTAACGTCCAGGAATGCAGTGGGCTCGTCCAGAATGATGATCGGACATTCTTGAGCCAGGGCTTTGGCGATGAAGGCCTTCTGTCTCTCTCCGTCGCTGATCTGGGACATATAGCGGTCAGCTTTTCCTTCTATTCCGACGGCCTTGAGAGATTCCTGTATGACTTTGTGGTCGTTTTCACGCAGTGTACCGAAATATCCGGTGTGTTTGTATCTGCCGAGAGAAACCATTTCATAAACCGTGAGGCCTCCGGCATTTCCCTTGTCGGTAAGAACCACTCCTATTTCTCCGTCAATTTTGAGGGAACCGCCGAGAGGCTTGATGAATCCGCACAGAGTCTTGATGAGGGTTGATTTTCCCGCTCCGTTCAAACCCATCAGACAGACAACTTCTCCGCACGAAAGCTCGAAGTCCAGCGATTCGTGGAGAATGTTATTTTTATAGCCTATGGCCAGTCGCCGGGCCTCTATCATCGTTTTGCTTCCCATCAGTTGAAATATTGGATGTTCTTTCGGTTGAGGATGACATATATTATCACAGGTGCGCAGACAATCGGAGTGATGGCACTGAGCGGAAGGACTCCGTTGCTGCCCGGCAGGAGTGTAAGCATATTGCACAGAAGAGCGATGCAACTTCCTGTAATGAGGGTGACAGGCAGCAGCTGCTGATGGTTTGAACTGCCCAGCACAAGTCTAGCTATATGAGGTACGGCAAGTCCGATAAATGATATCGGTCCGCAGAAAGCTGTGGCGGTGGCAGTCAGGAGTCCCGTGCATCCGAGAATCATGAGTCGTGAGCGTTTGATGTTCACGCCAAGGTTCGATGCATATGATTCGCCGAGCAGCAGTGCATTCAGTGGCTTGATCAAAAGTACCGCCGCGATGAGACCCGCTATGGCGATTATTGCGAAATACGGCAGTTTCTCAATGGATACGTTCCCGAAATCGCCCATGCCCCATAATACGTATTGGTGTACTTTGTCTGAGGATGCCTTGAAATTCAGGATGGAAATGACGGAAGAAGCCAGGTATCCCATCATAATGCCCACTATCAGAAGCATCACATTGTTTTTCAACTTGGAAGAAAACCAGAGAATCAGAGCAAGCACTACGGCGGCACCGGCAAATGCTGTAGCGATTGTGGTGATGTAGCTTGTGGTGGCGAAATAAATCATGGACACGGCTACTCCGAGATTGGCTCCGTCGCTTATGCCGAGAATGGAAGGACCTGCAAGCGGATTTTTGAAAAGAGTCTGAAGCATCAGTCCGCTTACGGCAAGCGAACTGCCGGCAAGGAGTGCAGTGACGGCTTGAGGCAGTCTGGTCTCGAGAACAATGTGGCGCCAGCTCTCACGTCCTTCAAAGTTGCCGGAAAGGATGGCGAGAATGTCACGCAAAGGTATCTTCACGGAACCGAAGAATATGTTTGAGAGAAAGAGCGCCAGGAGAAAAGCCCCCGCCGCACAGTAAAGGGTGATGTTTTTCCGTCGGTTCATTGTTGCAAGGGGAAATAGTATTTCGGGCTGTAACCGGGAAGGAGTTCGGGGTGATATATGAAGATGAAATCTTCCAGAATCCGGTCCGGGTGGATTGTCAGATCATCGTAATACGATGTGTGCATGGTGTTGCAGACATATATTTTCTTCTCCTTGAATGCTCTGAAATTGGAATAAGGCTGGTACTCCTTTTCCAGGTCCTTGTATGTGATGTTACTTCTCGAAGCATATTTGAAAAGCCAGAAATCTGCATCGGAGGCGACGTCAAAGACTTTCTCGAACGGAATCACTGCATTGTCGCTGCCGGTTATATCCTTGAAGATATAGTCCCCACCTGCGTCTCTGTGAAAAGTGCCAATGTAACTCTCTCCGGAAGGCACAAGCCATGCCGACCCATACTTGAGTTCGAGAAGAACGGAAGGCTTTTCCGCAGCTTCGCAGGAGAGTCTCTTCAATTCAAGATAGCTATTCATTGTGCTATGGAATATTGAATCCGCTTCAGCCCTTTTTCCGAAGAAAAGCCCGAACAGACGGCACCATTCCGTCCTCCCAAGCGGGTGATTTTCCATATAGTCGGCTGCTTCCAGTATTGGAATCCCAAGCTTTTCGGCAGCACCGTAGCCGCTATTCTGGAAGGGGGAGGCAATAATCATTTCCGCACCCAGATCAATGATTTTCTCGACGTCAGGAGCTGTTGAAAGGCCTATGTCCGCTATCGACCCGCTTGCCACACCGGAGAGGATTTCGGGTGAGGAGATGTACTCGCTTTCGCAAACGCCGATGATTTTCCCCGAGCAGGCCAGTTGCTCCAGCACGGCACAGTGCACGGAGGTATAGACTATGGCGCGCTCTACAGGGGTGCGGACAACTATCCCTTCGGGCAGATTCTCCGGCAGAGGCCTGTCTTTCTCTACAAGGATATATGTCTGTCTGACTTTCAGAGTATCCCATGGATCGCGCAGGGAGACTGCGGTGTATTCGTCGAAGTGCCTGATCTGGAATCCTCTGGCATAAAGCACGGAGTCAGGCTGTGACGTTGCCGCATCCTCCTGCGACGGAGAGGATGCGCACGAGCAGATGGTCAGTGCCATCAGCGGTACAAGCACTTTCAACGATATCCGTGTCATTTCTTTTTCTTTATGGTCGAAAAAGCGATGCGTGAAGGAATGTCACCGGTGATGGCAGCCCATTTGAACTCTCCTTCCCTTGAATAGCAGTACACCATACCCGGAGTCATATAGTCCTTGGCATCAGTGATGAAAATGTCGCGTGATTCAGGATTTACGGCAATTCCGTAAACGGACTGGATGTCAGATTGCGTGTCATCCTTTATGATTTTGTCGGAAACACATTCGAGGGTGTTGATGTCTATTATGCCGAACGAAGTGGTGTTGTCTTTCCAGTCATATCCGTAAACGTAAAGAGAATCACCGGCCATAGACATTCCCGTGGCATCGACGTCAAGCTTTTTGATGACCTTTTCACTGGATGCATCAATTACGGAGAGCGACGCCGGTACGTCGGAGTAGTTGCCTCTTGATGAAACCCATATGTGGCCTAGTCTGTCGACTGCCATACGATAGAGGTTCGGTGCCACTTCTATCTTTTTGACCTCTTTGAAGGTGCTCAGGTCAATCACCGAAACCCTTGTGTCGTAGTCTCCGTTGTCATAACGGTATCCGCCGGAATTGGCCACAAATAGTTTGTTTCCGTAGATGGCCATTTCCTCCGGCTGATAGCCTACGGTACAGGTGGCCACCGTCTTGAAGGTGGTGGTGTCTATCTTGTAAATGGTGCCCAGCGCATTGGCGATGTCCACGATTCCTTCCGAAGCATACGAACTGACATAGGCGTAGCAGTCCTTGAACGCTATTGCCCTGCAGTTGGGGATGGAAACGGCGGCGAGACTTCTGGCGGTGGCCAGATCCATGATGTCGACAAGGTTTGAGCCGTTGACAACCGCGTACAGCTTGTTTCCGTAAACTTTCAAATCGTTTCCGCAGTCTCCCAGTCCGTGTACAGCCTGTGGATTGCAGGCAGGATAGATGTTTCTCTGATACTCGTTGTCCGTAAAGTCATAATAATCCAGAGTGCATTTGTCGGAGCCCATATTTCCCTCGTTCAAAAGGAAGAACCCGGGATATTTGTAAACAGTCTCTTTCTGTTCGGGTTCCCATCCCGGAGGGAGAAGGGGATCTTCATGGCAGGATGAAAGAATGAATGTTGCCGCAAGGGCCATTAGAACAATTGATTTTTTCATATTGATACTGTTAAAATTATTTTAAAATTAGTGCCAGGCATAGGATAGCATCTTACTACTTCATAGCGCTGATTGAAGATATTGTTCACTTCCACCGTGGCCTTGAGTTCGGCGTTGCGTATGTCGAAAGTTCCGGATACTGACATATCGCTGGTCCGCCAGGATTTTTCGTAATTTTCAGGTATATTGGCGGTTGAGTTGTACCGCTCTCCCGTGTAAAGGAAACTGTAGTTGAGGTTCCACCTGCCGTAAGTCAGTCCGATGACGGCAGATCCGCTGTTCCACGGAATATATGGAATCTGATTCTTGTACCAAAGGCTTTTCGGATCGGTGCAATCCATAGCCCTCTGATAGGTATAGGTGAGGCGGACGTCGGTGAAAGCCTTGTCGCATATCGAGATGTTCGTACTTGCAGCCACATCCGTTCCAAAGATCCTTACGAATCCGAGGTTCATCATCGTCCACTGGAACTGATTTGATGTCGGCATCGCGATAATCTTGTTTTCCACCTCATTGTAATAGGCATCCACCGTAAGGTCGATTTTCCGGAAGGCTCCGTACATCCAGTTGTTGGAGTATGTCGTGCCGAGATTGTATTGCGTGGTATATTCCGGTTTGAGGTTCTTGTTTCCTATGAAGGTATAGTACAGGTCGTTCATCGTCGGCATCCGGAATATCTTCTTGTAGAAGGCGCGGAGGGAGAAGTTGACGTTGTCGAAAGGGATGTATTGCACCACGGCTGTCGGGGTCAGTTTGTTCCTTGCCTCCGACGCGGCACCCTCGACACGTGTCGCATCGTGTACGAAAGTATAGAGTCCGCTTGCCTGGATCTTGATCTTCCTGAATCGGAAGGAAGTGGACAATGCAGCCAGAAGAGTGTTCCTCGAAGGATATGCGAAGTCCCTCAAATCGGCTGTCAGGGTATTGTACTGCCAGTCTGTGGCCAGATCGATATCCCACCACTCGAATATTTCCACTTCGTGCGACATAGAGGCATAACCTTCCTGCTGACGATAGTGGTTGTCGACATACATCGTGGAGACGTCCACTCTCGGGTCGGAAAGATAATGAAGATAGTCGTAGGCATATTTGATGCTTGCATTTATCTTGTATCTTCCGAATTCCTGAAGAAGTGAAGCCTGAGTGAAAAAGTCGGTGTCCCACTGGCGGTCTTCGTGACGGAACCTGCCTGGTTCCTCCCTTACCACGGCCCCCGGGTAACCTCTTTTGGAGTCATAGAAATAAACCTTCGCCTTCCACTCTCCGTTCTTCATATCTCCGAACAGGCCGTCTTCTACTCTCACGGCACGTACATCCCCGTTTCTGCGTACATCGGAGGTGTCAGTTCCGTCCTGGCGCGTGTAGGTGAATTTGTATTTCCCCGTTGTTGTAAGATATTCCGCGTTGAAAGAGTTCGACACCTTATTTCCGATTTTCTGCTCCCAAAGGATGGATGGATTGAAAGTTCCGAACGAACCTCCCGAAAGTTTCGTGGCGATGCTGTAGCTTCTTCCCTCCTTGAAAACAGGCTTGCGTGTGCGCAGATATACGGCGCTTGCCGAAGCATAGTCTTTTGCCGATTGCACACCTGTGCTTTTCTGCCCGTTGTACAGAGTTACCGATTCCATATTGTCGAGAGAAAATCTGCCCAGGTCCACCTGACCGTTCTGAGCATTGCCAATCTGCACCCCATCGTAGAATACGCCGACGTGCTGTGACCCGAGACTTCTGACATTGATTGTCTTGAGGCCTCCGACTCCACCATAGTCTTTTATCTGTACGCCTGAAAAATATCTGATGGCGTCGGCTACCGACAGGGAGTTGAGTTTTTTCAGAGTTTCTCCCTGCATGGTCTGGGCGGGAATAGTCTTTTCCGGCTGACGGTAAGCCACCACCACTGACTCTTCCAGACGCTGAAGAGTGTCGGCCGGGAAAAGATTGTCATCGGCAAAAAGAGAAGCGGCTGCCGAAAAAATAGCGGCAACAGTCAATGCAAAATATGAACAAAGGTTTGAAATCTTCATTATCGCAGCCCGTTCTCCGCAGGCGGAAACAATAAAACCATAACGTATCCGGCAGGTTTTCTGGCTTGTCATCCATCCGGCGCCTTCCCGGGGTTAAACCCAGTGACTCGTGATTGCCGGAGGCATTGATTGACTTACAGCAGCGGGAACTGCTCGGGATTTTCACCCGATTCTCTTTCCGTACGTTTTCGTCCGCAAAAGTGGATAAGATTTTCGGAAATACCAAGAATATTCGTATTTTTGCCGCGATAACAGATATACCGATGAATATAGATAAGTTTCTCCAGATATTCGTAGTAAAGGAGAAAAAATTCTTCCCTCTTTACATCCAGCAGACGGAAAACATCGTCAAGGCGGCGCAACTTCTTTGCGAAATCACAAAGGAAGATGATCCGGACGAACGACATATTCTTGCGCGTCGGATCAAGGAGTGCGAAACTATAGGTGACCGCATTACCGACAAAATAGTGGACGAGCTGATGAATTCCTTCGTCACTCCGTTCGACCGTCAGGACGTGCACCAGCTTGCGGAGGATTTCGATACGTTCCTCGACAGCATCAGAGACGCTTCGAAAAAGATATCCATCTATCAGCCTAAGCGCTCCAGCCATAAGATCAACGAAATTTCAGAGTACATTCTCAAAGATGCCGAACTGTTCCTGGAACTTGCGCACAACTTTGAAAATATGCGCAACGACGTGAAACTGATAGACAAGCTTTGCGATCAGATAAAGGAGAACGAGCACATTGTCGATGACATCTATGAGTCATATATGAGCACGTTGTTCGAGAAGGAGCCGGATCCGGTGGAACTTGTCAAGAAGAAAAACGTCGCTCAGGCAATCGAGGATACCTCGGACATCGCCAAGTCCGTTTCAAACACAATCCGCAGCATAGCTGTGAAAATGAGTTAATCAGGCCGCATAATGGTGACAATAGTAATAATTGCGGCAATCATCGCTCTTGCGTTCAATTTCATGAACGGAATGAACGATGCGGCGAATGCAATAGCCACTGTCGTGGCCACCAGAGCTTTGCCGCCCAAGCATGCGGTATATTGGGCCGGGCTGTGGATATTCGCGGCGTGCTTTACCTTTTTCTTTGTGGAACCGAGTGTGGCGCAGACGATGGGGAAAGGTATTGTGAATGAATCCTGCATAGATGAATACGTGATTCTGGCGGCATTGCTTGGAGCTGTGATATGGGTATATGCGTGCACGATGCTCGGGCTGCCTATTTCCGCCTCACACGCGCTTATCGGGGGCCTGATAGGTCCGGTATGGTTCGTTTACGGCGCAGAATATCTTATTGGCAGCGGCATAGGGCAGATACTGCTTTTCATCATACTTTCGCCTCTGATCGGAATGGTGCTGGGCTTCTTCATGCACTGTTTCTTCATGTTCATATTCAAGGTGCTCAAGACACATCCCATTCCCAACGACAGGGTTTTCAGGAAACTTCAGCTCCTCTCTTCGGCTGTCTTCTCTTTCAGTTTCGGCTTGAATGACGGGCAGAAAACCATGGGAGTGATTGCAATCCTGCTTTCGACAGCACTGGCGAAATCTCCGGATAACAGGCTCTTCCAGATTCTGTACAATGTGAATGAAGGGCAGTTCGTACCTTACTGGCTGATGATAGTCTCTTATCTGCTCATTTCGCTGGGCACCATAATCGGGGGATGGAAAGTCATCAAGACCCTTGGAAGCGGCCTCGCAAAGGTAACACCTGTCACCGGATTCTGCGCCGAGGTATCAGGATCTGCCACCCTTATAGCCACTGCAGCCCTTGGCATTCCAGTGTCAACCACCCATACGGTTACAGGAGCCATTGTGGGCACAGGTCTTGTCAGAGGCGTCAAGAGTGTCAAGTGGAGCACTGCAAAGAACATTGTTTGGGCCTGGGTGATAACCATCCCGGCGACGATAATAGTGTCAGGACTCATTTATCTTTTAATGGTATTATGCGGAGCACCGGTAAAGGTTCTTTGATATTCGGCTTCTGCCTTGCGCTGCTTTCTTCGGCGACATTCGGATTGTTGCCGTTGTTCTCCATCCCGTCAATGGCTGCGGGAGTGGGGGTCAACTCCCTTCTCGTGTATCGCTTCTCCATCGCGGCGCTGCTGATGGGGATAGTGGCACTGTCTAAAGGAAAGAGTCTCAAGCTTCCTTGGAAGGATATCCTCGGGCTGTTCCTCGTTTCATTCGCCTATGCAGGCACATCCAAATTCCTCACAACGTCATATCATTATATGCCTAGCGGCATAGCCACCACGATATTTTACCTCTTTCCAATATTGGTGGCGCTGATGATGATAGTGTTCTTCAAAGAAAAATTCTCCTGGAATGTTGTCATTGCCGCCCTTCTGGCGATGGTGGGAGTATATCTGCTGCAAGGCACCGGTTCGATAGAGGGCATAAAGCCGGTCGGATTCCTGATAGTCTTCCTTGCCATGCTGTGCTATGCCGGATACATTGTATTCCTGAACCACACCAGGGTGAAGCTGGTTGACAATTTTCAGGCGATGTTCTACATCTTTTTGAGCGCTCTGATACTTGTTTTCGCCAACCACGTGATTGAAGACGGCACGGTGCGTCTCGATCCGATTCCGGATTGGAAGACAGGCGTCAACATCCTGTTGCTTGGTTCAATTCCGACAATGGTTGCAGACCTGATCCTTCTTCACGCCACAAAAGCCATCGGCAGCACGAATACCGCGTTGCTCAGCTGTATGGAGCCTATCACCGCATATCTTGTCGGGGTTCTCGTTTTCAACGAGGCTTTCCACCCGATCCATATTGCCGGTATCATCATCATTCTCGCCTCGGTATTCCTGGTCATCATGACCAGAAGTCACATCAAAGGGGAGAGGTAGCCCCCGGTTTCAATTCTGCTAAGTTGCTGATTTCTGCGATTTTATTTGGTTAATAATAAAAATTGCAGTATATTTGCCGTCCGCGAAAAAATGCGCGGATGTATTTAACTTATTAATTTACAATAAAATGCCTGGATTAATTGGTAAAAAAATCGGAATGACTTCCGTTTTCAGTGCTGATGGAAAAAATCTTCCATGCACTGTTATTGAGGCTGGTCCATGTGTTGTTACGCAAATCCGTACAGTAGAAAAAGATGGTTATGCCGCTGTACAGCTTGCTTATGGCGATACCAAAGAGAAACATGCTAGCAAGGCCCTCAAGGGTCACTTTGAAAAGGCAGGAACCACTCCAAAGAAAAAACTCGTTGAGTTCAAGAACGATTTCCCTATGGAGCTCAAGTTGGGTGACACCATCTCAGTTGCAGACCTTTCAG
>JAGHSK010000014.1 GCA_018065895.1 Candidatus Cacconaster equi
GAATGGGGAGCTTAGTGGGCGATAACTGCTGGAAATTTTTCTAAACGGGAACTGCAGCGCGAACTGACTCTCCCAATGTATGAGGCCGCAAACCACGAAAGTCAGGTTATCTTTCAGGGACAAAGCCTCTAATCTGTTCTCGACTATGCCGCTTCCCATCTGCCTATATATGCGAATATAACACTTCTGCTGGTAATTGGCCTTAGTTCAACAGAATTGAGGTGACTTGAAATTCTGGCCAATATTGGTTATCTTTATGCGTATATAGGTTACGCACATGAGAATTAGAATTGCGATTGTTGTTGCGATGTTGCTGCTTGTGTATGCCGCCGGTGCCCAGACTCCTGTGTCTCCGCGATACTTCGGACCGAACGCATTCCAGGTGCCGCAGTCTCCGGAACTCATGTTCGGAGGAGGAGATGAAAGCATCAAGGTGGAAATAGCGGGGGACTTCATCAGAGGCCGGCTTTCGGGGCTTGACAATACGTCAGACGTTCATCTCAAACTCTCTTTACCTTTGTTTACTGACAGAGCCAGGCTTACTGTCTGGTGGGAAGTGCATGAATGGTATAAGATGGATGACGGGATACTGAAGTACAGGGGGAGGGTAGACAATCTGATTACTGACCATACGGCAGGGCCGCTCTTCGTCAGTACGGAGATTCTTCTCCTCAAGGAAAGGAAGACTGTTCCGTGCCTGATTGTAAGATCCGTGCTCAGGACAGCATCGGAAACAGAGGATGCCTTCCCTGACCGCAGGGGATATGATTCAGCCGGCTATTTCTTCGATGTTCTCCTTGGTAAGACAATCGGACCTGTAAGCGTGTCTGCTTCAACGGGATTCCTGTGCTGGCAAACCGGCGACGGTTCACAGAATGATGCTGTGATGTTCTCTGTGGATGTCAGCTGTACGCCATGCTCCTTTTTAAAGGCAAGCGCTCAGTTTGGAGGATACGTTGGTTGGCGTAATGACGGTGACTTCCCTATGTCGCTAAGGCTTCGTACGGATTTCGGTAAGGAGAAATGGCTCGTGAAACCACTTGCGGAGTACCGGCATGGGTTCAAGGACTGGCCGTTCGACATGTTCCGTGTGGGAGTTGCGGCAAATATAAGGCTTTGATATTCTACAGCATATCGTCGGCGTCGAATTTCGCGCTGCAGTATTTGCAGAACCTTGCGTCTGTGTCGTGGTCAACGTGGCCACAGTTCGAGCACCTTTTGTTGAGGCTTTTCCGGCTCTCACTGATTATGCTGGCGGAAACGATTCCGGGTTGCGTTCCCTCCACCATGAACATCAGGGTTCCAAGGCATATCAGAAAAGTTCCGCTATATTTGCAAGTCGTTAGGCCATAATTTGGTTTACGAAACAGCAGTTCTATGAAATCGGCGGAGAAATTTCAATCGAAAAACAAAAATTTTAATGCAATCCACTTTCAGTTACTAAGCAGGTTTGTCAATGGTTATTTATGACGACTTTGTTACTCCGGGCAATTTTAAAGAACAAACGGAAGGCTGTAAACCTTGTTCCGAAATTATAACAAGTAACCAAAGAACTCTCTATATTCGCATTATGAAAAACGATAAACCAAGAGTCGTGAAAATTCACGATGTGCAGATTGACAGCGATTACGCACAGTGGCTTAATGAGATTAAGTCACGCTACCGTAGTGCCCAGATTAAAGCGGCTGTGAAGGTCAATGCCGAACAGCTGCTTTTCAACTGGCAGTTGGGAAGGGATCTTGTAACTCGTAAGGCCGAGGAGCAATGGGGCTCCGGAGTTGTAGAACAGCTCAGCATGGACCTTCAGGCAGCCTTCCCGTAATCAAAAGGCTTCAGTACCACGAATCTCTGGTATATGAAGCAGTGGTACGAGTTTTTACTCGACACAAGATGCTTTGGAAAAACTCCACCAACTTGGTGGAGAAATAAGTGAATCCCAAATTGTGCCTTCCAATGGAGCAAAATTCCCGGTCATATTCATGGAAGACGGATACAAAGAAGAGGCCCTCGAAACCGAACTTGAGAAGCAGCTTACCCGCTTCCTTCTCGAACTCGGAACCGGATTCGCATATATGGGCAGGCAGAAGCAGCTTATCATCGCAGGTAAGTCTCGAAAGCTTGATATGCTTTTCTTCCATATCCCGCTCAACTGCTATGTCGTTGTCGAACTCAAAGCTGTCCCGTTCCAGCCGGAGTTTGCCGGCAAACTAAACTTCTATGTAAATGCAGTTGACGACCTCATCAAGACCCCGTCCCAAAATCCGACAATCGGTCTTCTGATATGCAGCAACAAAGACGAGACAGAAGTACAGTATGCATTCAACGGAATAACAACCCCTATGGGTGTAGCATCCTATGACAATGTCCAAGTTTAGAAACTTCAGGAGCAATTGCCTTCCATCGAAGAATTGAAGGCAAGAATCCGACTGCTTGAGGACGAACTCCAGAAGAAACAATAGAAAAATCATCATAGACTCCAACTGGAGTCCAAGAATTACCCCGAAAAGTACATAGATTTCTTAATGCCCACCGTGGAGAAATCTGCGGAGGGTTTCCATACTATATAAGGCGCATCGGAAAAGATTCGCTATATTTGCGCATTAGTTATGGCCGATTCTAATTTCATAGACTACGTAAAGATATACTGCGCGTCCGGACACGGAGGCGCCGGGTCAATGCATCTTCACCGGGCCAAATATATTCCAAAGGGTGGTCCTGACGGAGGAGACGGAGGACGAGGCGGCCATATTATCCTCAGGGCGAATGCACAGTTTTGGACCCTGATCCATCTCAAATACCGCAAGCATATCATGGCGGATGAAGGTGAGAAGGGCGGAGCGGCGCTCCAGCACGGCAAGAATGGTGCGGATATCTATCTCGATGTCCCTCTCGGCACTGTGGTGAAGAATGCCGAGACTGAAGAAATCCTTTTCGAACTCACAGAAGACGGTGAAGAAAGGATTCTCTGCAAAGGAGGCAGGGGAGGCTGGGGAAATGACCATTTCAAGTCTCCTACCAGACAGACTCCGATGTACGCGCAACCGGGAGAAGACGGAGAGGAGGGATGGTTTATCCTTGAGCTCAAGCTTCTTGCAGATGTCGGCCTTGTGGGATTCCCGAATGCCGGTAAATCCACGCTGCTTTCCAGCATAACATCAGCCAAGCCCAAGATAGCCGATTATGCGTTCACGACTCTGGAACCGAACCTTGGTATCGTGAAGTACTTTGATGACCGTTCCTTTGTAATGGCCGACATACCAGGCATCATCGAGGGAGCTCACGAAGGTCGCGGTATCGGGACCAGGTTCCTGCGGCATATCGAGCGCAACTCCGTGCTGCTCTTTATGGTAAGCATTGAAGAGGATGATATTGCCGCCGTATATAAGACACTTCTTTCTGAATTGAAGCTTTACAATCCGGAACTTCTTGCGAAGGAGCGTGTGCTGGCTATTACCAAGTGTGACCTGGTAGATGAGCAGATCGAGAAGGAAATCCGGCCTCATCTTCCGAAAAAAATACCACATGTTTTCATCTCTTCCGTTTCATCGGAAGGCT
>JAGHSK010000054.1 GCA_018065895.1 Candidatus Cacconaster equi
CTATGACGATAGATGATATAAAACGACTCATCGCCCCTGATGAACATCGGGAATTGGAGTTAAAGAAAACTACCGGCGAATTGAAGGACGGGATGCATTCTGCCTGTGCTTTTCTCAATACGGCTGGTGGCTGGCTGATATTCGGTGTCACGCCAAAGTCTTTGAAAATTGTCGGCGAACAGGTAACAGATAATACCCAACGTGAGATATCAAATGCGTTAAGTTGTCTTGAACCTGCTTTGGATATGCGTGTTGAATATATAGATGTGCCTGACCATCCTGGCAACAAAGTCATTATAATGCAATTTGACGGATGGGTATGGGGCAAGAATCCTTATACTTACAATGGATGCCCCTATTACCGCAGGGAGAGCACAACGAAACGTATGCCTCGCGAGATGTTTGAGGAGAGGCTGAAAGCGGCAAAGCCGCATATGTTCGGCTGGGAGAAGCAGATTGCGGAAGAATACACGATTAACGATTTGGATGAAAACCGCATAAGGGCTGCCGTAAAGCTTGGTGTTGACCACGGACGTATCTCGCCGACAGCAAATGGCGAGTCGATAGAGTCTCTGTTGAGTAAATTCAATTTTTTCAAGAATGGGAAACTCACCAATGCTGCTGTTATGCTTTTTGCCAAGGACACAGGTGATTATCCGCAGTTGCTGCTCAGAATGGCCCGTTTCGTTGGTACCGACAAGAATGAGTTTATCGACAACCAGAGGGTGAAAGGCAATTTCTTCGACCTTCTGGATGCCGGTATGGAGTTCGCCTACAAGCATCTTAATCTGGGAGGCAAGATTGTTGGTCTCCAGAGGGCAGACAAGCTGGAGATTCCGATAGAGGCCTTGCGAGAAGCACTTATTAACTCCTTCTGTCACAGGTTATACGATTCCCCTGGAGCATCGGTAAGTCTAGCCATCTATGATGACCGGCTGGAGATTGTGAATCCGGGACGCTTGCCAAACGAACTGACAGTAGAGAGCCTTATGCAACCACACGATTCGTTCCCGAGGAATCCTGAGATTGCGGATTTTATGTTCAAGACCACCTATCTTGATAACTGGGGAAGTGGTGTGAAGCGTATGGTGGATGCCTGCACGGAAGCGAAAGTGCCACTACCGAGGTATGAGCTTAGACCGGGTTGCGTGGCCATCATTTTTGACAGACCCAAGAGGGCGGTTTCGGAAGCCGGTGTCCTAGAGAATGTCACTGGAAATGTCACTGAAAAAATTCCATCTGATTTACCTGAAAGACAAAGACTTATCGTTGAGAGACTGATAAAGACAGGGGTCGTGGATGTCACTGGAAATGTCACTGAAAATGTCACCGAAAACGCATCTTCCCTTGCTGAACTTTTCAATGTTACTGAAAGGACGATTAAAAGGGATTTGTCAAAACTTCAATCTCTTGGTCTTCTCAGGCACGAAGGACCGGACAAAGGTGGTAAATGGGTTGTTTTGATACAACTCAAAGAAGTAAGATAAGGCTGAAATCCAGAGGTTATAGATTGTTATGGATCAACCGAAAACAGAACGAATGCTTCGCCTGATGAAGATGATGTCAGGCAACATCAATTATACAGTTGACCAGCTTTCGGAGCATCTTGAAATGTCCCAACGTACCATATACCGGTATATTGACACTTTCAAGCAGGCAGGTTTCGTCGTTGAAAAGGTACTGACTAATACATATAAACTGGAGGGAATGCCTCGCAGTGCTCCGGATTTTGATAAACTGATGTACTTCAGCGAAGAAGAATCATATTTGATCAATAATCTTTTGGACAGGCTTTCTCCCACGAATTCGCTCAAGAAGGGTATCAAAGAGAAGTTGGCCGTTATCTACGACAAAACATCCATCGCAGATTTCGTTGACCGCCGGAGCAATGCAGCACACGTGCAGTCATTGACCGAGGCATCACGAGGTAAGAAAAAAGCCATTTTGAAGGATTACGAGTCAGGGAACTCCCATACAGTTCGTGACCGCCTGATTGAACCTTATGGATTTACGACGGACTACATCGATGTCTGTGCCTATGACCTTGAGGACGGCCACAACAAGATTTTCAAGATAAACCGCATCGGCAGTGTTGAAGTCCTGGATGAAAAATGGGAGGCGGAATCAAGCCATCGCAAGCAAGGGATGGATGTCTTCCGTATGACTGGCCACGTCTGCGGGCACGTCTGCTTGAAAATGACCGTACTGGCAAAGAATCTGCTGCTGGAGGAATATCCGCTTGCTGAAAAGGTGCTTGAACGCAAAGGCAATGACTGGATACTGGATGTAGACATCTGCAACTGGGCCGGAGTATGCCGCTTCTATGTAGGGCTTGCCGATGAAATTAAGATTATTGACTCTCCGGAATTCGTAGATTACGTAAAGGGCTATCTTTCCAAAAACTTGTCAAAGCTGCAATGCGCAATTAGGCTCAAATAATTTTAGAGCTGTCAGAAGCTGACAAAACCGCACTGTACCTTTGCATCAGTTAATTCAACGATGTATGGAGTACTGGGAATTTTACAATGGTGGCAACACCGATAATGATGACTGATGCCTATGGATACCTACAAAATCTTCCGCAAGTTCCTGCGGGACAACGATTGCGAGCGGCAATTTGATGCTGCCTTCTATGAGCAGTGCGGAGCCAATGTGCTCGATAAGACTTTAGCGGATATCCTCGTGATTGACGAAGGATTCTTCGGGAGAGTTTTTCGGTGGGATTTCACCCCGGAAGGCCGTGAATACTGGAAAGCGATTGATCTAAAATGGTTCAAGCTTATGGCAAAATAATGTAATGACGGAGAGAGTTGGCAGTTTCCTGCCAGCCCTCTCTTGCCCTGTAGGACTTTTTCCGGCATTCTTCAGCTTTCAAGAATCGATGGACTCACAAAGACGCAGGCTGCTAAACTGGCT
>JAGHSK010000018.1 GCA_018065895.1 Candidatus Cacconaster equi
TGTTTTATTCATATTTTGCATAGAATTATTAACCAAACGATAACCTATGAATAGATGTCATTACATTTTTAAAGGAATGAAGATAGCATTCGCTTGCGCAATGCTTCTTCTCCTCTGTGGGCCGATGATGGCTCAGACAGGGAAGGCCGGTCGGGTTACCGGACGTGTCACAGATGAAAACGGAGAGACTATTGTCGGCGCTACCGTTATGATTCAGGGCACAAGAACAGGCACTTCAACCAACAATGACGGAATGTATGAAATTTCAGCCAAACCGTCAGACATTCTGGTATTTACTTGCATCGGTTACTCAATCATGCAGGTTGAGGTAGGAAAGAGAGCTGTCATCAATGTGACTCTCATGGACGATATTGAAAAACTGCAGGAGACGGTAGTTACCGGATATCAAACCCTTTCAAAGGAAAGGAGCGCCGGTTCGTTCTCCACGCTGAGAGGTGAGGCCATTGTTGACAAAGCAAATGCAAGGAATTCCATACTCGAATCTCTTGAGGGAATCACTGCAGGTTTTCAGGTCAATCTGGCAAATGGTGTCTCTGATTCCGAAAAATATACTGTCAGAGGTATCACCTCAATCAACTCAAACAAGCAGCCGCTTTTTGTCGTTGACGGAGTTCCTATTTCGGTGGAGTCTCTTGAAAATCTCGTCAGCAGCGATGATATCAGGACAATCACTGTGCTCAAGGATGCGACAGCCGCTTCTATCTGGGGCTCGCAGGCAGCAAACGGTGTCATCGTCATTGAGACAAAGACCGGACGCAACACCAACGGCAAGTACAATGTTCGCTATACCGGTACATATACATATAAAGGAAAAGCTGATTACGCTTATCAGGATTTGATGGATAGCAAGACATTCATCAAGAATGCTCTTGAAATTTTCGACCCTGTAGGATATAAGGAGTCAACAGCCAGCTCAGGAACTACCGGAAGCGGCAACTTCGTAAGAAATGCCATTCTATTCCCTCACGAAATCCCTATGTATGACTGCTATGCCGGTCGTATCACAGAGGCCGAACGCGATTCACGACTCTCTGTCCTCGCAGGTCGTGACTGGTATGCCGATTACTCAAAATATATGATGAGTGATGCCTGGCTTACAAAACATACGGTTTCCATCGAAGGAGGTACTGCCAAAAGCCAGCTCTTCTCTTCAATCACATATGAAGGGAACAAGGGAACATCGAAGAATCTGACCAATAATTTCAAAGTCAATCTCCGCGAAGTGTATAATATCACCAAGTGGTTGAAATTTGATGTGGGCATCAATTCGTCACTTTCTACAAGCAACTACCATACCCCGATAGAGTACGGTAGCGGACGTGGTATAAACAGAAATATTTCCACGATGTCAAGCCTTCCATATGCTGCTCTGTTCGATGAGAACGGCAATGCTCTCGACCACTCCATCTATGATATGAGCGCCACCCTCAAGGCTCAGGCGGAAGAAGCTCTTGGCGTATCGCTGACCTATCATCCTCTTGATGACTTCAATATGTCGATGAACAAGAGGAAGAATTTTGCAATCCGCGCAAATGCCGGCCTTACAATCAAATTTTTCGAAGGGTTCCAGTATGAAGGGCGTTTCTCATACAACCGCGCGAGCAGCCAGTATGAGTATTATATGCCGCAGGAGACTTATCTTATGAGATATGAGCAAGGTATTTCATACAACAAGAATACGAAAACCCAATATGGACCTACTTCAGGTGGTGCATATACTGCAACGGATGGCTACACTACAGACTGGACTGTCAGAAATCAGTTGACTCTCGACAAGAAATTCGGTTCGAAGCATCAGGTAAACGCTCTGGCAGGTATCGAGTTCAGGGAGAACCATACGGAATCAAACTCTTCAACTGCTCTCGGTTTCGACTATCAGACAATGAAGGCGACCAAGTTCGACAATACTGCGCTTCAGAAAACAAATATGAGCGCGATGCTCAGTCCTATGATGGGAAGCACCGGTCTGATTCTCTATGCTCCAAGAAATGATTCCTTCTCAATGAATGATGTCAAGTACAGATATTTCTCACTCTATGCCAATGCAGGTTACACGTATGACCGCAGATATTCTGTGAATGCAAGTGTCCGTGTTGACCAGTCGAACCTTTTCGGTTCCGACCCGAGCAACCAGTTCAAACCTATCTGGTCAGTGGGTGCATCTTGGAATGCAAAGAACGAAAGCTTCCTTCAGGATGTTGAGTGGGTAAACCAGTTGAGTTTGAGATTGAGCTATGGTCTGGGAGGTAACTCTCCAAAGCCAGGATACGGCAGCCCTATCGATATTGTCTCCAGCGCTACCACCAGTTGGATTGATTACGTAACATACTACATCAGTTCACCTGCCGCCAACAAAATGCATTGGGAGAAGACTACAACCAAGAACATAGGCGTTGACTATGCCTTCTTCAGGGGGCGTCTTTGGGGATCGTTCGATATCTACGACAAATATACCACCGATCTTATCGACAGCAAGGAAATCGATCCAACCACAGGATTCGCCTCAGTCAAATCCAATGTCGGCGAAATCAGCAACAAGGGTGTTGAACTTTCAATTGGGGGAGCAATCATCAGAACCAGAGATCTCCTGTGGACTGCACAGCTGAATTTCTCTTACAACAAGAACAAGGTGGTTTCTTTCTATCACACAGCATACACTAGTCCGACCAACCTTACCGTTGCTTCGGCTGTTGAAGGCTATCCTATGGGGGCTATGTTCACGTTCAAGTGGGCAGGTCTTAATCCTGAGACAGGTCAGCCGCGTATTTATTTGAATGACGGTTCAATCTATGAGAAATCGGCATCTTCGCTCAACTACGATGAAATACATTATACCGGAACGTCGATTGCTCCATATTTCGGCTCTATTTCAAGTGGTTTGAAGTACAAGGGCTTCGGTCTTAATTTCATGTTCGTTTACAACTTTGGCAACAAGATCTGGAACGACCAGCTCACATACTGGTATGATCGTCTCGGAGAGAACGTTCACAGCGATTTCGACAAACGTTGGAGAAAGCCGGGCGACGAGGCTACAACCAATGTCCCTTCATATCTTTATACTGGAAAGGGACGTACTTACAGCAACGAAAAGACTCTGTATATGTATGCTGATTTCCAGGCCCTCGACGGAGCCTTCATCAAGCTCAGAGAGTTGAAGCTTTCTTACGATCTCCAGAACAAGGCTCTCAAGGCTATGAAGATGAGCGGATTCTCTGTATTCGCACAAGTCAACAATCTCTTCTATATCGCTGCCAACAAAGAGGGTATCGATCCAGAATACGCAGCTTACAATGCCGGCTCATACCGTCCAATGAAGATGGGACCGGGCTGGACTTTCGGAATCACACTTAACTTTTAATTAGAAGGAAGAAATATGAAAAAGTCAATCATACTCGCATTGTCCGCCATATTGGTGGTATCATCTGCAACTTCCTGCGTAAAGGAATTCCTCGACATCAAGCCGAGAGGCTCTGACGTAGCTACAAAAATAGAGCATTACCAGGGATTGTTGTCTTCTCAGAATTTTATGTCATACACTTCTCCTACATATTTTCATATGGGTGAAGAACTTTGTGGCGATGCCAAGACACTTGAAAGAATACAGTCATCAGAGAAGGACAAGGGCCTGTTCGCATTCAAGTTCGACAGAGATCCGTTCCAGAGTGAGGACGCTTGCTACGAATGGGAAATCCCTTATGCAAGAATATATACCTGCAACTTCATCATCGCCAATGTGATGAATGCGGAAACCGGCACTGATGCAGAGAAGAAGGAAATTCTTGCAGAGGCAAGAATGCATCGCGCATTCTACCATTATTTCGCTTCAATAATGTTCAGCAAGCACTATGATGCGGCTACAGCTGCAACTGATCTTGCCGTTCCAATCGTTACCAAGGCCGAGACGGAGCCGACCGTCAAGTATGAACGGGCAACGGTAAAGACTCTCTTTGACTGGGTTATAAATGAGATGAAGGAATCTCTCCCTGACTTGCCGGATGCCTGGAAGAACAACAGCCGCTGCACAAAAGCTGCCGGCAATATGATGCTCGGAAAGGTTTACTGGTATATGGGTGACTATCAGAATGCCCTTACACACCTTCGTCAGGCCGTAACGCTTACCAAAAATCTCAAAGGTTCGCCTGTCACATTCAACAGCTACAGGAATAATCACAGTGCTTGGTACAACGCTTCGAAGAAGTACTACACCTCATACACAACCAATGGATATAACCCTGAATCATTGCTTCTGAAGTATATTATCAGCACTACTATGGTTTCAGCAACTTCGGCTGCATTCCATTATGTGAAGACTGAATATGTGCAGATGTATGGAGAGGGCGATTTGAGGGCATATCTTCTTGCTCCATCAACTACCGATGCGACGATGATGCGTCCTGTTGCCCGCACCGACCACAACTTCTGCGGTGATCTTCCGGATCTCTATATGATGCTTGCCGAGTGTGAGGCGCGTGTCGGCTCCGAATCAGATGCCCGCAGTCTTATGCTCGAATACCGCAAAGCCCGTTTTGATACAGATGAGCATGCAGCAATTCCTGCTTCGGTTTCATCCAAAGAGGATCTGATCAAGTTCATCGTAAATGAGAGAACTCTCGAGTACATCGCCCGCGGAGTTTCAGTCATTGATATGAAACGCCTTTGGAACGATCCTCTCTTCGCCTCAAAGAAAGCCAATTTCACCCACCCTATCAAAGGCGGTGACACTTATTCGGTAACAAGTGAAGACCAACTCACCTGGAAGATTCCTATCAAGGTGTTCAAATTCCATCCTGAGTGGCAGAACAATTAATATCAATAAAATGAAAAAAGCTCTTTTTATCGCCATTTCGGCACTTTTGATTGTGGCCTGCGCACCCAAGCCGGCCACAATCAAAGGAGTAATCAAGGATTATGACGGATCAATTTCATCGCTCAGCTTGTTTGTCAGTGGAGATGGCGGCTATCTGAACGATTCCATTGTTGTCAATACTGACGGTACCTTTGCCTACGAGAAGGTCATAGACCATCCGTACACAGGTTTTATCTCATTGGGCCGCCCGGGGTCTGAGTGGCTTGTCTTCCTCCCGGAACAAGCATATTACTATGAGATAGAAATGAATGCGAAACCGAGTGTGTGGACTTATACCGGCAAGAATCAGGCAGAGATTGACTTCTATAAATATTACAAGGAGGCTACCTCATCTATTGGAATCCAGTATCCTGACACCTTCAAGGAGTATTCTGAATTCTGCGATGAAAGAATGGCTGAGGTCATGGGCAGGATGTCTCAGATGAAGAATCGCGATGCCATCGACTATTTCAAGAGAAAAACAGTCCAGGCTATCGGAATGAACAAGTTCAACTATGTATGGCAGATCAAGAAGCGTGGACAAGCCCTCGACTCCGACCCTGATTATAATGAGTACTTCAACAGCTTGGACTTGAACGATCCGGAGGTGGTGAAGGATTACCTCCCGAGAATGATTCTGGTTAAGAAGGATATGTACAGCGACACCATTCCGGAGGTCATCCGCAAGATTGCGGCCACCCGTGAACTTCAGCCGAACAAAGATGCCGGGGACTCTCTGATTTTCAAGGATATCACGAATATCATACTTGATGCTGAAATCACTACACAGCAGGAGGCTGATGCACTGACAGAGGCGGTCAATGATGTCGTTGCCGACGAAGAGACAAAAGCCAAATATCTCGGGCTGATTGAAAAAGCCTGCACTCTGTTCGAAGGGGCGGACGCGATAGATTTTGAAATAATTGACCGTGACGGCAAAACTGTCAAGTTGTCGGATTTCAAGGGCAAGGCAGTTTATGTGGATTTCTGGGCCACCTGGTGCCTCCCTTGCTGTATGGAGATTCCATTTATGGAGAAAATTGCGGCCAAATATGCCAACGAAAAACGCATAGCCTGCATAAGCGTAAGCTTTGACAAGAGCATTGAAGATTGGAATGAGAAGCTGGAGATGGACAAGCCGCAATGGCCTCAGTACAGAGCTGCCGATGGCGGAAAATCAATTATGAAGGATTACGGGTTCCGTGGAATCCCACGCTTCATGCTCTTCGACAAGGAGGGGAAGATTGTGTCTCCAAGTGCACCGCGTCCGAGCGATTCGGCTGCCCTTACTGAACTTATCGACAAGGTCATAAACAAGTAAAAATAGTGGAATAACCATTTTTGCACGGATTTTGCAAATTCGTTTGATTCTGACAAAAACCAAATAACAGATGAAAAAAATACTCTTTTTGTTTCTCTCTCTGTTTGTATTCAGTTCAGTGCTTTCAGCGCAGACTGACCTGAGCAAACAGCTGCCTGTCAATCCTGACATCAAGATAGGAAAACTTCAGAATGGCCTGACGTATTACATTCTTCATAACGAAGAACCTAAGGATCGCGCTGATTTCTACATCATCTATAGTGTCGGATCCCTTCAGGAAACAGATGCTCAGAATGGCCTGGCCCATTTCCTTGAGCATATGGCGTTCAACGGTACAAAGAATTTTCCTGGCGGCAACTCGGATGCGACGAGCATTGTAAAGACTCTCGAACGTCACGCTCTGGCTTTCGGGCGCAACATCAATGCATATACGACATACGACCGTACGGTTTACCATCTTGACGCCGTTCCGACGACAGATGAGAAACTCATCGATACCTGTCTTCTGGTACTTCACGACTGGGCTCATTACGTAAGCCTTGAGAGTGAGGAAATCGATAACGAACGCGGTGTCATTTCGGAAGAGTGGAGAACACGCCAGAATTCCGATTCGCGAATCCGCAAACAGTGGTTCCCGCTTATTTTCGGTGACACCAAATATTCCACTCACGATGTCATCGGAAGTTATGATATAATCAACAACTTCACCTACGACGAACTGCGTCAGTTCTACTACGACTGGTACCGTACCGACCAGCAGGCTGTCGCAGTTGTCGGAGATGTTGACGTTGCCCAGATAGAGAAGAAGATACAGGAAGTATTCTCTTCAATTCCTGCTGTTGAAAATCCTAAACAGAAGGAGGACATCGTCCTTCCTGTAAATGACAAGCCATTGTATGTCCTGGCAACGGACAAGGAAGAAACCAAGACCACAATCCAGATTATGATGCTGGACGAGTACAAGAAGGACGAAACCATCGGAGGCCTCCGTGCTCAATTGGCCGACAAGCTCTACAATTCGATGCTTGGGCAGCGTATTGGTGAGAAGTTGACCAAAGGAGAAGCCATAATGGCTGGGGGAGGAGCCAGCCGAGCCACCCTTATAAACGGGTACAACGCCTATAACATAATGGTGCTGCCTAAGGACGGTTTGGATTGCAAAGGTCTGGAACTGGTATATACTGAAGCTGTGAGAGCTCAGCGGCACGGTTTTCTCCAGAGCGAGCTTGACCGCGCGAAGGTCGCTATGAACAACGATCTTGACAGCCAGTTCAAGCAAAAGGATAAAATCGCCAACAGCAAGCTGATAAATGAAATTGTAAACCATTTCGTTTACGGCAACGTACCTGTCAAATTTGAGGAACTTTACTCAATCAAGAAGGCATTGATTTCTGAAATCACTTTGGATGAAATCAACAAACTCGCTTCAGGTTATCCTACATTCAGGAACGAGAAGATGATTCTCACCGGACCTTCAGAAGGATGGAATGCGCCGACCCAGGAGCAGATTCAAGCTGTTTTCGACAAGGTGGATGCGGACAAAACCATCGCTCCTTACGTTGAGGAAGAGATCATCAGTCAGCTCATAGATCACGAAATTGCCTCTGGAAGTGTTGTCAAGGAGAAGCAGCTGCCTGTTTTCGGAGCAAAGCAGTGGACATTGAGCAACGGTGCAAAAGTCGTATATGCAAAAGCCGATTACGACAAAGACCTCATCAATCTCTCTTCCAACAGTTATGGAGGCAAATCCCTCTACTCCGACGACGAAGTCAAGGCGGTGGAGCTTGCAGCTACGTTAGGTCCGTCGCTGGGACTCGGGAAGTATCCTGCAGACAAACTCGACAAATTCCTGCACGGCAAGAAGGTAAAGAGTTCAGCTACGATAACTTCTTATGCTGAATCCGTTATTGGAGAATCAAACAGAGAGGAGTTTGAGACTTTGATGCAGATGACTCATCTGCGCTTTGTAGAGCCTAAATTCGACAAAGAGACATTCCTGAACCTGCGTGAAAGGTTTGCGATGCTCATCCAGATGCTGAACTCCGGACCTTCAGCCCAGATGACCGATTCACTGACGGCGATTGTTTCAAATTATAACAAACGCGCCGAAAGTATCAAGCCAGCTGATATCAAAGCTGCGGATCTGGCTCTGGTGGAGAAATATTATCGTGAAAGAATATGCGATGCTTCGGATTTCACTTTCTTCATTGTCGGAGATATTGAAGAAGATGTTGCCAGAAAGATGGCCGAGAAATATATTGGCTCGATACCTTCAGAATATCGCAATGAAAAATGGAAGAACGACCATATATACCTTCCGAAGGGACATACCGTCAAGAGTGTGGAAATCCCGTTCCAGAATCCTAAGGCGAATGTCGTCGTAGTGTTCAACAATACGATAAAGGTGAATCCTGAAAACACTCTCCTTTCAAAGGTTCTCGCATCTATCCTGCGAACCAGGTACATTGCCAATATCCGTGAGAAAGAGGGTGGCACATACTCGATTTCAGCCAAATCGGAGCTGGATGACATTCCTGAAAACAGTGGAACGTTCCTGATTACGTTTGAGACGGCTGTTGACAAGGCTGAACATCTCAAGAGCCTTGTTCTTGCAGAGCTTGACAATCTCATCGAGAACGGAGTGACTCAGGATGAAATTGACAACGTTGTCAAGAACATGCTCAAGGAGCACAACCAGATCAAGGCAAAGAATGCATTTGTGATGAGTACAGTGAAAGATTATGTACTCAAGGGTATCGATAATTCGGATCCGAAGAATTATGAGGATATTCTTGCCGGTATCACTTCGTCAGACATTCAGAACATAGCAAAGAAATACTTCAGAAAGAAGGCTGACTGTGTGGAGATAATATTTACAACAGAAAAACAATGAGAAAAACGATAGCCTTTTCAGCCTTGCTGCTCCTTCTGGCAAGTTGTTCTTCCAACAAGCCGGTTGTGATCAAGGGTACCATCAAGGGATATGACGGGAAGCCGTTTCTGGTTTCTTTGACCAAGGATTATGAGATGGATACCCTTCAGGTGAAGGATGACAGTACATTCTATTTCGAGAAACGCATCGATGAACCGTGGCCCGGCTTCATCTGCGTTCAGACAGAAGGGAGCAAGAGTGCGATATTCATCCCTGGTGAGGAATATACTTTCGACATCGATATGACGGTCAAACCGTCTGAATGGGTCTATTCCGGCCGTAATCAGGATGCAATGGATTATCTTGACTATTACAAGGAGGTTTTCCTCCAACGGAGATATGAGATACCCGAGACATTCAAGGAATATCAGGCATATTGGGAGAGCACCCGTGACGAGGCTCTGGAAAAGGTGAAAACCGTCAAGAACCGCCAAGCCCGGGAGTATTTTACGGATAATGTGATAAGGAATTCCCAGTATTTCGCATTCAACTACGCCTTTCAGATGAGAAAAAGAGGGCTGCCATTGGATTCGGATCCGGATTTCAATGAGTATTTCAACTCAATTGACCTTCAGAACGAGAAAACCTGTAAGGCTATGCTCTCAAGTATGCTTAACGTCAAGGCTGATATCTACAGCGATACGATACCGTATCCTCTCAGATATGTGGAAGCCATATATGAACTTGCTCCGAACAGGCAGGTTCGCGATTCGGTGACGAGCAGATATCTTGAGTCCGTTTTTCGCGACTGCCGCATATCTTCCCGTGAAGAAGCTGACATTCTCCTGGCAAAAGCTGCCGAATCCGGTGTGGACGAGGCTACTCTTCTGAAATATTCGGAGAGGGTCGAAAAGGCTCTTGAGCTAGCTCCTGGCTGTGAATCCATTGACTTTGAGGTGGAGGACCCTTCGGGCAGGATTGTCAAACTCTCCGATTTGCGTGGTAAGGTGGTCTATGTCGATTTCTGGGCAACCTGGTGCCTGCCGTGCTGTATGGAGATTCCTCATATGGAGAAGCTTGCGGAAAAGTATAAAGGAGACAGGCGCGTCGCATGCATCAGTATCAGTCTGGATGATAATGTTGAGGATTGGAAGGAGAAACTTGGAGAGGACAAGCCGTTCTGGCCTCAGTATCGTGCGGCAGACGGTGGCAAGGCCATTCAGAAGGCATACTGCTTCGGCTCCATTCCACGCTTTATGCTTTTCGACAAAGAGGGCAAAATCGTGACCGTGGACGCTCCTCGTCCGAGTACAGGCGACAAGATCATCGAACTCATTGAATCTGCGTTATGAAAAAGATCTTTTTAAAGATATTTCTGGCCATCCTGTCTGTTGCGGCTCCATCCTGTCTGTATGCACAGCCGGTGGACGAGCCGGTGCATTGGACCAAATCACTGACAGTGTCTGAAGAAGGCGTATCGGAGGTTGTCCTCACCGGAACCATCGAGAAAGGATGGCACATCTACGCGCTTGAAATGAAAAACGGAGAAATCGGTAACCCGACAACCGTCACACTCTCATCAGGCGCACAGATGGTTGAGGAACCCGTAATGACAGGTGACTGTCATTCCAAAGTGGAAATCCGGTTCAAAGCCATATTCCCTGAAGGGAAAGGCACAATAACGGTGGAGTGGCAGGCCTGTGATTCATTCAGTTGCCTGCCTCCGTCTGAAGAGGAATTCTCTGCTGAAGCGGATGCTGTCAAAACCGGGAAGGATTCGGAAAGCGGAAAGTCAATCTGGAAGATAATACTCGAAGCCATTGCCTGGGGATTTGTGGCACTTCTCACGCCTTGTGTCTTCCCGATGATACCTATGACGGTAAGCTTTTTCCTCAAGCAGAATGAAACCCATAAGGGCCGCGGCAAGTTTCTTGCTACGGCCTTCGGCCTCTTCATAGTCGCGCTCTATACTCTGCCTATTGCGGTCATTATTCTGATTACCTATCTGGCAGGGGGTTCGGCCGTTACCGCGGACATATTCAACTGGCTGGCCACCCACTGGATTCCGAATATCCTCTTCTTCCTGATTTTCATGGTTTTCGCAGCTTCGTTCTTCGGAGCGTTCGAGATTGTCCTTCCAAGTTGGATGGTCAACAGCTCTGATCAGAAGTCAAACAAGGGAGGCTTGGGAGGTGTATTTTTTGTAGCCCTGACACTTGTGCTGGTATCGTTCTCTTGCACAGGCCCTATTGTCGGATCGGTGTTGATCAAGTCCACTCAGGGGCAGTTCTGGGAGCCTATTGTCACAATGCTGGCCTTCTCGATAGCCTTTGCTCTGCCGTTCACTGTCTTTGCATTCGCCCCTTCCCTCCTGAAGAAGATTCCAAAATCAGGGAGTTGGCTCAATTCTGTAAAGGTTGTTCTCGGTTTCATAGAAGTTGCTCTCGGATTCAAGTTCCTGAGCGTTGCCGACCAGACATATCATTGGGGAATTCTTGACCGTGAAGTGTATCTGGCAATCTGGATAGTGGTATTCTCACTGTTGGGTCTGTATCTTCTTGGCAAGATACGATTCAAATTCGACTCACCTGTAGAGCACCTCTCCGTTTTCAGGCTTATTTTGGTAATCATCGACTTCACATTTGTCGTGTATATGATTCCGGGAATGTGGGGAGCACCGCTCAAGGCCCTTTCAGGGTATCTGCCGCCTATTACGACGCAGGATTTCAATCTTGATATGGCTCAGCAGCGGGCGGATGTTCCGGTTGAGGCGGTCAGGGCGGTGGAAGGACGTAAATATGCAGACTTTCTGGATATGCCTTACGGGATAGAAGCCTTTTATGACTATGAGCAGGCGCGTGAATATGCCGTCAAGGAGGGCAAGCCTCTGTTTATCGATTTCACCGGACACGGATGCGTCAACTGCCGCGAGATGGAAACCCGCGTGTGGTCTGACCCGAGAGTTCTGAAACTGATGAAGGAAGAGTATGTCATCTGCGCCCTTTTTGCGGACGATAAGAAGGAGGTTGCTCCGGAGGATTGGGTGATGACCACCGACGGAAAGGTGCTCAAGACGCTGGGAAAAATCAACTCCCACTTCGCTCTCACCCGTTTCAACGTGAATGCACAGCCGTATTATGCGATTCTTGATCCTGTGACTGAAGAACAGAAGGTTCCGTCAAGAGGGTATGACCTTGATGTAGAAAAGTTCTTGAAATTCCTTCAGTCGGGGTTGGAAAATCCGTGCGCGCGTGTGTCTTTAACTGAAAAAAGTTGACTCTGTTGTGAGTCAACTTTTTTCAGTTAAAGACACACGTCATCCCAATATCCATATGAGTTTGGTCCGAGTGACCTGCTTAAAGAAAAAATAGTCCGATATTTGTATGTACGGAATAATGTACATATATTTGCGGCTATAAGATTATTTGACATGACAACAACGACAGCAACAAACTTCAGGTCCAATGTCAAAAGATATCTGGACCTTGTG
>JAGHSK010000016.1 GCA_018065895.1 Candidatus Cacconaster equi
GTGTAATACAGTTCACTGAAAGCAGCATCCATTTCCTTCTTCCTGGCCTTCACGTGATCCATCGAGTAATACGTGACCCTGTTCACTCTCTTGCTTGGGATTTTCAACTCCCGAAGCAGCCGTGTCACCGCAGTATATGTCATTCTGTATTCTAGTTCAATCTGCTCGTGAGTAACCCACTGCTGAGTCTTGACAGTATCTTTCAAGGGGCTTGAGCCGAATATCCTCCGGATGTCATCCTTCTTGAAATAATTGATACCGGCAAAGACGATAGGGAGGATACCTCTATCATTAAGAATCTTGAGCATAGTGACAGCGCTTGCACCGTAGTATTTAGATGCCCTGTCTATTGTTGTCAGATTGGAAGTGTCGGTATCTATACCGGAAACTTCTCCTTTCAATCGTGTGACTCCGGTCTCCAGATTGAGAATTTTGTCTAGATCAGTCTTCCGGAAGAGATTCTTACCGGGGAGTTGCACTGCAGGAAGCATTCCAAGGGCGAGGTAGCGAGAAACGGTAGTCCGGCACACTCCAAGGTACTTTGCAGCTTCTGAGGTGCTCAGGACGTCTTTTGACCGAAGATTATCACGTAGGGTATCTGATGTCTGCGCGCAAATCTTCGCTTCAAGAGCATCAATTCCCATTTGCCGGTAGCGCTGTTTGGAGTAAAGCTTGGCGCATTTATCGCTACAGAAGCGCGTGTGGGGCTGATTTGAGAGAAATGGTAGCCCGCACCATTCACAAATTAATTCGAATTCCATACATCTATTTGGTTAGTGTTAAACTGTCAAAAACTGTTGCAAACTGACCAAAATAGATGCAAATGGATGCAATCCCTATAAATCCCACAACACCTGCACGCTCAGGTCTTCGTGTGGTTCAAATCTAGGGGGTGTGGTTCAAATACAGGCACTTTTAATGCCATATAAAGCCCAAAAAACACACAATAAGGCCCGAAATGAACACTTCAATTCACTGCCCCTAAAGTGTGTTTTAGTAGTACTTTATGTAAAGTATTGTAAGTATTTGTGTATCAAGTTTATTTGCCGATGCAAAAATTCCGGAAAATATTTCCGAGGACTTCGTCGGTGGTGATTTCTCCTACGATGGTGCCGAGGTGGTAGAGGGCTTCGCGGATGTCCTGTGCTATCAGGTCGGTAGGGGTGGTGGTGTCGAGGCCTTCGCGGACTCTGAGGAGCGATTCCTGTGCCGCCTTGAGAGCTTCGAGATGGCGCACGTTCGTTACAAGAGATGTCTCAGATAAAGCGTTGAGTGTGCGGTATGTCGAAGAAATATGGTCGATGAATTCCCTGATTCCAATCTTTTCTTTCGCCGAGATGAAAAAAATTGGGCAAAGCGATCCGGTGCAGGATCCGGAATTGTCACGCAGCTGTAATCCACGGCAGTCTTTCAAGAGCGATTCCAGGCTCCTTACAGCTTCACATTTCTGTTCTTCCGAGGCAATATCCGACTTGTTCAGGAGGAATACCACCTTTTTGTCACCTGCTCCGCCGCCCGGTGAATCACCGTCTATCCTTCCAAGTATATCCCTTGCGCTGGAAATGATATCTTCGAGCGGGGAGGTGAGGTCGCATACGGCAAGTACGAGCAACGCTTCGTCAATCTTCGAATAGGCTCTCTCAATGCCGATACGCTCGATGACATCGTCGCTGTTGCGAAGTCCTGCGGTGTCTATGAAGCGGAACAATACTCCGTCGATGTTGAATGTCTCTTCGATGGTATCGCGCGTTGTGCCGGCTATGTCGGAGACAATCGCCCTGTTCTCCCCGAGTATTGCATTGAGAAGTGTGCTTTTGCCTGAATTCGTGGCGCCTGCGATGGCCACCGGAACACCGTTCTTGATGGCATTTCCAAGCGAAAAGCTGGAGATGAGCCTGCCGATGTGATTCGTCACCTTGTCAAGCAGTTCGCGCAGTTCTCTTCTGTCGGCGAATTCAACCTCTTCTTCGCTGAAATCCAGCTCAAGCTCCATCAGCGATACGATATGCAGAAGCTCCTGCCTCATTTCGGAGAGTTCGTCACTGAATCCGCCTTTAAGTTGATTCATCGCAATTCTATGCGCTGCTTCAGTCTGGGATGCAATCAGGTCCGCCACTGCCTCCGCTTGTGAAAGATCCATCTTGCCATTGACAAAGGCCCTCTGGGTGAACTCACCCGGAGCTGCCATCTTCGCTCCACCTTGTATCAGCAGATCGAGGATTTCCTGTACTATATAGGAAGATCCGTGACAGGATATCTCAACGCTGTTTTCACCTGTGTAAGAGGCAGGTGCGCGAAATACCGAAACTATCACTTCATCTATCTGACGTCTCTCTTCACCATCTCCCGCATATATCGATCCGAAGTGCATCGAGTAGCCTTTAGCCTCCATAAGGCTGACAGGCCGCATACCGGTATGTTCCGGAGCCACCGCCGGAGAGAATATCCTGTCGACAATCTCAATGGCCTTGTCGCCGCTCACGCGGATTACCGAAATCGCACCTCCGCCGGAGGATGCCGGCGCACATATCGTATTGGTGAAAATAGACATTACAATTTGAGTTTTATGTTAAGTTTGCCCAGGCACCAGGTCAGCAGAATTATCACATGAGCAAAGACGAATGAACGCAAAAGGCCCGGTCCGCCGCTGCAAAGGCAGGCAGGGTAGTGAAGCTGAAGGGCACTCATCACTGCATACCATATCGAAGGAAGCATATATGCCGTCAGGGTAGCTACACCCGCCGGTTTCACAAGCGTAGCCCATTTCGTCTTTCCCTTGATATCACAGACATAGTAAAGCAGGACAAGGAGAGGGAAGAAGAGCGCCAGACAGAAGAAGAGCCAGGTTGGAGTGGCCTGAATCTTCGAGATGATCCAGAACTTGTGACAGATGCACCCCAGAAGGTACATCGGAAGGCCGAGTAACGCCATCCTGATGGAATATTCCCTCTGTCTGACAGGATTGACTGCATATTGAATAAGGACGGTCGAAGCGAAGACTCCTGACATCACCAGAGCAGGATGGGTCCATCCGCCGGGATAGAATCCGAGGAAAACAGACCTTATGGTGAAATCCTCAGGGATGAAAGGCAGGGAGTTGAGTATGCACAAGGCAGTGACCGCACCCCAGGCTATGGAGGTATTTCTGATGCTGCCACCGGCAAAAAGATAGATCAGCGCGCAGATGCCGTATGCCCAACCGATAAGCCCGAGAATTCCCCACCAGCTGTGTTTGAAATGTATGCCGTTGACATCCTTATATATCACAATTGCAATCAGGATTGCCGCGCCCAGCACCTGCAGTGCCCTGAATATCCATTTTTTCGCTCCTTCCGCCTTCGGATAGGCGTTCCATATGAGGAAATACGACACAACGACGGCGATGGAGAGAACATACCTCGGAATGCCACCCTCCACAGTCCTGCCGTTCATTGAAAATATCCCCATTATTATCAGGAAGAGGGAGCGCTCCACAATATGCAGCACCGTCTTCAGATCGGAATCACCTTTCTTCCTCCTGTTTGCAATGGAGAAAGGTATGGAAAGTCCGACGCAGAAGAGGAATGCCGGGAACACCAGATCCGAGAATCCGAGCATATCTTCCGTCGCCTCTGCGTGGCCAAGGAAGTGGGGGATACCTGCCATTCCGGCAAAGTCGTTGACGAAGAGCATCATCAGCATCGTCAGCGCCCTGAATATGTCAATGGTGGATATTCTGTTTGAAGTGCTCATTTTCTTCTGTTGAGAGCTACTACGTTTTCGACGTGGGTTGTATGCGGGAACATATCTACAGGCTGCACGCGCACAATGTCGTATTGAGTGGAGAATACCGCCAGGTCACGTGCCTGCGTGGCGGGATTGCAGCTTACATAAACCATTCTTTCCGGCGCCGCTTTCATCAGAACGTCGGCCACATCAGGATGTATGCCGGCGCGCGGTGGGTCAAGCACCACCACGTCAGGCTGTCCGTGTTCCCGAATGAAATCAGCCGAAAGCACGTCTTTCATATCTCCGGCAAAGAACAGACTGTTCTCAATGCCGTTTTCCTTTGCATTTATCCGCGCATCTCCGATTGCCTCCGGCACATATTCTATGCCCACCACTTTCGATGCAAGACGCGACAGGAAAAGGGCTATTGTACCGGTTCCGGTATAAAGGTCGTATATCACAGGCTTATGGTCAAGCTCCAGCGATGCCACGCCGGCATTGACACAATCCCTGACAACGCTGTAGAGCCGGTAAGCCTGCTGTGAATTAGTCTGATAAAACGATTTCGGACCAATCTTGAATCGAAGGTCCTCCATCTGCTCGTAAACGGCCTCCGTCCCGTGATAAAGCACGCATTCCAAATCGCCATAGGTATCATTTCCCTTCGGATTGACAACGTAATAGAGCGACGTTATCTCCGGAAAATGCTGTACCACGGCATCCAGCAGTCCGTTACGCTTTTTCTCCGCTTCACTGCCGGCTCCGCCTTCGGCCTCATTGCCGAAACAAACCACCAGCATCACCTCTCCGGTTGAAGTGGTCCGGACCATCAGATTGCGCATGAACCCGCGGTTTTCGCGCAAATCATAGAAATTCAAGCCATTCTCAAGGGCATACTGCCTGATGAAGAGCCTCAGGGCATTGGTCGGCTCTCTTTGCAGGTGGCACTCCTGAATGTCCAGCACCTTGTCGAAATGGCCACCTATATGAAATCCCAATCCGCAGCGCTCCGAATCCGTGAGGCTTTCCGCTTCATCGGCTGATATCACCCACCTGCGATTGGAAAATGTATATTCAAGCTTGTTACGGTAATATTCTATCTTTTCGGAGCCTAGAATAGGGGATACCTCAGTCAAAGAGAGGTGTCCTATGCGGGTCAGCTGGTCAATGACCTGCTGCTGCTTGAAGTCGAGCTGCATACGGTATGGGAGAATCTGCCAGGCACATCCACCGCAAACACCGTAGTGCGGGCAGAAAGGCTTCACACGTTTTTCCGATGCCTTGACAAGCCTTTTCACGTAACCCGACATATAGCCGCGCCTGACCTTGTTGACTTGTACGTCAACCACATCACCGGGAATTGCCTGCTGTACGAAAAGCACCTGTCCGTCAACCCTTGCGAGACCGTTGCCCTCAGCAGCGACCGCCTCTATTTCCACACCTTCAATGAATGGCTTCTTTTTTCTGCTCATACGTGATTGTATTGTAGTGCAAAAATACTAACATTTTCTCACATTAAAATTGCTTTAGACGCGATTTCATAGTACCTTTGGCACATTGCAGCAACAATTGTTCTACGAAATGTCAGAAGAGCTCAAACTTGTAACCGAATTTGCAATCATATTGATAGCAGCAGGAGTATTCACGGTCATTTCAAAAGCGCTTAAACAGCCTTTGATCCTTGGATATATAGTGGCCGGCTTCATTGTCGGACCTCATCTGGGACTCTTCCCGCAGTTTTCCCCTGATTCCGTGCATGAGTGGTCCGAACTGGGAATCATTTTCCTGCTGTTCGGCCTCGGACTTGAGTTCAACTTCAAGAAATTGCTCAATGTGGGCAGTACGGCATTCATTGCGGCGGCAACGATATGCGCAGGAATGTTCATAGTGGGATTCGCAACCGGATCGGCACTTAAGTGGCCGATGATAGAATGCATATTCCTCGGCGGAATGCTAGGAATGAGTTCCACAACAATCATTATCAAGGCATACGACGACCTGGGCATTAAAAACAAACCATACGCGACGATAGTGTTCGGTCTTCTGGTCGTTGAGGACCTGCTCGCCGTACTTCTTATGGTCCTGTTCTCCACTCTGGCAGCATCGAATCAGTTCTCCGGAGGACAGATGCTGGCTTCAGTGGGAAAGCTCGTGGCATTCCTTGTATTGTGCTTCCTCATAGGCATTTATGTAATCCCTTCCTTATTCAAGAGGGCAAAGGCATACCTTTCAGACGAGATCCTGATTCTCATCAGCATAGGACTCTGCTTCTTTATGGTATTCCTTGCCAATAAAACCGGATTCTCTTCAGCTTTGGGAGCATTCCTGATGGGTTCGATTCTCTCTTCGACTGTGGAGGGCGACAGGATAGGGGAGTTGACTGTTCCGATAAAGAATCTTTTCGGAGCCATTTTCTTCGTATCCGTGGGAATGATGGTGGATCCTGCCGTAATTGTGGAACACTGGCCTGTGATTCTGATAATTACAGCTGTAGCCATGACGGGAATCCTCATTTTTTCCACGTCAGGCGTACTTTTCGCCGGGAAAAGCCTTGACACGGCAATACACGTCGGATTCAGCCTTCCGCAACTTGGTGAATTCTCATTCATCATTGCCGGCCTCGGATGTTCACTCGGAGTTGTGCGTGATTTCATCTATCCTGTAATCATCTCTGTTTCCGTTATCACGACCTTCACCACACCGTATATGATAAAAACGGCAGATCCCGTTTCTGCCTGGCTTCACAGGATTCTTCCTGAAAGAATCGTCAAGCGATTCAATCGGAGCGAGCATCATACAAGCGTGATGAATCAGGCTGACAAGAACCTGTGGAAGACATTCCTGAAGAAATACTCCATCAGGGTTGCCTTGTACGCTCTTATACTTACAGTCTTGATATCAGGACTCGGAAACTACCTTCCGATGCTTTCAGACAAGCTGTTCCCGGAGATGGGCAGAGCTCTCAAGAATACCATCCAGATTGTCATATCCCTTGCAATAATTTCCCCGTTCGTATATGGGCTGGCCATCAATCGCGGCGAACTTGGAATGCTCTCTGAAAAATTGATAAGGCGGAATCCGAGATCGAAGATTGTCATAACTGCAGCAGCCATTTTCCGCATATTTCTGGCCGTTGAAGCCGTAATCGGTACAGTCATAATGTACATCAACATGCCTGACTGGAGTTTATGCCTGATGGCCTTAGGCCTTATGATTGTATTGTATCTTGCTAGAAAAACCACTGTAAGATATTCTGCAATGGAAGATCGATTCTTCAAGAATCTCAATGAAAAGGATGATTTCAACAAGAAGAAGGCGCCTGTTTCCACATCTCTCAGGAACAAGCTTGAAGGATACGATATCCATACCCGTCAGGTGATTGTTCCTTCCGAATTCGCCTATGCCGGAATGACCCTCCGTGAAATGCCGTTCAGGCGCACTTCAGGCGTAAACATTGCAAAAATCCAGCGAGGCAACATATCGATACTCATTCCACACGGTGACGAACGGATATTTCCGGGTGACAATCTGATTGCGGTAGGAACCAACGAACAGCTCGATTCCTTCGAAAACCAGATGAGCACGCACAATATTGTGGCTAAGGCGGTAGATGGGGAATTCATTGTCGAACCGATTACTCTCGATGAAAATTCACAGTTCACCGGAATGATGCTCAAGGATACGAATCTCAGGCCTTCAGGTTGTCTGTTGGTCAGCGTTGACCGTGACGGTGTGCTGTTCACAAATCCTCACAAGGATTTCAAATTTGCCGAAGGAGATATCCTCTGGATTGCCGGTCTGAAGTCTTCGATAGAACAGATCAAATAGGTTTGAATCAACCGGATTCATCCTGCTTCTGGTAGTACCGCTATTTTTACACAATTTATATTATGTTAAGTAATGGTATGGGAAAAAAAGCAAAGGCCTACTCCTTTGCTTTAATTTTATCTATGATCTCTGAAAGCCTGGTTCTGGACAACCTGCCGACAACTAGGTATAATCTTCTCATTTTTCAATCTATTGCAGTAATCTGAGCGCTTTTGAAAGTTGGTCAGGGCAACTTGTGCCTTTTTCGCTGCAGTCAATGCCTTCAATTCTCGAAATCGCTTCATCGACAGACATTCCCTTGATAAGGTTTGAAACGCCCAGAGTATTGCCAGGACAGCCGTTTGTAAAGGTTACGTTGAGAATGACATTGTCTTTGACGACCACGTCAATCCTGGATGAGCAGACATTCGAAGGCTTGACACTCAATTCACGGGTTCCATCTGCCCAGGTGGAATCTCTGAGTACGGTTACCCCACCTAGTTCTGATGTGCCGGTGATATTAACTTGATCCGGAGTATTTTCCATACTTTCCGTTTGCTTGTTTCCACATGATACGGCCAAAGCGGCAATGATGGCTACAGTCGCAATAATAAGACTTCTTTTCATTTCATTTTGATTATTTTGTACAAAGATAGTTATATTTGTAATGAAATGGGTATTTCCAACGACAATCCTATGATTCCACTGCCTGAAAGGCTGCGTCCCCGCTCTCTCGACGAGTATGTGGGACAAAAGCACCTTGTGGGCAAAGGTGCCGTACTCAGAAAGATGATAGAGACTGGGAATATCTCCTCTTTCATTCTCTGGGGGCCTCCGGGCGTTGGAAAAACCACACTTGCAAGAATCATCGCCAACCAGCTTGACCGGGAATTCTTCACATTGAGTGCAATAAGTTCCGGTGTCAAAGACGTCCGTGAAGTCATCGACCGTGCAAACAAAGGAAAGATGTTTGCGACAAAGGGCTCTCCTATCCTCTTCATCGACGAGATTCACCGTTTCAACAAGGCACAGCAGGATGCGTTGTTGGGAGCCGTGGAGAGCGGAACCATCACACTGATAGGCGCAACAACGGAGAATCCTTCATTCGAAGTGATCACCCCTCTCCTCTCCCGCTGCCAGGTATATGTTCTCAAAAGTATGGAAATCAGCGATTTGGAAGAGCTTCTCAATAGAGCCCTGTCTGAAGATCCATATTTGAAGTCCAGAAGCGTCCGCGTAAAAGAAAAGGAAGCCCTTTTCCGCTTCAGCGGTGGCGACGCACGCAAACTGCTCAATATCCTCGATATTACGGTTCAATCGTTTCCATCCGACGCGAAAGAGATCACAATCGACAATCAGACAGTTACAAATTGTCTTCAGGAGAACATAGCACTTTACGACAAGAATGGAGAGCAGCATTACGATATCATATCGGCATTTATCAAAAGTATGCGTGGAAGCGATCCTAACGGAGCGATATACTGGATGGCGCGGATGCTTGCAGGCGGAGAGGATCCGCTCTTCATTGCCCGCAGAATGCTGATTCTTGCCTCCGAAGACGTGGGGCTGGCCAATCCTAATGCAGCGCTGCTTGCCGAAAGCTGCTTCAGTGCCGTACATCAGGTGGGGATGCCGGAAGCGCGCATCATTCTGGCTGAAACCTGCATATATCTTGCAACTTCGCCAAAAAGCAATTCAGCGATTATGGCCATCGACGAAGCTCTCGCCCGTGTCAACAGTACCAACGATGCACCGCCTGTGCCTCTGCACCTGCGCAACGCGCCGACCAAGCTTATGAAGGAACTCGGCTACGCAAAGGATTACAAGTATGCCCACTCTTTCGAGGGCAATTTCGTCGATCAGGAATTCCTGCCTGACGCTTTGAAGAACACGAAGTTCTATGATCCTGGCAACAATGCGAAAGAAGCCGACATAAGGCGCCGGCTTCAATCTCTCTGGAAAAAATATAATTATTGAAAGTCAATTGTTCCAGGGTTTCTAAAACATCTTGATTCTACCCTCCATATTTCCATCCAAATTCATATAATAGAATACAAGAAAAGAGAGAAGTAGTTTCAATCTTTTCATAGTGAAAGTTAAAGATCTAATAAGTGAAACTGCTGCCTCCAAGGAACTCACGCAGCAGCGATGTAGGAGGAATTTCCTTATCCGAAACAGCTGTGAAGTAATGCGTGAATTTGAGCAGACGGTGGGCTTCTGAATATGCCGGCGTATTCTTCGGAATGCTTCGCAGGACAGGTTCCGCATGATTACGCAGAACTGCGAATTCAATCAGATATGCAGAATTGAACATGGCATCCGCATTCTCCTGATAAGGGTAGATCCACTTCTGTTCAGCATCCAGCACCTTCGGCCACTGTTCAATGGTCTCTTGAGGTGAAAAAGCCCCTTTGTTGTAGTCACGGATTATTCTGCGGAGCAGACGGTTGTCTTCCGTAGGAATCGCGTTATGGTTGTCAAGCGAAATGCTTGTCATAGTGTTGACGAAGATACGGAACTTGCTTGAATCCGGAATCTGGTCAGTCAGCCGCTCATTCAATGCGTGGAGACCTTCAACAAGCAATACGCTCCCCTTCCCCAGTTTAAGTTTTTTGCCGTTGTACTCGCGCAGTCCCGTCACAAAATTGTATTCAGGAATCTGAACCTCTTCTCCAGAAAGAAGCTTCAGCAAGTCGCGCTGCAGCATATCGTGGTCAACCGTGTCAAAATTGTCAAAATCATAACTTCCGTCAGGGAATTTAGGCGTTTCAACACGGTTTACAAAATAGTCGTCAGTCGAGAACGAAACAGGTCTCAGTCCACAAGCCTTCAGCTGTACACTGATGCGCTTGCAGAAGGTGCTTTTTCCACTGCTGCTCGGACCTGTGATAAGGACAAGGCGGACAGGGTTCTCACGTTTGTGGTAACGTTTGCTCACCTCCTCGGCAATCTGGACAATCTTTTTGTCCTGAAGAGCCTCCGCAACTTGAATGAGCTCGCTTGCGGCTCCGTTCTGGCACGCCGTATTCACGTCACCCACATTGGAAAGATGCATTATGTTGTTCCAGATGCGGTTTTCCTTGAACATTTCGAAAGTCTTCGGCTGGTCGGTGAACGGCGCAAGATTGAGTGGATCGTGATGGTCAGGAAGGCGGAGCAGTATGCCGTTATGGTATGGTTCGAGTCCCCATACTGTCAGATAACCGGCCGACGGAACAAGACGTCCGTAGTAGTAATCCACCGTATCTCCGAGCGTATAGTAGTCCGAATAGACCTCCCCGCTGGTTTCAAGCAGTTTCACCTTGTCATCATATCCTCTGTCCTTGAAAATGCGTATGGCTTCATCAATCGGAACTTCGAAACGGTGAAAAGGCATATCCTTCGACACAATCTCCTCCATCCTTGCCTTCAATCTGTCCACTTCCGCCTGGGTGACAGGTTTACGGTCCTTCTTATTCCTGCGGATATTGCAGAAATATCCATTTGAAATAGGATTTTCAATATAGAGCTTGCATCCCTTGAAAACATCACGTGCAGCCTTGCAAAGAAGGAAACAGACAGACCTGGTATAAACCCTCATTCCGCTTGACTCCCTTATATCGAGGAATTCAACGGTCCTGCTGTTGTAAACGCGGAACTTGAGCCCTTGAGAGACATTGTTCACCTTAGCCGAAACTATCGGATAGGGATTGTCGATGTTGAAATCGGGAAGCATGTCCAGAAGAGCCGTGCCCTCGGCAAAACTCCTGGATGTATTTGTATTTTTGCAGAAAACCTGTATCATATCCTGCAAATTTACAACAATTGTATGAAAGTTCATAGAACTCTCAATCTTCTGCCGATTTTAAGAATTGCTTTGAATGTGACACCTCATTCGTGTCGGCTGCTGCAACCGCACGGCATAGAGAATCCGGAAGAATGCGTCTGGCGTGGAGAAAACGTCTGGCATAGTACTCTTCATCCGATCGTGAGATGATAACGCCGGAATGGGTTGAAGCATGGATGAATCTGAAATATGAACTGTCCGGAGCATATTCGATGAATATACCTACATGACCAGGGCTCTTTGATGCCTTTCTTCCTCCGAACACTACAATGTCGCCCTTTTTCAGAGCACTGGCACCACCGGGCACTTCCCTGCCGTCGGAAGCCTGTTCCGAAGAGGACCTTCCGAGAGTATATCCGAAGTTGGAAAAGACGTACCTCGTGAATCCTGAGCAGTCAAAACGGTCAGGTCCATTGGAACCGTATCCATACTTTGCTCCTATGTAACGGCCGGCCTCTTCAATGATACGGACTGCAGTGCTGTCCTGAGCATTCAGCAATGTCAGGGAGAATAAAAGGAATATCAGGACCGCAGTGATTCGTTTCATCTTGACGAGGTTATTAAAAAGGCTACTGCCATACGGCAGTAGCCTTAATATCAATCAAATAATATTACTTGATCTCTTTTTTGAGTCTTTCGGTAAGAAGTGGAACGACTTTGTTGAGGTCGCATACGATTCCGAGGTCAGCAACGCTGAAAATCGGAGCGAATTTGTCCTTGTTTACAGCGATGATGGTCTCAGACTCTTCCATACCTGCAAGGTGCTGGATAGCGCCGGAAATACCGAGAGCGAAATAAACTGCAGGGCGGACAGTCTTACCTGTCTGACCTACCTGACGGTCGTGAGGCATAATGCCGGCATCAACCATTGCACGTGAAGAGGAAACCTCTCCACCGATGACAGTTGCCAGAGCCTGGAGTTTTTCAAATCCTTCCTTGCAACCTACGCCACGTCCACCGGATACAAGAATCTTGGCAGAAGCGATGTCAACGGTGTTCTTCTTTTCCTTAACGGTCTTGACGAGCTTCACAGCAAATTTTGCTTCGTCGAAATCAACCTTGAAATCAACAACCTCGCCTTTGCGGTTTGCGTCAGGATCAGCTTTCGGCATAACGCCAGGACGTACTGTTGACATCTGAGGACGGTGATTAGGACACATAATGGTAGCCATCAAGTTGCCGCCGAATGCAGGACGGGTCATCTGAAGTTCTTTTGTATCTTCAGAGATCTCGAGTTTGGTGCAGTCAGCAGTCAGACCGGTGCCAAGACGGGCTGCCAAACGTGGAGCGAGGTCACGGCCGATGGTTGTAGCGCCGAACAGAACGATTGAAGGGTTGAATTTTGTAATCACGCTGTAAACAGCCTGAGTGTACTGCTCTGTTACATATTCCTTGAGGTTTGCATCATCGATTGCAAGAACAGTGTCTGCACCGTAAGCGATGAGGCTCTTGGCATCCTTCTTAATGCCGCTGCCGGCAAGGATTGCAACTACCTTTTCGCCAAGAGTGTCAGCAAGAACGCGGGCCTTGCTTACAAGCTCATATGCTACAGACTGGATGGCACCGTCTCTTTGTTCTGCAAATACATAAACGTCTTTATATTGTGATTTATCCATTTTAGTACAAATTTAACGGTTAGATAATATGTTTTTCTTTGAGTTTCGCAACAATGAGTTCAACTGCCTCTTCTGCGTCAACTTCGTGGATTTCTCCCGGCTGCTTGAGCTCTTTGGTGAATGATTTCACAACTTTGGTAGGAGAACCCTTGAGACCAAGCTGTGTATCTTCAACCTGAAGTTTGTCTGCACCCCAGATTTCAACCTCTTTGTCGTAGGCGTCAACGATGCCGCTTACTGACATGTAACGAGGTTTAACTGCCGATGCGAGGCAAGTGAGAAGAGCTTTGCCTTCAAATTCCAGAATCTGATATCCGTCCTCATTCTCTTTCTTGACAGTGAATTTCTTCTTGCCGTCATACTCGAGACCTGCAACGTAAGATATCTGAGGGATTCCGAGGTGTTCAGCCATTTCAGGACCTACCTGAGCGGTATCACCATCGATAGCCTGACGGCCGGCGATGATAAGATCCCATTCAAGCTGCTTTGCTGCGCAAGCGAGAGCCTTTGATGTAGCAAGAGTATCTGCGCCACCGAGTTTGCGGTCAGTGAGGAGGATAGCCTTGTCTGCTCCCATTGCGAAAGCTTCGCGGAGAATAAGGTCGGCCTGTGGAAGACCCATAGTGATAACAGTGACTTCAGCTCCGAATTTGTCCTTGAGCTGGAGTGCGAATTCCAAACCGCCTTTGTCGTCTGGGTTCATGATGGCAGGAACACCGTCACGGACAAGAGTTTTGGTTACCGGATCGATCTTGATCTCAGTAGTATCAGGAACTTGTTTAATACATACCAGAATTTTCATAACCTAATCCTCCTTATTTAATTTTACCAAACAATTTACCGGCGATTACCATTCTCTGAACCTCTGAAGTACCTTCATAGATTTCAGTGATCTTGGCATCACGCATCATCCTTTCAACAGGATACTCACGGGTGTAACCGTATCCGCCGTGGTACTGAACGCACTTGGTGGTTACCTCCATTGCTGTCTCGGCTGCGTAGAGTTTTGCCATTGCAGCATCAGCTGAGAAGCTGATCTTCTCATTCTTGATATGCTCATCCTCACGGAATGCAGCGCTGCGGACAAGAAGACGTGCAGCTTCAATCTTTGTCTTGAGGTCAGCCATCTGGAACTGGGTGTTCTGGAATTTGGCGATTGCCTTTCCGAACTGCTTCCTTTCCTTGGTATATTTTACAGTCTCGTCGAGTGCGCCCTGTGCGATACCGAGAGCCTGAGAAGCGATACCGATACGACCGCCGTCAAGAGTCATCATTGCAATCTTGAAGCCCTCACCTACCTTACCGAGGATATTTTCTTTCGGAATGCGGCAGTTGCTCATGATAAGCTCTGCAGTTGCGCTTCCGCGGATACCCATCTTGAGTTCCTTCTTTCCGACTGAGAAGCCCGGAGTGGTCGCCTCTACGATGAATGCGGAAATACCTTTTGTTCCAAGGCTCTTGTCTGTCATTGCAACAATTACATATACGTCAGCGTGGCCTGCATTGGTGATGAAAATCTTGTTTCCGTTGAGAACCCACTCGTCACCTTCGAGAACTGCAGTTGTCTGCTGTCCTGCAGCATCAGTACCGGCATTAGGTTCGGTGAGACCGAAAGCGCCGATCCATTCGCCTGAAGCGAGTTTTGGAACATATTTCATCTTTTGATCCTCAGTACCGAACTGAAGAATAGGAGACATACAAAGTGAAGTATGCGCAGAAACGACAACACCTGTAGTTGCGCAGCAACGTGAAAGTTCTTCAACTGCGATAGAGTACATGATATTGTCACCGCCGGCTCCGCCGTACTGTTTTGGAACAGGAATGCCGAAGATACCGAGTTTGGCCATCTTGTCAACAGACTCCTGAGGGAAACGTTCTTGTTCATCGATTTCGGCTGCAAGAGGTTTTACCTCCTTCTCAGCGAACTCGCGAATCATCTGCCTGAACAGCTCTTGAGTTTTTGTAAGGTTGAAATTCATATCTGTAAGTTAAATGCTATTTTTTGTAATTGTAGAATCCTTCGCCAGTCTTGCGGCCGAGGAGGCCTGCGCGTACCATCTTGCGGAGAAGTGGGTGTGGACGATATTTGTCATCGCCATATTCCTTGTGGAGAACCTCCATGATTGCGAGGCACACGTCGAGGCCGATGAGGTCACCGAGCTCCAGCGGGCCCATAGGGTGGTTGGCGCCAAGTTTCATTGCGGCATCGATTTCATCACGTGAAGCGACACCGTCAGCAAGAATGCCGACACCCTCGTTTACCAGAGGAATGAGGATACGGTTGACAACGAAACCAGGAGCTTCGTTAACCATTACAGGAACCTTTCCGATTGATTCTGCAAGGTCGTGGATGGTAGTGGCAACCTCTTCTGAAGTCTTCTGTCCCTTGATGAGCTCAACGAGCTTCATTACAGGAGCAGGATTGAAGAAATGCATTCCGATAACCTTGTCAGGACGGTTGGTTGCTGATGCGATTTCAGTGATTGACAATGATGAGCTGTTTGTTGCGAGGATAGCTTCAGGTTTGCAGATCTCGTCAAGCATCTTGAAAACTTCCTTCTTGAGGTCCATAGCCTCTACAGCTGCCTCAATGATAAGATCACAATCCTTGCAAGCTGCATAATCATCGGTAGGAGTGATGGCTGCTACGGTTGCATCCATCTTGGCCTGATCGATTTTACCTTTCTCAACGAGACGGGCAAGACCCTTTGAGATCTTTGCGATAGCCTTGTTGCAGCTCTCCATGCTTCTGCTCTTCATAACGACAGGAACACCTGCCTGAGCAAAAGCCTGTACGATTCCGGAACCCATTGTACCGGTTCCAATGACGCAAATTTTCATTTCTTTATACAATTGTTAGATAGTTGGTTATTTGTTTTTGAATTCAGCCGGACGTTTTGAAAGGAATGCTGACATGCCCTCTTTCTGATCGGCAGTAGCGAAACACTTTGCAAAATATCTGTTTTCGAGAGCAATCGCCTCGTCAACATCCAAGTCATAATTCTCGTTGATGCTCTTCTTCGCGAGACTTATCGCGATAGGCGCATTCTTGAGAATCGAAGCAATGAGACCATCTACGGTTGCGCCAAGCTCCTCAGGAGAAACTACGGCGTTGACCAGACCGATGGCAAGCGCATCAGAGGCGCCGATCATCCTGCCGGTATAGATAAGCTCTTTTGCAACTCCCTGCCCTACAAGTTTTGCAAGACGGTATGTGCCTGAAAAGCCGGGGATGATACCCAGACCGACCTCTGGCTGTCCGAAGCGTGCTCTGTTGGACGCAATACGGATATCGCAGGCCATTGCAAGCTCACATCCTCCACCAAGGGCGAAGCCGTTCACCACAGCAATTACCGGGATAGGCAGATCCTCGATTTTTTTGAAGACTGAAGATCCGAACTGACCGAACTTGAGGCCTTCAGCTTCGCTGAGCGAACTCATCTCGGAGATATCGGCACCGGCCACGAAAGCCTTGCCTTCACCTGTAATCACAAGCACTCTCGGAGACCATTTCTCAGGGTTGTCGATATCTGAACGCAAATCATCGACAAATGAGTTCAATTCACCGAGAATCGTGGAATTCAGCGCATTCAAGGTTGCGGGTGACGATATGGTAAGTCGTACCACCTCATCACTCGAACCGTCGAATTTGAGGAATTTATACTCCTTCATATGCTAGAACATCTTTTTCAGCTTCTTGGCTACGATAAGTTTGGCTTCCGTAGCAGCCTGAACCTGTTCAACTGTGAATTCAGGGTTGATTTCAACGAGCTCGAGACCCTTCTTGGTAACTTTCATCACACCCATTTCGGTGATGATCATGTTAACCTGATTGGCGGCTGTAAGAGGAAGGTTGCACTTCTTCATGATCTTGAAATTACCCTTCTGAGTATGCTCCATAGCAACGATTACCTTCTTTGCTCCGACTACGAGGTCCATAGCACCTCCCATACCCGGGGTAAGTTTGCCAGGAATCATCCAGTTTGCAAGGTTTCCGTGCTGGTCAACCTGCATTGCACCAAGGAATGTGCAGTCAACGTGTCCGCCGCGGATAACGAGGAAAGAGTCGGCTGATGAACATGCATAAGCTCCAGGGAAAGCAGTGATATACTGACCGCCTGCGTTTACATAATCCTTGTCCTCTTTGCCAGGTTCAGGTGCAGGGCCCATGCCTACAAGACCATTCTCTGACTGGAGTGTAACGTTTACACCCTTCGGCAGATAAGCAGGGATAGCGGTAGGAAGGCCGATACCCAGGTTAACTACGTCACCATCTTTAAGTTCGAGAGCAGCACGACGTGCGATGATCTCTCTGATTTGATTCTTGTCCATCTTGATTGATTTATTGTTATTTCTTAGTATTTGCTCTGTTTACGAATTCCTGAGCGACATATGAAGCAACGTCGTCAGCGTATGTACCGGCACCGAATCCGGCGTCATAGCCGAGTTCCTTTGCAAGCTCGTGTGAGATGCGCGGACCGCCGCAAACAAGAATCATCTTGTCGCGCAGACCTTCAGCCTCCATCAATTCAACGAGTTGAGTGAGGTTCTGAATATGAACGTCCTTCTGAGTCACTGTCTGAGACACGAGAAGTGCGTCAGCGTGAAGCTCGATCGCTTTGGCGAGAAACTCCTCATTCGGCACCTGGCTTCCGAGGTTGTATGCCTCGAACATATCATAGCGCTCTATTCCGTAGTGTCCCGCGTAGCCCTTCATGTTCATGATGGCATCAATTCCCACAGTGTGGGCGTCAGTTCCTGTAGATGCACCTACGACAACGAGCTTACGTCCGATGTTCTGACGGATGTATTCGTCAGTCTCCTTCATTTCCATTACCGTTGACTCAACTTTAGGAACGTATATTGAAGTGAAATCAACGGTGTGTGTGCACTGTCCGTAACAGTTGAAGAATGTGTAGCCAGGAGTCAGTTCGCGGTAATATACGACAAGCGGATTTTCCAGACCCATCTTCTTGATAAGTTGTTTGGCAGCTTCCACTGCCTCGGCGCCGGTCGGAACAGGAAGAGTGAAACTCAACTGAACCTTTCCGTCGTTCATCGTATCACCGTAAGGTTTAACTTTGGTCAGATCAAGGGTTTTATCAAAATCCTTGGCATCCATTGAATAAAGTCCGCCGCTCATATTACTTCTTTCCTTTCATTAGGTTAATAAATGGATTCATATAGTTTTCGCCCTTGTCGCATACTCCGTCAAGACCCTTTCCTCCGTTCTTCGGACGTTTGACGTCGGCGAACTTACCCTTTTCAAGCGCATTGAACAGACCCTCTTTCGTGAGCTCTTCAAGGAGTTCAACAGCTTTGTCGAGGACCTCTGCAGCACGTTTTCTGCAGATACCGTCCTGTGCAAACTCCATCTCGTCACCGATGTTGCGCATGTTGTTGAAGATATAGCGCGCATTTTCGATTGAGAGATAACGGTCGCTCATGAAAGGAGTATGTATTGCTTCTGTAGGCATACCTAAAAGTTGTATTCCCTGATGTGTCCAGATACCTATCATATTGAACAATGCATCCTGAATATGACCGCGGAAGATGTTTCCGGTCATGAATTTTGTCGGAGGCATATATTTGAGTGTCGCCTTAGGGAATATTTCGCGGGTCATTTCAGCCTGGGCGAGCTCATAGAGGAAGCCGTTCTCAAGCATAGGATCCATCTCGAATGCGTGGCCCAGGCCCATCTGTTCCTCAGGAAGACCTGCCAGAAGGGCAAGCTGCTCGTTGATGATGTCGGAAGCGAGGACAGTGTGCGCCGCTTCAACGGCATCGGCGGTTGTCAGGTAGTTGTCTTCACCGGTATTGATGATAACACCTGCGAATCCGTTGATTACACGTGAGAAATACTGGTCGATGAGGGTGCGCTGCATGTTGATGTCGCGGAAGAGAATTCCGTAGAGAGCATCGTTCAGCATCACGTCAAGACCTTCAAATGCACCCATAATGGCGATTTCCGGCATACAGAGACCAGAACAGTAGTTACACAGACGGATATACCTGCCGACCTCCTCTCCTACCTTGTCGAGAGCCGCACGCATGATGCGGAAGTTTTCCTGAGTGGCGTATGTCCCACCGAAGCCTTCAGTTGTAGCTCCGTATGGCACATAGTCAAGAAGTGACTGGCCTGTGGTACGGATTACGGCAATGACATCAGCCCCTTGACGGGCGCCGGCCTCTGCCTGGATCACATCTTCATAAATATTTCCAGTTGCTACAATAATATATAGGTATGGCTTCGGTCCTTCTCCGATTGTATTGAGATACTGCTCGCGGCGTGCACGGCGGGCGCGTATGCGTTCAACGGATGCATTGACAATCGGCTGGAGAGCCTCTTCAATCTGTTTCTTTCCGGCAACCGGAAGCTTCTTGAGGTCAAGTTTGCCTTCAGCAATGGCTTCTGCAATTTCCTGTGCACTTTTTCCTGTCTGAATCATTGCGTTGCCCATGCAGAATACGGTACCCTGATTGAGCAAGCCCTGAGCCTTCAGATGGTCAACAACAACATTAGGCAACGGAACACCGTTTGCATCAACTCCGTCGATACCGAGAAGTCTGGCAAGAGTGCGTTCTACGGCAACCGTCGTCCTTGACTCTACGAAAGACTGCACCTCCTGGGCAATCCCTCTGGCGAGAGAACGGGCCTTTTCAACCTTGCCGAAGTCCAGTCCAAGTTTACTTTTTTGTGTCATAGATAGTTTGATATATTTGAATATTTGATTTGTATATTGTTTCCTTTTCCAATTACATCCGTCCAAGTATCATCGCCGCCTCATTTATCCACAGGTCGTTTATATGGAGTTCCCTCGCAATGTTCAGCGCCTCCTGAGGCACGTCATTTGTATCCGTCTTAACAAGTTCATAATCCATCCTCAGCCCTGCTGAGCCTCCCACAAGCCCTTTCACTTTCCAGCATTGACCGGCATAGTCCACCTTATAATGAGTCGTCAGGATCAAAGCCAGATTTTCCTTGCCGTTGAGAATCTTGAGCAACGCGCTGACCAGAGCGCTTCCCTCCACAGGATTCGTAGTTCTTGCAGGTTCATCAATCAGTGCGAGCAACCTCTTTCCCGTGCCGGCTGAAACTATCACATTGTTGATGCGCAGGATTTCGGCGGCAAAAGAAGAAAGCCCCTTCTTCTCGCTCTGCTCGTCTCCGATGCAGAACTGGATTATGTCATATACCTCTAGCACAGCCTTTGCGGCAGGAACGGCAAATCCGAACTGGAAGAGATACTGCATCAGACACAACGTCTTCATAGCCACAGTCTTGCCGCCCATATTGGCGCCAATGACCGTTGAGGTCGAACCCTTCCTGAAATCGAAATCAATGCACTGGAAAGTGCGGTTGCGCTTTTCCAGAAGGGCCTTGACTTCGGGATGGAACATACCTTTGATCATGCTCCTGTCCCCGATTTCCGGTATCACGTAATGCTCCTTGTACATAAGAAGCGCCTTGGAGATGTTGATGTCCACGTCGGCAAGAGCAGACATAAGGTTCTCGAGGTCAGCGGCCCAAGGACGCAACATCTCACTCAGATTCTGCTTGATGCCGTCTTCCAGCGTCATCACGTCATCCTTCAGCTCCTCATTGTCAGGATCCGCCTCAAGGCGTCTTCTTGCATCACGCAATTCCTGAGAATAAGTGTCATATATATAAAAAGTACCGATACGCAGCCCGTCAGGGTCGAGGATATCGATAATCTTGTCATATTCAATGTCAATTCCGGGAATATCCAGATATTTCAAATCAGTTCTGACATCACTGCCGAGCATTGCCAGATGCTTGATTTCAAAAAGTTCGATATCGTCCAGAACGTTCCCATCCTTCAAAGAAGAAAGTGTGCCGGATATTTCGCGCAGGCCACACAACTTGAACTGCACGTTCTCAACAAGGCGTCTCTCTTTTCCGACGAGGTCAGCATAAACCCGGAGAGTGTCATAGGCAGCGGAAACAGCTTTCTCGTCTGTCATCATCTCCTTGTCAAGGAGAGTCTTACGGGCGAAACCGCTGCTCAGCTCCAACGACTCGAAGCAGAAGCGCAATCCACACGGAGAATCTACTATCTCTCTGAATTTCATATTAATCAATAAACGTTCTTAACAATGTCGTACACTCTCAGACCTATCTTTTCCGAAAGGGTGCCGCACAACACATCGGAGTCCAGCACAATTCCATTGGGAGCAACGGGATTCACGCAGACTGCAAGCAGACGGCTCTTCATCCTTACTGAAATCTTGCCGCCTCTCTTGATGAAAGCACGGTAGAGATCCTGTGATGCGAAGATTCGCGTAAAATCGCTTACTACAAGTTCTTTCTCGCCATTCTGCAATTCATTCTTCACAACCTGCAGCAGCCTGTCGGTAAGCGCCCCTTCAACCTCCAGAACCTGACACTCGCGAATGGTTTCCCCACTCAAGTCGGAAAAGGAGGATATTCTGGCCTCAGGCTCAGGACCGCAATACAACGGCAGCCCGATAAGCTCCACCACATAGGCAGTCTTCGACACAAGATCCTTGATATTCGCTGAAAATGCAGCTCCTGTCGAAAGAACCATCGCCTCGCTTACTGCAGGAGACGCGGTACTCAGACGGGATAATGCACCGTCAACAAGCACAAGGTCAATCCCAATTCTATCCAATGAACTCATCCATCTTTTCAATGCGCTGGCGGAAGATGGACCGCTTAAGAGGACCTTCCCCTCTGAAAGCGCTTTTGCTGTCACTACACGGCCTATGGCTGTAGTCTCATCACTCACGTCAAACAACTCTGAAAGCAGTTTCCGCTGCCGGTAATGCTTTTCACTGGTACCGAAAAACATCCCTTCCCTCAGAGTTATTTCAGGCTTGGCGGTGGAAGTCACTTGATCAAGTGACTCCCCGTCAATCCCGATAGATGTCACCGCAACATTGAAATAGTCAAGCGGTAACCTTTTCAATATATAGTTGAGACACTCAGTCTTTCCTGCGTTCTTCGCAAGACCGACTATCGATACGCTTCTGTATTTGAGTATCTCACCTACAAATGGCATAATTAGTTGTTCTTGCGGTTCTTGCTGCGTTCTTTACGTGCGAGCACTGCAGGTTCGATAGCCATTCTCTGACCCTCGAGGCAACCGAGAACGCCTTCAACAGGTTTTTCCTGATTCTTGCGTTTTGCCTCACATTCAGGGCAGTGGCAGTCCTGATGATATTCTGCAGGTTCGGTGTATGTGGTGATCACACCTTCGAAGTTGCGGAGAACCACCTTGCCCGGAGCCTGTGAAATCACATATTGAGGCATTACAGGAGTCTTTCCACCTCCACCAGGAGCGTCAACGACAAATGTAGGAACTGCATATCCTGAAGTGTGACCACGGAGACCTTCGATGATTTCGATACCCTTTGAAACTGGGGTGCGGAAATGCTCGAGACCCATAGAGAGGTCGCACTGGTAGATATAATAAGGACGTACCCTCATCTTCACGAGCTCGTGGACGAGTTTCTTCATCACGTGAACGCAATCGTTTACGCCACGCAGGAGAACTGACTGGTTTCCGAGAGGAATACCGGCATCTGCCAGACGTGCGCAAGCTGCAGCTGATTCTACTGTAACCTCGTTAGGATGGTTGAAGTGGGTATTGAGCCATATAGGATGGTACTTCTTGAGCATATTGCAAAGCTCAGGAGTGATACGCTGAGGACAAACGACAGGAGTACGAGAACCGATACGTACGATTTCAACATGAGGAATGGCCCTGATGCGTGAAATGATGTTCTCGAGCTTTTCGTCACTTACCATAAGGGCGTCACCGCCGGAAAGGAGGACGTCACGAACCTGAGGTGTGCGTGCGATATAGTCAATAGCCTTGTCAATGCGTGCCATAGGGCTCTCATCATCTTTCTGACCTGCAAAACGGCGGCGTGTACAGTGACGGCAATACATTGAGCACATATCTGTGATGAGCAGAAGGACTCTGTCCGGATAGCGGTGGGTCAGGCCCGGTGTAGGGCTGTCTTCATCCTCGTGGAGAGGGTCGAGAAGGTCTGCTTCAGCCTGATGTGTTTCAGCTGCCGTAGGAATGCACTGACGGCGTACCGGGTCGAAAGGATCGTCAGGATTGATAAGAGAGATATAGTAAGGAGTAATGGCCATTCTGAGAGTTGAAAGGCATTTTGTAACGCCCTCCTCCTCTTCAGGAGTCAGTTTTACATATTTCTTGAGCTCGTCCAGAGTCTCGATTCTGTTTTTCACCTGCCAATGCCAGTCGTTCCACTGTGCATCGGTTACTTCAGGGAAAAGTTCTTTTCTTCTTGAAACGTTCATAGCTCGTTATGCATAAAGTTCTTCAAAAATCTTGCGGAGTTTCTCACTTTCACGGAGTTCCTGGAGAGTGAACTCAGCGTGGCCCTTTGTGTAGCCGTTGCCCATGATCATGTTCACGTCAGCTCCGATACCTTCAGCACCGAGGGAAGCTTTTGTGAATGATGTGGCCATAGAGAAGAAATAAACGGTACCGTTGTCCTTTGTGCAGAGGATGGCAGTCATTTCCTGGTCAGGAACGTTCACACAGTTGATGGTCACGTCAGCCATCTTGCCGTTGGTCAGTTTGCTTACAAGTTCGCCTACCTGTACAGGAGTGAGACCCTTCACACTTTCAACTACATCGCAGAAGCCGAGTTCCTTGATACGGTTTGTTGATTTAGGGCTGTTGGCAAGTCCGATAACCTTACCGGTAACGCCTACGCGCTTCTTTGCCTCATAGCAGCAGAGCATACCTGATTTTCCACCGGCACCGAGGATAACTACGTTCTGGCCATACTGGCAGAGTTTTGCAGTCTGGGCAGGAGCACCTGCAACGTCGAGTGCGCTCAATGAGAGCTTTTCAGGAAGATCTGAAGGAATCTTTGCATAGATGCCGCTCTCGAAGAGGATAGCCTTACCCTTGATGTCAACCTGGTCGATTTCCGGACGGATTTCAAGGATTTCGTCAATGCGCAGAGGAGTGAGTGAAAGAGATACCAGTGTAGCGATCCTGTCGCCTACCTTGAGGTCGATGTTGTCCTTGAGTGCATCACCGATCTTCTCCACCTTACCGAGAAGCATTCCGCCTGAACCTGTCCAAGGATTGCGATGTTTTCCCTGCTTTGCAACGATGTCGAACATGATTTCCTTGATTTTCTCAGGATCGTGGTTTGCACGGTTTGAGATATCAGTGAAAGATGCTGAGTCGATGTTGAGGGTCTGTACGTCAATGAGGATTTCATTGTCGTAGATTTCATCCGTGTTGTTGTCAACCTTGTTTGCAGGCTGTGGAAGAACGCCGACCGGTTCGATTACGCGGTGTGTTCCATACTTGTTTCCGTGTTTCTGTGCCATATTTGTTATAATGTGTTTTTTGTTTTTTTATTGTTATTTGCGAGGTTTGAGTCCGAGGATTTCACGAGCTTCAGCACTTGTGGCGATTCCTCTTCCAAGTTCATTTGCAATGCGTACGACCTTTGCAACAAGTTCGCCGTTTGACTTGGCAGGAACGCCTTTGGCCAGGTTGAGGTTGTCCTCGAAACCTACGCGGACGTTTCCGCCCATTGCGATGGCTGCTGCAGCAAGAGTGAATGCATGACGGCCGATTCCGGTAGCGGTCCAGGTCGAACCTGCAGGAATCTTATTGACAAGCCAGCAGAGGTTGTCAACCGTCGCAGGGGTACATCCCGGAACGCCGAGAACGAAATTGAACTGCATTGGAGCGCCTGGAACTTCGCCTTTGCGGGCCATTGTGAGAATAGTGTCGAGATGACCCATCTCGAAGCACTCGTACTCAGGCTTGATCCCCTTCTCTATCATACGTTTGCCGAATGCGCGCATCGTAGGCATCGTATTGTCGAAAATATCATCACCGAAGTTGCAGGTACCGCAGTCAAGGGTAGCCATCTCAGGAATAGGAGTAGTATTGGTGGAATCAAGTCTCTCGTCAGGAGTCATTCCTACGGCACCACCTGTCGAAGGGATGAGGATCACGTCAGGGCAAGCTTTGTAAATCGCCTCTTCGCACTCCTGGAAACGCTTGTGGCTCTGAGTCGGAGTTCCGTCATCCTCACGGACATGAAGGTGAACGATTGCCGCTCCCGCATCCACTGCAGACTTCGCTTCACGGACAATCTCCTCCACTGTGTAAGGAACGGCGGGATTCTGGGCCTTTGTAACCTCAGCACCGCAGATCGCAGCTGTTATGATAAGTTTGTCCATATTACTTTCTCTGGCATTTCTTAGGGGTGACACAAGTACCGGTTGCCCTGCAAACTACGACATGCTCAGGAAGAAGGTCGGCTGCGCTGTCCGAAATGTCAGGACGCGGAGCGATCACTTTACGTGCCTCGAATTTCATCTTGCGTGAGGTATTGCCTTCAGAAACGATTTCGCCGACTGCCTCGATGAAATCACCGGCATATACCGGAGCGATGAATTCAACCATGTCGTAAGCTTTGAAAAGACCTTCGTCACCGTCGCGGAGAATGAGAAGCTCGGTAGCGACGTCACCGAAAAGATGAAGCATATGCGCTCCATCGACAAGATTTCCGCCGTAATGGGCATCCTTTGCGCTCATACGGACTCTGATCATTGATTTGTACTCTGCCATAATAGATTAGTTTCGATAGTTTTTATTTTTCAACGTAAATGTAGTCAACGAACAATGCAGGGGTATGAACTGACTCCGGTTCAATCTTGCCCACCTCGACAAGTTTCTCAGCCTCCACGATGACGGTCTTTGCAGCCTGAGCCATCATAGGATTGAAGTTCTTTGTAGTACCTCTATAGAATACGTTTCCGGATTCATCGACGATGCTTCCTCCGAGAAGTGCGAAATCAGCTCCGAGAGGCTCCTCGAGAAGATATTCCTTGCCTTTCACCTTGATGACCTTCTTGCCTTTTGCAACTACGGTTCCAAGACCTGTCGGTGTGAGGATTCCGCCAAGGCCGGCGCCTTTTGCACGAATGCGTTCTGCAAGAGTACCCTGTGGTACGAGATTCATCTTCAGCTGGCCGTCATTCATCTGCTGGATGGAAGCTTTGCTTCCGCCGATGTATGAAGCATATATCTCTTTGACCTGGTGGTTCTCGATAAGCTTGCTCCAGCCTTTTCCGTCAAAAACGGTGTCGTTGCAGATAATAGTGAGATTCTTCACACCGCTTTCAGCCAAAGCGTCAACGATCTGCTTTGGAGCGCCGGTTCCGAGGAAACCGCCGATCATAATTGATGAGCCGTCCTTAATCATTGCGACTGCATCCTGTAGAGAAATGTTCTTTTTCATAATCCGTAGATAGTTATATTTTGTTTAATTGTTAATTTTCAATCAAATACGCCGTTCCGTCAAATGCATAAAAAAATTTGCAGATACGAACGATGCGCAATACACCTAACGTAATCTGCAAATATAGTTAAATATAAAGTCTTATCCAAGAAAAAGAGCAGGGTTTTATTCCCCTTTCATCAACCCTTTTCTTATGGTCGGAACAGCATACATGGAAACCAGAAGTTCTCTGATTGCATTTCTGTCGACATTGCCCGGAAGGTCCTTTAGCTGGCCATCGATATACGCAGTGAACGACTCGACAGCCTCGACATCCGAAGGCTCCTTTCCGAGCTTGATCTCGGCTGCGGCAATATTGTTAGGCCAGATACGGTACCCGGCAACTATCCTTTCGTCTATCAACTGCGCAAGGGCCCGGAAACGGTCGTTTGAAGAGTACTTGGAGCAACACTCCAATTCACCTGTTGTAATAGGTTTGCAGAAAGATACATGCACCCTACCCTTCTCTTTGATTATTCCGGTAATGATACTTTTGATATCCTCACCCGGACGCTTGATATAGCCACCCACCAGAGACTTGATGTAAAGCTCATAAGCCTTCTCTATCGCACAAGTTTCAATCTCATACGAAATAGCCACCGGCATGATTGAAAGTTCAGCCATATTCTCCACAAAATCCTCGCTGCCACTCATTGAGAGCATCTTCAAAAGACCCTGTTCCGTTCGGTCATCACCGTTCTTCGTCCTCCCATTCCGATGCGCGATCCACACCGATGCAGGATCTTCCGAATGAATGCGCATACGTATGTACTGCGACAAAACCCGGGAAGTTTCATAAACTTCACGAGGTTTGGTACTCCGCACAACCTTGACCATACGGTTGGAGCGCATGAGATCCTCCACAAAAGAATTGGCAATCAAATTGTCCCCGATGGCAATATCTGTGAGTTTCAACTTATTGTCCTTGAGAATATACTGAATGAACGCCGGATCGAGCACAATATCCCTGTGGTTTGAAAGCATAAGGAAGCATCGTCCCTTTTTGAAATACTCCAATCCGTCAAAAGTCAGACCTTTGGTGGTCTTGCTTATAATACTGCGCACAGCGGGATACATCACCCTGGTCTGGAAATCATCCACACCGATAATGGTATTCAGAGTATTCCGCAGAATGTCAGGGTCTTTTCCAGGAAAAAGAAAAGCTGAAATCTGCTCCATCAACTTATTGTTCGACGCCCGCTTCAGCGCAGCGGAGGTCTCCACGTCATTATATGGACGAATATCCTCAAACATGATTATATGGCCTCCTCCCTACGGCAGTAAAGGTCTCCCAAAGGAACCAGGGAAGAAAGATACAACAGCGTGAATGCCAGAATCTCCCCAAGAGCGGAGAAATGATACGACATCAATGTCCCATATAAATAAACCCCGGCACAAAGCAGAGTCCACATATATCCCAGCAATAGGAAACCGCGCCATTTTACGACATACCAGAGAACCATTGAAAGCAGGATTCCAGCCAACGGAGCCATTATGAAAAGGTCATTGGCCTTGTGGTATGTAAGAATAAAATACACAATCAAAACGACTGTCTGAACAAGTATTGAGCCGTATAGCAGAGAAAAGGCATACCGGATCTTCCCTGCACCTTCCGCGCTTTTCCTGATAGAGTTGGATGCAATCATTTCAGCATACCTGTTGCGACGCTTGAAGTAAACGAATATTAATAAAAGTATTACAAGAATATCAGAGGCAAGAACAATTGCGTTTTCAAAGCCGGAAGGCTTCAAATATCTGGAGCATACCGTACCTATTACTGCGACTAATAATACCCAAATAGCTAATATCAAGGACTTTCTTGCAAATACTGATATTTTTGCACGCCCACTGACAACCCCCAGAATAAGAGTCAGACAGAAGAATGCGAAGGTCAAGGAATTGAGCAAAATGTTGAAACCACTGGTAAAAACCGGTGAAAAAAAGCCTGATTTTTGTATAATAAAGATGTTACAAATTAGGAAAATCGATACTATGGATAGAAGTACTAAAATTATCCACCTGAACCTCCTGAAATTATCCATTATTTTTAATTTTTATAAATTTTCAACCCTTTGAAGAAGTGACGAGTCGCCATAACTCAGAAATCTGAAACCATTTTTCATGGCAAAATCATAAATTCTTCTCCAATCATCCCCAACAAGTGCACTTATCAGAAGGAGAAGCGTGCTCTGCGGCTGATGGAAATTGGTTACGATATACTGTATGACACGGAAACGATATCCCGGCACAATAATGATTCTGGTTCTGGATATCAATCTTTCCATCCCATTTTTATCCATATAGCCTATCAACGCTTCAATGGACTCCTTCATCGAATAGTCATACCCACCGTCCCTATACGGCTCCCACTGCTCGACAACCTGCGGCTCACCGCGTTCAATGCAGTGAATCCCAAGAAAATACAGAGATTCAAGGGATCTGGTGGAAGTTGTGCCTACAGCCACAACAGGCTTTCCGTCGTATGATGCAAGCACTTTCAGAAACTCCTTTGTAACGGAGAAAGGCTCACTGTGCATGGTGTGGCCACCAATGACATCACTTTTTACCGGAAGGAATGTCCCAGCCCCCACATGGAGGCACAAGTTCATACGTTTGATGCCCTTTCTGTCGATATCATCAAGTTCCTTTCCGGTAAAGTGAAGACCCGCTGTAGGAGCCGCCACAGAGCCGTCATTCTTTGCATAATATGTCTGATAGCGTTCAAGGTCAATGGCCTCCGTATCCCTTTTCAAATACGGGGGAATAGGAATCCTGCCACAATGTTCCATCACCTTCGAGAAACTCAAGCCGCTGCGCCAGGTAAACTCGACAATACATTCTCCCTCACGGGATATCAGCTCCGCCTTAAGGTCGATTTCCTTCAAAATATCCTCATCCGGATTGCCTTCACCGATGTATAGCGACAGAAATCCGTCTTTCCAACGTTTGATATTGCCGATAATCACCTTCCAACGGCATTTCCCGGTGCAGGCGAAATTTACGTTATATTCTTCAGGAAAAGAAGGTTCCAGACAGAAGATTTCTATTATGGCTCCTGTATCCTTTTTGAAGAGAAGCCTGGCAGGAACCACCTTCGTATTGTTGAAAACCATAAGTGAATCATCGGGCAGATAATCCGATATGTCCTTGAATCTTGCCTCTTTCGGAACCCGGCCCGACGCTTCAGTGAAAAGCATCAATTTGGAATCATCACGGTTCTCAAGAGGATACTTGGCAATACGATCCTCAGGAAGTTCGTAGGTATAATCTTCTATACAGATATTCTGAACGTTATTTATCATTCAAATCAGAATGGCAGAAACAAAACTCCGCCAAATAATCTTACAAATATAAACATTCCGCGTGTATTAACCGATTAAAATCGTCGAATGTCGTCTCTTTTGCGTAAATTTGCAAAACGATGAAACGAATTCTATTCATCTGCCACGGCAACAGAGGAAATCGGCAATCCTATCTACCCGCCGGCAAAGAGGTGTCTGAGTTATCACGGGGTCGCCTTTGATTCAGGAAAAAGAGCGAGACAGGTTACTCAGAAGCGGGCTGGATTTCAGATAGTCCATTTTCGGTCATTACTCCCTACCCGATAAGTCATCGTTTTGCATGAATATTGATAGATATATTGTATTTTCAAATATATTATATAC
>JAGHSK010000046.1 GCA_018065895.1 Candidatus Cacconaster equi
ACCATATGCAAAGTAAAGGAGCCATCAGATTTGTGGCAATTCTTATCGCTCTGGCCTGCCTGTTCCAGCTGTCTTTCACAGCTGTGACCGCAATCCAGGAAAACAAAGCTGCCAAATATGCGGAACAGTATGTTCTCAATGAGCAGCAGACAGCTTCATTTGCAAATGTGAACGACCTTGACAAGGCATTCTACCTTGACTCTGTCAGAACAACCGCCAACAAGATTTATCTTGACAGCATTGCAAATGAAAAAGTTTATTTCTCCTACACATACAAAGATGTCAAGGAAAAGGAACTCAACCTCGGTCTTGACCTGAAAGGAGGTATGAACATCACCCTCCAGCTCGACCTCGCCGACCTCGTCCGCTCTTGCGCCCGTACAAAGACCACAGAGCAGTTCAATCAGGCGATGGCAAACGCCAAGGCTAAATCAGAACAGTCACACGAAGATTTCATCACACTTTTCGCTCAGGAATGGGAGCAGATCGCCCCTAACCAGAGACTCTCTTTCGACATCGATCTTGACAAGCTCAGCGGTGACGTGAAGAACAAGTCAAAGGCCACCAACGAAGAGATCATAGAACTCCTCAAGAAAGAGGCTGAAAGTGCGATTGACAATGCATATACAGTTGTTGAACGCCGTGTCAACCAGTTTGGTGTAGCTCAGCCTAACATCCAGAAGATTGCCCGTACAGGACGTATCCTTGTCGAGCTCCCTGGCGTCAAGGAGCCTGAACGTGTCCGCAAACTCCTTCAGGGAACCGCTTCCCTTGAGTTCTGGCAGACCTACACAGCTCAGGAAATAAATCCTTTCCTTCAGGAACTCAATGAAACTATCCGTATGCAGAATGAAGGTGCAGCAGCATCAGAATCTTCAGCAGTTGCAGCCGCTGCCGACACAACTTCTTCTCTCGAAGCACAGCTCGAAGCATCTCAAAGTGACGCCAACGCAAAGGCCATTGCCGAGGCAAACCCTCTCTTCTCAAAGCTTCAGCCTCTTGGAAACAATGCCGGTGCATGCCTCGGTCTGGCACACTATCGTGACACTGCCCAGATCAATGCCTGGATTGCACAGAACAAAGCATCATTCCCATCAGACTTCGTTCCTGCCTGGAGTTTCAAGTCTTCAAGCTATGCGAGTACTCCTGACACCTACTTCGAACTCGTAGCCCTCAAGAGCGTAGCCGGAAAAGGCGCTGTTCTTGACGGAGGCGTCATCACATCAGCAAGAGTAAACTACAATCAGATCAACTCCGCAGCTGAGGTCAGCATGACAATGAACAGCACCGGAGCAGCCAAATGGGAAGTTATTACCGAACAGAACATAGGCAAGCAGATTGCCATCGTAATGGACGGACAGGTTTATTCTTATCCTAACGTTCAGAACAAAATTTCAGGCGGAAGCTCACAGATTACCGGTCACTTCACTCAGGAAGAGGCAGACGACTTGGCTACAGTCCTCAAATCAGGTAAGCTTTCAACCCCTGCACGCATCGTCCAGGAACAGGTTGTAGGCCCTTCACTCGGTAGCGCATCAATCAGAAGCGGTATGATTTCATTCGCAATCGCATTCCTTCTTGTATTGATTTACATGCTTCTTTTCTACCGCCGCGCAGGTTTTGCAGCTGATATCGCCCTTCTGTGCAACGTTCTCTTCCTCTTCGGATCGCTTGCCTCATTCGGAGCAGTGCTTACCCTTTCAGGTATCGCAGGTCTCGTATTGACAATGGGTATGGCAGTCGATGCCAACGTTATCATATATGAGCGCGTCAAGGAAGAGCTCCGCGCCGGCAAGGCTCTCCGCCTGGCTATCAGCGACGGTTACAAGAACGCCTACAGCGCAATCCTCGACGGTCAGATCACCACAATCCTCACCGGTATCATCCTCTATATCTTCGGTTCAGGTACAGTGAAGGGCTTCGCAGCCGTTCTGGTTATCGGTATCATCACTTCAGTGCTGACATCAATCTTCATCACAAGACTGATTTTCGAGCGCCGTCTCGCAAAGAACAAGGACATCACCTTCGACAGCCCTGCAACCCGCGACTTCCTGCAGCATACACACATCAACTTCATCAAGGCAAGAAAGACCAGCTACATCATTTCAGGAGTAGTCTGCATCATCTGCCTTGTATCAATGTTCACAAAAGGATTCAGCTATGGTGTGGATTTCAGCGGTGGCCGTACATATACCGTACGTTTCGACCAGCCTACCACACCTGAGCAGGTACGTGCCGCCACTCTCGAGGAGTTCGGCGAAGCAGCTGAAGTAAAGCAGTTCGGTGGAGCATCGCAGATGCGTATCACTACCAAATACCGCGTAAACGAACAGAGCGTGGAGGTTGATCACGAAATTGAGGCAAAACTTTACAATGCCCTGAAAGATATGTATGCCAACCCTCTGAGCCTTCAGGATTTCACATCGACACTCGACAACCCTAACGGTATCGTAAGTTCAGACCGCGTGGACGCTTCGATTGCAAGTGAAATGCAGCGTGATGCAGTCATCGCTGTAATCCTGGCCCTTATCGCAATCTTCGGCTACATTGCAATCCGATTCAAGAACTGGACCTGGGGTATCGGCGGTGTCACCTCTCTCGTACACAACACAATCATCATCATAGGGTTCTACTCAATCTTCAGCGGTATCCTTCCATTCACCCTGGACGTTGACCAAACCTTCATTGCAGCAGTACTTACCATCATCGGTTACTCAATCAACGATAACGTGGTTATCTTCGACCGTATCCGTGAATACAAGACTCTCTATCCTAAACGTCCTCTCGACCAGAACGTAAACGATGCGTTGAATGCTACTCTGTCACGTACAATCAACACCTCACTTACAACATTGCTCGTGCTCATCGCAATTGCAGTGTTCGGAGGTGAAAGCATCCGTGGATTTGCAGTTTCTCTTGCTCTCGGAGTTTGCGTAGGTACTTATGCGTCAATCTTCATTGGTACTCCGGTAATGTACGACCTGAATATCAAGAAGTTCAAGAAGCAGAACAAATAATCCCAACTGCTATTTCGTCAAGGGGCTGACTTTTTTGGTCAGCCCCTTTTCTTTAGTTGAAGATTTTTGTATTTTTGTCTTACAATCCATTGCACATCAACGGTTAAGCAACTTTCAATCTCAAAGCGGAATATGAGGCAATATCTCGATTTGTTACATTTTATCACAGAAAACGGTGTTTTGAAAAGCGATCGCACCGGAACCGGTACAAAAAGTACTTTCGGCTACCAGATGCGTTTTGACCTCAATGAAGGATTTCCTCTGCTGACTACAAAAAAAGTTCATCTCAAATCGATAATCTACGAATTGCTATGGTTCATATCGGGAGATACCAACATTAAATATCTCAAGGACCACGGCGTGACCATATGGGACGAATGGGCTGACGAAAACGGCGACCTTGGCCCTGTCTATGGACATCAGTGGAGAAGTTGGCCGGCTCCTGACGGAAAATCCATAGACCAGCTTTCCAACGTAATAGATCAGATAAAGCACAACCCTGACAGCCGCAGGCTTATTGTAAGCGCGTGGAATCCGGCTGAAGTTGATCAGATGGCTCTGCCACCTTGCCACTCCCTGTTCCAGTTCTACGTTGCCAATAACAAGCTCTCCTGCCAGCTTTATCAGCGGAGCGCGGATGTCTTTCTCGGGGTTCCATTCAACATAGCATCCTATGCCCTGCTGACAATGATGATTGCACAGGTATGCGGACTGCAGCCCGGCACATTCGTACACACTCTGGGTGATGCTCATATTTATACGAACCATTTCGAGCAGGTGGCGACTCAGCTGTCAAGAGACCCACGCCCTCTTCCGGTAATGAGAATCAACCCTGACAAGAAAGACATCTTTGATTTTGCCTATGAGGATTTCTCTCTTGAGGGATATGATCCCTGGCCTGCAATAAAAGCCCCGGTCGCCGTCTGATATGAAGAATCTGAGTTTGATATGCGCTGCGGCCGACAATTCGGCCATAGGCAGAGAAGGTGGCATTCCGTGGCACATCTCCGCGGATTTCAAATATTTCAAAAGTGTCACGTCGGGTCATTCCGTAATAATGGGCCGCGGAACCTGGGATTCTATGGGGAAAAAGCCTCTTCCGAACAGAAGGAATATCGTAGTAAGCCGCAATCTTCCTCCTGACGGGGCTCCCGGAGCTGAAGTCTTTCCAAATCTTGAAAGTGCGCTCGGCGCCGTTTCTTCAGAAGAGGAAATCTTCGTGATAGGCGGAGGATCCCTCTATCGCCAGGCAATGGACCTTGCTGAAAAAATATATTTGACACAGGTTCACACCGTCATCGAATCTGCAGACACTTTCTTCCCGGTGATTGATTCATCCTGGAAAGAGACTTCCCGAAGCGGGATGCAGCACGATGAAAAGAGCGGGCTTGACTTTGAGTTTGTCGTATATGAAAAACACTGACAGCAGAGAAAACTTTTCGGGTTCAATTGCAGCCGTTCTGGCTCTTGCGGGTTCAGCCGTAGGGCTCGGCAATTTGTGGCGATTTCCCTATCTTGTCGGGGAGAACGGCGGTGCAGCATTCATACTCATATATATCATTCTGGCTATAACAATCTGTCTGCCTGTGATGATGGGAGAATTCATCGTGGGGAAAAGAAGTCAGTCGAACGTATTCAGAGCCTATACCTCCCTTACATCTTCAGGATTCTGGAGGATCATACCTGTATTCTCCATTTTCTCGGTAATCCTCGTCCTTTCCTTTTACAGCGTTGTGGGCGGCTGGGGCGTTGAATATCTTGTAAAATCTCTTACTTTCAGCTTTACCCGGAACGGAGCACAATCAGAACTTGGATCCATGTTCTCTGATTTCGTGTCCAACCCATACAAACCTCTGGTATTCCATACTCTATTCCTGGGAATGACTGCCGCCATCGTGGCGTTCGGCATAAAGAAAGGCATCGAGAAATTCTCAGAGGTAATGATGCCTACCCTTTTCATTCTCATAATAATCATTGCCATCCGGTCCATCACCATTCCCGGGGCCAATCAAGGCCTGAAATACCTGTTTCTTCCTGATTTTTCAAAAGTTGATTCCAGTGTAATCATGAAGGCTCTCGGGCAGGCATTTTTCTCCCTTTCACTGGGATGCGGAACTGTGGTGACCTATGCCTCCTATGTCAAAAAAGAGACGAACATAATCAGGTGTACCGGAACTACCGCATTGTTCGACACGGGATTTGCGGTGCTTGCCGGATGTGCCATCATGCCGGCTGTCTTCGCCTTCGGCATCAACCCGTCGGAAGGCCCCGGCCTGGTTTTCGTCACCCTTCCTCACATTTTTTCACAAATGCCAGTTGGTGGCTTGATCGCGATAATATTTTTCTTTGCATTGCTGATTGCCGCACTGACCTCATCAATATCTCTGCTTGAAGTCGTTATTACCTTCTTGACCGAGGAACTCAAAATAAGCAGGACGAAAGCTGTCATTCTCTCCTTCTTTTTATTCTGGATTCTGGGAGCCCTCTGCTCTCTTTCGCAGGGAGTCCTGTCAGATCTCAAGATATTCGGAATGAATATCTTCGATTTTATGGATTACGTATCAGCCAACATACTGATGCTTTCCGGAGGACTGCTTACCGTGATTTTCGCCGGATGGGTTCTGGGCCCGAAAATCATACGGGAGGAACTTACGAACAACGGAAGTCTGAAAGTTCCCCTTTGGCTCGTAAACACCATGCTGTTCTGTATCCGCTTCATCGCTCCTGTCGGAGTTCTTGCGATATTGATTTTCTCCTGATGATTATTTGATGCTGTTGAGTTCCTTCCACATCCTTGGTGTAATCTCTTCCGGGCAATTGTGGCAGCATATCATCTTATCGGAATACATCCTTGCTATGCAGTAGTCCCTATGATCGCACCCGCTGCGGGTGGAGATGTCTCCGTCGCGCATTTTGTTGACAAATCCGGGGTCATTTACCAGAGCGCGGGCCATCTGGACAAGTTCGAACCCTTCATCAAGGACTCTTTCTATACCCTCTCTTGAAACCAGCCCTCCCACATAAACCAACGGAATATCCAGAGCTGCACGGAACTTTTTTGCATTTTCGAGGAAATAGCACTCCTCGAAGTCATACTGCTTTATCATCTTGTCTCCGAAGAGGCTTACGACAATCTTCTGAGGCAGTTCCTTGATTGACATATAGTGAGCCATGGTTTTAGCCGGAATTCTTCCTCTCATCACAGCCATCGGTGCCTTTGACACGAACCCTGATGACAGAACAATGGCATCCGCCCCGCGAGAGGCTATCTCCTTTGCTATCTCTATCGACTCAGGGACCTGTATGCCGGATTTGAAGCCATCCTCCATATTGTGCTTGACCAGCATAGCCATATTGTATCTGGAGGCTTTCTCCCTTACCTGATCAAGGCACAGATTCATAAACCGCATTCTGTTTTCCAGCGACCCACCGAATTCATCATGACGGTGGTTGGTATAAGGAGAGAGAAATTGCGAAATAAGATATCCGTGCCCGGCGTGGACCTCAACGGCATCGAATCCGGCATCATGTGCCGTTTCAACCGCCTTGCCGAAATCCGCGGCTATCTGAGAAAGCTCCCTGATGCGGAGGCCTCTTACAAATGTCGGAGAGTATAGGTTGAATCCTGTACTTGCTCCTACCGGGAAACATCCGGCAGTTGACCAGTGCGTCATATTTCCGCAGTGCCCGATTTGTATGCTGGCAGCCGCTCCTTCCGCGTGAATGGCATCCGTTATATCCTTCAGTGCCGGAACAATCTCATCTCTGAGCCACAGCTGGCTGTTGAAAGAGATTCCTCCCCTGTTGACTGCCGCATAAGCCAGCGTAGTCATCCCCACACCTCCGCGGGCAACACTGACGTGATAATTCTTCAAATCCTCCGTAGGGCCGAAATCCTTGCCCATCGACTCGAAAGCGGCCGATCTGATTACTCTGTTCCTCAAGGTTACAGGACCAAGTTTGTACGGCGTAAAAAGTATGGAATCCTCTATTCTGCTCATCGCTGCAATAGTTCTTGCACACAAATTTATGCATTACGGAGCAATCTTCAAAACTATTGGCAGATGGTCTGACAGACCTCCGTTGTATCTTGGCCCTATGAATGTCCTTCTGGGCTTCATCCCCATATAAGTCTTATCCTCCTCAAGCAGGAAATAGGGTCTGTACACCGCTTCCGACACATTCAGGTTATACACCATAAACCTGTCGATAGTCTCCCATACCCCCTGGAATTTTATTGTCCCCTCTTTCCGGGACTCCGGCCCGTCATTGAAATCTCCCATCACGATGATTTTTGCTTCAGGCCTGACGGTTCGGATGGAATCCAGACAGCTGTCCAACACGGCAAGAGCCTCATCTCTTCTTCCACCCGATGCCTTCTCTCCTCCCAGTTTTGAGGGAAGGTGCACCACTATTGCATGGAGCGTATCACCTGATGCAAGCATCCCTTTCACATAGAGGATATCCCTTGTCGGGAAAGACTTCACCCTCAGAGAATCAACCTTAAATACCTTGAATGCGGCCTTTCTATAAAGCAGAGCTACGTCTATTCCACGCTTGTCCGGAGACTCTCTATGGATGAAACCATACCCGAAACCTTCCAGAGGGGATTTGTCCACCAGCTGGCGGAGAACCATCTTGTTCTCGACCTCCGCCAACCCCACAATCACAGGCAGAGCGCCAAACCCGTCAGCAGTTGAGATTATGGTTTTTGCTATCCCGTCCCTTTTGCGTTCGAAACGCCTCCACGTCCAGTGCTTGACACCCTCAGGTGTGAAGTCATCATCATTTTTAAGCGGATCGTCAAAGGGATCAAAGTAGTTCTCTACGTTCCAGAACATCACCGTAACTTCCAAAAGCACAAAAAACAAGCCCCTCATACAGCAAATCTTTTGCTGCAAGGTATGAAAAAATCAGTGTTCGGAAGTGTCGAAAAGATTATTTCAACGATTTTGTCAGTTCCACGAATTCATCAACGGAAAGTTGTTCGGGACGACAATCAAGATATGGAATGTACTGTGGAAGTACGGGCAGCGATGATAAAATCGGCTTGAGTGAATTGCGGATAGTCTTGCGACGCTGGTTAAAAGTTGTTTTTACGACCTGTTTGAACATCTCTGCGTCACAACCCAAATCGGAACGGGAATTTCTTGTGAGCCTGATTACCGCACTCTTGACTTTCGGCGGTGGATTGAACGCTCCTTCCCCTACGGTGAAAAGATACTCTATATCATACCAAGCCTGAAGCAGCACGGAAAGAATACCATAAGTTTTTGACCCGGGGCCTGCTGCAAGCCTCTCCGCCACCTCCTTCTGTATCATGCACACTACCTCCGGGACAGATTCCCTGTAGTCCAGAATCTTGAAAAAAATCTGGGAAGAAATGTTGTATGGAAAATTGCCTATGACGGCAAAATCATCCTGAAACAATTTTTCAAGAGGCATTTTCAAAAAATCTGCCTCATACAGTCCGCTCGCCAGAGCCGGGAAATGTTCAAGCAGATAGCGGACCGACTCGGAGTCTATCTCCACGACCTTCAAGGAGATATCTTCCTTCTTTAAAAGATATTGAGTCAGCACCCCCATTCCGGGGCCTACCTCAAGCGTATGACCGGTGTGCCGTAGCGCAGAGACAATTGCCTGCGCTACAGCCTGATCGGTCAGAAAATGCTGTCCTAATGCTTTCTTTGGACGTACTGCCGGCATTATTCGCCTTTGACAAAGATTTCGTTCATTCTCTTCACTACGTGACGATGAACGCCTTCTGCCTTGGATCCGCTGCTGATGACAACGAAACCGTATTTCTCTTCAGGATTGAAGAACATTGCGCTGCAAAGACCGTATGCGCCGCCTGTATGGCCAACAAGAACTACGTCAGGATCGAACGAGTCGTCACGCCACAGAGTGATGCAATAATCTTCGTGAGTATATGAACTGCGTGGCTGCTGCATATCCTTTGAAGCCTCTTCTGAAATGATGCGGACACCTTCCTTATAAGGGCAGGCTCCATAATTCATATGCATCATCATATAGCGTGCAAGATCAAGGGCAGAAATCTTCATACCTCCCGTAGGTGAGAATACAGGAGTATCGTGACCGAACTCATAATTTGCAATGCGTTCGCTGCGTGGCTCATAAGCCTCATCCTGACGGACGAGGACGCCTGTTGAATCCATCTCATAAAGATGTGCGAAACGGGTTGCATCAAGGCTGTCAACACAATATCCGCCATAAAGGTCAAGTGGCTTCAGCACATGGTTGACTACATACTGGTCAAAACGTTCTCCGCTGTAACGCTCGAGAATCGTGCCGGCCATATTGAGGTTAAGGTTGCAATACCTGTAGTCAGTACCCGGTTCATAGTCATAATAGCAGTTTGCCCAATCCTTGTTTGTAGCCGGATTGATGACGTCAATTGTGAAATAGCCTTCACGGTCACTGATGCTTGAAGTGTGGGAAAGGAGCATTTCAAGAGTGATGACCGTATCAGGGAACTTAGGGTTGCGTACAGGGAATCCCATAAGTTCGCTCACGTCTGACTTGAGGCTGAGGACGCCCTGATCAACGAGCTGAAGAAGAGAAGTGCCTGTAAATGATTTGCTGATTGATGCGATGCGGAACATTGTCTGGTCATCGACAGGCTCCATAGTTTCGAGATCCTTCACTCCGAAATTGTGGTTGTAGACAATCTGGTTGTCCTTTACCAGGACGCAACTCAGACCGACGTTTTCTACCGAGTCAAGATAAGCCCCGATCTCTTTTTCAAATTTCTGCTCGGGTGTCTGACGGCAAGCTGACAGAAGTACAGCAACTACGCTGAAAGCCAATAAAAATTTTTTCATATTTTTGAGGATAAAGTGGTTATGCTCCGATTATCGAATTTATCTAACAAAGATAGCACTTAAAGAGAATTTTTTCGGTATTTTTGTCAATATGAAAGAAAAAAAGTCACCCGAGCAGACCCCGATGCTCAAACAGTATTTTGAAATCAAGGCCAGATACCCTGACACCATCCTGCTTTATCGGGTGGGTGACTTCTACGAAACTTTCGGAGAAGATGCCATAAAGACCAGCAAGATTCTTGGAATAGTGCTGACTCGCAAAGCTTCAGGCAACGGGACTTTCACGGAATTGGCGGGAATCCCCCATCACGCCATTGACAACTACCTCCCGAAACTGGTAAGTGCCGGGATGAAGGTAGCTGTCTGCGACCAGCTTGAGGATCCGAAACTTGCAAAGAAAATTGTCCGCAGAGGCGTCACTGAACTAGTAACTCCGGGAGTTGCCTACAACGACAATCTCCTTCCGTCAGGTGAAAACAATTATCTGGCCGCCGTATGCTTCGAATCAAAAAAAGCGGGAATAGCATTTCTCGACATATCCACAGGCACATTCAAGGCTGCTCAGGGGACGTTTGAATATATCGACCTCCTTCTCGGAACAATGGCGCCAAAGGAAATTCTTGTCGAAAGGAGTTTTCTCGAAGGATTCCGGCAAAGATTTGCCATACGTTGCTGCCTGTCGCCCCTTGACGAATGGACGTTTGCCTACGAGTCAGGTAAGAAAAAACTCTGCACCCAACTTGGAGTTGACACTTTGAAAGGCTTCGGCGTAGAGAAAATGGACTTGGGTATCAGTGCCGCAGGAGCCATTCTCAATTACCTTGAAATGACCGAGCACAACGCACTCGGGCATATCCGTTCAATCTCCAGAATAGACGAAAGCGAGTTTGTGTGGATGGACAGATTCACCTACCGCAATCTGGAAATCTTCAATTCTCTGGCTGGATCAGACGGAAAATCCTTGATTGACATTCTCAACAGATGCTGCAGCCCGATGGGGGTGAGAACACTTCGCGAATGGCTTGCCATGCCGCTGAAAGATAAGGAAAAAATCAACGGAAGATATGATGTCGTTGACGCATTCCTCGGCAATGCCCCTCTGCGCGACAGCGTCCGTGCCGAATTGAGCAATATAGGTGACCTTGAAAGGATAGTGGCAAAAGCCGCTGCGGGAAGGCTGCTTCCAAGAGAGGCCCTGCAACTTGCAAGAGCGCTGAAAAGCACGGCTTCAATCCGTACTCTGCTTTCAGAAGATGATCTTCTGCTCAGATATGCGGAAAAACTCGACGATTGCTCCGCCCTCTTCAACGATATATCCTCCACCATTCTTCCGGAGTCCGCAGCGGCTCTGGGGAAGGGCGACGTCATCGCAAATGGCGTCTCAGAGGAGCTGGATGAATTGCGCAACACCCTGCGCAACGGCAAGCAGATCCTTCTGGACATTCAGGCAAGAGAAAAGGATCGCACCGGCATCAGTTCCTTGAAAATAAGTTACAACAATGTTTTCGGATATTACCTGGAAGTCCGTAATACATTCAAGGACAAAGTGCCGGAGGAATGGATCAGAAAACAGACTCTTGTCGGTGCCGAAAGATATATCACCCAGGAGCTCAAACAGTACGAAGAGACCATTCTCGGTGCCGAAGAAAAAATACTGGCCCTTGAGACAAGACTTTACTCTACCCTTGTAGAGAAGATTCAATCCAATGTCCCGGCAATTCAAGAGAACTCCGTCATTCTTTCAAAACTTGACGTTCTTGCCGGATTCGCCTCTCTTGCTTATGATTCCGGATATTGCAGGCCTGTTTTGGACGATTCTCTTTCTCTCGACATAAAGCAGGGCCGCCACCCTGTCATAGAAAGTATGATGGAAGAGGGAGAGGAATATGTAGCCAACGACATCTTCCTTGACAACGGGTCCCAGCAAATCATAATTCTGACAGGCCCGAATATGGCCGGAAAATCGGCTCTCCTGCGACAGACCGCCCTAATCTGCCTCATTGCCCAGATTGGCTGTTTCGTGCCGGCAAAGAGCGTAAAAATGGGCATTGTCGACAAGATTTTCACCAGAGTCGGAGCATCTGACAACATTTCGCGGGGAGAGTCCACTTTCATGGTTGAAATGCTCGAATCGGCGACAATCCTGAACAATCTTTCAGAACGGTCCCTCATTCTGCTTGACGAAATCGGACGAGGTACCAGCACTTTCGACGGAATGTCCATTGCCTGGGCAATAGTGGAGCACCTTCAGGGAAGAGCCTGCCATCCAAAAACTCTTTTCGCCACCCATTACCACGAATTGAATGAACTCGAAGAAATTTATCCGAGAGTTCACAACTATCATATCTCGGTTAAGGAAGTCGACGGAAAAATCATCTTCCTGAGGAAGCTTTGTAAAGGCGGCGTAGCACACAGTTTCGGTATTCACGTGGCAAGGCTCGCTGGAATGCCCGCTGACGTGATCGACCGGGCTGAAAAGAAACTCTCGCAATTGGAAGAGGCTGAAAATACATCCGGAGTAAAGGCCTCTCCCGCACCTAAGCAAAATAAAGAAAGCCAGGGCATCCAGCTTTCCCTCTATCAATTGGATGATCCCCTGCTTCTGGAAATCAAAGACGAACTTAAAAAAATTGACATCAACAGAATGTCTCCTCTCGACGCATTTGACGAATTGAGGAGCTTGAAGAAGAAGATTGGATTGTAGGGATGGATTGCTTCAAGGATTGGCTTCGCTCGCTCCTGTCACTTTCCGGAGTGTGCGTCGGTATTTTTTCTATAGTCTTGGTCCTGACTTTGATTGATTCTCTTCAGAACACCATCAAAGAAGGATTCGAATCGTTTGGCACTGACATTGTCTTCATTGAAAAGGAGCCTCTTGAGCCCGACCTGAATGAAGACGGAATTTTCAGATGGTGGGAATATTTCTCGCGTCCGAACGTATCATATTCCGAATATCTCTATTTGCGGCAGAACAGCCGTTTTGCGGAAAGAATGGCCTTTTCTTCACGTTTCTCCAACATCACTGCAGTATGTGGCGACTGGGAGGCCATCGTACCGGCGGGAATTTCTGATGGAAGAGCATTCTCCTGTGACGAAATCGAGCGGGGTGCAAGCGTGACCATCATAGGGGAGAGCGCCGCAAAGGAGATGTTCAAGCACGGAGAGAATCCTATTGGACACAGCATCCGGCTTTTGGGAAAGAATTTTACCATAATCGGTGTTTTTGAGAAATGCGGAACAAATACCGTAAGCACCGTTGACATAGACAACGCCCGTCTTATTCCTGTTAAAACGGGTCAATCAATGGTTGACCTTTCAAAAACCAGGACAAGCATTACAGTTTCACCAAAACAGAGCATCTCCAAGGAGGAATTCATAGAGGAACTGAGGGCACTTATGCGGCAGCACAGAAGGCTCTCCCCAAGAGATAAAGACAATTTTTCAATAAACCGAATCTCTTTCATCATCGAACAGATGGGAGAAATCTTCGCCCTTGCCAACCTTCTGGGCTGGATCATCGGCCTGTTCTCTCTTCTTGTCGGAGGCTTCGGCATCGCGAACATAGAATTCGTGTCGGTGCAGGAAAGGACTTCTGAAATAGGCATACAGAAGGCCATTGGCGCCAGAAGGTCCGTTATTCTCCGCCAATTCATCCGAGAGGCGGCCATAATGTCGATATTGGGAGGCCTTGCGGGAATCGGTCTTGCAGGCGTCATTGCCGCCATTATCCCATCATCCTTCATCCATCTGTCACTAAGTCTGAAAAACGCAGCCATAGGAATTCTTGTCTCTTTGATCACCGGGGTGCTCGCCGGTCTTGCACCTGCGCTCAAAGCATCAAGGCTCAATCCGGTGGATGCAATAAGCTCACACTAAAAAAGGTGGCTTTTCAGCCACCTTTTTTTTCTCCAACAAGGAATATCCTAGAAGAACTTGGCTCTATGATCCTTGATGTCGGCACCGTCAGCCACTACAGCCTGCATAATATTGCCTTGGTACTGTGCAGCACGTGCAACAGCTGTCTTGGTATCTTCGTCCGTGTAGAAGGATCCATTGTCCCTTGAAGTCACGTTGAATACGTAAACACCTATCTGGCCTCCAACAATGTTGTTTTCACCAGGCTTCGCAACAGAGACGGCTCCAATGAGATTGAGATCCTTTCCCTGGTTCTGCACGCTGCCGAATGACAGGCCGCTTTCGTGGTTGACTGGAAGGTTGAGAGCTTCTGCAATCTCCTCGATGGAACCCTTTCCGGCAACTTTTTCTTTTATCTCAGCGAGCTTCTTTTCTACAGCCTTTTGTGAATAGAGAAGATCCTTGACTTGTTCAGAAACCTGCTTTACGCTCATATATCCGTCTTTATGGGATGCTGTAAGGGCTGCGACGAAATAATATTTGTTGTCAACGACGAGAACGTCTGAAACGTCCCCAACTTTGGTGTTCTTTTCGAAAGCCCAGCGTACAACTTCTCTTGCATTTTCCACAACACCTATTCTGCGGGTACCTTCAAGAAGGTTGTTTGCCGGAATTACAGGAAGATTCTGTTCTTTCACAACAGCGTTGAATTTCTCAATCTTGCCGTCAGAAGCATCTGCAAGCTCTGTAGCCTTCATCAAGAAATCGCGGTATGTTTCCTCTGAAGGGAGAACGTTCTTGACGAACTTGGCAAGCTGATATTTCTTAACCATCTTGGTGCGTTCAGGGGTGTAAATTACGAAAACTGCCTGATTGGCGTTGCTCTTGATCTTCATTACTTTGTCAGCGGTATAGAGAACCGGGGCAAAATCCATAAGATTATTGGCAGCAAGAACTTCCTGAGTCATCCAACCCATCTCAGAGAGGCTGTCAACTGAAGGAGCCTTTGCAAAAGCAGCCATGAATTCGTCGGCCTGAGCCTCTTCTGCCAGAGGGAATGCTCTGAAGAATACTCTGGCTGAGTCTGAAACTGCACGGGAATCCATCAATTTGGTAGTGAGGAATGTATTCTCCTCGATATGAGTTTCGCTGATACCCTTTTCAGTGCCATTCTTCACATATTCTGCAACCTCAGGAATGCTTTCGAGCTGTTCAAGAGTATAGTAGAACGGATCCCATTTCTCATCTGAATTCAATGCTATGAAATTCTTGAGATTGTCGGAAGTCATGAACTCCTCTGCGAGATTGTCGAATTCAGCCTTGGTCGCATTTATGTCTTCCGGTGAAGGAACGACCTCAAACATCACATATTCAATGTTTCTGTTTGCAGGCTGCTTCATGTGTTTCTTGTGCTTATCGTAATAGTTCTGAATTTCTGCCTTCGATACCACGATAGAGGAATCTCTTGTAAACGCAATCGGAGAGAAAACATAATCAACTTCGTTTGTTGCATTGTTTTCTGCGATGGCACGTGCCTTCTGAACGGCGTTCAACACAGTACTCTTTTCAATGACAGAACTGTATTTGGCATAGAACTGATTGCGGAAGATTGTTTCCTCAAGGAAATTCCAATACAGTGAAGAATATCCTGTTTCGTCAAGGTCCATTGTCTGGACGAAAGAAGCGAGTCTTTCACGGCTGAAATTACCGTTCTCATCGTAGAACATTCTCTGCTGGAGAAGGAGTGGAGAGATGTTTGTCCCCTGGGTAAGTTCCATCAGTTCCTGATCGCAAACGTTGAATCCTGCCTTCTTTGCCTTTGGAATGAATACCTGTTTGTCAAAAATAGACTGCCATGCAGCATCGCGGAGAGCGCTTTGGCTCTCTTCATCATTGGCCTTCTGGCCCATTATCTCTGAAATCTTCTGATAATGGTCATATTCCTCGTAAAACTCTTTGTAGGTAATCTGCTCACCATTCATCGATCCAACCTTGTTCTCAGAAGAAAGCATCTCGACAGCACTGCGGAGAGTCTGAGGGTCAAGGATGAATGACAGCAAAGCAATTGCAATGATGACTGCAATGAAAATTCCGAGTTTGACGCGAATTTTTTCTAGTACCGCCATTGTTTAGATAAGTTTTTAGTTATTATTTTTATGTTATTTTCTACACAATCGTCCACAATCGTGGAAGAAATGCAAAATTACACAAAAAACTTATAATTAAAAACTATTTTAGCGGTTGCGGGCCCAATAAATTGAGGCTGTCAACATAGACGTCAGATGAGTCCCTCATCACGAAATAATTGTCGAACGTCCGATGTATGACGGCATTTCTTGCCCGTTCATCAGAAGTCATGCCGTACCCCTGCATCATCCCTGAATGGGAATCAAGTTTGACATAGCAGTCGGTGTATATCTTGTGCTCCGCCCTGTCCCAATATATGGTATCGGTATGAAGGGTCTCTCCCTTGATATGGTTGGTCACCACCACGTCTCCAAATGCACACCAGGATTCCTGACCGGGAGTTGTCACATGTTTCGCCTGAAGGGAAGTCACTGTCGTTTCAAGTTCTCCGTCTTCCGTATATGCATCCACGTGAAAGCCATTCTGATACAGCTCATAACTGCAGGAAGTGGTGTCATCCACATCGTATTCGAACCTTTGCATCAACGGAGCTTTCATCCTCATCGACGGATTCCCGTTTCTGGTTCGAAGGACATTCATGTTCTCGACAATCTGACGTGGAACTTTTTGAAAGTCTATCTCCTCCGGCTTTTCAGACTTACATGAAAATACCATTATGGCCACCGTCAGGGTGGCCATAATGACACTTATATGATTGTTACTCTTCAATTAGTTCTTGTTCGTTCTAACAGTAGTGCTCTCGCGAAGACCACCGCAACTTACGGTGAATGACTGTCCGTCAATCACGTCATACATAAAGGCATCAGCCTGATTAGGGAAGTAACGGTGATACTGGCTGATAAGGTTGTTTGCATCCGCTTCGAGAGAAGGGTCGGCAGCCTTCGCCTTGTTCATATAGTCTGTTGCTACCCAGAATTGTGCCCTTGCTTCAACTTCATTTCCACCACATTTCTGTGAGCCCCAGATGGTACCGATCAGCAGGTAAGCCTTTCCGGCAAGTGCAGGGTTAAGCTGAACTGCCTCTTTTGCCTTGTCAATGGCAGCTGCATTTCTGCCCACTTTCTTGAAATAGAACGTTGCAAGTTCGAAGAGGTAATCTGCCTTTTCAGTACTTTCCTCATCACCGAGCAGGCTGATGGCGTTCTCAAGTGAAGCTGCTGCCTGAACGTTCTCATCTCTTGATGAATAAAGCTTGTAGAGATAGTATGATGATGAAGCGCTAGGATCCACCTTGCTGAGAGATTCCACTGTCTGGAGGAAAAGCTGGGTATTGGTACATTCCGATTTTGCAAGCATCTTGACCATTGCGGACAAAGAAGCCTTGTCAGAAGGGTTGGCCTGATATCTCGGGGTGAAGAGAGCAACGAGATTGTCGCAGGAAGCAACTCCGCTGTCAGCGAACATTGTCTCAACATCCTGCTTTGCACCTGCCATCTCACCGCTGCCGGCAGCAATCTTAGCATCCATAAGTTCAACCATCTTTGTGTAGTTGTTCATAAGATCGTCAGCCGAAATCTTTCCATCCTTGTACATGGTAACCGCTGCCTGCATCTGCTTTACGAACACTACAGGACTCGCCTCACTGCCAATCTTGCCAATGATTTCGGTAAGACCTTTGTACTGCTGCTCAGGATCGGTTACATATGTAACCATATCTATGGCTTTGTTGTCAAGGCTCTTTGCATAGTATTTAGGGAAGTTCTCAGCTCTCATTTCGTGGAGAAGGAGAAGAGTATCCACCAATTCTGCACGACGGGCTGCATCCTTGGAATTCTTCTTGATTTCATAGCGTAAAATCTTCTGACCATGGATCAGCATATTCTGGCTTACCTTGACAGGGCAAAGAGACATGGCCTTGCGCCAGAATGGAGCGGCCTCGTCAAGATTGTTCTGTTTAACAAGCTCGGAATAATAAGACAAATACTTTACGCATTCCGCACTGTCCTTACCATAACGGCCCTGAGCCATTGCAGGAAGAGCCATAGCCAATGCAAGAAGAATAATTGTAACTCTTTTCATATTTCGTGTTTTTTGTTTCAAGAAGAGTACAAAGATAATAAAATTAATTAATTGTAAAGAGGCTTGATAAACCAAATATCATGCAGGTTGAACCCGACATTGATGACGATGTATCTTTCCCTGACCAAATTGCCACTAAGTGAGCCTCTTTGCCCCAAATCAATCCCGACATTCACTGCATTGTAGAATCTGAATACCGGAAAACTGGCTCCAAGAGTCAATCCAGTTGCGGTGATCTGCTTACCGTCAAGGCTCATATACGTTCTCTCGTGGTAGGCCCCCGCCCTGTACGTGATTCTGCGCGAGTAGTAACGGACATCGTATCTGTTCGGAGTATATTCAAATCCCACTCTGAAGTTGTTTGATGTGACAGAACTGTAGTTTATACTCGGTGTAGCTTCGAAATCCATGCCACGCCAATCCTGCCGGGTGTAATCAAATCCGATTTTCCATCTGTCGGACTCCTTGAACGTGAATCCGAAGCCGAGTTCACCTGGAATATAATAATCGGTTATCTTCTTCGTATCATAGGATATGGTGTCAACCGACGAAGTTGCGGTGGCAAACGCATAACGTGTGCTACGGCCTTTCAACTTGGTCTTGAGAGCATACGTCGCACCGAATACAATTTCATGGCTGGAGCCGACAGGCTGCGAATACTGCAGTCCGGCCTTGAGGTTGAAAGCGCTGATTACATATTCCCAACCGGAAGTGATGTCCTTATAGTTGAGACCTGTATTGAAATCAAGGTCTGAATGGCGGTCGATATGACCGAAATAATACTGGAAATCCGCCCCGACACTCAGTCTGTCGAAAAAGGTGACAGCTCCACCGAGAAAAGCCTGATATATTGAACCCTCACCATAATGGGTGTTCTTTATGTCCCCCACCTGCGCTATGAGTTCGTCACTTGTCTCGTGAGAGACGAACTTGTATCCCGAATTGCTGTACGGAACCAAGCCGAGTTTGAAAGCGGAATGCTTTCCGATTGGCATTGTAGCCACGATATTGCGCAGATTCGTGATATTTTTTCCGCTTTTCAAATCACCCTGGCGATAAATCAGATTTGAATTCGTCACGCCGAAATCCATCATGAAAGATTTGTCGTCACGCGCGGTGATTGCTGCAGGATTAATTATGTTTATTACTCTGACATTTCTGTCTCCAATGCCTACCCCACCCATAGAAAGGTTGTATGTTGTTCCAGGCCTTTCCATCTCTCCTATGCCGAAAATGGAGTAAGGAGTGAACCCGACATCAGATGTCTTGTCCTGCGCAGACAGCAGGCTGCTGCTCAGTACAATCAAAAATGCCAAAACAATATATCTCTTCATTTTCACGGTCTTTTACCCATTAAATGACAAAAATACATAAAAATTCAAAGATTATACCAAAAATCGCCTCAGTATCTCCAACGCCTTCCTGACCGATGTGACCTTCTGTGCTTTAATGTAAAGCTTGTCGTTGTGCTCCAAAAGACTGTAAATCCTTAATTCCTGAATTTTCTGAAGTATCATGCCGAAAGCATCACTTTTGTAGAAAGGCGACAGCCTGTTGGCGACAAAATATGCGAGCATGACATTATTTTTGAGGACTATTCTCTCTATTCCAAGCTTTTGCGCTTCAATCCTCAGGCGCACAATATCTATCAGTTCAAGGAATGGAACCGGTATAGGAGATCCGAAGCGATCAGCGATATCAACCTCGAATTTTTTGAGCGCCTGTTCGTCGGAGATCCCGTCAAGCTCCTTGTAAAGTCTGATTTTCTCCGAAGGAATATTTACATAATCATCCGGTATGAAAACTTCGAGATCAGCGTCAATCTGGGTGTCAATATTCCACAGTGAAGAGTCGGCAACCAGCTTTTCGATGCCCTCATTTTTAGGCAGGCTCCTGTCCGAAGCGATTTCATTGATGGCCTCCTTGATGATTTTCAGATATGTTTCATATCCCATCTCCGCCATGAATCCGCTCTGTTCGGCACCAAGAAGGTTGCCGGCACCTCGAATGTCAAGATCCTGCATAGCTATATTGAAACCGCTTCCCAGATCACTGAAAGCCTCCAATGCCCTTATCCTGCGCTTCGCCTCATCCGTCATCGACGTCATTGCCGGCACTACAAGATAACAATATGCCTTTACGTTGCTTCTTCCCACGCGTCCACGCAACTGGTGCAGGTCGCTGAGTCCGAAACGGTGGGCCTGATTCACAATCATTGTGTTGGCATTCGGAATATCGATGCCGTTTTCAATTATCGTTGTCGAAAGAAGTATGTCATAATCACCGTTTATGAAAGCAAGGACCTTCCTTTCAAGCTCCTTTGGATCCATCTGCCCGTGAGCGACACATATTTCCGCCTCCGGACACACTTTATGTAGAATGTCTCTTACGGCATTTATATCCTCAACTCTGTTGTGGACAAAATAGACCTGTCCTCCCCTCTCCATTTCATGACTGATAATGTCGGCTATCATATCTTCATTGAAATTTATGACTTCCGTGGCTACAGGCAGACGGTTTGGAGGCGGAGTGTTGATGATTGACATATCCCTTGCCCCGAGCAGGGAGAATTGAAGGGTACGAGGAATTGGCGTTGCAGTCATAGTCAGCGTATCCACGGTAGCCTTCATCTGGCGTATCTTTTCTTTGGATGTAACACCGAATTTCTGCTCTTCATCTATTATCAGAAGCCCAAGATCCTTGAATTTAATATTCTTGTTAAGAATCCTGTGAGTGCCTATGAGAATGTCGATCTTCCCGCTTTCAAGCTTTTCGGTAATTTCATTTATCTCTTTTGCCGTGCGCAGACGACTTATATAATCAATGCTGCAGGGAAAATCCTTCAGTCTTTCCTTGAAAGTCTCGTAATGCTGAAGAGCCAGAATCGTGGTAGGCACAAGCACGGCAACCTGCTTTGAATCGCACACAGCCTTGAATGCGGCACGAATGGCGACCTCCGTCTTTCCGAAGCCCACATCCCCACATATAAGGCGATCCATAGGATGTATGCTCTCCATATCAGCCTTGACTGCATCAGTGGCCTTTATTTGGTCAGGAGTGTCTTCATAGATGAACGATGACTCGAGTTCCTGCTGCATATAGCTGTCAGGAGAAAATGCGAAACCATCCATCTGCTGTCTTTCCGAATATAGTTTGATCAGATCTTTCGCTATATCCTTTACTTTGGACTTGGTGTTGTTCTTCAGATTTTCCCAAGCCTTGGTACCGAGTTTATATATTTTCGGAACCTCTCCATCCTTTGACTTGTATTTTGAAATCCGGTGAAGAGAGTGGATTGATACGAATATCACATCTCCATCCTTGTAAATCAGCTTTACCGCCTCCTGCACCTTTCCTCCAACATTCGTCTTCACCAGGCCACCGTACTGGCCGACTCCGTGATCGATATGAACTATGTAATCCCCCATCTGAAGGGCATTGAGTTCATTTATCGTCATTCTTTCACTCCTCTCTACCTGACGCCTTATCTTCAGCTTGTGATATCTTTCGAATATCTGATGATCCGTATAATAGCACTGTCTGGCTCCCTTGTCAACAAATCCCTCATGTAAGGATACAGGCAGGAATTTCGGCAGTCTGACCAGTCCCATGTCCCGGAGTATCTGCTTCAGGCGTAATGTCTGTGAATCATTCGGGGAGAGTATCGTCACCGTATATCCATCTTCCTGCTTTGCTATGATGTCAGAACAAAGTATCTCGAAATTTTTGTTGAATACCGGCTGAGGTATGATGTCTTCGTCATATTTTGACTCAATTGTATTTCTCAAGTCCCAGATGATGGCATCGGCAGGTATGATTTCCTTGAGCGAAACATAATCCTGCTCTGAGTGATTGTCATCAAGATTCGGATAGATCTCCGCATCATCAAACTTTTCTTCAGTTGAAAGCTGTGTATCCGGTATGAATTTTCTGATACACTCTATTTCATCTCCGAAAAAATCTATTCTGAAAGGAAGACTGTCTGAAAATGAAAACACGTCAACGATTCCGCCTCTCAAAGCAAATTCACCGGGCTCGACTACAAAATCGACTTTATGAAAGCCGTTTTCAAATAATCTTCTTTGAATCTCTTCGTGAGAAATATTTTCTCCCTTCGTGAATTTCAGAATGCTTTCCCTTATTTTCCGAGGTTTGAGCACTTTTTCATCAACAGCCTCGGTGTAGGTAACGACTATCTTCGATTTGACGGATTCCTTTTTTAGAATTCCAGCGGATATACTGTATGAATTCGAAATTTTTTCAAGATTTTTTTTCTTGCTGCTTTTTTCAAATATTGCTATTAAAGCAGATGTTCTCTGTAATTGGGATGTCGCTTTTTTATACTCGTTTTTTTCGCTGATTGAAGGAAAAAAGAAGAGATTCTCCTCAAGAAAGAAGTTATCCAGGTCACTGGCCATGTAATATGCTTCTTTCTTATTGTCCAACAGCACAATATTAAGGGCACCGTCATCGGCGCCCTTAACAGTGTTCGCTATCTTTACGGCATTTGCAGAATTATTTGACGCTTTCTCCAAATTCTATTTTTTTATAAAGATTCTCTATTCCGGAAACGCTTATTTTTCCATTCTTGTATTGTTCATTCATGAACTCCTGAGTTGCAATGAAATTACCATTTTCAAGAGGAGCAATAACTTGCATATATCCGTCACCATTTTCATTGAACAGGCGTGAAAAATGAAAATAGTTCTTCCCGTTTCCTCTCTTGAGAGAAAATACGTTTGATTTACGGCTGAGTGTTTCGTTGCACATTTGACAATTATTTCCATTATTTCCTTTTATCATCTGTGCAGGCTGATTTTCACCCGCTGCAACAAACATAGGAACGGCTATTCCGCAAGGAGGATAACCAAGAATCGTCCACATTACGGTAAGGAGAGGATCTTCGCCTTTTTTCACTCCCTTTACAACAATTGACGCACTTGAACTTCTGCGGGGGATAAAATCCTGATCAACGAACCAGCCGCCAGAAACTGCCGCAGAATTTTCGCAAAGATCATAATTCAGCACTGAATTGTAAAAACTTCGTGAAAGATTGTTGAAAATCCACTGAGGAGTGAATCCTTCATTCTGAATCCAATTCTGGTATATCTTTCTCGTAGCAGTGGCATAACGTTCATATCCGCTTCCATCATTTATTCTTCCTGTATATGAGTGGTTGGTATATATCAGATATCCTTCAGGAGCAACTTTTGAATCATTCACGTCAACTTTTCTCCACTCATAGTTATTCACCTCATAATAGGCAGCTCCACCCTCGGCATCTATTACTCCGAAATTTGCCTCTACTCCCAGAGGTTTTTTCATTTTGTCGAGAAGTTTTTCAAAATCACCCAATGTGCGGCATAAAGCAAGAGCCTTATACATTACAACTCCTTCCTGATCCTCCATATCGGCCCTTTTCTCCTGAAGATTATAGGAAGCTGTATTCATTATCGAAAAACCTTCCGAATTCGTTCCTGTCCACACTTCTCCGCTTTCAACAGGACTGTTTACCAAACCTATGAAAGCATATTTGACATCAGAAGATACCGGAAAATATTGAATTCTGTTGTTCAATTCTCCAGTGTCACGATGTTTCCACAACAAAGGTCTGCCATCAGTAGTTACCTTTCCTGAAAAAATGGCGGAAGTACAGGCAAAAGAAGGAACTACTTCAGCAATAAGCAGTAAAACAATCAAAATTCTAAAAAAGTGTGTTTTCATCTTGTATTTTATTTATTCCTAAATGTTTATATGCTAAATCTGTGGCAACTCGTCCTCTTTGAGTTCTTGTAATAAATCCTTCTTTTATAAGGAAAGGTTCATAAACTTCTTCAAGAGTACCTGTATCCTCACTTATGGCCGTCGCTATTGTTCCTGCACCAACAGGTCCTCCGTTGAATTTTTCAATTATAGTTCTCAATATCTTATTGTCAATCGAATCAAGTCCTCTTTTATCAATATTTAGAGCATCCAGAGCGATTTTAGTAATATCAAGATCTATTATACCATTTCCTCTTACCTGCGCAAAATCCCTTACTCTTCTGAGAAGTGAATTTGAAATTCTTGGCGTTCCCCTGCTTCTCAAGGCAATTTCCATGGCAGCATCATCCTTTATCTCTATATCGAGAATTCCGGCACTTCTCTTAATTATATTGAAAAGTACGGAAGAATCATAATATTCAAGATGACACTGTATTCCGAATCTTGCTCTCAAAGGTGAAGTAAGAAGACCGCTTCTTGTAGTTGCTCCTATCAGAGTGAAAGGATTGAGAGATATCTGCACGCTTCTTGCCCCAGGACCCTTGTCAATCATTATATCTATGGTGTAATCCTCCATTGCTGAGTACAAGTATTCCTCAACTACAGGACTTAATCTATGTATTTCATCAATGAAAAGGACATCACCGGATTCAAGTGAAGTAAGAAGTCCAGCCAAATCACCAGGTTTATCAAGAATAGGACCTGATGTTATTTTAAGATTCACACCCAATTCAGATGCCACTATATGGGCAAGAGTCGTTTTACCTAAACCTGGAGGGCCATGAAAGAGAATATGATCCAAAGCCTCACCTCTCAACAGCGCAGCCTTTACAAAAATCTTAAGATTTTCAAGAACCTTGTCCTGTCCTGAAAAATCTTCAAAATTCTGAGGCCTGATGACTTTGTCAAAGTCACTCTCCTTGTTTGTCAATTCTGTCCTTGGATTGAAATTTTCTTCCATATCGGCAGCATCGCTATTATCAACTATGCAAATTTAAGAAATACAAAAG
>JAGHSK010000050.1 GCA_018065895.1 Candidatus Cacconaster equi
GAATGATTTGCGTCTGTACATCGTCGAAAGCGCATCAAGTCCGGTGGAGAATTAGTATATTTGCGTAGTCTAAGATGCCCTGGCCACAAATCGTGACCAGTTGAGCAAGAAGGAAAATATGGATTGACTGTCAAGCTAAAACAATATTTTTATGAAAGTAGGAGATAGAATTCCAGAGGTTCTGGGAGTTGACCAGAACGGTCGACAGATCAAGGCAAGTGATTTCAGAGGTCGCAAAATCATTCTTTATAGCTACCCGAAGGCCAACACAAGTGGTTGTACGGCAGAGGCCTGCTCTCTTCAGTCTCATAAAGCGGAGCTTGAGGCTGCGGGTTTCAGCATCATCGGCGTGAGCAAGGACAAACAGGAGACTCAGAAGAAGTTCGCAGATGCCAATAATCTTGAGTTTCCGCTGATTGCCGATACGGATACCACGCTTCTTCAGGAACTTGGCTGCTGGGGCGAGAAGGTGGCCTGCGGACACCGCACCATCGGTACTCTTCGTACAACGTATCTGGTTGATGAGGAAGGTATTATCTATAAGGTTTTCCAGCCGAAGGAAATCAAGACTAAAATCCACGCGGAGCAGATACTTGCTCAGTTGTAAATCTTTTGTCGAATTTGAATTATGGGGACATTCGCATTTCTGGGGCTCAGCGCCCTGCAAACTGAAACTTTACAGATTCTGCTGATCATTGCGGCATGCAGTGCGGCATTCTGTTTCATTGTGGGGGAGATTACCCGCAACAACAGTCAGATGGACAAACTGTGGAGCATCCTGCCTGCAGTTTATGTGTGGGTAGTTGCCTGCAAGGGTGGCTTTGATGCGCGTCTGGTGGTGATGGCAGTTCTTGCCACGCTCTGGGGTGCGCGCCTGACCTTCAATTTCGCGATGAAGGGTGCCTACACCTGGAAGTTCTGGTCCGGCGAGGAGGATTACCGCTGGCCGTGGCTTCGCGCCCGCAAGGAGTTTCAGCCTCGTTGGAAATGGGTTGTTTTCAATTTCTTCTTCATCTCGATATACCAGAATCTTCTGGTGCTTCTCACGACTCTTCCAGCTGTCGCTGCAATGGGCTCCGCGCGCCCGCTGGGGTGGCTGGATATTGTCGCTGCGCTTCTGATGGCAGGCTTCATTGCTTATGAGGCCATCGCAGACATTCAGCAGTGGCGTTTCCAAAGTATGAAGTGGGGTTTGATCAAATCCGGTCTGAGGCTGGAGGAACTGCCTGCTCCGTACAATCGTGGGTTCAATACGGGCGGGCTCTGGCGTTTCAGCCGCCACCCGAACTACTTGGGCGAGCAGTGCATCTGGGTGTCGTTCTACCTCTTTTCTGTCGCTGCAGGTGCCGGAATCCTGAACTGGACCATATGCGGAGCCGTTCTGCTGATATTGCTTTTCCTGGGCAGTTCCACTCTTGGCGAATACATCAGCAAATCCAAATACCCTGAGTACGCCGACTATGTGAAGAGTGTCAACCGCTTCTTCCCAGGACGTCCGTATCACCAATAAAACGAAGGAGAGACAGAGGCGGCGATCCCATATCGGGACCGCCGCCTCTGTCTTGCGTATGAATGGTGGCTCTCTAGTGCTCCACCCATATCAGTCTGCTTGTGTCGTAGCCTCGCTCAACGGCTGTGTCCAGCATTCCTCCCAGTATCTCATCTGGGACATGCGGGGTTCTTGAGAGAATCCAGAGCGATTTTGCATTTTTGGATCCTATCAAGGCATAGTTATAATCTTCGCTCAGCATCATCACACGGTAGTCGGAGTAGAACGGGCCGAAGAATGATACACGAAGCAGGCCCGGGGTGTCGGTGATTTTCGCCAGGCCCAGGGACACTTTGTTCTTCCCATTCTTTATTCCGCTGTTGGTGACGGTGATAGTGCCGTCAGCGTTGAGCGAATATTGCGCCTTTGCGTGTGTCAGACCCCGTTCGAACCAATGGTCGAAGCGTGCGATTTCGTACCAGCTGCCGAGATAGCGGTTGAGGTCGATAGTCTTGATCGTTGAATTGTCAAGTTTCTGCCCGCTGCATGAACATACTGACAGGCAGAAAAGTGATGCTATTGAAGTACAGAGTAAAAGTTTTGTTACCATAGCTTTTTATTTTAGTGGTTGAACATTTTTTTAAACTTTTTATGTTTTATCTCCGACGTTACAAAAATGATACGACGGTCTGCGGATGGTATTTCTTTGTTTCCATATCAATTATCGGATTTGCCAATAACCGAAACAAATGTCCATATCTTTTTGTTATCGAAAATAGCGATAACAAATATCTTTAAAAAATATCACCGCAATCGTGGTGTGGCTCGTTTGGTGCAATAGATGATGCGTAAGTCGACTACCAAAAATTATTATTCACCTATTAAACAAACGTGGTTATGGAAATCAAGTTTTATTATTGCCGTCATTGTGGAAATGTCATCGTCAAATTCGTCGATGCCGGACCGATTCCTTCTTGCTGCGGTGAGGAGATGGAAGAGCTCAAAGCTAATGTGACCGACGGAAAGGTGGAGAAACATCTGCCTGTTGTGTCGAAAATCAATGAGTGTACTCTTCGGGTGGATATCGGCAGTGAGCCGCATCCGATGACTGACGATCACTACATCGAGTTTGTTTTTCTCGAGACTGAACACGGAGGACACCTTCATCGTCTGAGCCCGGGCGTACCGGCTGTGGTCACCTTCTGTTGCACTGACAAAGTAAAGAGGGTGTATTCATTCTGCAACCTGCACGGATTGTGGAAAACCGAGCTCTGCAAAGCCTGCGAGTCCGGAAAGAAACTGGATATGTAATCATTAATAATTTGAAGTCATGATATCAAAGAAGATGCAAATTGCGATCAATGAGCAGATCAATGCAGAGCTCTGGTCAGCATATCTATACCTCTCTATGAGTATGTGTGCGGAGTCACACGGGCTGAAGGGAATAGCCAACTGGTTTTATGTACAGTGGCTTGAGGAGCAGGACCATGCCAGAATCCTTCAGAAATATATGGTCAGCCAGAATGCCAGAGTCATTCTCAAGCAGATTGACGGAGTGACGGTTGACTGGAAGAGTGTCAAATCATTGTTTGAGGATACCCTCGATCACGAAAGGAACGTTTCTGCCATGATTCACAACATTATGCGGCAGGCCAAGGAGGAGAATGACTACGCGACTGAGAATCTGATGTTGTGGTTCGTCGAGGAGCAGGTTGAGGAGGAGGAGAGTGCTTCTGACATCCTTTCCGACATAGAGATTCTGGGTGACAGCCGGTACGGCAAGTTCTCGCTGGATAAGTATCTTGCGGAGAGAAAGTACAAAATGGCGGAGCCACTCGAATAGTTCTTTAATTCCTGATAGTCTGCTTCTTTCTGCATAGGTCCGTTCAGAGGACCTAGCCACCCCCGGCTGGTGAACGGACCTATGCAGAAAGAAGCAGACTATTGGAACAATCCATAATCTTTTCGGGAGATTATTATTATATTTGTGTATATGGAACTCAGACAATTGAAATATTTCGAAGCAGTGGCACGTACGCTGAGCTTCACTGAAGCGGCCCGACGGCTGTTCGTATCGCAGAGCACCCTCTCGCAACAGATCAAAGTTCTTGAAGATGAGATCGGCTCACTTCTCTTTGAACGGGATACGCACGGGGTACGCCTCACTGAAGCCGGAGCCCTGCTCCTTCCCGTAGTGAGAAAGATGATTCAGGATACGGACCTCTGCCGGCAGCAGATACGGGATATAAAGAAAACTTTGACAGGAGAGCTGAATATCGGAATCACCTTCTCATTCAGAGACCTTACAACCGAGGCCATTCTCCAGTTCCTGAAACAATATCCCGGAGTCAAACTCAATATATACTATAGGACATCATCCGAACTCGGAGAGATGCTTCGCGAAGGGGACCTCGATTTCGTGCTTGCCTTCAAATCACCGAGAGTGTACGAAGACCTTGAATACGAGACACTCTTCGAGTATCGGCTGAGTGCAGTGATGCGCAGCGACCATCCGCTTGCAGGCAGGACTTCTGTCAGCATATCGGATTTGAAAAACTATCCTGTTGTGCTGCCTGGCAGCGGGACACAGTCCAGAAAGGCGTTTGACCGCTTTGTCAGCATCAACACTGACGATATCGATGTGCACGCGGAAATAAACGATCCGAACGTCATACTTGACATAGTCCAGAGGACGAGCCTGGTGACAATACTCTCCGGTCAGGTGGTAAGGTATCGTCAGAATATAGTTGCCGTGCCTGTTGAGGGGACTGAGAAAATGCGCGGCTGCATATATACTTTGAAGGAGGCTTATCAGAAGCGCAGCGCCTCCGTATTTCTTGACATTCTTCGTGAATCGGAGAAGATTAACCAGTTGATTCAGTAATTTTTACTAAATTTGCGCTTTGTGGCTGAAAACAGCGGGAAATATGGCTGGAAATCCAAATATTTCTCTAAAAGTTTTGCTACTTATAAAAAAGAATGTATATTTGTCGGTTGAATAGTAGGTTGTCGTTGGTATGGCTGATTCTTATGTCAGCGGTCTCCGTTTGGGGGCAGAGCAATGAAGAAAAAGCCGTCAGGGCACTTGAGAATGCGGGTTTTGTCAATATCCGGGTTGCGGAAAATGACTCCCTTTTCGTGGTGACTCTGGGCAACGAAGCCTATAAACTGCAAGCTTCCGGCATTGCCGCAGCCGTCCGGATTCTGGACGACGAGGGTGTGTTGGGAGGTAAGTGTGTGAAAATGATCGCCACAGACAACGGCGTTCCGAAAGTTACTTTGACATACGATCCTGTACTTGGAGATTGGAAGACAACCTACAAGTTGGATGAGAGCTGGAAGATGGTCAGGAGAGCGGAGAAGCACAACGGCTCGTTCGGTAAGGTTGATATCACGGTGTATCCTCAGATTTCGCTCAAAAATCTGATAATCAATCAAGTCTATCAGTCCTTGTGGCAGTTGAGCCCTTCCGTCGATGTCCCTTTGTGGTATGGAGCCAAGTTTTCGTACCAGATGAAGATACCGATCTTCAACGACGGCTACGGAGAGGATGAGAGTTTTGTCCATCCCGGAATGATAACCTTGTCCCAGAGATTCCGCATCCCTTTCGACATTTTCGGCAAGGCAAGTGTGGGCTTCTTCTCGAGCAACGCATATGGCGCGAACCTGGAGCTTTTCAGGCCTTTCTCATTCAACGGGAACTTTTCGCTTGAAGGTTCAGTAGGCATTACCGGGCTCTATTATTGGAGGAGGTTCGTGTTGCATATCGACGTCAACTCGTTTGTTCCGGTATGGAGTTTCGGGGCCGGCTACTACTGGCCGGGGGCCAGGACGCAATTCTCTCTCAGGGCGCAGCGGTTCCTGTATCGCGACACCGGGGTGAAGTTTGAGATGATGAGGCATTTCCGCTACTGCACGGTAGGCTTTTATGCGGAGAAGGGTTTTGACAGGGAGGCTCACACCAACGGAGGATTCCGCTTCCAGATAGCGCTTCCGCCTTACAGGTACAAGAGGTACAAATATGCGCCGCGCGTGACTGCAGGATACATCGGTATGACGTACAATGCAAACAACGAGCAGGAGTACTACATTGAATGCAAGTACGAGGCGGATGACAACATAATGACGAAAAATGCCTTCAATCCGGCATATATAGAG
>JAGHSK010000038.1 GCA_018065895.1 Candidatus Cacconaster equi
AGACAACAGGTATCAATGTACGTGCGTTAAGGTCGGAATAGTAATTTTCAAGAGATTTCAGATAGGCGGACAGATTCACTATGCTGAATACCTGTATGAAAAGATACTCTGCCAGATACAGGGCATAGGCCGTCCTGTCCAGGTCAGCAGGACTGAGACTCCCGTGCTTACTGACTCTGAACGGCCCTGAATCAGACGGAAGAAAACTTCTCTGTCCCCATGGGGGATGCCCGACACTACCGGCAGATAGACGGCCAGGAATATGACAGCTGTCTGAAAAATCCACAGATTCCGGCTGTGTATTCTCTCTTCCCGGAGAAGAGGCCGGACGGCAAGATAGTAAAAAGCCGGCGTGACCAGCAACATAGCCAGATACAGCACATATACCGGCAGGAAGAACGCCTCCGTCCTGTAGAGCAGAGCCAGGTTCAGCAGTGAGGTGAGCCCTTCGAACAGGAATGTAAATCCCATTGCTTTATGGAAGCGGCGAAGAGCAGGGCAGGCAACAAAGATATATGCTCCTGCCAGTATGGCTGCGAAAGACGGTATATATAGCCAAAGACTCACAATGCAAAGATAATACAATTAATTGATCCAAATCCTTTATAAACAATTACATTTATGCAATTATTCAATTCAATCGACCAGATGCGCCATACGGCAATCTATGTGCGCATCTCGGATGGACGAGATAATGGCGGAGTTGAAAAATGACGACTTGTTCTCCATGTACAATTACGTCTGCTGGATTGTCAACAATGACTCCCACCGCTTCGTTTACGACAGAGACCCCCGCCAGTTCAGCGAAATCAAATACGGCCGCACCGTCGGGCAGTACACCTTTGCCGAATTTGACCAACTGGTAAAAGAACGCGGTATGATCAGTGAGTTCTCGCCGTATGAGTTCAGGATAGAGAAGGAGTGATTCCTAAAAAATGCAGACTTTGGGGCCAAATCATATGATTTTTTACCACATTTGGCCCCAAAGTCTGCATTTCTCGATGACGACACGTTGGGACAAAGGTTACTTTCACGAGAGAAAAATCCGATATAAACTCACTCTCTGTCTATTTTTACATCTTTAGCCCATATCGACACTCTGTCGTAATATTCTATAGAACAACACCTTGCATTTGTGGGTACGTTACTGTCATTCATACGCGCGGATGAGCACAAACGATATTGTTAACTCCCCTCGGCATATTGGGACACTGATATGCCACTAAGCCGCCTAAATATGTTTATTCTGTTCAGTCGCCTTGCAATCTCCGTTTAGTATTGGATCCCTCATTTTATACGAATAAATCCTCCATGGTAATAACCTTCGGGAATCTTCCGGAGAACTCATTGCTCTTTAAACCATACGTAGTAATCAGAACGGAAATGATACTGCCTTTAACGTGAGAATACTCCCTTACCTTGTCAATTCTCTCCTCGATCTTCCTTGCATACCCGCCAGTAACTGAATACTCCCTGCGGCTGAACTTTATCTCGCAAACGTTTATCACTCTGTCATCCCTGTCGATGATCAGGTCTATCTGCATTCCGGGATTCTCATTGTCTCCTTCCACGGACCAGGATGATTCCCGGGTCATGACACCGGAGATACCAAGCGAATGCTTTACCTGGTCTATATGGCTGAAGACAACTTCCTCAAACGCAAGTCCAAGCCAGCTGTTCATTGCCGATGAGTTGTAGTTGTTCTGCCAATACATCTTGTTCCCGGCATTCTTCCTGACGTGGTGGATATAGAAGTAGCAGAACAGGTCCGAAAGTCTGTACTTCTTTTCCGTTTCCCCGAAAGGTACATATGAAGCGATGAATCTGCTCTTCTCAAGGGCCTGCAAGGATTCGGAAAACGTGCCACCGGAGGATTGTTTCATTCCCTTCAGGATTTCATCTCTTGTCAGTCCACAGCGTTTGCTCCCGACGAGAGCCACAATCTCCTTCAACATTTCAGGATTGGTGAACTGCGACTGGAACAGCTTGTCGAATTCATCCGCCAGGCTCCCCTCTTTATCGAAGAGCAACGTATCAATATTCTGTGCCACGCTCAAATCTCTGCGCAGTTGCGACAGATAGTACGGAATTCCGCCAAGGGCCATATAGCAGAGTATGATGTCGTAATTGTCAATGCAGAACCCTTCAGAGTCGAAGTATTCACGACACTCCTTCAATGTGAAGGGTTTTACATATATTCTGGAGGTGGTCCTGTTATAGAGACCGCCCTTATTGTCAAGCATCTTGTCAACAATCCAGGATGTCGCACTGCCGCAGACAATCAGCTTCACATGCTTTCTTGCCAGACACCAGTCGTTGCAAAAATGTTCGAAGGCTGACAGGAAGTTTGCCCTCGGAGTATCCATCCATGGCAATTCATCAATGAAAATCACCTGTTTGCTTCCATCATATTTCATGTCAAGCAGTTCTTGGAGCAGGTGAAATGCTTCCGTCCACGTTGTTGGACAAGGGATGCTTGAGTCCA
>JAGHSK010000007.1 GCA_018065895.1 Candidatus Cacconaster equi
AATATTTAGTCCTTGCAATATATTTTTAATTTTGCATTTGAATTTTTGAGATGAAAGTAGATACCTCATTGCTGGAACCCATCCTGAAGGACTCTCATAAAGTGGCCCTGATAGGTCATTTCAACCCCGACGGGGATTCCGTAGGCTCTGTCGTAGGAATGCACCACTATCTCTCCCACAGGGGAATTGACTCCGTCATGGTACTCCCGAGTGAATATCCCGGAAGCCTTGAATTTCTGAATCCATCAAAAGAAGAAGAGAAAATCATCGTTTACAAGCCTGACAGCAAAGCGGCGGCAAGGGCCATAGCATCCTGCGACACAATCATATGTCTGGACTTCAACAGTTTTTCACGCACCGAATGTCTGGAACCTATGATTCGCAAATCCAAGGCCGCCAAAGTCCTCATCGACCATCACCTCTCCCCTGACACCGGATCTTTTGACGTGGCCATCTCCAAAACCGACATCTCTTCGGCATGCGAACTGCTGTTCTGGACATTGATGTCCCTTCCGGACATCGACGGAAACGTAAAGAAGCTTCCGATGCCTTGTGCAAATGCACTTTACGTGGGAATGATGACGGACACCAACAACTTCTCGAACTCCTGCTTCCCTTCTACCTTCTCGATGGCTTCTCTCCTGCTGAAGAGAGGCATCAACAAGAACAAACTCCAGGAAAAGGTGCTTCAGTGCTATACTGTGCCCAGAACAAGGTTGATGGGGCATCTGGTCAAGGAAAAGCTCATATATTTCCGCAGCCTGCACGCAACCTGCATGACATTGAACAACAAGGAAAAAGCCGCATACCGCTTCAAGCCCGGCGACAGCGAAGGGTTCGTCAACTTGCCGCTTGCCGTCAAATCGGTGAGGATCAGCGGTCTGTTCACAGAAAACCGTGATGGCAAATATGTGCGTGTTTCGCTCCGGTCAAAGGGCAATACGGATGTGAATATGCTGGCGAGAAAGTATTTCAATGGAGGAGGTCACAAGAATGCCGCCGGAGGAAGGCTCTACATCCCATTGGAGGATGTTCCACAGTATTTCAAGAATTCGGTCAGAGAGTATCTGTCGGAAGGAAAAAAGTGATTTTGCTTTTGAAGGCACGGACTTTGTATTAAATTTGCAGTTCAAACGATTTGGATTATGAAGAAAACTTTGGCATTCCTGTTTGTTGTAGCGCTGACAGCCGCAGTCTCCGCCTGCGCCGTGGAGAAAGAAGAGGACACCAACGAGTATTTTGAGCAGGAGCTTGAATCCTGGGTTAAGGTAAACTACCCTGACAGAATATCACAGCAGACTTCTGACGGATCCTACATACTTGATTTCACACAAGGGGACGGGCAGCAGGTTGCAGACACGAGTTATGTGGCCGTTCATTTCTTCAAGACCGATCTGGCCGGCAACATTTCATCGACCAACATTCAGGACCTTGCGGAAAGACTCGGAACCTATACAAATGCCAAATATTACGGAAGTGACATCTGGAAAGTGGGACAGGGTTCAGTTTATCCACCTATCGAAGAGGTGCTCAGGAAGATGAAGGTCGGCGGCCACGTCACATTGGCCATTCCCGTAGGATCGTCAACGGTTGAGAACAAGGTCTACAATCCTTTCGAGTCGAGTGAATCCGCGAACATCCTGTTCGACATCACGCTTGACGACGTCCGCGGAGACGTTTACAAGGCGCAGAAAGAGGCTCTCAAGGAGTATAGCAAGAGGTACTCCAAGATAGATACCTGCTCCGACAATTTCTATCTGAAGAAGCTGGTGCATTCCACAAGCGAGAAAGACACGATCCAGAACGGTCAGGAGATAAAGGTATATTATATCGCAAGGCTTCTTGACGGACACGTGTTTGACACAAACATAGCCGACACTGCAAAAAAATACCGCATATACAACTCAGGGAACGACTACGATGCCCTTGATGTCACATACTATGACAATTTGAGTGATATCAGCACCAAGAACTCTCTCGTTGACGGTTTCCTCACAGCAATAATCAAGATGAGGAAGAATGAAGAGGCTGACGCGTTCTTCTGGTCATCACTCGGATATGACGCAGCGGGAAGCGAAGAGGTGGTACCGGAGTACTCTCCACTCAGTTTCTACATAAAAATCAAAGGGGGCGAACAGTAGGCCTATCGGTAGTCGGATACTACCTTGATGGCATTCGGAATGATTTCCACAGACACAGGTGTCATTCCTACGGTTTCACCGTCCACTTCCATATAAGAATAAGGATTTGCACTGATTTCAATCAGTTTGCCACGCGTATGGACCACGTGCTTCTCCTCTTCGTAGAGCGTGCCGTCATACAGCCTCTTTATCTTGGAGAGGAATATCAACTTCGAGAGTTTCTTCACTACCGTCAAATCGATCAGACCGTCATCGAAAACGGCTTCCGGAGTCTGGCGCATACCACCGCCGCAGTATTTTCCAATACCAAGGGCAACAGATAACGCCGGTCCTTTGAAGAATTGCCTGCCATCAACTTTTATCTTGAAGTTCAAACACTTGTAGAACACGAAACCTTGTACGAGGGAACTGAGGTACTGTTTATCCCCGGCTTGCCCACGTGACTTCGCCATATCGAAGTTGTGACAGACTCTCGCATCGAATCCCAATCCGCCGATATTGACCATATATCTGAAATATGGCTTTCCATCCATCATCGTCTTGACACGGGCCACATCCTGATAGCGTACGACACTGTCGCCTTTGGCAATCAATTTCACCGCCGCACGGAAATCCGTAGGAATCCTGTGCATCCTGGCCCAGTCATTTCCCGAACCCACCGGAATAATCGCCAGAGTCACCTCCGAAGGGGAGACCTCATCCTGAGAGTAAACGCCATTGAGAACTTCATGCATGGCACCATCTCCGCCTATTACAAGAAACTTGCGGTAGCCCTCCTTGAGAGACTCGGCCGCAAGTTCTATAGCATGATATTTATGATCAGTTATTTTCTCGGAATATTCAACGCCGTTCTTTTTCAGCAAATCCTCTATCTCAGGCCATGCTTCATATGCTTTCCCCGCGCAGGACATACTGCTGACAATTACTCTCCAGGCTATTTTCATCAGATATTTTTCGTTTAGGCCCGCAAATTTAGCAAACTTTTGATTAAATTTGTAGATTATTTATTTATTATGGGAAAGATTATCGCAATCGCCAACCAGAAGGGTGGAGTAGGCAAAACGACTACGGCCATCAACCTCGCCGCCTCACTCGCTGTGCTTGAACACAATACCCTGATTATTGATGCTGATCCGCAGGCCAACACCACTTCAGGTCTTGACTTCAATCCGGAAGCAAATACCAGAAACACTTTATATGAGGTGCTCATAGGACAGAAAAAGATTGAAGAGGCTATCAACGACAGCCACATAAAGTTTCTGAAAGTGATAACCTCCCATATTGACCTGGTCGGAGCGGAAATTGAAATGCTGGAATTCGAGAACCGCGAGAGCGTACTCAAACAGAAGCTGGAGAAAATCCGGAATCAGTTCGACTACATCATAATGGACTGTGCCCCTTCACTCGGCTTGATTACCGTCAACGCCCTGACAGCCGCCGACAGCGTCATTATCCCGGTACAGCCGGAATTCTTTGCCCTTGAAGGACTCGGAAAACTGCTCAACACAATCAAGCTGGTCCAGACAAGGCTGAATCCGAAACTTAAGATCGAGGGTTTCCTCTTCACTATGTTCGACAATCGTCTGAGGCTTCACAACCAGGTTGTGGAAGAGGTCAGGACACACTTCCCGGATATGACATTCGATACTGTCATAACCAGGAACGTGCGTTTGAGCGAGGCTCCGTCTTTCGGCAAACCGGCCATTCTCTACGATGCAATGTCCACCGGTGCCAGCAACTATCTGAATCTTGCCAAGGAAATCATAAACAAAGACAAGTAATGGCTAAGAAAAATGTATTAGGAAAGGGCCTGAGCGCATTAATTGCAGGAGCCGTAGAAAATTACAATTCAACCGGTGACAATCTTAACGACGTCATCAAGAGCAGTCCCGCAGCAGTAAGCGAAATACCTGTCGACGAGATTGTTCCTAATCCATACCAACCACGCGCCACCTTTGACGAGGAGGCGCTTGAAGAGCTTGCCGATTCCATCCGTACCCTTGGAATCATCCAGCCGCTGACACTTCGCCAGATAGAGCCGCACAAATATCAGATAATAAGTGGGGAACGCAGGTTCAGGGCTTCAAGAAAAGCCGGGCTTGCCTCAGTGCCGGCCTATATCAGGAAAGCTGATGACGGAGCCATGCTTGAAATGGCTATCGTTGAGAACATTCAACGTGAAAATCTGGATGCCATCGAAACGGCCCTCAGTTTCCAGCGGTTGATTGATGAATGCAATCTCACTCAGGAAGGAATGGCCCAGCGTGTGGGGAAGAAGAGAGCTACGGTAGCCAACTATCTCCGCCTGCTGAAACTTCCGGAAGAGATACAGAAAGCCATCAAACTCGGGAAGGTGTCCGTGGGACATGCGAAGGTTCTCCTGGGATTGGACGACCCGAAGCTTCAGCTTAAGTTATGTGACTCTCTGGTGAGCAACGACTGGTCAGTGCGCCAGCTCGAGCAGAAGGTCAGCAATGTACTGAAAGCAAAAGAGCAGGTGGAGAACGAATCGACGGAACTGCCTGAGGTTTTCTATGCCGTAATCGAGCGCATCGGAAAACATTTCTCAGACAGGATTTCAGTGAAACGCTCCGCAAAGGGCAGCGGAACCATCACCATACATTTTGACAACGACTCTCAAATCGAGAATTTCCTGAAAGACATCGAATAGGCGGCGGGAGGTGAAAAAAATACTGTTGATATTGATTATGTTCCTATGCGTTTGCGGCAATGCTCACGCACAGTTCACCCGTGACAGGTTCGGACTGGGAAACAATCTCAACAATCTTGCAGGCCCTCCGGGCTCAGAAAACAACAACTCCAGTCAGGACACCTCCAACGTAAAGACCGATACGCTGAGCGGATTCTCCTTCAAAAAGATGGTTCGCGGATATTTCGGGCGCGACACGCTGCTTCCGGGATATCTCCTTCTCGGCTCAGCCCTGGTCCCCGGAGCCTCCCAGGCTTACAACAAACAATATTGGAAAATCCCTCTCACATATGCCGGAATAGCTTCCGGTCTGACAGTCGGAATTTATGCCGGAAACAAATACAGACAGACTGGAAACAACTCATACAAAATATGGAGTACAGTGGGCTATATCGGTGCAGGACTGGTCTATTGGGGACAGATGATGGATGGCATCGTCAATTTCAAGACAGGTCCGGAGGCACGCAGACCGATTCCCGCGAAAGCCACCATCTATTCGCTGCTTCTGCCGGGACTGGGACAAGCCTATAACGGCGATTACTGGAAGATACCTATATGGTACGGCGGCCTTATGACGTGCGCCTATTTCTGGCACACCAATGACATGCAGTACAAGAGATTCAAATACATCACCATTGTGGGCAACGATCCGGAAAGCGGGTATGTAGGCAGCATAACGCCGAGTCAGGCTGAATGGTATCGCGACACATACCGGCGTTATCGTGACTACTCCATACTGGCAACGGTTATCGTATATGCCCTGCAAGTGATAGACGCCAACGTCTTCGCTTATATGGCTGATTTCAACGTGGACAACAACATAGCCTCCATAGATGTGAGGCCGGCCGTCATAAATCCTATTTTACCGGAGCTCAAGCAAAGCGCAGAGGCGGGGCAGATGGCAGCTCTCGGTCTTAATTTCCAACTGAATTTTTAATTATTTGAGCATGAAACGTATTTCCATCATAATAGCAGTTCTTTCACTGGCTTTTCTGCCACAGACCTATTTCGCACAGTCAAAAAAACAGCAGAAACTTGTCATAGCGGAACTGCAGCAGAAAATTGATTCCCTTCAGCGATCATACGACTCCCTTTACGCAGAGCATCAGGACCTTCTCGAGCCTGTAAGCAGTGGAGAGGGCGACATAATGGAAAGCGAATTCCTTACAATTGACTATAACTCGGACAACATCGATTCACTGCTCAACTTGTACTACATTCAAAGGCAGATGGACCCGAATGAAGTGGATTTTGCCGCAATGGACCGCGACTCCCTGACGAGTGACATCCCGGACGAGGTTTACATTCAGAGGCTCAAAGCGATGAACTCATTCATCCCGATGGATTTCAACAGATATGTAAAAAATTATCTTATTCGTTACACGACTTTGAAATCCCTGCCGAGGATAATCGCACTGTCCAAGTTCTACTTCCCTTCAATCGAGCAGACATTTGATGAATTCGGGTTGCCGAAGGAACTCAAGGCGCTCGCGGTAATCGAATCGGCATTCAATCCGAGAGCGGTTTCCCGCGCCAACGCAAAGGGAATGTGGCAGTTCATGTACACCATCGCAAAATATTACGGACTTGAGATGGATTCATACGTGGACGAAAGATATGATCCTGCCGCATCCTGCAGAGCTGCCGCACAATATCTTAAAGACGCCTATCAGATATTCGGAGACTGGCCTCTGGCAATCGCATCATACAACTGCGGTGCCGGAAATGTAAGCAAGGCCATCCGAAGAAGCGGAGGAAAGACAACCTTCTGGGAAATCTACGACTACCTTCCTCGAGAGACACGCGGATACGTTCCCGCCTTCATTGCAGCGCTCTACGCAATGCAGTACTATCCGGAGCACGGCGTGGTACCGGCACAGCTTGCTCTTCCCGCTCACGTGGACACATTCCACATCAACAGGAATCTCCACTTCAACCAGATCAGCGAAACCCTGGGAATTCCTATCGACCAGATCAGGGATCTCAACCCTATGTATCTCCACGACATCATTCCTGGCAACACACACGAATATATCCTGAATCTGCCGAACACATACAGCAATCAGTTCATTGACAGGGAGGATGAAATTTACGCATACAAGGATACCGTATTCTTCAATCCTATCAACGTCAAGAAAATCGAGAAAGGTGTATCTGACGAAGGACAACGCGTCATCCACAAAGTACGGTCAGGTGAAACACTCGGATCCATCGCAAGGCGATACCATGTTACAGTCAACCAGATCAAAAGCTGGAACAATCTGCGTACGACAAATATCCGCGTAGGACAGCGTCTGGTGATCCAAGGCAAGGGTGGAGCCAATACAAGCAAGGCTTCTTCTGCCGCCTCTTCTTCGACACATACTCCACAGGCGAAAACATCGGCAAGCGGTTACTCCACATACACTGTCCGCAAGGGAGACACTTTATACGAGATTGCCCGCAAGACCGGAACGACAGTCAACGAGCTGTACGAGCTCAACAGCCTCAACAAATACAGCAAAATCTACCCTGGTATGGTAATCCGCATAAAACAGGCCAAGTAGTTCTGCTGGGCTTTCAGCCAGAGATCAAGAAATCTGACAGGGGTGTATCTCACTACGAGGTACGCCCCTGCTCCTTTGTTATAGTATGCAACGGTGGAAAAGCTTTGAGGAACGTCCCTCTCATAAAAATATATTCTCGAATCCCAGCCGTCGGTATCATACCAGGTAACCCTGCCCGTCACCTCGAATCCGGGGCGCTTGTACGTAGCTTCAGCGAATAGTCCGTAGCCTCTCAAATTGCCTTCCGCACGGACCTCGAACCGCCAGTTGCCATAAGAGAGCCTGCCATCGAGTCTGTGCTGCCCATTCCTATAATGATATAGTACGGACGATCCGTTTTCGAATGTATACTGTATGGAGGCGCGGTATTTCCAGGATGATCCGGCAGTGGAGAACTTGTAGCGGTATGCCAGGTTGGCATTGAATTTCCACCTGCCGGGGGAATATCTTGCCGAGAGCTCCATACCTGTCTGATCCTTGATTGACGGGACTGCCTCCGGCGCCTTATATGCCGGGGCATATACCCAGGCGGCTGCTCCAACCTCCAGAACATATAGAGGCCGCCAGAGAGCTCCCATACGGAATGCAGGGGAGAATTTTTCATTTGTCGCAAACTCTCCGAAAAGCCTTACACCGCCGATTGAGCCATAGAAGTCAACGCTCCCGTTCGACCATACCCTCCTATCCTTTGACATACCCGAAACGGCTGTCGCTCCCACCTTCCAGGTGCCGTAGTTCAAGGAAGCATTGGCTCCCGCAATCCTGTTGTCAACAGCTGCAAAGGCACTTGCCGAAAAATTCCCCCATCTGCCCGAATATGCGATTCCCCTCAGATTGTTCTCTTCATCGGAGGATTTGTAGCCTTGAATGCCGGACTCTTTTTTTACTATGGCCGACGGCTCTCCTAAAGAGTTGAAGTTCATTCCTTTCCACAAAACCAGACCCTGTCCGAAACAAGCCTTGAAATCACCGACCAGAACTCCGCCATACTGTGCGTATGCGGAGAAGAAATCAGGGAATTTCTCGCCTGGATCATTGTCAATCACAATGCCGCAGCCAAACCGCTCGGAGGCCAATTCATATTTGGTGGTCAGGGCGAAACCCTTTTTATCATATGGCTTCCTGTACCGTACGGAAGCGCTCTGTTTCGCTCTGCCGGATGAAGATGGAGCCAGGTCGAAGGTGACAACAGCCGATAGCGCCGCCACATCGTCATCTGCGAAACCATCAACCAGAGAGAGCTCCGCTGCAGAGAGAATATCCCCCCATAAAGCCCTGTATTCAAGCAGACTCTCAATCTGAAATGGTGTCAGCAATCGGAGCTCCTCCAACTCAGATCGTCCCATAGCATTGATATTCAACTTTCTGTCCGACCCGGAAGCATACATGCAGGGCCCGAATAGCAAAAAAGCCGCGGACAGTGCGGCCATAAGGATTTCCATCCCCTCTTTCAATCGCCTCATAATCCTTCATTTTTACAAATATAATCATTAACTTCGCACAATCAAAATTAAATGGGAAATGGCACGTATCAAGCTGAAAGACAAAACATTCGTCCCTTACATCAAATACCGTGAAATCGCAAAGGCGATTGATGTGGTGGCAGACAGAATCAATACTGACTTCAAAGGCACAAAAGAGGTCCCGATCATTCTGTGCGTCCTCAATGGATCCATCATATTTACAGGTGAATTGCTGAAGCGTCTCAAGTTCAACTGCGAGCTGTCGAGCGTAAGGCTTTCATCATACGTCGGCACAATGTCAACCGGTGTCACAAAGATGGTTCTCGGCTTGACTTCAGCCATCAAGAACAGGACTGTGATTATCGTGGAGGACATTGTTGACACCGGCAAAACCATCGTTGACCTTCACAACATCGTACTCGATGCAGGTGCAAAGGATGTACGTGTCTGCACTATGCTGCTCAAGCCCGAAGTTTACAGGCAGGACGTGAAGCTCGACTATGTGGCAATGGAGGTTGAGAACAAGTTCATCGTAGGTTTCGGCCTTGACTATGACCAGCTTGGAAGAAATTATAAAGACATCTATATTCTGGAAGAGAAAAAATAGTATAAACCACACATAGGCAATGAAACACTTCATATTGTTTGGTCCTCCGGGAGCCGGAAAGGGAACGCAAGCTGCGAAGTTGGTGGAGAAATACAACTTTCTTCACCTCTCTACAGGTGATTTGCTGCGCTCAGAGATAAAAAAGGGAACAGAACTAGGCAAGGCGGCAAAAGAGCTGATCGACAAGGGATTTCTGGTACCTGACGAAATTGTTGAAGGAATGATCAAGGACCAGTTCATCAAGAACCCCGATGTCAAGGGATTCCTGCTCGACGGATTTCCTCGCACAGTGGTTCAGGCCGAACATCTTGACGATATGCTGAAGGAACTCGGCGAGGATGTCACCGGAGTGATTTCCATAATGATTCCTGACGGGATGGTCAAGGAGAGGATCCGCCACCGCGCTCAGATTGAAGGCCGCGCCGACGACACTTCCGATGAGATCATAGAGAATCGCATCCAGACCTATCACGCCAAGACCGAACCTTTGATAAGCTACTACAAGAAGGCAGGCAAGTACAAGGAAATCGACGGAATCGGTACAATAGAAGATATATTCGGCAAAATCTGCAAAGTGATTTGACGCGCTAACGCAGAAAAATTCAGAACACACCGCCAACGCTATGCCAGACAGCAATTTCATAGACTACGTACGCATCTTCTGCAAGAGTGGGGATGGAGGAAACGGTTCGATGCACCTTCATCGGGCAAAGTATGTTGCAAAGGGAGGGCCTGACGGCGGAGACGGAGGCCGGGGAGGGCATATCATCCTGCGTGGTGACAAACAACTCTGGACGCTGATACACCTCAAATACAAGAAGCACATAAAAGCGGAGGACGGAGGTGCCGGCAGCGGCCAGCTTCGCACAGGCAAAGAGGGAGAAGACATAATTCTCCACGTTCCGCTGGGCACTGTGGCCAAGGACGGAGAGACAGGAGAGGTTATCTTTGAAATTCTGAAAGACGGACAGGAGAAGATTCTCTGTCCCGGAGGAAGAGGCGGAAAGGGTAACGATTTCTTCAAAAGCGCCACGAATCAGACACCTCGTTATGCACAGCCCGGAGAGCCCGGCGTGGAAGGGTGGTTTGTTCTTGAACTCAAAGTGCTTGCAGACGTCGGACTCGTTGGCTTTCCGAATGCCGGCAAATCGACTCTGCTCTCTGTCATTTCGGCGGCCAAACCAAAAATTGCGGACTACGCATTCACCACTTTGGAGCCGAATCTTGGAATCGTGAACTATTACGACAACAAATCGTTTGTCGTAGCCGACATACCGGGAATCATCGAAGGCGCACACGAAGGAAAGGGCATAGGACTGCGCTTCCTCCGCCATATAGAGCGCAACTCGATGCTGCTGTTCCTCGTGCCGGCAGACAGCAAGGATGTACTTGCCGAATACAGAATACTGGTGAACGAGCTCAAGCAGTACAATCCAGAGCTTCTCGACAAGCAGCGGGTTCTCGCCGTATCGAAGTGCGATATGCTTGATGACGAACTGAAGGCTGAAATCAAGAAACATCTGCCGCGAAAGATTCCGACAATATTCATATCATCCGTGGCAGGCGAAGGCATACCACAACTCAAGGATCTGCTTTGGGAGACTTTGAACAAGGCACAGGAAGAGTAATGTACTGCATCTTCGATTCATCGACCGACCCGTATTGGAACCTTGCCGCGGAGGAATATCTTCTGAAGGAGAAGAAAGATCCGCTGTTCCGGCTATGGCGGAACGAAGACTCCGTAATCATAGGAAAAAATCAGAATGCCCTCGCTGAAATCGATCTGAAATTCGTGAAAGACAACAACGTGAAGGTAGTCAGAAGACTTACCGGCGGTGGAGCGGTGTTCCATGATCTTGGCAACATCAACTTCACGTTCGTTGACAGCCGCATTGACGGAGAGGACACTGGAATGATGTTCCGCAGATTCACTGCGCCTATAGTCAAGGCACTTAACGATCTGGGGGTAAAAGCATATCTCGAAGGGAGGAACGATCTGCTGATTGACGGAAGAAAATTTTCCGGCAATGCAATCTGCATCCATCAGAACCGCATTCTCCAGCACGGCACACTGCTCTTCTGCGCGTCAATCAACAATCTTTCGGGGGCCCTGCAGGCGAGGAAGGAGAAATTCACGGGCAGAGCGGTCAAATCGAACCGGAGCCGCGTGACAAATATCTCAGAGCATCTCCCTCAGAAAATGGATGTCCTCCAGTTTATGGAGTACCTCAGGCAGGTCGTTGGAAAAGAATGTCCTCCATATGAGTACTCTCAGGAGGACCTGTCGGCCATTGACAGACTATGCGCCGAAAAATATTCCACCAATGCCTGGAACTTCGGAACATCCCCACGCTACACCTTTTCAAAATGTGAGAAATTTCCCGGGGGTCTTGTGGAGGTTCATATGAATGTCGAAGGTGGCAGGATACGTGGGCTTGAGATATTCGGAGATTATTTCTTCAGAAAACCTACCGACGAATTCTGTGCGTTGATCGACGGATGCGAACACGACGAAAGAAAAATCGCCGGGCGCATTTCAAAAATGGCGCTCGACGATTACTTCTGCGGAATAGCTCCGGAAGAGCTTATCCGTCTTTTTTTCTAGTTGTTGCGTTTCTCCTTGGCGGATACCAGAAGATCCTTCAGTACACCTGCACAATTGACAATCGCATTTTCAAAAGTGTCGGAATTGCGTTCCACGACCAATTCGTTGCCAGGTATGAATACCCGTACCTTCGCATTCTTGTTGTCGTGGTCGGCGAGCAATGAGAGGTCAACTTCCATTCTGATAATGTCATCATAGAACTTGGACATTTTTCCGAGTTTCTTGTCGATGAAGTCGAGAAGTTTCTGATCAGCGTCAAACTTGATTGATTGAACTTTAATTTCCATATCTACCTCCATTTTTTGCTCTAGGGTGAGCGGTTAAATAAGTCTTCTTGAGCTGCTCGAAAGAATTATGGGTATAAATCTGCGTTGCAGCGAGGGATGAGTGGCCCAGCATCTCCTTTATGCTGTTCAGGTCCGCACCACGGTTCAGCAGGTGAGTAGCCAGGGAGTGGCGCAGCACATGCGGCGACTTCTTGCCGGTAAAGCCTTCCAGACCAGACAACTCACTGCGAACGACATTGTTGACGAATGCAAGATAGAGCGGCTTGCCGCTGTCGGTAAGGAAGAACCGTCCTTCGGCATTGTCGGGGTTCTCTTCCCTATTTCTCTTCAAATATAATGAGATTTCTTCACAAATCAAAGCAGGAACGGGAATTTCGCGAGGTTTGTCACCCTTCCCGACTATTCTGAAGTTGTGACGGTGAGGATCAAAATTCACCTCCTTCAAAGAGCACAACTCTGCCCTGCGCATACCCGTCGTATAGAGAACAAGCATTATCATCCTGTTGCGCAACAGACGGAAATCAGGTTTACCGTCCTCTCCCAATGAATCCTGCAGCATACTCTCACTCTTGTCAAAATAATTTTCCATCGCCTCTTCGGTATAAAACTTGGGGAGCGGCTTATCGGTCTTGGGACGTGTGATTTTTTTCACGGGATTTGATGACAGGATGCCCTGTCTGACAAGAAAGGAACAGTACGTGCTCAGGGCGCATAGGCGCAGGTTGACGGTACGTGGACCCAGTCCCCTGTCGAGGCATTGAGAGATATATCCCCGAATGGTTGATGTAGTAACCAGCGTCGTGTCATCTCCACCGGCATACGCCTCAAACTCCTGCACCGCATCACGGTAAAGAGCCAGAGTCCGTGGAGAATAGCGCCTCTCCACCTGCAGATATTCACAAAAACTTTGTATCATTCCGTACAAATTTAAGAATTTTTCATACATTTGCAGTCCGAAACAAAAGGAGGTGTATGCATTATGATCATTGTACCAATCAAAGAAGGCGAAAACATTGAAAGAGCTCTCAAGAAATTCAAGAGAAAATTTGAAAAAACTGGTGTCATCCGTGAGCTCCGTTCACGCAAGACTTTCGAGAAACCATCAGTAAAGAAGCGTGATATGATGAAGAAAGCTATCTATGTACAGCATATGCAGCTCCAGGACGAATAATTCCATTCTTCAAATAGACTGACAAGCCCCGAAAGTTCCAATCACTTTCGGGGTTTTCATTATAATCATATTCCAAACCCCATGAAACGAAATCTTCTATTAATCGCGCTGAGCATCATTCCATTGTGTGCATCGGCGGCACAGGTCGGAGAGGAAGCGCGTCTGCTACGTTTTCCTGCCACCAACGGAACTGAAGTGGTTTTCTCTTACGCCGGAGACCTTTACAGTGTATCTATCGAGGGCGGCGAAGCGCATAAGCTCACGTCTCACATCGGTTATGAGATCTTTCCCAAATACTCCCCTGATGGAAAAACAATAGCTTTTACAGGAGAATACGACGGCAACCGTGAAGTTTATCTTATGAATTCCGAAGGAGGCCAGCCTGCCAGGTTGACCTGGACCTCGACCAACGGGCGCGATGATCTGGGCGACCGTATGGGTCCCAACAACATAGTGATGTGCTGGAGTCCGGATGGTAAAAACATTCTCTACCGCAACCGAATCGGTGACGGATTTCCAGGCAACCTGTGGTCTGTATCTCCTGACGGCCAGATGCCGTCAAAGATCCCTCTTCCGGAAGGGGGCTTCTGCTGCTATTCTCCTGATGGAAAACTTCTTGCATACAACCGTGTGATGAGAGAATTCCGCACTTGGAAATATTACAGAGGCGGGATGGCCGATGACATCTGGATATGGAATCCTAAGAAAGGATCTGTTGAGAACGTCACGGACAACATTGCTCAGGACATATTCCCGATGTGGATCGGCGACGAAATTTATTTTGCATCCGACAGGGATATGACGATGAATATCTTCGTTTACGACACAAAGACGAAGAAAACGACAAAAGTCACCGATTTTCACGACTATGATGTCAAGTTCCCGAGCTGCGGAGGAAACATGATAGTATTCGAGCAGGCCGGTTATGTGTGGAAGCTTGACCCCGTATCGAAGAAATATTCAAAAATAAGCGTCTCTCTCGCATCTGACGACATTTATGCAAGGAACGAATATAAGAACGTATCTTCGAAGGTATCTTCCCTCTCAATTTCACCGGACGGCAACCGCATTGTCGTCACTGCCAGAGGAGAAGTGTTCAATGTCCCTGTAGAGAAGGGGGTTGTGAGGAACATCTCCCGCACACCGGGTGCGAATGAGCGCAGCGCGGACTGGAGTCCTGACGGCAGGAGCATCGTCTATATCAGCGACCGTACCGGAGAAAGCGAACTGTGGCTTCAGGATGCCGGGGATGAACTGTCGGCCCCACGTCAACTGACGAAGAACAATGACACCTATATCCGCAGTGTTCAGTGGAGCCCAGACGGCAAGAAGATCCTCTACACCGACCGGAAAAACAGGGTCGTAGAGGTCGATCCTGTGTCAGGAACGAAGAAGGTCCTGCTGCAGAATCCCGAAAGTGAATTTTTCGGAGTAAATTATTCAGCTGACAGCAAATGGCTTACATACACAAAGCCAGCATCCAACGATATGTCTGTCGTGTATGTTTTCAACATTGCCGACAACAAAGAGTATCCTGTGACCGAAAAATGGTACAACTCTTTCGCCCCTACCTTCAGCGAAGATGGCAAGTATCTGATATTCGGTTCAGACCGCGACTTTCATCCTATCTATAGCCGTACAGAATGGAATCACGCATACACGTCAATGGGAGGCGTCTATATGGCGATGCTGGCCAAAGACACTCCGTCTCCACTTCTCCCGAAAGATGGGGTGGTCAATAAAAAGGATAAAGAGAAGAATCCTAAGGACACAACTTCCAAAAATGGGGTTAGAGTTGACCCCGACGGGCTGTGGAGCCGTATTGTTCGAATACCGGTAGAGGGTAGTGCACGTAATTTCTATTGTGACGGAAAGAGCCTCTGGTTCTCTTCCAACAGGGGGACGAGTGTCTTTGACTTTGCCACACAGAAAACGGACAAATGCTGCGACGCATCTGTCAATTACCGTTTCAAGGACAAGAAAGCCGTATGTTTCAAGGGATTCAAAGAGGTATACACCGTTCCTTTCCCTTCAAAGAAAATTGCCTTGAGCAACCCTGTTGACCTCTCCGAAATGAAAGCCTACGTTGATTATCCTCAGGAGTGGGCACAGATTTTCGATGAAGTATGGAGAGCGTTCCGTGACGGGTTCTATCTGGAAAACATGCACGGACGTGACTGGAAGGCCATCAAGGAGAAATATGCAGTATTGCTTCCTTACGTAAAGACCAGGCTCGACCTCAATTATGTAATCGGTGAGATGATAGGCGAACTTGCTTGCGGACATTGCTATGTCCAGACAGGTGACTATCCGAAACCTCAGCGCATTGCAATGGGTCTTCTGGGGGCGGAAATGTCTAAGGACAAGAGCGGATATTTCAGAATTGACAGGATTCTCGAAGGAGCCCCGTATTCCGAGCAGCTCCGCTCGCCGCTCGCCGAGCCGGGAATGAACATTTCAAAGAACGAATTCATCACGGCAATAGACGGAGTTTCCACCAAGGAAGTTGCCAATATCCAGCAGCTCCTCGTGGGCAAGGCGGGCAAACTTACGGAGATAACCGTCAACACGAAAGCCGAAAAGGGCGGGCGCAAAGTCGTTGTGAAGCCTATTGCCGACGAATACCCTCTGTATCATTATGAGTGGGTCATCGGCAACATCCGCAAGGTTGACGAACTGTCCGGAGGCAAAGTGGGCTACATTTACATTCCTGATATGAGCGCTGAAGGCCTCAACGAATTTGCGAGATATTTCTATCCTCAGCTCGACAAGGAGGCACTCATCATTGACGACCGTGCAAACGGAGGTGGAAACGTCTCCCCTATGATTATCGAGCGCCTTATGCGTCAGGTTTACAGAATGGATATGAGACGCACATCCTCCCGCACAAGCACCACGCCTGATGCGGCCCATACAGGTCCGAAGGTATTGCTGATCAACAAATATTCAGCATCTGACGGAGACCTGTTCCCTTGGAGTTTCAAGGCCAACAATCTTGGAACAGTCATCGGTACACGTACCTGGGGAGGAATCATCGGCATAAGCGGTTCACTGCCATATATGGACGGCACGGACGTTCGAGTTCCGTTCTTCACAAATTATGACGCGAAGAGCGGTGAATGGATTGTCGAGAATCACGGAGTCGATCCTGACATTCTTCTTGACAACGATCCGGTCAAGGAGGCTGCAGGCATCGATCAGCAACTTGAAGAGGCAGTCAGGGTGGCTCTTGAGCAGATCAAGGACCGCAAGCCTCTGCCTGGCGTTCCTGCTCCCCGGACATTCAAGGATCTGGGACTTCCGGAGAACTGGTAACCCTTACTGAGCCTGAACGGACTACATCAGCTTCTTGTACTTGAAACGTTTGGGCTCAACGTTTCCAAGACGCATCTTTTTATTTTCTTCGTATTCGGAATAGGTGCCTTCAAAGAAATAGACTTTGGAGTCACCTTCGAATGCGAGGATATGGGTGGCAATGCGGTCGAGGAACCAGCGGTCGTGAGAAACCACGACAGCACATCCAGCAAAGCTCTCCAAGCCCTCTTCCAATGCCCGGATGGTATTTACATCCACGTCATTTGTAGGCTCGTCGAGCAGAAGTACGTTCGCATTCTCCTTGAGTGTCAGGGCAAGATGAAGTCTGTTGCGTTCACCGCCTGACAGAACCCCGCACTTCTTCTCCTGATCCGCTCCGCTGAAATTAAAGCGGGAAATATATGCGCGGGCATTAACTTCCTTATTGCCGAGTTTCACATATTCGGAGTTGTTTGCGATGGTCTGATATACCGTCAGATCAGGATCTATTTTTTTATGTTGTTGATCGACATAGGCTATCTTGACCGTTTCACCCACCTCGAATGTTCCGCTGTCAGGCTTTTCATATCCCATTATAAGGCGGAAAAGGGTTGTCTTTCCAGCGCCGTTCGGGCCTATTACTCCCACAATTCCCGCAGGTGGCAGTTTGAAATTCAGATTTTCAAACAGCAGTTTGTCTCCGAATGCCTTTGAAACGCCGGAAGCCTCAATCACCTTGTTGCCCAGACGAGGCCCGTCAGGAATATAGATCTCAAGACGTTCCTCCTTCTGTTTGACATCTTCGTGGAGCATCTTCTCGTAAGCGTTGAGTCGGGCTTTACCTTTGGCCTGACGTGCTTTAGGAGCCATTCGCACCCACTCCAGCTCCCGCTCAAGAGTCTTGCGGCGCTTGCTCTCCTGCTTCTCCTCCTGTGCAAGACGAGTGCTCTTCTGTTCAAGCCATGAGCTGTAGTTTCCTTTCCAAGGAATGCCTTCCCCACGGTCCAATTCAAGAATCCATCCAGCCACGTTGTCAAGGAAGTATCTGTCGTGAGTAACCGCAATCACAGTGCCTTTATACTGTTGGAGATGTGCCTCAAGCCACTGGATCGATTCCGTGTCGAGATGGTTTGTAGGCTCATCGAGCAGAAGTACGTCAGGCTCCTGCAGAAGAAGTCGGCACAGTGCCACTCTGCGGCGTTCTCCTCCGCTCAGCGTGGCGACTGAGGCATCGGAAGGAGGGCATTGCAGCGCATCCATAGCTCTTTCAAGCTTCGAATCGATATCCCATCCGCCAACAGCTTCAATCCGGTCTGTAAGGACGCCCTGGCGTTCGATGAGCTTATTCATCTGATCGTCCGACATCGGTTCCAGAAATTTATTGCTGATTTCGTTATACTCCGCCAAGATATCCATCACCTCCTGAACGCCCTCACGGACAACGTCAATCACGGTTTTGCTGTCATCAAGTTTCGGCTCCTGTTCAAGATATCCCACTGAATAACCCGGTGCAAAGACCACTTCCCCGTGGGTAGGGGTCTCAATACCTGCGATTATCTTCATCAACGTGGACTTTCCTGCTCCATTCAGACCTATGATGCCAATCTTGGCCCCATAGAAGAAGGACAGATAGATATCTTTAAGAATCACCTTGTTGTTGTGGGGCAGAATCCTGCTCACCCCGTTCATTGAGAATATTATCTTTTCGTCGGCCATATCGTGTGCTTATATCAAGTTTCTCTGTTTCATTGCGAGTTTTATCATCTCGACTACATTCTCGAGACTTCCCGTCCTGACGCTGTCGATACACACATCATAACTTGCGGAATCCCCCCAAGTCTTGAAGGTGAAGAAATTATAATAGTACGCTCTCTTGCGCTCCTCCCGTTCAATACGTTGTTTTGCCTCATATTCAGGGCAATGCCACTGCTCTGCAAGGAATGATGCGCGATGTTTGATATCTGCCGTAATGAATACGCTCAGGCAGTTCGGATTTTCGCGAAGGATATAGTCAGCACAGCGGCCCACGATGATGCAGGATTCCTCCTGAGCGATTCTTTTGATCACCTCACTCTGCATATTGAAAAGAGCCTCATCGGTAAGCATTCCTTTGGCAGAAGCCGAAGATTCACTTACATTCAGAAAACCGAAAATGGATCTTAGTCCGCGCTTTGCCACATTTTCATCACTCGCCCCGAAGATTTCGGTATTTATTCCGAATCTCTTTGCGGCTTCGGAAAGAATCTCCTTGTCATAAACTTTCACGCCAAGTTGTTCGGCAAGCATATGGGCTGTGTGAAGGCCGCCCGCCCCCACGCGGCGTCCGATACAGATAACGAATTTATTCATTTTTCAACTGTTTTTTCAATTTCATGAGCATTATCTCGGAAACAATGATTGCCAGCAGATCGGATGCAGGCATTGAGTACCACACTCCCTCAACTCCGAAATAGTGCGGCAGCACTGCAAGAAACGGAATAAGGAAAAGCAATTGTCTGGTCAGAGAAAGGAAAATGGCCTTGTTGGCAAGCCCGAGACTCTGGAAGAAATTGGTGATAACCATATTTCTGCCCACCAGCGGGAAGAAGATGACAGTTATTGTCAACCCGTGTGACGCCAGTCCCATCAACTCCGGATCACGGGTAAAGAGACTTACAGCTGTCTGGGGAATCAGCATTCCCACGAGGAAACATGCAGTCGTGACAACACACGCCCATTTCATTGTAAGATGCAGCACCTCAAAGGTTCTGTCATAGAGTTTTGCGCCATAATTGTATCCGGCAATAGGCTGCATGCCCTGGTTCAGACCAAGGACTATCATCACGAAAAGAAATACGAGTCTGTTGACGATTCCGTAGGCACCGATGGCAAGATCACCGCCATAACGGGCCATTTGGTTGTCAATGAATATCACCACGAAACAGGCGGCCACGTTCATAAGGAACGGAGCCATCCCAATAGAGAGAGAACGCCCCGCGATATGCCAGTCCATTTTTATCTTGCGGATATTCAAGTGCAGGAATTCCCTCCTGTCGCACAAAATGCGCATCACCCATATGAAGGCCAGGAATTGGGAAATGATCGTCGCCACAGCCGCGCCCTGGATGCCCATATGGAAAACAAAAATGAAGATGGGGTCAAGTATAGTGTTCAACGTCACCGTCATGATGGTGGCGAACATCGCCTTCTGCGGATGTCCGGACACCCTTACTATAGCATTCAGTCCAAAATACAGGTGGGTTATGATATTTCCGGCAAGGATAGGTATCATATACGCTCTTGCATAGGGCAGAGTGGCATCACTGGCCCCGAAAAAGCGCAGGATGGGATTCAGAAGCGACAGGGAAACGATAGAGAAAAACAGTCCCATCAGCACATTGAGCAGGAATACATTTCCAAGCACCTTCTTTGCCTTGGAGTAGTTCTTCTGTCCGAGGAGCACGCTGATAAGGGTAGCCCCTCCTACCCCGACAAGAGTTCCGAATGCGGCGGAAAGGTTCATAAGCGGGAAGGTCAGCGCTAGGCCTGATATTGCCAAAGGGCCGCATCCCTGCCCGATGAATATGCTGTCGACCATATTGTACAGGCTCGATGCCGTCATCGCAATTATGGCGGGTAATGCATATTTCTTAAGCAATTTGCTTACTGTTTCCGTACCAAGTTCGAGAGGTAAGTTATCTTCTGCCATTCTACTTCTTCTTCATAAAAAATCCGCAAAAAAATCGTATGAGCAACAATATCACGAGAACGCCCGAAACCAGAACACTGACAAAAATCTGCTCTGAAATTCGTTGCTGGAGAATAACTACGTCCGGGTCCTCGTCGAGAACAGCTCCCGCATCTATACGGTCAATGTCGCAGGCAGGCCATTTCTTCACTATGACTCCATCTGAAAAATATGTAACGCCGCCGTTGCTTCTGTTCAACGTCATAAGCGACTTGCGATCTGATGAATATGCACCATTTCCGCCTTCCGGTGTATAGAGGGCTACTTCCGCCTCTTCTTCCGGAACTCTGGCGCGGAACGCTTCAAGCCTGCCGAGGAACCGTTCATCTTCCAGCAGCTCGGTATCGTAAACCGATACGGCGAAGAAGCGGCCCTCAAGGGTATGGGGCTCGAAATCTATCTGCGACATACGAACGCTGCCATCTGTTATCTCGGTGCGGGTATCGACATATCGCCACGAAGAATCAGGGAGATTGTTCAGCGTGAATTCTTCCTGCCGCCCATCTTTTTGATAGATAAAAACCGTATTGAACTGCGCCTGTCCTTCCGAATATATGTCATTAAGGTCAGTGCCGGAAGTGTATGCTGTGTAGTCGATATGTGGTATGGTCTCTTTTTCGTATATGGCAAGAGCAAGCGCAAACAGGATTGAAATGCCTATTATTGTCCATTGGAGCCAATCGGGTGCCAACTTCCGCATATTGTTCCTTTCGAAGTAGATTATGAGCGCGAATGCAAGGAGCACGACGTTTTTTGCGAATGTCTGCCAGTTTGTCAAGTGGAAGGCCTCTCCGAAACAGCCGCAGTCGGTTATCGGATTGAAGATTGCCAGATAAAGCGTAAGCAGAGTGAAGAAGGACACGAGACACAGGGCCACGGTGGAAACAAGCCGCATCTTCAACCCGACAAGGACACATATACCTATGGTGAACTCCGCGACAGCAAGAAGAATCCCGATCCATACGCAAGCATCGGAGAATGCTGTCAGATGCATGAACTTCAGGTACTCGTCCACAATCAGCCCCGTTCCGACAGGATCAATCAGTTTGAAGATGCCGGAAAGGATGAATGTCAGAGAGAAGAGAAATCTGCAAATGCGGCAGAGCGTTTTCATAGTTTCGCGTCAATATGTTTGCGTATCTGTGCAAATATCCTGTCAGGAGGAAGCATCCTGCCTTCTCCGTCGTTGCAATCCACCCTTATGAAACTGCTGTCGAGACTGCACTGGGCAAGGTATTGCTCCCGGACATGTACCTGCAGGTCCATGCTGGACTCGTGTATGTCGGACTTTCCCTGAAGGTATTCCCTGTCACTGTCGGATTCGCGTGCACTCTTGAGCTTGGCATCGACGAACGAAATGGGCACGTCAAGAAAAATGTTCAGGTCAGGCACAGGGATGCCGTATTCATTGTACTCGGTGCTGAAAATCCAACTGCTCAAATCCTTTATTTCCTCTTCAGAACGCAATTTCGCACACTGGAATGCGATATTGGAATAGACATATCTGTCAAGGATGACGCAAGAGCCCTCGGAAAGCCACTTCCGGATGAGAGGAGCGGCATCGCGCCTGTCCTCAGCGAACAGAAGCGCCACCAATTGGGGATGAACCTGATTCAAGCCTCCGAAATCACCACGAAGGAACTTGCTTATCAATTCTCCATAAACAGGGGCGGTATATCTCGGAAAATGGAGATATTCGACCTTTTTCCCGAGAGATTCCAGATAGGATGTCACCATTTTCAACTGTGTGGATTTTCCGGCACCGTCAAGTCCTTCAAGTACAATCAGCATAATTTTCTAAATTTGCATAAGAATTACAAATATAACGAAAATATGTGCTTGTCCGATACCAAACTGATGGGAATTATCAACCTTAACGACGACTCCTTCTATGCCGGTTCAAGAGCCGCCGGAGTGGACGGATTCAGGCGAAAGGCGGATGCGCTGCTTCTGGCCGGGGCCTCTATCATAGACATAGGCGCCATATCGTCCCGACCGGGAGCCAGACCAGTCAGCGCACAGGAAGAGTGGGACCGGCTTGAGCCTGTAATATGCGAAATTGCGCGTAATTATCGCGGCGTGTCCTTCTCCATCGACACCTTCCGTCCCTCAATCGTATTGATGGCATATCAGGAGATGGGGAGATTCATCGTCAATGACATATCCGCCGGAGAGTGGGACAGGGCAATGCTGCCTGTTGTAGGCCGGCTCGGACTGCGTTACATAGCGATGCACCATCAAGGTACGTTCGAAACAATGCATGATGAATACCACTATGATGACGTGGTAAAAAAAGTCTGTCAATATTTTGAGGAGTTTGCGCAGAGAGCGGAGGAAGCGGGCATCGAAAACTGGATTCTTGACCCCGGATTCGGTTTTTCAAAATCCGTGGAAGATAATCGTCTGTTGCTCGACAACCTGTCAAAATTCAAGCTCTTCCGCAAACCCATACTTGTAGGAATTTCGCGGAAGAGCTTCATTTACAAACCTCTGGGTCTCACCCCTGAAGAGTGCGAGGCACAGACAAGGGAACTTGAGAAAAAGGCCGCAGAGTCCGGAGCATCCATTATCAGGACGCACCTTTCATAGAGCTACAGGGTTCTGTACTCTTTTCCGTATTTGAGCTGCTGCTCAAGGAAATCTTCGCAATAGACAATCTTGTAGTCAACCACCTTTCCGTCCTTCTCCACAGGAACGATGTCAGGATTGATGAAGCCGCGGTATGGCTTGAGGTCTAATGATGAATAGCGCTCAAGAACCTCTTTGTGGAGATCATAATCAATCTGGATGGCATAGTTCTCGACAAGGGCCTTCCCTGCCTCATAGTCTCCCTCCGATTTGATTCTCTGAATCTCTGCAAGCAAATCTCCAAACAGACCACGGAGAGCCTCATAGTCATTGATGACGAAGTATGTCTTCCCGTCACGCACCTTCTTTTCGATGACATTGTCTGCAAGGCCCTTTTCATAGCACCACTGAGCGATAAGCTTGCGGTCCTGCATATGGGCTTCGGTATTCTGCTTGCCGAGTTCGATTCGGCAGAACTGGGTGAAGATACCATTGCGTATCTGACTTATGTATGCAGCTTTATATGCTTCAGGGCTGTCGAGCAGGCCGAGTTCCACAAGTTTCGGATCAGCCAGATAATAGAGTGCGAACAGATCTGCGCGGGCCTCTTCCAGGCAGGATGTATACTCTTTCAAAGCATTTGACGGAGTTCCGGGAAGAAGCTGTCCGCTTCCGTGGCCGAGACATTCGTGAAGATCAGTGTGAAGATTGTCGGTGACTGAGCCATATTTTCTACAAAGGTCAATCTCATCCTGATCCCAGGCAAATTCAGTAAGTATGCTCTTCGGACGCTGTTCCGTAGCTTTGTCGTATGCATCTGTGATATTGGCGATAGTCACTGATTTTGAACCGTACTCCTTGCGTATCCAGTCTGCGTTAGGCAGATTGATGCCGATAGCTGTGGCAGGGTAGTTGCCGCCGGCTATGACTGCAACGTTGATGACCTTTGCCGAAACTCCCTTCACTTCCGCCTTCCTGAATGCAGGATTGATTGGAGAATGGTCTTCAAACCACTGCGCATTGTCGCTGATTGTCTCCGTACGTTTTGACGCTTCGCGGTCGCGATAGTTGACAATACCCTCCCAGGTAGCTTTGCGGCCAAGAGGGTCATCATAATCCTCGACGAATCCATTCACGAAATCAACGTCACTGCCGGTATCACCCACCCAGGTAATGTTGTACTTGTCCCAGAGGCGGAGGTCTCCGGTACGATAATATTCAATCAGTTCGGCAATATACTGTTTCTGTGTGTCGTTTTCAGCGACTTTTGCAGCAGCCTCAAGATGTCCGATTATGACCTCAAGAGCAGGTCCGTATTTGCCGCCCACTTTGTAAACCTGTTCTGAAATCTTTCCGTTTTCCTTAACAACCTTGCTGTTCAGGCCGTAACTGATCGGATGTATATCTTTTGCGTCGGCCATTCCGTCGTAGAAGGCATTGACCTCCTGCGCATTCACTCCCTCATAGAAGTTAACGGCAGAAGCCTCGACAATATCTTTGTCAGCGCCCTGGTATCTCTTGGTGGCATACAACTCCGGATTGAAAATGACGTCAAGCATCTTCTCACTGCCGTCATCATATATGTTTACGGATTTCATCAGGTCGGCAAAATACTCCTTCGTGCAATCCGGGAAAATCTTGTCGTTGGCATAATGATGGTGGATGCCGTTGCTGAAGAACACTCTCTTGGCATACACAAGGAAATCATCCCACTGTTCAGAGGTGCGATCCCCCTGATAATTCTCAAGGATACTTTCGAGAATGTGGCGGATGTCCAGATTATATTCAAAATACTGGTCCCATGTGATATCCCTGCCGGCTTTCGCGGCTTCGCTCAAATGATATATATACTCCTTCTGCTGAAAAGAGAGCGAGTCCCACTCGGGAACTTGATAGCGTAAAACCTCGATGTCAGCAAATTCATCGATGGAATATTTCCATTCTTCGGCCTGCTTCTCTGATTTGCAGGCTGCCAAAGCCAGTCCAAGTCCAGCTGTCATTGCAAAAATTTTAAAAAGACGCATAATTTCATTTTTAATCTACAAAGATACGGAAAAAAATATCTACTTTTGCGAACTATGGGAAAAGGAATCACTACCATCGCATTGCTGCTGGTATCCAATGTCATGATGATATTGGCGTGGTACGGGCATCTCAAGTTCGGACAGGTCAAGCCATTTTCTCAATGGGGACTGTTCGGCATTATCGTGAGCAGCTGGCTCATCGCATTTTTTGAATATTGTGCCCAGGTACCGGCGAACAGAATTGGTTTCAACGGCAACGGGGGGCCGTTCTCCCTGCTTCAGCTGAAAATCATTCAGGAGGTGATCACGCTTCTGGTCTTCGTGCTGTTCAGCGCTCTTGTATTCAAAAGCGAGCCACTCAAATGGAACCATCTGGCAGCCTTCCTATGCTTGGTATTGGCCGTCTTTTTTGCATTCAAATAATCGTTTTCAAATGAGAAGACTACTGTTCCTGCTGACCATATTGTTTCTGGCTGTCTCCTGCGAATTTGACGATAAAATCAAGGAGCAGAGGTCAGTCATACTGGTATATGCGGCCTGCCACAACAACGGCCTTTCCTCATATACATCCAGACAGTTGGAGGAAATTCAGGATGGAGGGACACTCCCAGAGAGCAGTGACAACAAGAACATTTTTCTTGTATATTCCCACATGCCGGGATCTGACCCCGTTCTTTCCAGATACAGCATTGACAGAAACGGCAATTTCGTCAACAGTATAATCAAGACATATCCCGCAGGAACCGTTTCGCTTCGCACGCAACAGATAAATGCAGTGCTGAACGACGCACAGAACGCATTTCCGTCAAAACATGTGGTTCTGTCCATGTCCACTCACGGGTCAAGCTTCCTTCCTGCCACGAAATCCGCACAGTCCTTGAAAGCGGAGATTCCGATGGTAGAAAGTCTGGGGCCGGATGACAACGTTGGAATCAATATCGACGACTTTGCAAAATCCCTTGCATTCTTCCACTTCGACTGCATTATGATGGATTGCTGCTATATGGCCGGAGTGGAGCCTTGCTACGAGCTTAAAAATATTACAGACTACATCATAGGCAGCACAACCGAGGTGATGGCCAACGGTATGTTGATAAGTTCCATGGTACCTCATCTCCTTGACAAAGATCACAGGGAGACTTCCCTTACGGAGGCCTGCAAAGCCTTTATGTCCCGTGTCCGCACGGACAAGGCGTACAGTTCGTCGGGGCTCGTGTCATTGATCAAGACATCGCAGATGCCTGCTCTGGCCGAAACGTCCAAGCGGATTTTCAGTGCACACCGTACGGAAATAAGCAGGATCAACCCGGCAAAAATCCAGAAATACCTAGGCTTGACTGATTACAGGTGCCTTTACGACCTTGGAGACTTTGTTGAAAACATATCCTCGGAAGAAGAGTTCTCAGCCTTTCAGACAGCTCTTGACAGAGTGGTCATATTCAAGGATGCCACTCCGCAATTTCTCGGCCATACAGTAAAAAAACACTCGGGACTGAGCGTTTATCTGCCCGAATCCCGAGATGCAAATGTCGATCAATATTACAGGACTACCGCCTGGAATATGGCAACAGGCCTGGTGGAATAACTATTTTCCGAAATATCTGTTGTACAGACCTTCGAAGCCCTTGCCGTGACGGGCTTCATCTTTAGCCATTTCGTGAACGGTATCATGAATGGCGTCATAGTTGAGTTGTTTTGCCTTCTTTGCGATAGCCATCTTGCCGTCACACGCTCCAGCTTCAGCCTCCATACGCTTCTTGAGGTTTGTCTTGGTATCCCACACCATCTCTCCGATAAGTTCACAGAACTTTGCTGCGTGTTCAGCCTCTTCAAACGCATAGCGCTTGAATGCCTCGGCGATTTCAGGATAGCCCTCACGATCTGCCTGACGGCTCATTGCCAGATACATTCCCACCTCCGAACACTCGCCGGCGAAATTCGCCTGAAGACCGTTCCATATTTCAGGATCGCATCCCTTGGCAACACCGATTTTATGCTCATCAGCGAATGAAAGGCCGTTTGAACTCTCTACAACCTCATTGAATTTTGACTTAGGAGCCTTGCATAACGGGCACTGTTCCGGTGCCTCAGGTCCTTCGTGAACATAACCGCATACTGTGCAAATCCATTTCTTTCCCATATAACCAAATATTTAAAAGGTTTGTATTTTTAATTATTCTAAACAATAC
>JAGHSK010000052.1 GCA_018065895.1 Candidatus Cacconaster equi
AGCAAGGCCCTCAAGGGTCACTTTGAAAAGGCAGGAACCACTCCAAAGAAAAAACTCGTTGAGTTCAAGAACGATTTCCCTATGGAGCTCAAGTTGGGTGACACCATCTCAGTTGCAGACCTTTCAGAAGGTGTGAAGTATGTGGATGTTACCGGAACTTCAAAGGGTCACGGATTCCAGGGCGTTGTGAAACGTCACGGATTCCAGGGCGTCGGTGGAAGGACCCACGGTCAGGACGATAGACTTCGTCACCCTGGTTCACTCGGCGCATCTTCATGGCCATCAAGAGTTTTCAAAGGAATGCGTATGGCAGGCCATATGGGCTGCGACCGCGTTAAGGTATTCAATCTTGAGGTAATCAAGGTTGTCCCTGAAAACAATCTTCTTATTGTGAAAGGCTCTGTACCAGGAGCCAAAGGTTCTTATGTAATTGTGGAGGACTAAGCGTATGAAACTAGACGTTCTTAAAATTGACGGTAAGGCTTCTGGAAAGCAGGTTGAGCTTGCAGAGGAAATCTTCGGCATCGAGCCATGTGACAACGCTATTTATCTTGACGTAAAGCAGTATCTTGCAAACCAGCGTCAGGGAACTCACAAGACCAAAGACCGCAGTGAAGTTGCATTCAGCACCAAGAAGATGGGTCGCCAGAAAGGCGGCGGAGGAGCACGTCACGGCAGCATCAAGGCCAACACTTATGTAGGTGGTGGCACAGCTTTCGGTCCTAAGCCACGTGATTACGGCTTCAAGTTGAACAAGAAGGTTAAACAGCTTGCCCGCTTCTCAGCTTTGACATACAAGGCAAGAGAAAACGCCATCACAATGGTTGAACCATTCGCAATGGATGCCCCTAAGACCAAGGAGTTCATCAAGATTCTTGAGAACCTCAAGGCTTACGGCAGAAAGACTTTGGTCGTTCTTCCTGAAAATTCAAACAATATTTATCTGTCGTCTCGAAATCTTCCTGAGGTGAAAGTCATTACAGTTGACGAAATCAACACCTACGTACTGGTTGATGCAAATCATCTTGTACTTGTTGACGGTGTTCAGGACATTTTGGCTGAAAGACGTAAATAAAACTAGACGAAAATGGGAATCTTAATTAAGCCACTCGTAACTGAAAAAATGACGATTCAAGGCGATAAATTGAATCGTTACGGTTTCATTGTTGACCGCACATCCAACAAGATTGAGATCAAGAAGGCGGTTGAACAGATGTATGGTGTTTCAGTCAAAGACGTCAATACTGTAAATTACCACGGAAAGCGCAGAAGCCGTTATACCAAGAACGGTTTGCAGACAGGCCGTACAAACCACTACAAGAAAGCGTTTGTCACTTTGGCCGGAGAGGATAAGATTGATTTTTATAGCAACATTTAAAGGCCATGGCAGTACGTAAATTCAAACCGGTAACTCCCGGTACAAGAAATAAGACTATCAGTACATTTGAGGAAATCACTTGCACTACTCCTGAGAAGAGCCTCCTGAAGCCTATCCGCTCAACCGGTGGACGTAACAATCAGGGCAAGATGACAATCCGCTACATTGGCGGTGGCCATAAGAAAATGTATCGTGTCATTGACTTCCTCCGTGACAAAGATCAGTATACAGCTGTTGTAAAGACCATCGAGTACGACCCTAACCGCAGTGCACGCATTGCTTTGGTTTTGTACCAGGATGGTGAAAAACGTTACATCATTGCTCCTAACGGCATCAAAGTAGGTCAGGTGATCGCTTCTGGTTCCGGTGTAGCTCCTGAAATCGGTAACGCTCTTCCTTTATCAGAAATTCCGCTCGGTACTCTCGTACACAACATTGAGCTCCGTCCTGGTTGTGGTGCCGCAATGGCCCGCAGCGCCGGAACATTCGCTCAGCTTACAGCACGTGAGGGCGGCCACGCCATCCTTCGTTTGCCTTCAGGCGAAACAAGAATGGTTTTGACTACCTGCCGCGCTACTGTTGGTACAGTATCAAATTCAGACCACAACCTGGAGTCTCACGGCAAAGCCGGACGTCGTCGCTGGTTGGGTCGCAGACCTCACAACCGGGGTGTTGTAATGAACCCAGTCGATCACCCTATGGGTGGTGGTGAAGGCCGTGCTTCCGGTGGACATCCACGTTCACGCAAGGGCCTGCCAGCTAAGGGATACAAGACTCGTAACCCTAAGAAGACTTCTAACAAGTTCATTATTGAGAGAAGAAAAAAATAACGGAATAAAACTTATTTAGATTATGAGTCGTTCACTTAGAAAAGGTCCGTATATTCAGGACAGCTTGGAAAAGAGAGTACTTGCCATGAACGATGGCAGTATGAAGAAAGAAGTCATCAAGACTTGGTCACGCGCCAGCATGATCTCACCAGACTTTGTTGGACACACAATCGCTGTTCATAATGGCAACAAGTTTGTTCCGGTTTATGTAACAGAGAATATGGTTGGTCACAAGTTAGGAGAATTCGCTCCTACACGTACCTTCAAAGGTCACTCTGGTAATCGTTAATATTTAAAAAGGAGATTACAATGGGAGCTAGAAAGCACAATATGGCCGAAAGGCTTAAGGAAATAAAGAAGCAGACAGCTATCGCAAAGCTGAATGACGTTCCTACCTCACCTCAGAAGATGCGTCTTGTAGCCGATATCATCAGAGGTGTAGAAGTTAACAAGGCTTTGGATATTCTTCACTATTCAAAGAAAGAGGCTTCTGTACGTCTTGAGAAACTTCTCCGTAGCGCAATCGCCAACTGGGAAGCCAAGAATGAGGAGTCTCGCAAGGAGCTTGAAAACGGCAATGTATTCGTTCAGACCGTAATGGTTGACGGCGGACGTCAGCTCAAGCGTATCCGCACAGCCCCTCAGGGTCGTGCCGCACGCATCCGCAAGCGTTCAAACCACGTGACAATCATTGTTGCAGCCAAGAAGAAAGAAGAGAAACCTGTTGAAAAACCAGCAAAGGAGGAATAAATTATGGGACAGAAAACAAATCCTATTAGCAACCGTGTAGGTATTATCCGTGGTTGGGATTCAAACTGGTATGGAGATTATCCTGAGAGAATTCTTGAAGATGCCAAGATCCGTGAGTATCTTACTGCACGTCTTTCAAAGGCATCTCTTTCAAAGATCGTCATCGAGCGTACTTTGAAGCTTATCACTGTCACCATCAATACCGCTCGTCCGGGTGTGATTATCGGAAAGGGTGGTCAGGAAGTTGACAAGCTGAAGGAAGAATTGAAGAAGATTTGCAACAAAGAGGTTCAGATCAACATCTTTGAAGTTAAACGTCCTGAAGTTGACGCCAACATCGTTGCCAACAACATTGCGCGCCAGGTTGAAGGTCGTGTATCATATCGCCGCGCCATCAAGATGGCAGTTGCATCTACAATGCGTATGGGCGCTGAAGGTATCAAGGTACAGATCAGCGGTCGTGTAGGTGGAGCTGAAATGGCAAGAAGTGAAATGTTCAAGGAGGGCCGTACTCCTCTTCACACCATCCGTGCTGACATCGACTATGCACTTGCAGAGGCTCACACCAAAGTAGGTGTTCTTGGTGTAAAGGTATGGATCTGCAATGGTGAGGTTTACGGAAAACGCGATCTCACTCCTAATGCAGGTGTTGCAGCAAATGCAGCTCAGGCAGCAGGTACAGGCGAGCGTCGTGAGCATGGTGATCGTCGTCGTGGTGGCAACCGCAATGGTGGCCGTCGTGGCGGAGAGCGTCGCCCACGCAGGGAAGAATAATCATTCCTTCATAAACAGACAGGGGTCGCATTTCTGCGGCCCCTGTTTTTTATTTCGTTTTAAAGGTTATTCTGCCGGGTCGAGATTTGAAAGTGCCCAGGCGTAGATGAGAAAGTTCTTGTCGGAATTCCAGGCTTCCTGATAAAGACGAGCCACTTCCGCAAGCCAGGCCTGTGACCTGAAACCATCGTCACTATAACCTACCTGTGCAGTGCCGCCGGCCTTGTAGTACATCTCTCTTGTCGTAGAACAGATACGCGCGTAGCGACCAGTATATTCTTTGAGCTGATCGTTAGTCACGTTGAGGTAATATTCGAGCATTTCGTCGGTAGGGTGCTTGCCCGGGTCGAGATATGTCGAATCTGCGATATATACGGTAACACCGTCCTTGAATACGTACGGTTCATAAAATCCTGCAGTGTACATATCTTCAAACACTACACCCTTTACAGGAAACTGAGCTCCTGACTGCCAGGTTATGAATTTTCTGACCTTCTCGACGTCATCGAACCGAATGGCCCCGGTGGCATCAAATACCGCATTTACAATCCAGGTGGCCAACTTTTCGGCAGATGGGTTCAGCAGGTATACCAATGCCTTTTTCGGAGCTTTCAGATAGATGTCTTCTCCTGTATAATATTGATAAAGTTCAACCGGAAAACCTTCCCAACCGGGGATGTCTTCTTTCACCTCAATGAGTGAGTCCACCATATAAGCGGCGCCGAGCGACTCCTGGCATCTTGCAGTGAGTACTTCCAGAGAATCACGCATATATTTTCTTACCTCCGGAGCGGCTTTCGGAGAACTGCATCCTGACAGCATCAAGGCAAGTAGGATGACAGCAAAAAAGAAATTCTTCATATTGTCGATGTTTAAGATTTCCTAAATGGATCCCGGACGCTTCTCCATATCTTTCATCAGAAGGTCAACCAGGGTTATGGCTGTCATTGCTTCAACCACAGGAGGGACACGCAGTGCGAAGCAGGTATCGTGTCGTCCCGGCACGGAGATGTCCGTCATCTGTTTTTTGATGAAGTCGAAGGTGCTTTGCTTCTTGATGATGCTTGAAGTAGGTTTGACGGCTATACGGAAGATTATGTCGTTTCCGTTGGAGATTCCGCCATTGATTCCGCCGGCACCGTTTTTTGACGTGTGCCCTTTGTCGTCAATGAACGGGTCATTGTGCTCGGAGCCTTTCATCCTCGAAGCGGCGAATCCGTCACCGAACTCAATGCCGCGTATTCCCGGAATAGTGAATATGGCATGTGAGAGCATTGATTCCAGAGAGTCGAAGAAAGGTTCGCCAAGCCCGGCAGGCACTTTCCGGCAGGTACATTCGATGATTCCGCCGAGAGAATCGCCTTCAGCAATTGTTTTGTCGAGGAGCGCCTCCACGTCCGACCAATTTTCAGTGGATATGCCTCCGACTTCAATCAGGCGTGCCTTTATTTCGATAGGGCTGATGATTTTTTTCGCCACAACTCCCGCTCCGACAAGAGGAAGCGTCATACGGCCGGAAAAGAAGCCTCCTCCCATGAAATCCGTATTCTCGAAATCACGTTTGCGTGAAGAATATTTTATATAGGCTGTGAAGTCGGCGTGGCCCGGGCGTGGAACATTTCTGAACGGAGTGTAATCTTCCGGGTGGATGTTGTTGTTCTCAAAGGTGATGGTGAGAGCCTTGCCATTTGTTACTTTTTTCCCCTCCGCATTCTTGGAAACACCACTTTCAATGACAGGGACATCCTCCTCGATGCGGGAGGTGGTCCCTTTTGCTCCGCTTTTCCGGCGGAGGATGTCCTGTGCGAAGTCCGCCTCCTGAAGAGGCATTCCTGCAGGGACTCCTGTTATTGTTATTCCGATGACCGGTGCGTGTGATGCTCCGAAAATCTGAACCTGGAATTTTTCTCCGAAAGTATTCATTGTTTCTTTTTTGTTTTCAGTTTTTCAATGGTCTCTACAAAGTTAGGAAAAGATTTCCCAATTGATTCCATATCTTCGATTTCTACGGGTCCTTTTGCCATGAGAGAGGCTATATAGAGCGACATTGCAAGGCGGTGGTCGCCGTGGGCAGAGCATTTTGCGCTTTCATACACGAAATTTTCACATCCGTATATGTAAATTTCATCCCCTGCAATATGGCTCTGAACACCCAATTTTTCGAATTCCTTCGAGAAGGTGAGAGCACGGTTGCTCTCCTTGTTCCTGAGCCGGTTGATACCGGCTATGATGCTCTCGCCTTCCGCCTGTGAGGCCAATAAAAAGAGTGGCGCAAAGAGGTCGGGGCAGTCGGAGATGTCGTAGTAGAATGGGCTGATAATGGACTTCCGGACATTCACCACGTCCTTGTCCTCCACTATGTCAATCAAACACTCTTCCATAATCAAGAACATCACGGCATCGGCCTGTTGGGAGTAGGTGTCCAGCCCTTTCAGTGTGATGTCGCCCATTATGGCGCCTGCCGCCAGCAGAAGAGCGGCGGAACTCCAGTCTTTTTCTATTTGAAGTCCGAAAACAGGCTCCACTTTCTGCAACGGCTCCACGTAGCAGACCATCTCCTCTTCATCGTCAACAGGTATTTCATATTTCGTCAATCCGAAGAATGAAGCGATGTAGGTGGTGAGGTTGATGTATGGAGAACTGGTCACGTTGGATATGTCTATCATGCTGCCGTTTTTGCACTGGCTCAGTGCGAGCAGCATACCCGATATCATCTGTGATCCTTTCTTGCCGCTGAGGAAGATCGCTCCTCCTTTCAGATGGCCGTGGACGGTTACGGGCAGATAACTCTTGTCGGTGTAATCAAGGGTGATGCCGAGTTTCCTCAAGGCTGTCTTATGCTCGTCGATGCGGCGTCCGAGCAGACTTTTCTCCCCCGTTATGGTTATATCCTCTTGTGAGAGACCTGCCAGGGGAATGCAGAGACGTGCCAGAAGAGCGGATTCTCCTACAAAGAATCTGTTGTCCTTCACGACAAGACCTTTTTCGAGAATGTTCTGATGGCCCGTCACTGTCATTACTTCGCCTTCGAGAAATATCTCTGCACCGAGGCTCTCGGCCACACCCATTGCGGCCCTGGTATCATCGCAGAGGGTAATGCCATACAATTTGGTTGTGCCCTCCGCCAGAGCGGCAAGCAGTATGGCCCTTTGGGCAAAGCTCTTTGATGCCGGCAATTGCGCTTCTCCCCGAAGCCTGATCATATCATCGTCCAGAAAGTCGGCATATATGGGCTGACCGTCGGCCGTTGCCTTGTTCCTTGCCGGTGCAATATAGAAAAGCGGCGCCCCTTTGGAAAATGAAGCGAGGCGGGAGTTGTATCCCTCGCGGCCCATTGCAAATGCCACAAGCTTCTCTGCCGGGAAATGATTGTACAGTTTCAGAATGGTGGATGAATCCTCTTTCCGGCAGGCGGTAGTGACCACTTTTACGATATCTGCGCCTTGGTAGAAGGCATCTTGAGCTATGCTGACAAGCTCTTTCAGGGGTTCGGTGATTTTGTAATTGTGGTGGGAGAGGATAATTTTGCAGCCCTTGTTCAGCGCAAGACTGATGAGCCATTTGCGGGAGTGCTCCGGCCAGTCCAGGGGAATGTCAACGTAATCCGCTCCCGAAAGTATGGCTGAGGTAAGTTTGTTGGTGGCCTCCTCCATCTGGCTGGGGCTCTCGATGTGAAAGGTGGCAATCAATTGCGAGCGTCTTTCCATTGAAAACAGCTCGTTCAGCTGTTCATCGTCCAGCATGCAGTCATCAAGCCTTATCTCTATGGCCGCACCGCTTCTGGTATGAGCCATAAAGTTACAATAGGTGTTCGATGCCCCTTTCAGACTGTAACAGATGAGTCCCATAGAACGGCTTCTCCTATCTTTATGGGGAGGACAAGGGTAATCTTGCCACCCTCTCTTTTTTTGTCCTGAAGTATGGCCTTTTGCAGAAGGTCCATCTCTAGGGAAGTCTCCACAGGCAGGCCGACGGCTTTGAAATCAGACATTATTTTCTCCAATATGTCCTGTTCCATCAGTCCCAGTCTGACCGATTCCTGCGCGGCCATGATGATGCCGGCAGCCACTGCTTCCCCGTGGAGGAAGCAACTGTCGTATTTTTCTATTGCGTGAGCGAAGGTATGACCCAGATTCAGCAGATGGCGGATATTGCGGTCCAGTGGATCCTTGCTGACGATGTCGCATTTTATTTCAACTGCCCTTCGGATGAGAGGCGTCAGTTCCTTTATTGAACGGATGGGGCCTGAGAAGTATTCAACAGCTTCACCATATGCCTTCGCATCCCTTATGAGGAAGGTTTTCAACATCTCTGCAGCTCCACAAAGAAGTTCCCTTTTCGGCAGACTCTCAAGAAATTCCGGGTTGATATAGACCCACTCCGCTTCGCAGAAAGTGCCCGCCATATTCTTGAAACGGTCGAAATTCACGCCGTTCTTTCCCCCGATGGCCGCATCCACCTGAGCGAGGAGGGTGGTGGGGATGAGACCGAAATTCAATCCACGCTTGTATATCGAAGCGACGAATCCGGTGATGTCTGTCGTGATGCCGCCGCCCATTCCCACAAGGAAGGTGTTTCTGTCTGCTTCAAGTTCAATCAGTTTTCCGATGACCTCCTCGACCGTATCGAATGTTTTATTCTCCTCGGATGCGTGTATGAAAATCCTGGGGCAGTCCGGAAGGAGAGAGGGACTGTCCTTAAAACAATCATCAATGACAGCGATGGTGCCGCTGCCATTGATGAAGGGTTTGTCGTATGTTATGTTATTTCTCAATGCTACCGGCAACGATGTTGGCAACGCGGGCTCTGAGTTTGCCTGTGCCGCCCTCATCAGCAGGGTGTACGCGGTGAGCAAGCACGATGACTGCAGTCTTGGAATCCATATCGATGACGATGGATGTTCCTGTATAACCCGTATGGCAGATGGTGCGGGTGCGGCTGAAGAGATCACCTCTCAATCCTGCCGAACCGCTGCGGTTGTCCCATCCGAGAGCACGGCCGATGCCCGGTCTGTTTCCGTCCGGACCGCTTTCAGGCACGGTAATCATTGTCTCGACGGTCATCGGGCTGAGAATACGTCTGCCGTTGATTGCACCGTGGTTCATAATGGCGGCACAGATTACGGAGAGGTCTTCGCAGTTTGAGAATACACCGGCATTGCCTGAATTTCCGCAGTTTGCAACGCGTGCAAGCGGGTCGTGAACTTCACCGAGAAGGCATTTTCCGTCCGGTTGCATCTCTGTAGGTGCAATCAGAGGCATGAGTTCCGGATGCTCTTCCTTCGGGCGATAGCAGGTGTGCTTGAGACCGAGGACATCAAACACGTTCTTCTGGGCGTAGTCGCAGAGGCGCTCTCCCGTGATGTTCTGGAGAATGTTCTGGAGAGTCACGAAGTTGAGGCAGCTGTATCTGAGGCGTGTCTTCGGGCGGAAGTTGCGGCCTATCTCAGTTGCGATGTGCTTGATGAGGGAATCCGGAGTTGCAGGGCCGTATTTCTTGAGATAAGAAGCCTGGTTGTAGTAAGCGTCAAGACCTGAAGTGTGAGTCATCAGATCCTGAACGGTGATGTCAACCTCTCTGCCTGTATCAGGATCAACCCAAGGCTTGAAGTTTGGAATATACATTGAAACCTCGTCGGTGAGACGTACATAGCCGTTTTCGATCAACTGCATGAATGACAGTGTAGTGCCCACGCATTTGCTGCAGGATGCAAGGTCAAACATAGTCTCGGGGGTCATAGGGATGGTGTCAGGAACTACCTGCTTGTTTCCGTATGCTTTGAGGAAGACGATTTTATCGTCGCGTACAACAGAGATGACGCATCCGGGGATGCTGCCTTCTTCGATGGCGCGCTGGGCTTCGCGGTCAATCTGGGCAAGTTTCTTTGAATTCATTCCCATGGATTCAGGAGTGGCGTGTTTCAAAGTGCCCGGTGCCTGGGCGTAGATTGCCGGGGTGCAGATAATCACCAGTGCAGCGGCGGCAAGAAAATTGAGGATTCTTTTCATGATTTTTGTAAGATGTTCTTATGATACAAAAATAACAAAAAAGTGGTTAGAAAGATTTCAGTATCGAGATAAAGTTTTGATTTTATGTGGGGGAATGTTAAATTTGCGACGATAGTATCATAAGATAAAATACGATGAACAGAATTGCAGTTGTAGCGGCAGCGATGCTTTTTTCGTTGAGCCTGTGTTCCGCACAGAATTTCGTTTATACGATAACATGTGGAGACAGTCAGTCCAAGGTAACCTTCATTCCGAAGAAAGATGCCCCGATGTCGGACCTGACCATCAGGATGGGGACACAGGAGGCCCGCCACCTTATGGACAAAAACAACTGCACCACTTCCTGGCATGTAGCCGACAAGTCGGCGAATACTGACATCACCGTTACGTTGAGTGACGGATATTATTACTTGAAGGGTACCTTCAAAGGGACTGCCTTTGACAAGAAGATAAAAAGTGACGGTACTCCGTGGTACCAGCATATCGGATATGTGGCCGGACATGTTCTCAAGAAGGGGGAGAAGATAACCTTTACTTGCGTACGTCCTACGGATATGAAGATTTTCCCTATGACGGCGGAAATCATCGGTACAGAAGCCATAGGAAAGCATAAGGATGCAACATGCGTAAGGGTATCACCTGCCGGAGCCTTTGCCAGGTTCTGGAAGTCGTACTATTATTTCAACCCGAAAACACTCGATTTCGTGGGCTACCACGCTGTTGAAGGAGGGCCGGGCACCCCTGAATCATTCTGGGTACTTGACTGACAACTATAATGAAAAGACTTGCTATCATCCTGCTGCTGTTGGCTGTTACGTCAACGGCTTCCGTGGCTCAGCATTTTCCGAACGGTCTGGCCGCCGAAGGCATCAATCCTAAAGCGGACTCTTTGGCAATTCTGCGGGTCAGGCACAAACTTGACAGCATACGCACAACCGAACACAGGCCTACAGTCGCTCTGGTCTTGAGCGGTGGAGGCGCCAAGGGAACGGCATATGCCGGAATCCTGAAATATATGGAAGAGGTAGGCATTCCTATCGATATGGTGTGCGGCACCAGTATGGGCGGCATTGTGGGAAGCCTTATCGCAATGGGATATACCGCTGACGAACTTCAGGATATCATAAGGCATATAAACTGGTCGTATTTGATGAGCAACAACCTTGAAAGCAAATATGTTCCGAAGAGAACCAAGGATTTCAAGGCTACATATCAACTCGATCTGCCTTTCCACTACGACCAGGCGGCTGCCGACAGACGTGCCAGAATGAATGAGGAGAACCCTGAAGAGCATTTGGAGAGAGGGAAGAGACTGCTCGCATCGCTTCCTACGGGATATGTGAACGGCTATAATATCTCGAATCTTCTTTCAGGACTGACTGTGGGATATCACGGCAATATGGATTTTTCAGAGTTGCCGATCCCATATTTCTGTGTGTCGAGTGACCTTGTTACCTGTAAGGCCTACTATGCCGGAAGCGGCAACCTGATCAAGGCTGTCAGGGCGACAATGGCTATTCCGGGTGTCTTCTCCCCGGTAAGGACGGATGGAATGATTCTGGTTGACGGGGGGACCCGCAACAACTTCCCTGTAGACATAGCCAAGGCGGTGGGCGCCGATATCATCATCGGAGTTGAAGTGGGTAACCGTGATACGGAATATTCAAAAGTCAACTCCATAGGCGACATCGTTTTCAGGCTGATAGCAATGCTGGGCGATGATGCGCGGGCGCATGAGGTGTCGAAGCCCGATCTGCACATCCTCCCGGACATCGGGAACTACGGTATGCTGAGTTTCAACGAAAAAGCTGTTGAGACATTGATGAAGGCAGGTTATGAGGCGGCAAAGAAGGATTCCGCGGCATTCGCGGAAATACGGGCGAAACTGCCGGCAGACCTTAAACTTCCTGTCAGAAAAAAAGCATTGAACATCAACAACACGAAGGTGATGGTGTCCGATATACATTTGCGTGGCGTAGGGGTCGATGAGGGCAACGTCGTCAAAAAAATCCTGGGCTTCAACCCCGGGACTGTGATGGGGGCTCAGGAAATAGAGGCGGGGCTCAACAGGCTGCAGGCTACAGGCTCTTTTGAGAATGTCAGCTATACTTTGGTGGAGGATGGTTTTGGAGGCTATTCTCTTTCCGTTGACTGTATGCCGAAACAACTGCACCGCTTTGCGTTCGGATTCAGATTCGATACGGAGGAGTTCGTCAAGGCTGCCGTTGACATAGGTCTGGGAATAAACAAACTGTGTGGATCAAGCATCGATTTCGCTCTCAAAGTAGGAAATTCGCAGCAACTGGACGTTCTCTATACCTACAAATATCCGCGGGCTCCGTCATTCAATGTATCGGCAACCCTGTTCAACCGCAGAGGCGACATCCTCACCGGTGAGAAAAACAACAAGTTCAATATGAAGATTATGGGGCACAACGAGAGGATATTCCTTTCGACGAGCTACAGTACCTTCTATAACGTAAGAGCCGGACTTGCCAATGACTATGCCTATACCAATTTCGACTGGATACTGGCACCTGTCACCAGAAGGTATGAAATTGTCATTCCTGATGAAGAAATGTTGAAAGGCGATTTCCTTTCAGCTTTCATTACTGGGGAGATAGACAATTACGATACACAGATCTTTCCTTCAAGAGGTGTGAACCTGAAGGCGGGTGTACAGTATATATTCCATAAGTTCAACGACAAGACCTTCAAAGCTGCGCCTGTGGTCAATATCGATTTCACTCCGGTGATACCTGTTACCGACTGGTTCTCCATTATCCCTGATTTGCATATGCGTTCATATTTGAAGATCTGGGAGGGCAGTCAGGCACCATTGTACTTCTGCAATTATGTCGGAGGTGACATCTCGGGCAGACATCTCGACCAGCAGGTTCGCTTTATCGGCTTGAACAAGGTTTCCTATGCCCAGGACAACCTTTCGGTGGTGAATCTTGATTTGCAGTTCAACCCGGTGAAGAACCTTTATATTTCGGCTCAAGGGGGCTATTTCAAGGACTCCGAAACTTTCCTTGAAATGTTCGAGGACTTCGTGCCGAATTGCTGGGCTGTCGGTGCACAGGTCGGATATAAAACGGTTCTGGGACCTGTCAAATTCCAGATGCATTTCTCCTCTTTGACAAAGAAGTTGGAGTGTTACTTCGTCCTCGGTTTTGATTTCTAGATTATGCAGTTGAAAAAACATATGCTTGTAGCCGTCACGGCGCTTCTGGCCTCGGTCTCTCTTTATGCCCAGCGTTACGAGAACGTGCCTTTTGGGGATTTTGAGAAATGGACTGTAAGATACATAAAAGAGTCATCGCTCCTTGGCGGTAGGGAACACCCACTCCATATGATTGCTCCGACCGACACCATAAGGGGGAACAGAATATACGACTATTCGAAAACCATCTGGAGCACTTCCAACGCCTATGCCGTGATGATGGGAGTGGTCAAGGCGAGTTCTTCCGTAATTCCCGACAAGGGACCGGCGGGCACTTGTGCGAAAATCGAAACGGTATTCGACTCCTGCAAGGTTGCGGGGCTTGTCAACGTGAAGGTTCTTGTGAAAGGAGCAATCTTCTGGGGAAAAACATTCGAGCCTATCTCGGGGGTAAAGGACTCATACGGCTTTATGGATTGGGGAATTCCTTTTACCAGAAGGCCGAATGCCGTTTTGCTCGATTACCGTTCATTTGTCCCTAATACCGGCAAGCTTGTGTCAAAGGGAAACAAGATCATTGACGGATATGATCCTGAGTCGGTTATGTTTCTTCTGCAGAACAGGAAAGAGGATTCAAAGGGAAACATTCACGTCAAGCGGGTGGGGACAGCCGTCTGTCACATAGACAAGTCGTCCGGAAGATGGGTTATGAATTTCAGGATTCCCGTGATTTATGGGGATGCCCGCAAGGATCCCTCTTACAGGGAATATATGGATCTGGTTACGGGCAATCAGTCATTTTATGCGCTTAACAGCCGCGGCAAGCGTGTTCCGATACCTGAAGAGGGATGGGGCGATGCTTCGATGCCTGTCACCCACGCCATCATGTACATTTCCACCGGTAGTCACGAGTCGTTTGTCGGTGCGCTCGGAAATACCTTGTGGGTGGACAATATCCGTTTGGAATATTAAGATTTTTTTTAATACCTTTGCACTCTCTATCGGGCCCAGATGGCGGAATCGGTAGACGCGCTGGTCTCAAACACCAGTGGCCGCGAGGCTGTGCCGGTTCGACCCCGGCTCTGGGTACCTGTTCAAGGGGGCAACGCCCCCTTTTATTGTGCCACAAGGGCACACCCCTGCTATGAAAGAAGAGAAATACGCTGAAATCCTGCCACAGGCAAAATCCTTGTGCGAAGGAGAAGATGATATGATTGCCAATATGGCGAACCTTTCATCACTCCTTCACGACACCTTTCACTTCTGGTGGACCGGTTTTTACAGGGTTGCCGGCAATGAACTTGTCCTGGGCCCGTTCCAGGGCCCTTTGGCTTGCACCCGCATCCCTTTCGGCAAAGGTGTCTGCGGAAGTTCCTGGAAGGCCGGTGAAACGATAGTTGTCCCTGACGTTGAAAAGTTCCCCGGACATATCGCCTGTTCCAGCGAATCGCGAAGCGAAATAGTCGTTCCGGTAAGAAAAAAAGGTGAGATAATCGCAGTGCTCGACATTGACAGCCGTGAACTGGGATGTTTCGATGAAACAGACAGAAAGTATCTCGAAAAAATAGTTGAAAGTATGTAGGGATGGCGGTGCGTTAACGCACGACAAGGAAAATTCTTTATATTTGCGTAGATTATTCCGCACACTATGAAGAGAATACTTGCAGCGATAACGCTTCTTGCAGCAGCTCTGCCGATCAATGCGCAGAAACCTGCACTGGACCACACCGTTTATGATGACTGGAAATCAATAAGCACCCTGAAGATTCAGGATGCCGGAGATTGGGCAACTTACACCGTATCACCGCAGCAGGGTGATGCAGTGCTGCATTTCTACAATGTCAGGACAGGAAAGGATTATCAGGTTGAACGCGGTTCAAACGCCCTTATCAGCCGGGATGCCACAAAGGCTGTCTTCAAGATAGCTCCGCGCTATCAGCAGACCAGACAGGCCAGAATCAAAAAGACCAAGCCCGAAAAGATGCCGAAAGACACCCTCGGTGTGATAGACCTCGCTACAGGCAGGGTTACCACATATTCTGATATAAGGGAATTCAAGTCTTCGGATGCTCTGTACAACTATGTGGCATACAAAAAAACCGGCAAGAACAACGATACCCTTTATGTGCTCAATATCCGCAGCGGTGTGACCGACACGCTGGCCCATGTCGAGGCCTACAGATTCCCTGACCAGGCGGAAAAAATAGCCTATATTACAAAACCGGGCAAGAAAGACAGCACCACAGTCAGAGGTGTGTATCTGTATGAACCTGCTGCAAGAAACATCTCTGAGGTGATGACGGGAGATAAGAAATCTGTCTTTACAGGATTGAACTTCAGCAGAAAAGGCGACAAGCTCGTCTTCTTCGCCAACCTTGACACAGTCAAGGATGCCGCCAAACGTCTGGATATGTACATCACGGAGGGCAAGACATCGCGTATGCTGCTCTCCCACGAAGCTCCTGCATTCCCGAAGGGATGGAAGTTCGGGGAAAAGGCCGGAGTCGCATTCTTCGACAATTATATGACCTTCGGAATAATGCCGACTCCACGCGAGAAAGACACCACTCTGGTCGATTTCGAACAGGCCCGGCTCGACGTATGGGTATGGAATGAAGACTACATCCAGCCGATACAAAAGCACAACCTTCAGCGTGATCTCGCCCGCACCTATCTGTCGAAAATAAACTATGACGGCACAGGTTTCGTACAGATAGCCGATGAGGAGATCCCTTCAATCAGAATTGACGAGAGCAACGTACAGGACTGCATACTTGAAACTTGCGACAAGCCATACCGTATCAGAAGGCAGTGGAACTACGATCCTTGTTCGGACATTTATCTGATTTCACTCAAGGACGGAAGCCGTAGGCTCATCAAGGAGGGGGCGACATATTCGGATTATTCAGTATCACCTGATGGAGCGTATTATGTGGCTTACGATGCTCAGGAACGGAACTGGTATCTCTATTCTCTTCAATCGGGCGAATGGAAGGAACTCACCTCTTCTCTCGGAGTGGCATTCTATGACGAAGAGGACGACCATCCTATGATGCCTTCGGCATATGGTCGCGCATACTGGTCGGAGGATTCACGATATTTCTTCATCCGCGACCGCTTCGACTACTGGCGCTTCGATGCTACGGGAATGACTGCTCCGGAGTGCTTCACCGATGGAAAAGGAAGGGAGACGAACACCTCGTATTCCATTGTTTTTCCGGTGAACAGAACACTTGAGACTCCTTCACAAAGAAGGCAGATAAAAAAATCGGAGCCGGTCTATTTCACAACCTTCAATCATACCACGAAAAAGACAGGCTTTGCCAGAAAAGACGTCACCCGCAAAGGCGCGACGGTTGAAAAGCTGGTCGAGGGCCCTTATACATATAGCAATATGGCTGTCGCCTTGGGCAAGAAGCCGGTAATAATGTACACCAGAGGATGCTTCGAAGATGGCAATGACCTATGGCTTACAAGAGACAACTTCAAGAGCCAGATACGGCAGAGCGACATCAATCCTCAGAAGAAAAATTACAATTGGGGCACAGTCGAACTTGTCAGCTGGAAGGCTGCCGACGGCACCGATGCGGAAGGTCTGCTCTTCAAGCCTGAGAACTTCAACCCTCAGAAGAAATATCCGGTCATCATATATTTCTATGAGCGCAATTCGGAGACACTCTTCGCGCCAAGGTCGCCTGCACCAAGTGCATCCACGGTCAATATTCCTTATTTCGTAAGCAACGAATACATCGTCTTTGTTCCGGATATCCGTTACAAGGACGGTCATCCGGGGAAGAGCTGCCTGAACTACATAATGCCGGGCTGTGATATGCTTTGTGAGTATCCTTGGATCGACGGAGACAATATGGCCATCCAGGGACAGAGTTGGGGAGGATATCAGGTTGCCTATATGATTACTCAGACAGGCAGATTCAAGGCAGCCGGAGCCGGGGCCCCGGTGAGCAATATGACGAGTGCATACGGTGGCATCCGCTGGGAGAGTGGCGTTGCACGTACAGCCCAGTATGAGAAGGGGCAGAGCCGCATCGGGAAGGATCTTTGGGAAGGATTCGACCTTTATGTTGAAAACTCGCCGCTGTTCTACGTGCCGAATGTCACCACTCCTGTTCTCATTATGCACAACGACCAGGACGGAGCCGTTCCTTGGTGGCAGGGAATAGAGTTCTTCAATGCGCTGCGACGCTGCGGAAAACAGGCGTGGATGCTTCAATACAACGACGAGGCTCACAACCTGAAAGAGCGTCGCAATCGAAAAGACTTGAGCATAAGGCTCGAACAGTTCTTCGGACATTTCCTCAAAGGTGAACCGATGCCTGTATGGATGTCGAAAGGAGTGCCGGCAACACTCAAGGGCATAGATTACGGATTTGAAAAAGACGAATTTCCAACTGACAACCAATAACTATGAAAAAGATACTTACAATAATGATTGCTATGGCGACAGTAGCCGCGTGTGCACAGAAAAATGAAGAGACCGCCGTTGCTCTCGGAAAGGCTGACATAAAGGTCGAAAACGGACAGTTCACTCCCGAAATCATGCACCTGATGGGTAAGGTTTCAGACCCTCAGGTGTCACCTGACGGACAGAAAATCCTCTACGGAGTAAGTTATACCTCGATAGAGGAGAACAAAAGCTACCGCCATCTCTTTGTCATGAACGTTGACGGATCGGACAATCATATGATAATCAACACCGACAAGAGTCAGGCAAACGCCAGATGGATTGACGGAGGCGACAGGATAGCTTATCTTGAAGACGGACAGATTTGGGTATGTGATGCTCAGGGAAAGAATGCCGTGAAGGTCAGCGAAGTTGAGAATGGCATTTCAGAATTCAAGATGTCACCTGACGGGCAGTACGTTATGTATATCTCCGATTTCAAGGTTGCCAAAAAGCCCGTTGACATCTATCCTGACCTTGAGAAGTCGAGCGCCCGTACAATCGAAGGGCTGATGTACCGCCACTGGGATCATTTTGTGGAGAATATACCTCATACATATTTTGCAAAATTCGACGGCAAGACTCTTGGCGAAGGTACCGATATCCTCGCAGGAGAACCTTTCGAGCTCCCGACCGAGCCTTTCGGCGGTCTTGAGCAGCTTTGCTTCGCTCCACAGTCGCATCAGATAGCCTACTCCTGCCGGAAGCTCACCGGCAGGGATTACGCATTCTCCACCAACTCTGACATATTCATCTACAATATGGAGAATGGTGCGGAGTTCAATATGTCGGAGGGGATGATGGGCTATGATACTGACCCTGTATTCTCACCGGATGACAGAAAGGTGGCCTGGTTGAGTATGGAACGCAACGGCTATGAGGCCGACAAGGTACGCATATTCGTGGGTGAAATCGTTTCGGGAGAACGCGTGGAGCTTACGGCAAATTTCAAATACAATGCAAGCTCCCTGGCCTGGAGCCCTGAATCGGATGCGCTCTACTTCAGCAGCGAGGTGGAAGGTGTAAAGGAAATCTGGAAGGTGGACCTCAAAGGCAATTTCACCAGAATCACCCCTCAGCACGAATGGTACGATTTCGGCACTCCTATCGTTGTTGGTGACAAGCTCATCACCACCAATGCTTCGCTGATGCGACCTTCGGAGATTGTCTCCATTTCCATTGCCGACGGCAGCTGGTGTCAACTTTCGCACGAAAATGACGATATCCTCGCTCAGCTTGCCCCTTGCAAGGTTGAAGAGCGTTGGATGACTACCACTGACAATGAATTGATGCTCACGTGGGTCGTATTTCCTCCTGAGTTCGATCCGGCGAAGAAATATCCTGCAATTGAAATGTGTACCGGAGGTCCGCAGAGTGCGCTGACGCAGGGATGGTCAATCCGTTGGAACTACCGCCTGATGGCTTCGCAGGGATATATCGTGATTCTTCCTAACCGCCGCGGAACCACTGCATTCGGACAGGAGTGGTGCGAGCAGATATCCGGTGACTATTGCGGACAGAATATGCGTGACTATCTTACCGCCTGCGACCAGATGAAGGCTGAGCCTTATGTGGATAAGATTGCTGCTGTTGGTGCAAGCTATGGCGGATACTCCATCTACTATCTGGCGGGTATCCATCAGAACCGTTTCTCCGCGTTTATCGCCCATGCAGGTATCTTCAACCAGGAATCGATGTATATGACCACCGAGGAGATGTGGTTCCCTGATTGGGACAACGGTGGATGCAAGCGCCCGGGCGTATATATGGCAGGCTCTCCTTGGAGCAGCAATCCGTTCGCTGTACGCCATTATTCCAACTCTCCGCACAAGCTGGTGCAGAATTGGAACACTCCTATCCTCATAACCCACGGAGAGAAAGATTACCGTGTGCCTGTTGAGCAGGGAATGTCGGCATTCAATGCCGCCCAGATGGTAGGATGTCCTTCAAAGATGATTCTTTTCCCGGAAGAGGGTCACTGGATTTCCAAGCCGCAGAACTCCATCCACTGGAATCGTGAGTTCTTCGCCTGGCTCGACCAGTACTGCAAATAGCCATCTCAAGGCTTTTCAGAGAAGTTTTCTGAGATCGTCAATCAGATAATCCGGACAGGCGCCCATCAATTGGGCGGCTGTCTGGTTTCCGTATGTCACACCGCAGGTGTGCGCCCCCGCGGCACGCCCCATTTCAAGGTCAAAGGTTGTGTCTCCCACAACGAGAGACTCTTCCGGTTTCACACCGAGGCGGGCCACTATGGCATATACCAGATCAGGGGCCGGCTTCGGCCGCGCCACCGATTCAACTCCGAAGATGTGGTCTTCAGGTATGTATTCTCCTATGCCTATTTCCTTTGACAGCGCGAGCAGGGAGGGTCTGCTTCTCGAAGATGCGATTGCCATCGGAATGCTTCTTTCATAGAGGGTCTTCACTGTTTCGACTACACCCGGAAAGGCGGTTGTGGTCTTCAGGGCGATGCCCATGAAAAGTTCACGGTATATTTCGACGGCCTGGTCGGCTTGCTTGTCCGAAAAACCGGCTCCGATTGTAAAGTTCTGCTTGAGAGGGAGTCCGATTACAGATTTGATTCTGGATTCGTCAATTTCCGGTACTCCCATCCTGTCGAGAGTGGCCTGGAAAGTGTTGATTATACCTCTGCTTGTATCAGCCAGAGTGCCGTCAAAATCGAAAATAATGCAAGGCATGGCGTTATCTGTAGTATGGATGGCAAAAATAGCAATAACTTTTAAGAATCTGTTTTATTTCGTACCTTTGCAACCGGTAGAAAGTGTTTATAATTTACCTATATGCTTCAGAATAAACGAGTTTTCGATACAGATGTCCAACTTTTCAAGTACAAGGTACTCAAAGAGGTGATCCGCCGTGCATATAATGGCACGATGGAGAACGCTTATCTTGAAATCCCCAAGGTTGTCAGTCCGGGCCCGAAATCGGAACTGCGTTGCTGTATCTATAAGGAACGCGCTATCGTTCAGGAAAATATACGAATGGCGATGGGCGGCGACAAGAGCAATCCAAATGTGGTTGAGGTTATAGACATAGCTTGTGATGAATGCCCTATCGGAGGCATCTACGTTTCTCCGGCCTGCCGTGGCTGCATCACTCACGCCTGCAAGGAGAGTTGCCCGAGAGGAGCCATCTCCATAAAGGACCGTCACGCCACGGTCGATAAGGAAAAATGCATTGAATGTGGAAAATGCGCGAAAGCCTGTCCTTATGGCGCCATCATTGCACAGCACCGTCCATGTATGGTCAGCTGCAAGGTGAAGGCCATTTCCATGGATTCCGACCGCAAGGCAAAGATAGACAATGACAAATGTATCTCTTGTGGAGCCTGCATCAGGCAATGCCCGTTCGGAGCGCTCGCCGACAAGAGCTTCGTGATGGATATCATCGACATCCTCAAGAAGTCGGAAAACAATACGAAATACAAGGTATATGCGGTAGTGGCGCCTTCCATCATCAGCCAATGCCAGTCGTCCAGTGTGGAGCAGGTTACGACCGCCATCAAGATGATAGGCTTTGAAAATGTGTTTGAAGCGGCTCTCGGTGCCGATATCACCCTTTATCACGAGGCATTGGAGTGGAAGGAAAAAGGTGGTTCGATGACAACCTCCTGCTGCCCGGCTTTCGTCAACTTCATTGAGAAATATTTCCCGGAGCTGCGTGAGAATGTGTCGCATTCCCCGTCTCCTATGGTCGAGACAGCTTTGCTTCTCAAGAAAATCGATCCAACTTGCAAAGTGGTCTTCATAGGCCCTTGTGTGGCGAAAAAGGCCGAATTCCAGCATCCTCGCACTGAACAGGCAATTGACAGCGTGATGTCGTTCGAGGAGCTTCAGGCATTCGTGGACGCCCGCGGCATCGACACCGCCTCTCTTGAAGGCACTCCGCTCGAAGATGCGTCATATTTCGGCAGAATCTTTGCGCGCAGCGGAGGCATCTCTTCAGGATTGCAGGAAATAGCGAAAAAGAATGGTATCGAGGGTATAAAGCCCGTAGCCATGAGTGGGATAGAGGAGTGCCGCAATAATCTTATGCTGCTCAAGCTCGGTAAGAGCCAGTTCAACTTCTTCGAAGGAATGGCCTGTGTGGGAGGCTGCGTCAACGGTCCTCTCTGCATCAACCACGGTATGAAGAATATCGGTGATGTGGATCAGTACGGCCGTGACGCCAGGAAGGAGGAGCTTATGGATTCCGTTGAGCTGTGGGCGGAGCATTTCGATAAAGACGCCAACGGTCTCAAGGAAAGCCATTGAGACGCAATACATACTGCAATGTTCAACAAAGAGGTCTATGTTTCAAGACGCCGTCGTCTTCTGGAGAAGATAACTGACGGTGTGATTCTGTTTCTGGGCAATAACGAAGCCCCTTGCAATTATCCAGACAACCAGTACCTGTTCCGTCAGGACAGCAACTTTCTCTATTTTTTCGGCATCGACAATCCCGGCTTTGCAGCTGTCCTGGACGCTGCTACGGGTGAAGAGATAATATTCGGCAATGACGTTGACATCGACGACATAATATGGATGGGGCCGCAGCCTTCAGTGAGCGAGCAGGCCGCACAGGTGGGTGTGGCGAAGAGCGCTCCTTTTGCAAGTCTTGAAAAATATCTCAAAGCTGCGCAGGCAAAAGGTCGCAGGATTCTCTTTACTCCTCCCTACAGGTTCGACAACCAGATATATCTGAATCAGGTGCTCGGCATCGGATTCAACGCGATGAAGGAGTTGGCGAGTGAGACTCTTGTCAGAGCCATTGTTTCGATGAGGCTTCAGAAGGAACCTTGCGAGATAGTTGAAATCGACAAGGCCTGCAATCTCGGCTACGTGATGCACCGTACCGCTATGGAGATGATACAACTCGGTATGAAAGAGCAGGATCTGGTGGGTGTTATGGAGGGTGTCTGCCGGACCGGCGGATATATGTGTTCTTTCGCCACCATCCTCTCGCAGCATGGCGAAACTATGCACAATCACGGTCACGAAGGCATCATAACTGAAGGCAAACTGCTTCTGATTGATGCCGGTGTGGAAATAGGCTCGCACTACTGCTCCGACAATACCCGCACCTGGCCGTGCTCCAGCAAATTCACTCAGCAGCAGAAGGAGATATATTCGATAGTATCGGCAGCCAACAACTATGCCCTTGCCTCCGCCCGCCCGGGAATCACCTACCGCGAGGTACATCTGGGCGCAGCCCGCATCATAGTTGACGGACTCACCCAACTGGGACTTCTCCACGGTGACATCGACGAAATGGTCGCTGCAGGTGTTCAGGGAATGTTCATGCCTCACGGCCTTGGCCACAATATGGGTCTTGACGTACACGATATGGAGGATCTCGGGGAGAATTATGTGGGATATGACGACGACCAGACACGCGCAAAGCAGCTGGGCCTCGGTTCCCTCCGTATGGCACGTTCCCTCAAACCTGGCAATGTCATTACCGACGAACCCGGAATATATTTCATTCCGGCGCTCATCGAGCAGTGGAAGAGGGATGGTCACAATGCACAATTCATTGATTTCGGCAAGCTCGAAGCCTACTACGATTTCGGCGGCATCCGCCTTGAAGACGATCTGCTGATTACGGAGACAGGTGCTCGACTGCTCGGAGCGGAGCGGCTGCCTGTCACCGTGGAAGAGGTCGAAAAAGCAATGAACAGATAGAAATACAACACATACGATATGAAACGGACAATAATGATTATTGCAGCATTGGCGATATGTATCGGCGCCGGTGCGCAGACCATAGGCAAAGCCGAACTCAAGGAGATTCAGGAGAGTTTCACCAAAGATGCCTCTACAAAGGCACTTCAAAATATCCTCACATCAAACAGCAATATCAAGTCACTGGCCCAGAACTATGAGGTTAAGGGCAAGGTGGACCATTTCTTCAAATATCGTGTTGACGTGAAGGGCATCACCGACCAGAAACAATCCGGGCGCTGCTGGATGTTCACCTCAATGAACGTTCTTCGTCCTGCTGTCATGAAGAAATTCAATCTCAGGAATTTTGACTTCTCACACAGCTATTGTTTCTTCTGGGATCAGTTTGAAAAGGCCAATCTTTTCCTTGAAAACGTTATTGCCACAGCTGACCGCGGGATGACCGACCGCGACGTGGAGTTCTTCTTCAAGTCACCGGTAGCCGATGGCGGCGTATGGAATCTTTTCTATGACGTAGCTGAAAAATACGGAGTTGTTCCGGCTGAAGCAATGCCTGAAACAGAGCACTCCAACAACACCTCGCAGATGCGCGGGATGTTGAACGAATATCTTCGCGGCTGCGGATGGAACCTCCGTCAGGCCATTGCCGGCGGTGCGAAGGCAGCCGAGGTGCGCAAGCAGAAGGTAGAGGCGCTCAAAGGTGTCTACCGCATCCTCGCCCTCTGTATGGGCGAACCTCCTGTAGAGTTCACCTGGCGCTACAAGGATGCCAACGGCACAGTCAAGAGTATCACCACCACCCCGATGGAGTTCTACAAGGGCATCCGTCCGGAGGAGTACAACCCTGAGAACTTCGTGATGATAATGAACGACCCTACAAGGGAGTATTACAAGGTTTACGAAATCGCAAGCTACCGCAATACTTACGAAGGCGTGAACTGGGTATATCTCAACCTTCCAAATGAAGAGATAAAGCCGGCGGCTCTCGCATCCATCAAGGACAATAATCCGCTCTATGTTTCCTGCGACGTGGGCAAGCAGAGCAATACTGCCGCCGGAGTGGGCGTGCTTGACGTGAACAATTACGACTACGCCACCCTGTTGGGCGTGAAGTTCGATATGGACAAGAAAGCCCGCATTCTCACCCGTCAGAGCGGTTCGTCACACGCTATGACCCTCATCGGGTGCGACACCGATGAGAACGATGTACCTGTAAAGTGGGAATTCGAGAACAGCTGGGGAGTGAAGTCAGGCAACAACGGATATCTCACCTTCACCGACAAGTGGTTCGACGAATATCTTTTCCGCATCGTCATCGAAAGGAAATACCTCAGCCCGAAGGCACTCAAGGCCGCCAAGACAAAGCCTGTAGAGGTTCCTGCCTGGGATTATATGTTCTGATGCGGTCTGACTTTTGAAAAGTCTGAATAAAGAGATCCTCCGCCTCGCTCTTCCGAGCATTCTGGCAAATCTGACCGTGCCTCTCGTAGGTATGGCGGATATAGCCGTGGCCGGACATCTCGGCGATACGGGAGCCTTGGGAGCTGCTGCCTTCATCGGAGGAGTCACCATAGGCTCCCTCCTTTTTGACTTGCTGTATTGGAATTTCGCCTTCCTGCGCGTGAGTACGGGAGGTATGACGGCACAGGCCTACGGACGCGGTGATACCACAGAATGTGCCGACCTGTTTGTGCGAAGCGTTTCACTCGCGATGCTCCTGTCTCTGGCAGTGCTGGCCATACAGTGGCCGTTCCAGAAATTGGCATTCCTTGTGGTGCGCACAACTCCGGGAGTTCACGATCTGGCCCTGAAATATTTCTTCATCCGCATCTGGGCTGCTCCCGCAACACTTTCGCTTATGTCCTTCCGCGGCTGGTTTGTAGGGATGCAGGATTCCGTCAGTTCGATGCTCGTTGATCTGACGGTTAACCTTGTCAACATTGCAGCGAGTATTGTGCTCACTCTCGGCTTCGGTTCCTGGACAGGGATGGGCTTCAGCGGCATAGCTCTTGGAACGGTGGTAGCCCAATACTGCGGCTTGCTGGTGGCTTGCCTGATTATGGTCATAAAGTACCGCTCGCTTCATTTCAGGATCAAGCGGGTGGAGAGAGAGAAGATCCGTCGTATGGTCACCCTCAATACGGATTTCTTCATCCGCTCGCTCTGCTTCATCGCCATATACGTGGGCTTCACCACTATCGCGGCACGCTATGGAGATGTCTTCCTTTCAGCCAGTTCCATCATAATGAAGGTGCTGATGATATTCTCATTCTTCACTGACGGCTTCGCTTATAGCGGAGAGGCGCTCACCGGCCGGTTCATCGGAGAGAAGAATGTGAAAGGGCTCAAACAGGCCGTTCTGTATGTATTCCTGTGGAGTATGGGAGTAGCCGTGCTTTTTATGGGGATATATGGCTTTGCAGGCGATTGGATAGTTTCTATTATGACCTCTGATGTCCATGTTGCCTCCGCCTGCCATCCTTTTATGTGGTGGTTGCTCCTTATGCCCCCTTTGGGTTGTGCCGCCTTCACCTGGGACGGGGTCTTCGAGGGGGCTACTGCCTCCAAACCTGTCCGCAATGCGATGCTTGCGGCTCTCGTAGCATTTGTGGGCGTTTATTTTGCCGGAATACTCTTCTTGGGAATTCCTGATTCATCCGACGGCACATCGTTGGAAATCCCTGCCATGAATCTCCTGATGGCAGCTTATTTTGCTCATCTTCTTATCCGTACCGTGATACTTACGCTGCGCTGGCCAAAATTGCTGGCCGGGGTGGGCTCAGGACTCTAAAATATCGCAAGGTAAATCAGTTTGCATTACGTCAGCTGCCACTCTCCCTTGACTTTCGAATGTTCCGGATTGATGTATCCATTCTCCTTGAGCCAGGCAACAGAACGCCAGATAGAACTTTCATCCACTCCGAGATTATCTTCCATCTGCGAATATTTGATTTTCGGATTCTGCTTTATGAGTTCATATACGTTTTTCACCATTAATGAAGGAAAGTTTGGTTTTCCCTCATTTGTGAGGGTTTTTGTATCATTTTCCCTCATTTTGTCATTTCCTGATTTTTTTGACTCGGATTATAGGACAGAGGCAGCTCTGCGAAACCGTGAGTCTCGGACGCATCCCTGCCTGCGAGAGAGCCGGAATAGCGAATTGCCACGCAAAAGTCCTTTTCTGTGGCAGAAAGAGGAAAAATGCGGAAGTTTGCCACGAAATAAGGCAAATTTGCGGCAGAAAGCTGGAGGAAGCCTATTTCTGCCACGCTGAGACCTCTTTTTGTGGCAGAAAAGCGGAAATGTGAGCAAATTGCCACGCAAAGTCCCTTTTTTGTGGCAGAAAGCCCCGTCCCAGTAGCCGAAACTTATGTTGTGCTCTGATTTCCCGAAATCAAGTAACGGCAATGTGCCCTGGGATGTACTCCAGCGAGGTACCCTCGGAACTTGAAGCCCGAAAATGAGCGTCAAGTTCTCGCAGTAGCCCTTAGATGCTGCTCTGTAGCCTATATCTGTTACCTGAATCTCAGTTTACCCGATGAATTGTAAGCCGACGGCAGTGGCAGCCAGTTCTCCAAAGCAAAGGAGAACTATGAACCGGAGGCAATGAAGTACGTACGAAAAAATCTATCTGGGACTGCTGCTTCTGTTGAACACCCTTGATAACCCTGATTTCATCCTGCTGAACATTCAACTTACGATCAATGCTCTCCTCCATCTGCATCAACTGCTGATTGAAACTATAACCCCTGAGAAGATACTGCTTCAGCACAGACGTCGCCCAACGACGGAACGCCGTAGCATTGATGCTGTTGACTCTGTAGCCGACAGAGATAATCATATCAAGATTATAATGATCCACAAAACGTTTAACAGTTCTGCTCCCTTCCAATCGAACTATTTCCATTTTGGAAACAGTTGAAAATTTGTCCAACTCTTGGGAATTATAAATGTTTGCAATATGTTTGGAAATGGCTGGGACATTTGTTCCCATTAATGCCGCAATCTGTTGCTGTGTCAGCCATACTGTTTCCTGATCGAGCCTGACCTCCAATCGAATAGTGTCGTTCGGCTGATAAAGAACGACTTCGCCTTTACCTTCTTCCATAAATCATACGTTCTTATGGACAAAACTAAACAAATCTTTTTGGGGCAATGTGACTATTTCACAAAAAAGCAGTCGTAGGCCGCAAAACCAAAATCCCGGGCTCCCCATAGCAGACAGGGATGCGGACAGGACTCACTTTGAGCAGAGCGAGATAGCCGGAGGACGAAGACGCCCCGGTTCGCGAAGCGAATTGCGAGGACTGTGTGAGTGATTTTAGATGCGTAGCAGCTAAAATCGCGAGTTCCGCAGCAAAGGGGACGTCAAGGACAGAGGCAGCTCTGCGAAACCGTGAGTCTCGGACGCATCCCTGCCTGCGACAGAGCCGGAATAGCGAATTGCCACGCAAAGTCCCTTTTTTGCGGCAGAAAGAGGAAAAATGTGGGAGTTTGCCACGGAATAAGGCAAATTTGCGGCAGAAAGCTGGAGGAACCCCATTTCTGCCACACAAAAGCTCTTATTTGTGGCAGCTCTGCGGCAGATATCAGGAAATCTGATTATTTTTGCACTGAAAACTTGTTCACATCCGGTCCTTTGAAAAAATTACTTGCATTAATCCTGCTGTTTATGACACTTCCCGGCTTGAAAGCACAGGAAGCAAAGATAGTTAACGGCTTCGACGGTGGAATGATGCTCCATACTGGATATATCTCAGGAAACATCGGCCAACTTGGCCACACGGCTTCAGGTATGCCCCTCGGAATAGGCGGAGTCGCCAGAATGCACCTCCGCGAACATTGGCGCATCAACCGCTTTATCCCCTATGCAGGATTGACGATAGGAGGCGGCAAAGAAACCAATCTGCTCATTATGGAAGAGAAAAAAGGCGATTGGCAGCCGGTTGAGAAAACTTACTACAACAAAAACGGATTCCTTGGTCTTCCAGCATTCTCCAATATCGCATCGGGATGGACCTGTCACCGGAACGATGGCTGCCCGGCTTCGGATTGCCGATGAAAAACCGCTGATGCTTGTCAGTCAGAAGAGCACGGACGGCAGGCGCGACACCATTCTCCGGCGACTTGCAGAAAGGCCGGAAAAGAACGTCCGCCAGAGGATCGAACCAACGCCCCATGGAAATCATATTGCTGTTGACAATGCCAGGGTCAGCAAGATTGACAAAAACCCTCCCCGAAACACGCTCTGACAACGACAAAGAATAGAGCAACAGCGCCAGCTTGCTTTTCGCATAGGTGCGCAGCTGATGGAAATCCTCCTTCCGCGGAGTCAGAAAATCCTGACCCAGTCGCGTCATTCCGCAGGTGAGCGACACCATGCTTACGATGTGAGCCCCCTGGACAAAGTGAGGCAGGAGAGCCTCCGTGAGAGTTGACGGCCCAATGAAATTGGTGGCCATTGTATTCTCATAACCATCCTCCGTAACCTTGAAATAACGGTTGATGATGCCGGCATTATTGAAAAGCCCGCCGAGGACCATCCCTTCAGCGCAACGCCCCGCAATGGCATCGGCAAACGCCCGTACTGAGGCAAGAGAAGCCAGATCAAGATGCAGCACCTCAAGCATGGCATCAGGAATCTCCCTGAGAATCGACTCCCGCACACCGGCCCCCTTTTCAAGGTTGCGGCAAGCCATTATAATGCCGTAGCCCTCGCGGGCCATAGCCTTGACAGCGGCGGATCCCATTGCACCGCTGGCTCCGGTAATGATTATCGTAGTTTCAGCCATATCCTGTTGACGAGCCATTTGGGCAGAGAGTTGATTATCGGAGGAAGCCAATAGTTCATAAAACCCGGGCGCACGACACGCCGCTTCCGGAACATCCTGCGCAGAGCTCTGCGCACAAGCCACTGAGGAGTGCCGATGACACCTATCCTGACGGCGAACTTCATCAACTTTTCGTTCAGATTGTACAGCGGAGTGGCGATGGCACCTGGACAGACGGTGGTGACACCGACACCATAAGGCCTCATCTCGAAATAGAGCGACTTGCTGAAGCTCTTCAGATATGCTTTGGTGGCGGAATAGAGCGTAATGCCGGGCATAGGCAGTTTCGCAGCCATCGAGGACATATTGAGAATATATCCGTGCCCACGGCGTTTCATCTCCTCCCCGAAAAGAATGCAAAGCCGTGTCGGAGTAAGGATATGAAGGTTCAGCATCACAGGTGCCATCCGTTCCTGACTTGTCAGCTCCCTGAAGAAGAAAACCCCCGCATCGTTGATGAGGACCTCGACCTCCAGACCCTCTGCCTGGCAGAATGCGAACAGTTCGTCAGCGGCGGAAGGCAAAGCCAGATCCTGATAGTGCGGAATGACGTTTACTCCATAATCCTCTATCAGGCTGGAGGCTGCTTCGATGAGCCGATCCTGCTGGTTGCTAACTATCAGCAGGTCGTAATTGCGCGCGGCAAGCTGCTGAGCATAGCACAATCCCATTCCGGAACTGGCTCCGGTTACAAGTGCGATACCTTTATTCATACCAATCAGTTTCAATGGTTGCAAGTGCTCCGCAGAATCCCAATCCTCCCTCAATGTTCGACCAGGCGAACTGAGGAGGAGCAAGTCCGAGAGTGGCGAGAATGTCGCCGGAACTCTTGTAAAGCGACATCGAATATAGATAAAATTCTTCGGATACCTTGCTTACCAGCAATTTGTAACGGGAGCGCAAGGTCATGTCGGGAAATATGAAGCCGAAGGAAAGCAGCGACAGTGCACATTCATTGTGTTTGAAAGCGGATGCCGGAAAGAGAATGACAGGAGCTTTGATAAATGGGAAAAGTCCGTTGTTGTCATTGAGGGAGGCGAATTCCGGGACGCCGTCGTCACCGCTCTGAATCATAGCTCGAACGAAGGTTGTGTCAACGATCAATGTGTCGGGGAAGGTCATTGTCCTTTCCTCAATAATATGCACTGCATAGTAGTCATCAGGGTCCGGCTTTCTGTCCGTTTTCAGGTGTAGAACGGTATAGGAGATGGAGTCGATCAGAACGTTGTTCTCCACTTTGACGTCGCTGATCTCCGGCAGACCGGGCATTCCAGTGTATCCGTATACGTCGTTCAGACCTGTCATTCCGGCATTGATGCTGATAAGGTCACCTTCCTTCACCTGCTTGATTGCCGTGCCGGTGCCGTTGTCGTCAAGGTCTATGGAAAAGGTCTGGCCATTGACGGCCAATTCCAGATGAGCCGCACTGACATTCTGGATTTTTTGGGCATCTGACGATGGGGCGGCATATTTCACCTGCGCGCATATCGAATCGTTCATCGCTACGCATTTCACAAAAAGTTTCGGGCCGGAATCGATTTTCGGAGTGAAATCGAATTCGCAGGCCGAGATCAGAAGCAGCGCTGCTGCAATCAATGTCAGGTATTTTTTCATTTCTGCAGGTTCTAAAAGTCGTATGCGAGCGAGAGGGTAGGGATTATCGGAATCACGCTGTAAGCTGTTCCCTGGGCCTTCCCGCCCGAGCTCGGTGTGAGATATGCGAAATATGCGTTCTTGCGGTTATAAGCGTTGTACACGCTCAGATTGATTGTGAAATGGCTGTTGTTGCGGAAGGTGTCCTTATAGTTTATGCCCAAATCGAGCCTGTGATACACGGGGAGGGATGAATTGAAAGGCTTGTCGTAAAGAACGGTTCCGTCATCAAGAACGTTTGAAGGAAGTGTGATACGGTTGCCGGAGTGCCAGGTCCAGTTGGCCGTGAATTCGAATTTGCCTACCCTGTATGTACCCAGAAGGTTGACTTTGTGGCGGTTGTCGTTTCTGTCGTAGAACCAGCCGGGATACATTTCATTGAAGAGACGAAGAGTCCACGAAAGGGTATAATACGCCGTTATCGTGAAGTTCTCCGCATCCCATCCTATTTCAGCCTCCATACCGTAGGATTTTCCCTTGCCTTCAGAGAAATTCCCTTCCCAATTGGCCACGGGAGGGAACAGGGAGTTGGCGCCTTTATACGAGAGCAGGTGGTCCATCGTCTTGTACCAGCCCTCCAGGTTGAGACGGAGGTTCTTCACGGGCCTCATATAGATACCGCCGGCCACCTGATCGGAAATCACCGGATGAATCTCTTCGTTCGAAGGCATCCAGCAGCTGGTCGGCAGGTCGATGTAAGACGATGCTATGAGATGTTCGTTCTGCGACATGCGGGTATATGATGCCCGGATGTCATAATTGTTCGAGAAGCGCCATTTAAGGGCTGCCCTCGGCTCAATGGAGTGCCAGAGTTTGCTTCCTGTGGCGATAAGGGAGTATCGCAGCCCTGCATTGAGAGTCAGACTGCTTAGCAGGAACATCTCGTCTTCGGCATACAGGGCCATCTCGTTTCCGGCCTCCATCCGGATGTTGCTGCCGTTGCCGGACTGGAATCCTTTGAAGTCATACCACTTGTGCTTTGCTTCCGCACCGAAGCGTATGTGATGCTTTTCGTGCGGAAACCAGCTGAAATCATATTTCAGCCCGAGGTCTTTTATGTCCGAGATGATGTCGTCGGCCATCACATACTGCGACAGAGAGACATCGTACCCTATGTCGGAATCGCTTTTCGAATAATATCCTGTAAGAGTCGAGCTGATATTCTTTGAAAAACGGTAGTCCCAGGCCGCGGAAGCGAGCATATTGCCCCACTTTATGTTGAGTGCAAGAGAGACGGCATCAGCGCTTGTGAGGCCCGCCTTCAGCTTGTCGTTGCCCCAATAGAAATTTGCGCGAAGCTTGCTTCTGTCGCTGAAGTTGTGCGTGATTCCCGCATTGAGGTCCTGCATGAATGAATAAGCATCCACCTTGTTGCTGCTGCCTTTGTTGGCTATCGACAGCCCGACGCGGGTGATAAGGTCGAGCCAGCTTCGTCTGTAACCGAAATTGAAGGTGGTCTTTCCTTTGACTATAGGACCCTCCAACTGCACTCTTCCGTCGGCGATTCCAATTGAAATGGAACCGTGGAACCTCTGGAGGTCACCCTCCTTCGTGCTGACATCAACAACGGAAGATGCCCTTCCTCCATACCTGGCGGGGAAGCCGCTTTTGTAGAAGTCCAGCGAGTTGACTACGTCGGTGTTGAAACTTGAGAAGAGGCCCCCGAAGTGGCTTATGTTGTAGATGGGCACGCCGTCCAGAAGAAAGAGGTTGTCGGTGCCGTCACCGCCGTGCACGTACATTCCCGACATCAACTCGTTTCCCGCAGCTACACCGGGGAGCATCTGCAGACTTTTTATGAGGTCCGGCGCTCCAAATACGGCAGCGGACGATTTGAGGAATTCCGGGTTGAGACGGATGAGGCCCGTTTGGGTGGTATTGTGCTTTCTGGTGTCTGATTGGAGAGCGGAAATGGTGGCTTTCTCAAGGGTGTCACGCATTTCGTTCTGCTCCGTGTTCTGACCGAAGGCAGGATGTGCGCAGAGAAGAAGCACAAGCAGGGCGATTTTTTCTCCAAGCCGTCTCATCTTTCTGAAATCAAGCCTTTTTCCTTTGCAGGGAGATTCTGAAATATGAAATCACTCCCAATATTATGATCAGTATTGCGTGAAGCTCGTGGCTGAGTGTGGCAAAGAGGATGCCTGAATCCCAATCGGCTCCGTAGAGGCTTGAAAGGGTGAGGGCCACCAGGTAGTGGTAGGCTCCGATGCCCCCGGGAACAGGGATGATCGAAGCGAGGTTCCCCACCGCTGAAATGAACAGCGCATCCACGAACGTTGAATTTTCAAATGCCGGAAGAGCTTTCAGTATGAAGTACACCATCAGAATGTACATGAACCAGATTCCTACCGTATAAAATGCGAAGAGCACCTTGTTGCGGATCTGGCGGAAAGTGGCGAACCCTTTTCCCAGTCCGGCGAAGAATCCCGCAATCTTACCGCAGAGGCGGTTCTTGTCCCGGTACTTGAAGATGAGCCACAAGGCAAGTGCGACAGCAGCGATTCCTGCAAGAACGAACCACAGGGCGGAGGATTTGCCGGAAGCGACCGGTTCCCAGATATTCTCCACGAAGAAACCTCCGAAGCGGCTCCAGTTTACGGCGAGAACCGTTATCAGCAATACCGCTATGGCAAGGATATCCCAGATGCGTTCCATCAGCACCGTACCGAATACCTTTTCGAAGCCGGCTCTTTTTGATGCCACGTAGCCGCAGCGGATAATCTCCCCGGAGCCGGGCAGCACCACGTTGGTCAGGTTGCCCACATTGTTGGCATCCCACACGGTCAGCGCCTTGCACTCATTGTCAAGAGGTCGCACAAGGGCCTGCCAGCGCAACATTCTGAAGACCAATGCTCCTATGGAGGCGACAATATAGAGTGCCACATATCCCCATCTGGTCTCAAGAAATCCGTTCCAGAACTCGGTCCAGTTCACGCTTCTGAAGGCGAAATAAACCAACACCCCCGCAAGCAGGAACGAAAGCGTGTATTTGATGATGTTCTTTTGTGTGTTGTTCATACGGCAAAGATACAAAAATTTGCAAAGCAATTCCGGGATGATTGTACCTGATAGCCGTGAATTCGGCCACATATTTGGACGTTTGATGGAAATTGAGTTACTTTACAAGAATATGTATTTTTATTTTGAAATCCAATTATTGTTCAATGAAGAAAATACTTTATGCAATCGCCATTCTTATGGCTGTCAGCTGCAACAAGGCCGCTGACACCGTTGTTTTCGGAACAATCCGCACTGCGGAGGAAGACAATCCTGTAGTTGAAGCAATAGCTGTCAAGGACGGGAAGTTCATTTACGTTGGTGGCAGGGCCGGGGCCGAAGCCTATATTAAAGAAGGTGTCACCGAGGTGATTGACCATACCGGGAAAGGTATGGTGATGCCGGGCTGTTTCGATGGCCACGCTCATTATATGATGACGATTTGTCTTGCCAATATGAAGGGTGGGATACTTTTCGCCCATGAGGACGGCAAGGCTGAAATCCTGAAGAAAGTCGATACTGCAACTCTTGAGGCTGCCAATGCAGGGAAGCATTGTCTGATGGGTTTCGGATGGGATTTCTACTCCATAATGATGGCAAGCACTGAAAACAGAATCACCCTGGCTGAATTGGATTCAGTTTCGCACGGTGTATCTGTCGCCCTTTTTGACTCCGGAGGACATAATATGTTCTGCAATACAGAGTGTTTCCGCCGCTGTGGCATCATCGACGGCAAAGGGAACGTACTCATAAGCAAAATAGATGGCGGCCGGCTTGAACTTGATGAAAAGGGATTTCCCACGGGATTCATCGATGAACGCGTGACAGGTTATCCTATGCGTATGGGAGGTCTTGTCCCTGATGAAATCATAGATGATGAAGTTGCAAGCACCGCCCTTGAAAAATCTCAGGAACTGCTGCTCTCCACCGGCTATGTGTCATATATGGAAGGTTGGTCCAATGCATATCACCCAACCAAGTTCTATGAAGTTGCCAACCGCTTCGACAAGGAGGGCAGGCTCAATATGCTTCTATCAATGACATACGAGGTCGAACCATGGCAGAAGGATATGAGCAGTCAGATTGACTGTCTTGTGTCTTTGAATGAAAAATATGGGACAGCTCACGTGCGGCCTCAGTACTTGAAGGTGTTTATGGACGGTGTTGTGGAAGCCACTACCGGCTCAATGTTCAAACCGTACAAAAATGAAATTGTCTACAATAGCCATTGGTCTGTCGACCATCTTGCCGACGTCACCCGCGAGTGCAATGCGAAAGGCATAACCGTCCACACCCACACTATGGGGGACAAAGCCATTGCCGAGACCACTGACGCCTACATCAAGGGCGGCGACGGGAGGCATCGCAACTGTCTCGTGCACTTACGCAATGTGCGAGAGGAGGATTTCCAGCGCTTTGCTGAAAACAACATCGCCTGCACTGCCGGTATGACCTGGCACGTTACGGATGAACTGACACTGGCGGTATTGCCTGACTATGTAGATGAGGATTATGTACTGCCCGGATATCCCATCAAGTCTTTCTTCGATGCCGGAGTCAAGGTTTCAAGTCATACCGATTACCCTGCGAACGGGACCTGCCCCCAGGATCCTTTCGGAATAATGGAGGTTGCCGTCACCGGACAGATGATTTATCCTTATACAGGTAAACCGACCCCGGTATTCGACACGGAAGAACTCATCACATTGGAACAGGCGCTGCAGGCTCTCACCATCAACGGTGCATGGCAGCTGGGCTTGGAGAACGAGCGCGGCAGCATCAAGGTGGGTAAATATGCGGACTTTGTCCTTGCCGATCAGAATGTGTTCGATTGCCCGGTGACAGACATCCACAAGACGAAAGTCGTCTCTACCTGGTTTGAAGGGAAGAAAGTATATCAGGCTCCCACGATGCTCCTGACAGATGGAGGCCGGTGACTTTCGGCTGCAGCGCGGTCAGGAATGGGAACTTCTCAAGAAAGTGCAGTATACCCGGACATACAAGGAGTCAACCGAGCCTTTCTGGTACTCAGAGCACATTGACGGCGTGCCGGGCGGCGATATTATCTGGACAAAGGAGCAACTCCTGGCGCAGCCTGAAATCCGGAAAATGCTTGATGCATACAGGGTGTATGAGCAGACCGGCGAGTACAACTCTGAAGACGGAATGTGGTTCACCGCGCACAACAGCACTTATGACATCGCGCACAGAGCCCTTTGGGTAACGGCACGCGAGAAATACGAAAATCATTACGAATTCAGACTGTAAACAATAAAACGAATGATTAGCGGAGAGGAATCTTCGCAAGCGGAGACAGTCCGGTATTGTAGCGGGCTTTTAACTCCGGTATATTAAAAAAGGCTTGATACAAGCGGCTGCTTGATATCAAACCTTTGATGATTTTGTCAATCTTCGAAAATTGACCTTTGGTGCCCGGGACGGGAGCACTTCTGTATATTGATAATCAATCGATTAGTATATTTGCATGCTATTATGCAAGCTCTATGCGGGCTATTAGGTGAAGTGGAAGTTCATTTTGGTAGAATAATTGGGACAGTTGTCCCGGCAGGACAGACAGGACAGGTGGGACAATGAGCCGAATGGGACACTTGGGACAGATGATAGCATGAGTATTTTCATGCCCAAAGGGGTAGCACGCCATACTGCACCTTATGTAAATGTTTGCATAAGGTGCAAATGTGCGTGCTACCCTAGAAGACCTGTCAGCTTGTCGTAATATTGCTTGCTTACTGGCACTGCTTCAATATCTGGAATGTTCATTTCCGCAACAATGAATCCCTGTGGGTCCTTCCGTAAAACACTG
>JAGHSK010000010.1 GCA_018065895.1 Candidatus Cacconaster equi
AAGAGGAAACATGTGAGTGTTTGCCACGAAACAAGGCAAATTTGTGGCAGAAAGCCCGGGAAAACCCATTTTTGCCACGCATAAGCCCTTTTTTGTGGCAGATCGGTAGCCGAAACCAAGTAACGGCGAAATGACCGGAGAGGCCTCCAGCGAGGCGGTTCCGGAACTTGAATTGCAGTTTACCCGACGAGTCGTATGCCGATGGCAACTGTGGACAGGAATCGCGACACGGCAGTTCGCCAGCACTGCGGAGAATACTTTGCGGGAGAACTATTCGTCTGCACACTCTGATGTCAGGGCCTTTCGCTTCGCTCAATCCCACCAGCCTTCCGGCTGGTCCGCCCGCTATCAGCCGCGGGTGGCTAGGGTCCTGCCATTCAGATGTGCCTCCGATTCATAGTTCTCCTTCACACTGGCGATATGCCCGGAATCGGCAACAGTCATTATGAAGCAAAGAGCAGGCAGGTGAGAAGTGAACGCAGCCTGCCCGCGACTGATCCATAAGCGAAGCATCCCGCAAAGTATTCTCCGCAGTGCAAAAAAAAGCGGCCCCGGGAAGGGCCGCTCCTGATATTTGAAGAGAAAAATTACTTTTCAGACTCGGTTTCCTCAGTTTCAACGTAAGGCATCACCTTGATAAGCTCAACCTTGAATTTGAGAGCCTTGTTAGGACCGATCATGGCGCCGGCACCTCTTTCGCCATAAGCCAGATCAGATGGGATCCAAAGAGTGATCTCACCACCCTCGTCAATAAGCTGGAGACCTTCACCCCAACCCTTGATAACGCCGGAAAGAGGGAATTTGACAGTCTCGCCGGCCTCATAAGATGAGTCGAAAACCTTACCGTCAAGAGTGGTACCCTCGTAATTAACCTCAACAGTATCCTTTACTGATGTAGGGAAAACGCCGTTACCCTGACGAACAACCTTGTACTGAAGACCTGTCTCGGTAGAATCAACACCTTCAGCCTTGATGTTCTTCTCGAAGAACTCATCAGCCTCTTTGACATTGGCCTCAGAAACAATCTTCATCTTCTTCTCGAGGAATCCGTTTACGACATTATAGAAATCCTGCTGAGAAACTTCCTTCTTGGCAACAGCGTCCTTCATACCCTCACCGATAGCATCGATGTTAAGAGCGCCGAAGTCATTCTGGCTCAACTGCATGCCGAATGAATATCCCAGCATGTAGCTTACAGAGTCAACATCACTCTTGGTAATGCCCGCAGGCTGTTTCTCATTGGAAGTCATATGGGAGCAAGAAGCGAAAGTCATTGCACCCAAAACGCAGATTACTGCAACTGATAAGATTTTTTTCATTTCAATTATTATTTGATAGATTATTTCTCTTTGGTTACCATTCTCATCACAATCAAGCCAAGTATGGAAGCGGTCAGGGATGCAATCAGGATGGATACCTTTCCGGTATTGATAGTGATTATGTCGGTGAAAGCGAGGTTGTCGACAAAAATTGACATCGTGAACCCTATGCCGCCAAGAATACCCATGGCAAAAATCTGCTTCCACTTGGTGTTTTCAGGCAAATCAGCAAGTTTCAATTTTACCGCAATCCAGCTGAAAAGGAAAATTCCCAGAGGCTTTCCGCAAACCAGACCGAAGAAAATTCCAAGGGCCACAGTCGGGATTCCGCCTGCAAAGGCACTTGAATCAAATACCACGGCAGCATTCGCCAACGCGAAAACAGGCATGATGAAGAAATTGACTATAGGCTGGAGATTCGTTTCAAACTTATGAAGAAGCGGTTCCATGGAATCCATATTCTCACTCATGGCATGAATGATGGTCTGCTGGCTGTCATTTGCATGCTCACCCCCTTCCGCAAGCTCCTTGAACTCATCAAGCAGTGTTTGGCTGCGGTCGATGAAAGAAGCCTGCTTCACGCGGCTGCGCATAGGCACTGCAATAGCGAGCAGAACACCGGCGATTGTGGCGTGCACTCCGGAGCGAAGCACGAAATACCACATCACGATGCCGCAGATAATATATAGGTATCCCTTGCACACTCCAAGTTTGTTGCACAACAGCAAAAGGGCAAAGATTGCCAGAGCGATGCCGAGTGCGGCGAAATTCAGCGCGTGTGTAGGATAGAATACGGCCAGAACTATGATTGAACCCAGGTCATCGGCAATCGCAAGCGCTGTCAGAAGCACTTTTGCGCCGATGGGCACCCGATTGCCAAGAAGCGAAATTATGCCGATGGCAAAAGCGATATCCGTAGCCATAGGTATTCCCCAGCCGCTTGAAGTTATCGGATCGTTGGCATTGAAAAGAGTGTAGATCAATGCCGGGAATATCATTCCGCCGAGCGCGGCGATAACCGGAAGAGTCGCCTTCTTTACAGAAGAGAGCTGCCCCACAGTCATCTCACGCTTGATCTCCAAGCCCACGGTGAAGAAGAAAATGGCCATCAGGGCATCGTTGACCCATTCAAGAAGCGACATCTGCAGAGAGAACGACCCGAAATTGATTCCTCCCTCAATCTCCCAAAAGCTCAAAACATCCTGGAGTGCCGGAACGTTAGCGAATATCAACGCAATAACAGTGCAGATAAGCAGCATGACGCCACCAGAGGACTCACTTTGGACAAAATTCAGAAAATATCTCTGCGCCGGGCTAAGACGACGATTGGATTCAGTTCTTTCGTATGCCATAGAAAAATATAAACTCTTTTTGCATAAGCCGATACGCAAATCGGCGGCACAAAGGTAATAATCTTTCAGATAAAAAATATCCTAAATTTAAGCCTATGTCAATTTTTTTGATTAATTTAGAATTCGTTTTGAAATAGTTCAATCCCGGGCAATCGTGGAATATGCGCCGACCCGTTTGGGAGATATAGTACATCTGGGACAATGAAAGTCAGTTCAGAAGACCTGCATAAGAAACTGAAGGAGTTTTTCGGATTCGACGCCTTCAAAGGCAATCAGGAAGGGATAATAACTCACCTGATTGGCGGGGGCGACGCATTTGTCCTGATGCCGACAGGCGGTGGAAAATCGCTGTGCTACCAGCTTCCTGCATTATGTCTGGAGGGGACGGCAATCGTGATATCGCCTCTGATAGCGCTGATGAAGAACCAGGTTGACGCAATACGCGGATTCATTCAGAACAAGGAGGGTATTGCTCACTTCCTCAACTCATCACTGAACAGGGTACAGATGCAGGAGGTGAAGGACGACCTGCTGTCGGGCGTGACGAAGCTTCTGTACGTGGCGCCGGAATCTCTGACAAAAGAGGAGAACATACAGCTGCTCAAGCAGATAAAGATATCTTTCTACGCAATTGACGAAGCCCATTGCATATCGGAATGGGGACACGATTTCCGTCCGGAATACCGGAAGATCCGTACAATCATCAAGGAAATAGGCGAAGCTCCGATCATTGCCCTTACGGCAACCGCCACCCCTAAGGTGCAGTCCGACATACAGAAAAACCTCGGAATGCTCGATGCGAAGGTGTTCAAGTCGTCGTTCAACCGTCCGAACCTCTATTACGAGATCCGCGACAAATCCAACCCGAAGCACGACATCATCAGATTCATCAAGGAGAATCCGGGAAAGAGCGGAATCATATACTGTCTGAGCAGGAAGAAAGTGGAAGAGATTGCGGAACTGCTCAATGTCAATGGCATAAAAGCCCTGCCGTACCACGCGGGAATGGATGCGGCCACAAGGTCACACAATCAGGATGCCTTCCTGATGGAGGAGATTGACGTGATAGTCGCCACCATCGCCTTCGGAATGGGCATCGACAAGCCGGACGTACGCTTTGTAATCCATTACGACATTCCTAAGAGCCTGGAAGGCTATTATCAGGAAACAGGACGTGCGGGACGCGACGGAAAGGAGGGACAATGCATCGCTTTCTACAGCTATAAGGATATACAGCGTCTGGAAAAATTCATGCAGGGCAAGCCCGTATCCGAGCAGGAAATCGGGAAACAGCTCCTTATGGAGACAGTGTCCTATGCGGAATCGAACCAATGCCGGAGAAAGATCCTCCTCAACTACTTCGGAGAGGATTACAATCAAGCCAACTGCGGATGCTGCGACAACTGCCGTCACCCCAAGAAGAGGTTCGACGGACAGGAGGCGATGTGCACGATAATCGAACTTATCAACTCCCTTCAGGAATCCTTCAAGGCGGAATATCTTGCCAACATCCTGACCGGTGTGACGAATTCCATAATCAAGTCCTATAACCACCACCGTCTGGAGCTTTTCGGCTTCGGAAAGGACAAAGGGGTGAAATTCTGGTCGGCTGTCATCAGGCAGGGACTGATTCTGCACCTTCTCGACAAGGACATTGAGCGTTACGGACTCATCTCCGTGACTCCGGAAGGTCAGGCATTCTACGAGAACCCTCACGAGCTTATGCTTACCGAAGACCGTGAATTCGTTGACGGCGAGGATGACGACGATGACGAAACTGCTCCCGGGATGTCGAAACATTCAGTTCCTTCCGGCGGAGGCGATCCGCAGTTGCTCGCTATCCTGAAAGATGTAAGGAAGGATATGGCGAAGAAACTCGGCATACCGTCGTGGGTGATCTTCTCCGACCCTTCCCTCGAAGATATGTCCATCCTCTATCCTGTCACCCTCGACGAACTCAAGAACTGTCAAGAGGTTGGCGAAGGCAAGTCGCACAAATTCGGGAAGCCGTTCGTAGAACTTATCGCCAGATACGTGGAGGAAAACGAAATTGTGCGTCCCGACGATTTCATCCTGCGGTCCATCCCGAACAAATCGGCGAACAAAGTCTATATCATCCAGAGCATCGACCGGCGTCTGCCATTTGAGGACATAGCCAGGAACAAGGATATGGATTTCGAGGAATTGCTTGAGGAGATTGAATCCATCGTCAATTCCGGGACCAGACTCAACATCGATTATTACATAAAACAGGCAATTGACGAAGACAAATTGCTTGACATATATGATTATTTCAAGGAGGAGGCGGCAAGCGATTCCGTATCCGACGCATTGAAGGAACTGGGAGGAGACTACTCCGAAGAAGAGGTTCGTCTGGTGCGCATAAAGTTCCTCTCCGAATTGGGCAATTGACAGTAAAACAATGATTTTACAATTCAAAGTTACAACTCCTGAAAGCAAGAAATTTGTAAGGGTTTACGAAGTGAACGAAGAAATGAACCTCTTCAGGTTCAGCAACTACATCCTGAACGATCTGGGGTTCTCTCCTGATCAGATGGTGATTTTCGAGGGGTACGGCCAGGATGGTTCGATCGCAGGTGAATATGGGCTGTTCGATATGGGCGACGGGTCGATGGACAGTGTCACCTTTGCAGACCTCATCGCACGCGGGCAGAACGTGCTCCACTATATTTTCGACACCCATTCAGGAAGATATCTGACAATATCTATTGAGGGAGAGGTTCCTGCAAGCATAAAGACAAGTTACCCTATCCTTGTCTTTGAAGCCGGCCCTGTTCTGACGCAGTTCGAAAAGATTGTCGAAATCGAGGAAGAGCCTGTTCATGCCAGAAAACGGGCAATGAGAGAGTCCGTTGATGATGATGATGACTTCGACGACGAGGACGAGAAGGACGATGACCTCGATGACGAGGAGCAGGACGAAGATTCCCTTTTCGAAGGAGAAGAAGGCGAGGAAATATATGGTGAGGAGTGACGTATGCCACTTCTGAAAATCATACTCGGGCCGACCGCCGTGGGCAAAAGCGACTACGCCGTCAATCTTGCCCGCGAGTATGATTCTCCGGTAATTTCCTGTGATTCCCGGCAGATATTCAAGGAGATGTCAATAGGGACTGCCAAGCCGTCAGCAGAACAGCTTTCCGCGGTCAGGCACTATTTCATAGGGACCCACAGCATCCACGAAAATTATACCGCAGGTCTGTATGAACTTGAGGCGCTCCAACTTCTCGAAGAACTTTTCAAATCCCACGAGGTGCTCGTGATGGCCGGAGGCTCAGGACTCTACATTGACGCCCTGTGTAATGGTCTGGATGACTTTCCACCGGCCGATCAGGAACTTCGTGATTCATTGAACGACAGGCTAAGGACTGAAGGGATCGAATCTCTCCGCCAGGAGTTGAAGATACTCGACCCGGCATCATATGAAACCGTCGACATAGCCAACGCACAGCGTGTTATCCGTGCTCTGGAGGTCACTCTCTCCACCGGCAGAAAGTTCTCTTCATTCAAGACCAACCCCAGAAAAAAACGCTTTTTCGAAATAGAGAAAACGGGCCTCATCCGTCCCAGGGAGGAGCTTTATGAGAGAATTGACAGGCGCGTTGATGAAATGATGCGTCAGGGATTGGAGAATGAGGCGCGGGGGCTGTTCGAGCTGCGCCGTCTTCCCGCTCTCAATACCGTAGGATACAAGGAGTTGTTTGACTATTTCGAAGGGAAGTACGACATTGACGAGGCGGTGCGTCTGATAAAACGCAATTCCCGCCATTATGCAAAAAAACAGATGACCTGGTGGCGCAGGGACCGCGACATCAATTGGATTGAATTATGACCTCTGCAGAAGATACATACAAGTCCATTTCCTCCCCCGGTGAAGGCTCCTATCGTGACCTGGGCAGCCGCTTTCTCGCTTTCGCTTTCCCTGTCGAAAGTGTTGATCAGGTCAAGAGTATTCTGGAAGGCATCAAAAAGGATTACTTTGACGCGCGGCACCACTGCTATGCCTACCGTATAGGCAAGGACGGGGAGATATGGCGGGCGAATGACGACGGGGAGCCTTCCTCTTCCGCCGGCAGGCCCATCCTCGGGCAGTTGCTGTCGAATGAGCTGTCTGACGTTCTTGTTGTTGTGGTAAGATATTTCGGAGGCACAAAACTTGGAATTCCCGGGCTTATCAAGGCCTACAAGAGTGCCACCGCCGATGCTCTGGCAAGTTGTTCCGTTGTCGAAAAGGTGGCGGCTGAAAACGTCTCTTTCGAATTCGGGTATCTCCAGATGAATGACGTGATGAAATTTCTCAAGGATCACGGTTTATCTCCGCTCCGGCAGGAGTTCGACCTCACCTGCCGCATCACCCTGCGTATCCCTCTCTCGCAGATCGACACCATAACATCCTCAATCCCCGCCTCCCGTATCGATTGGGAGTAATTCCCGACTGTCTCTGACGGCATCAGCTCTGCGAAACCGTGAATCCCGATTGCTGCCTGTCTGTGAGTGAGCCGGAATGGCAAATTGCCACAGAATGCTAGCCTTTTGTGGCAGAAAGAGGAAACATGTGAGTGTTTGCCACGAAACAAGGCAAATTTGTGGCAGAAAGCCCGGGAAAACCCATTTTTGCCACGCATAAGCCCTTTTTTGTGGCAGATCGGTAGCCGAAACCAAGTAACGGC
>JAGHSK010000033.1 GCA_018065895.1 Candidatus Cacconaster equi
GTTCAGAATCAGAACGGTAATCCTGCAGGCGGTGTTTCAATACGTATCCGCGGTGCCAATTCCCTCACTTATGGCAATGACCCTCTTATCATCATTGATGGTGTGCAGGATGGCAACCTTGGCAGCCTTAACCCTAATCAGATCGAATCAATGGAAGTCCTCAAGGATGCCGCAGCCCTTTCCGTTTACGGAGCCAAAGGTTCGATTGGCGTTATCCTTGTAACCACAAAGAACGGTGACAAGGACAAATTCCATCTTCCATATAATGGATTTGTTTCATTCGACACAGTAAGACGTACTCTTCCCACCCTTGAAGCGAAAGAATATGCAACTCTTTCAAATGCTTCACAGATAGAGAATGGTCTGACTCCTTACTTCACAGAAGAGGAAATCGCAAAAATGGGCGTGGGCACCAACTGGCAGAACCAGATTTTCAGAAATGCAATTTCCCATACCCACAATGTCAGCCTGAGCGGTAGCAACAAGCTTGTGTCCTATTATCTTACCGGTAATATCGTCAGCAAGCAGGGTATTATCAAGAATTCTGATTTCAACCTTTATTCACTCCGCGGAAACTTCAAGATACAGGCAACTCCAAAGTTCAGCATCAATGCAAATTTCTACACGTCATACGACAAAAATCATAGCGGTGATCCTGAAACTGCGTTGATTTCAGCCCTTCAGTGGTCTCCCACAAAGGATGTTTATGATGCAGAAGGCAATTATACCCTTCCCGGTGGAGGTGTGGGCCCCAACTCTCTGTACAACCCTCTTGCCTATGCCCTTGAATACGTTAATGAATCTACTCACGCTACGTTCAATGCTTCTGTAACAGGCGAGTACAAGTTCACTGACTATCTCAAGCTGTCTTCTCTCATATCATATAAGACCAACAGCGGTGTTGCCGGCTATTTCGACAACCAGGTGGCCAACCATGGACCTGCAGAGGATATCAGCGGTTCAAAAACAGAAAGCAGATATTCCACTCTCCAGAGTACGACCATCCTTTCATTCGACAAGACATTCGGCAAGCATCTCGTTCAGGCAACCGGTGTATATGAGTTAATCCGAGACCAGTACAACTCAACGTCCGCTTCTTCAAAAGGCATCCCCGTAGGAATGGGATATAATGGCGTTCATTTCGGCACCATTCTCCAGAAACCTTGGGTTGAATATTCCGCTACAACACTGCAGTCATTCATGGTACGTGCAAACTACTCTTATGACAGCAGGTATATGCTTTCTGCTTCAGTACGTTTCGATGGTGCAAGCCAGCTTGCTGACGGACACAAGTGGGATCATTTCACCGCATTCTCTGCAGGTTGGAATATCGCAAACGAGAAGTTCATGGAAGATGCCAGGAGAGTGCTTTCAGAGTTGAAACTCCGTGCAAGTTACGGTACAGTCGGCAATGCCGCAGTGCCTGCATACTCTTCACATCTCAAGTTCTATCCCGGACTTGATGCCAACAACAATCCTACCCTTACAATCTCACAGCTCGGCAATGAAAATCTGAAATGGGAGAGGACAACAGAATGGAATGTTGGTGTAGAAAGCGGCTTCCTCAATGGCAGGATCACATTTGCCGCCGAATACTATGACAAGACCACCAGAGACCTGCTGATGTGGCAGAAAGTGCCCAGCGCTCTCGGTGTGGAATCCATCCTTACAAACGTCGGCTCCGTTTCAAACCGCGGTTTTGAACTCTCACTTGGCGGCAGCCCCGTCTCAACGAGGGACTTCAACTGGGAAATCAACTGGTCAGCCAACTACAACCGGAACAGGATTCTTGCTCTTGATGGACTTTCCGATACAATCGTTTATTCCAGCAACGCTGATTATCCCGGCCTCGTCGGTTCATTCGTACAGATGGTAGGACAGCCTATGGGAACATTCATCGGCTATGAATATGCCGGTGTGTGGAAAACTGAAGAGGCATCGAATGCCGCTATTTATGGTGCAAAGCCTGGTGATGCAAAATATGTCGATCGCAACATGGACGGTGTAATCGACAAAGATGATATTGATGTAATAGGCAATGCACAGCCTGTATGGAACTTCGGTATCAACAACACCTTCAAATACAAAGGTCTTGACCTCAATATTTTCTTCCAGGGTGTCACAGGCAATTACATCTACAACCAGAACCGTGTAAGGATGGAAGGAAACTCTTCTGACGCTTGCTCAACCAGCCCCGTCATCAGAGATCACTGGACTCCTTCACATCAGACAGAAATCCCCGCTTTCTCAGGCACAGAGTTGACCAACTCTTCACGCTGGGTTGAGAAAGGCGACTACCTTCGTCTGAAGAACGTGACTCTCGGTTATACTTTCCCTTCAAAATGGATGGAAAAGGCTAAAATTTCCCTCCTGAGAATATATGTTAGCGGCAGCAACCTCTGGACCATTACCAATTATCAGGGTTTCGACCCCGAGGCCAGTATGGGAAGCGATGCTGTTGCAGCAGGCGTAGATAGGGGTATCTATCCTTCTGCAAAGAGCATTATCGCCGGTCTTGATATTACTTTCTAAAAATGATGAGCGATGAAAAAGACAATTAAATATATCTTGCCTGCATTGCTGGCATTTGCGACTGTATCCTGCACGCTGAAAGAAGATCTTACCGGTCAGCCTACCGCTGACAAGTTCTTTGGAACCGTATCCGACTTCAACAGCTTTATGACAGGTGCATACGATCCGCTCGTAATACTTTATGGATCTGACGTTCCTTATGTGGCCGGAGCAGGTGCAGAGGACGTTTTCACTTCCGTCGTAAGATGGAAAGGCTTCGAACAGGCCAACATCAACAGCGTCGGAAACCCTGATGAGCTGACTTCCGAATTGTGGAATTCATATTATTCAAGCATCAGTTCATGCAACACCATGATTCGAATCATCGGTGAAAACACAAAAATCGCCGAGGAGAAGCTGCTCCCTATCAAAGGAGAAGCCCTGTTCCTTCGCGCTTTCAATTATTTCAACCTTGTAAGATGGTTCGGAAAGGTTCCTCTTCTTCTCGTTGACAATCAGGAGAAAGCCGCCACTGAAAAGGAATCAGAAGTAGCGGATATCTACACTCAGATTGTAAATGACCTTGTAGAGGCTGAAAAGATCCTTCCCGATTCACAGGCAGACGCAAGCAAGCCTTCAAAGATTACTGCATCAGCTTTGCTGTCACAGGTATATCTGACAATGGCAGGCCACCCTCTGAACAAAACAGAATACTATGCCTCAGCCAGAGATGCTGCGGCCAAGGTTATCGAATCCGGCGAATATTCTCTCGAGCCGACGTTCTTCAATCTTTGGCTCTATGACAACAGGCTTATCAATCCTGAATTCATTTTTGCGTTCTATGCAAGTTCAACCAATGGAACAGGCGGTTACGTGAACAGAGCTATCCGTCCTGAAGACCATGGTGAAGGCGGATGGGCAGACTGGACAAGCGATGAGCGCTATCTTAATGAATTCCCTCACGGTGACGAAAGCCGCGTAGAAGGAACATTCTATCTTACTCTTATGGACGGCACACCTTGGCAGGAGTCAACTATGAAGCAGCCGTATGTAGGTAAGCTCAGGGACGGCGGCAGCAAAGCCGGTGGATATTATGG